>CAVJZG010000001.1:0-332969 GCA_963654285.1 bacterium
TATCACATGGTCGGTGATTATTTTTGTATAACTTTTTATCACCCACCCGCATAGCGGGTGGTTCTTTGTTTCGCTCCTTTCGGCGCTCAACTGTCTAAAGACACTAATATAAAAAGGAGCGGTCGGCGACTGCTCCTTTTTTATTTAAAAAAACGCAAAGCTGCCTAAAATCGGCAGTTTTATGTGTGCGGCAGATTACTTTTTGCCGTCAAATCCTGGGTTAAAGGCATAAAAATTTTTGCTGTTCATTTTATCCGTCAGCAGGCGCAAAGCCTCGCCGAAGCGCTGATAATGCACGATTTCGCGTTCGCGCAAAAACTTAATCGGCTCGGCAACATCCGGATCATCCACCAAGCGCAAAATATTATCATAAGTGATTCTGGCTTTTTGCTCCGCAGCAAGATTTTCGTTTAAATCGGCAATGGGATCGCCGGTTGACTGAATCGAAGCCGCACTCCACGGAAAGCCACTTGCCGCCGTAGGATAAACACCGGCGGTATGATCCACAAAATACGCCGCAAAGCCGGGATTTTCCTCAATTTGCTTTTCCGTTAAATTTTTCGTGAGCTGGTGCACGATAGCACCTATCATTTCAAGATGACCGAGTTCCTCCGTGCCGATATCCGTAAGCAGACCTTTAAGTTCAGGCAAAGGCATTGAATATCTTTGCGAAAGATAGCGAAGCGATGCGCCAAGCTCGCCGTCAGGTCCGCCGTATTGCTTTTAGATATAATAAACATACTTATAAAAGCAGAAAAACGGCAGCCATTACAGCCGCCATGAGAAGATGTAAACGCTCCATGCATAGCATTCACATTCTTATTGTATCATAAATTTTCACAAAATCAATATTTTTTTGATAATTTTTTACATTTTCTAAAATTTTTATTGATTATATAAAAAAATCACTTGACAAATACACACTTTGTGTGTATAATAATATATGTAAGGAGGAAACATATGAAAAGACGAGATTTAGAAAAGCTTTTCATGAAAAATGGTTGGTACTATTTAAGGTCAGGAGGCAATCACGATATTTACACAGACGGTGTGCATAAAGAAGAATTGCCGAGACATAAAGAAATCAACGAAAACTTGGCAAAAGCAATCATCAGAAGACGGGGATTGAAATAAATCCCCAAGCTTCTGATATAATATATAACAATTAAGACGGAGGTAATATGATGAAGCTTGTTTATCCTGTAGTTATTCAAAAACAAAAAGATAAAGACGAACCTTATCGACTTGTTTATGTGCCGGATTTAGATGCATTTACCGAGGGTGATACTATAGCGGACTGCATTAGCATGGCAAGAGATTTAATAGGGTTAAATTGTTTATCTTTAGATGAAGACGATAATAAACCGTTTCCGGCTGCTTCAAATATTGAAGATATTAAATGCAAAGATAATGAATTTGTAACATTTGTTGATGTTAATTATGACGAATATAAAAAGCAACATTCAACTAAAGCCGTACGCAGAAATGTAACACTGCCATCTTGGATAAATTATGCCGCAGATAAAAGTGGAATAAATGTATCTGCTTTGTTAGCTAAAGCATTAAAAGATGAACTGCACTTGTCGGATCGATAAATATAAATAAAAAGGCGGGGATTGCTCCCCGCCCTTTTTCTTTGTCTGCAGCTTAACCGTGGTATGCCACGAAGCCGCATTTTTGTTTGTTTGTTCCGTTTACCTTATACAGTACAAGGTACATGCCGTCAATTTTGCCGAGGCAATAACAGCTTTCGTACTTGTCAATCGTGCCGATTTTTGTGCCTTTAGCCGTGTCGGCGTAGACCGTCTCGGTTGTGCTGCCGTTTTTCCACGATTTGGATTGCGGCGGTGCGCCGTTAAGTCCGCCTGCGTAAGACACAAAGCCGGCTTTACGAGCTTTACCGCCGTTAATCGAATATACTATCAAATAACAGTTGCCTGCCTTGCTGTAGCATTGTGCCGTACTCTTTGCGTAAATTGTGCCGATTTTATCCGTGCAATCGTTTACGGCATACACAGCTTCCGCAGTGCTTCCATTTCGCCATGTGACGGGTGTTGGATAGCTTTCGCTTGAATTATTACTTACGCTTTCCTCCGCAACCTTGCTTTGGTCTATCGGTCTGAGCACTCCGTACACGCCCGAATAGGTATGTTGAACCTTTTTCATCGGCTTGCCGTTCCAGTTTTGGTCGTAGGAATAGAAGTTGTGCGTGTCGCCCTCGCCTGTGGCTATCGCAACATGTCCTGCGCCGTTGCCTACGCTGTTGTTCCATACAACGATATCACCACGCTGGGGAACGAAATCTGCCGTGTTCGCAATCTTTGTAAAATTGTTTTTCAGCGGTTGACGGGAGTTGAAGCTAATCCAATAATAACGGGCGTTGCCCCAGCTTCCCGCCGATATGCCGAAAACATCGTGCAAATAAGCCTTGATAAGGTCTACGCACTGAACGCCGCTCACGCCGTCATAGTCGGTTGATTTGCCGAGGTACTTATCAACAAATTCGGAGTAATTCATTATTCACCCTCCGTTTCGTCCGTTCTCGGCGCTTCATATGTAAGTGCTTGTGTGCTGTCGCTTACGCCTTTGGTTGTCGGGTCGGAAATTATACCGATTGCCGCAGGTATCATAAGAATAAGCGTAGCCGCATTCATAACATCCGAAGCCGCAACGCTCGTCTTAACTCCGCAAAGCTTAAGAACGGCAAACACCGCAACTACAACTGCGGATATAATACCAAGCCACCAAGAACCGCTTTTAAGCCTTACTTTCCAATTGATTTTCATTGTTTTTCCTCCTTATGTTCAAGGGCGGAAATCCTGCCCTCGTGATTATTGATTTTCTCGCCGTGCTCACTGAGGCGGTCGAAAATCTGCTTATGACGAACCGAAGCTTTGTTTTTTAGCTCGTCCGTTTCCTTTTCGTTCTGCTCAATCCGATATATTAAGCTTTTAATATCGCAGCTTAGTTGTGTCATTGCTCGGGTATTTTTAACAAGCGGTGCTGCCACTGTGCCGATGAGCCCGACTATAACTACAATAACTGTGACTATATTCCACTCGGTCACTTTGCTACCCCCTTACAGCTTACTCCACGCCTTTACAGCCGTGCCACTGCTGAAAACGCCTGCCGATGTTCTTAATATAGCTTTGTTTGTACTTCTCGGCAGCGGCATAGAACCGTTGCTTTTTTCCACACTAAGCGTTGATAAGTCACTGCTGTTAGTGATGCACACCCAATCTACCATTGCGTAATCGCCCGAAAGTCTGAGCAGATGAATTAGGATATTTTTTGTGTCTGTTGCAAGCGTTCCTATTTGAACGGTTGTGCCGAAAAGGTCAAGACTTAAAGTGTCCTCTGCGCCTGTGTTGATATTGTTTTCATTGCTCAGCCAAATATAAAGCTCTTTGTTGTCGGATAAGTAAAAGGTTAGGCTTGATGTATCCGCCGACAGCGTTGCGTTTTGTGTCGCATTGCTGTATATTTGGCCGTTTATCATTTTTTGAGTTGCACAGTATCCGTAGCTCCAGCAGCTGCTGTCGTTCATATCGTCTATGTTGTAACAGTATTCGGATATAATATTCAGCCAAACATCACCGTCATAATACACTGTTGAACCCACGGGACAGAAAATCGCATATTTTGCGGCATTTGAATAGCCCAAATAACCCTCGTGTGTTACTTGATACCAACCGCTTTCCCAAGTTTGAATGACATCGGGGTGCAAGCTTTTGGTTGATTTCGGATATGCCGACAAATCCAACGGATGATACATTGTTGCGCCTTTAAGTAAGTATGCTTTTTGTGCTTCATTATAACTCTGAGTGTTGAACACTATAAGCAAGTCGCCGTTTTCAATCGTGCCCTCGTTCATCAATGTTACATAATTGTTGAAATCTTTGCCGGTAGTATCAAAACTGATTTTGCATATAAACGGAGGGTCGTAGACTGTCTGAAGAAAATATTCGGTTTCCGTAAAATGATTAGCAAACTCGTCATACGAAGCTACATCAAGTATTTGTGTCAAACTCGGAAGCTTATTGCCCATCAATAAAGGAACAGCCATTGAAAACACAGCGGATGCCTGTGCTAAGTCGCTAAATACCAGCGTATCGCTCGAATATGTTACAGCTGAGGTCGGTCTTAAAAGCAGATATGCGCCTATGTATATTTGTGATGGAACATTCGGTATTCCCGTTTCACTCGGGAAATCAATATAAGGAACGGTAGCCGAAGCATCACTCATACTCACAATAAACATTAGGCAATCCCCGGGGTTTTTGAAATTTTCCTCGGTTATTAAAGCTGCCAATTCTTCCGTAGTGCTCACAAGCTTTATGCCAGTTAAGTGTCCATCATTCAACAGCTTAGATACCGCACTGTTTGCTATTGCATTATCCGAAGTCGCAGAAAGTGCTTTATCAACGGGGAAAAGTTCGGATGGCTTGGTGTAGGTGAATGTGGGCACGATGTTCTCACCGTAAATTTTCGCACTTTCACCTAATGTAACAACACTGCCCGTCATGTCGTCCGAATACTCTTGGAATTTTTCTAACAGCAGTTTCCATTGCGGATATGCTTGACCAATTAAAGGAAAATCCTCAAGACCTAAATAATTGTCCTCAGTTGAGGAATCACCCCATTGCCAAACGCTATCTGTACACCAAAAATCATAATAAGTAAGCACACTCCATGCTTCGCCCATTATGATTGCTCTGTGGTTGTATTGCGATTCCTTTTTATTCTTTTCTTCGGGATTTTCTATCCATATCAATGTGCCCTCTCCAACATGCGTTGAAGGGTAGTATTTTTCTTGATATCGTGGATTGAATATTTTTTCGTTTCTTATCAACACTACGCTCGAGTTATGACTGGTAGTGTTGTCAATATGAATATAGTACAGTCCGGTTTCCTCAAGAAACACGGGCGTGCTGTCCGATATCGTTACCACCTTGATATATGATTCGCCTTTTTCACCTTTGGGAATGAGAAAATCAAGTATGGCGGCGTTTTCCGTGCCCGAATTAACAACGCTTGCAGAAGTCCCGGGCTCGCCCGTGGTGACACTGCCAACGGAGATTGTGGCAGCTTTGCCGTCCGCTCCTGTTGCGCCGTCTTTACCCGTTGCCCCGTCCTTGCCGTTGAATTTGCCGCTATCGGCATCATCACGCACGGATTGTGCGATTTTTTGCGCCGCTTCGGCTGCGTTAATCACCTGCATATATTCGCTCGGCGTGGGGTCGGTTTCTTTTTCGCCGTAAATAGTGTTGTCGTTGTAAAAACACACGGCGTTGGTCGTTACTCTCACCCCGTCCTCATGCTCTGCCACGGCCGCAATGCTGACCGTGCCCTGCTCTGCAAGAATTTCGTGAGGAATAACAACGGTGCCGTCCGCGGCAATCTCGCAGTGATAAACATCACTAAGCTTTGAGTTTTTGAACATCGCGCGGAGTTTGCCGCTTTTCCATTCGTCCGAAACAAAGCTGAAGCGGCATATTATGTAGCCCCGCGTGCCCTTGACCGTTTCCGGCTTTTTTACGAAGCTGAGCTGCTGCCCCTCCGCTATAAGATTGATTATCATAGAATCACCACCCGTATACTCTTATAAGGCGCAGCTTGGAGTTGTCGTATGTTATGCCTCCCGCCGTGCCTTTTGTTGTGTTATAGTATTCGCCCGTTATATTCGCATCGTTAATCGTTATGCGTTTTCGGGAGTTCGTGCCAAACACGAGGGTGCCCAAATCGAAAACGAATTGATGATTTCCGATTTCGATTTGTTCCTTGAGAATGCACATCGTGCCGTAATCGCCGTAAACGGACGAATCATCCGCAAGACCGAACATCAGCATTAAACCATGCGCCTGCTCGCTCACTTTTTCCGTCAACTGCACATTCGCGCTGCCACCGAGCATTTCATTGCCCTGCCAAAGCAGCTTAGTGCCGTTTCCGAGCGGATATAAGCGATCTGCCACCGTATTAACCGATGTTATCGATACGCCGTCCAGGCTTACAACGAACACCGGCATATCAACTGTGCTGTCATACGCCTGAAGATCTCCCGTGTTCGATACAGTCGGCTGCACCGGGTTTGCCGCCGCAGGTGTGCCCTGAAGCACAACCCACTCCATAGCTTCCGTTTGCTTTTCGGCGTTATATGTATAACGCGCTGCGATAACATCCTTGCGCTTCATGCCCTGTGTGCCGTTTGCAATCGTGATTTTGTCGTATGAACCGTTCTCAACAACCGCAAGGCACCCTTGCGCAAGCAAAGCGCCGTCCTTGATATGGATTTCGTTGGCGCTGTATATCTCGGGCTCAAGGTTTTGCCCGGTGCTCAGTATATACACACCCTGCCCGGCCAAGCCCTGATTAAGCGCCCTATCCTGCACGCTCGTAATATGCGGCGTGCCCGTTTTTCCTGTTACAATCTGCAATTTATCATTCCTCCAGGTTATATTGAATTGAAGTTTGAGAATTTGCCGTTATTATCATGCCGGCAAGGGGTTTTGTAATTCGCATGCCGGTTACATAATCGCGGCCGCCGATGATATCGCCGACTTCCACGCCCGTAATTCCGAGCGATTCAACATTCATGCTAAGCGAAGTTCCCTGAAGCAACTCCTCATAATGTTCGAGGCCGTCTGCCTTGAGGTCGTCGCTGTTTGTATTTTCGTACACGGCGGCGATTTCATCCACGCCGAAATATGCCTTTTCGCTGCCGATTTCGCCGCCTCGCTGCAAATACAAATGAATTACCTCGCGCTGTTCAAGCTCGCCCTTGCCGAGGCATATAAGATGATTAACGATACCGTTGTTAATCCCAATCGTGAAATTAACGCGGCTGTCCTGGCTGAGCTCGATGCGCTGCGAATAATCGATTATAGGCACGGCGGAAACGGCCGCATAACCGGCGGCGCCGCCCTCCTGCTGTACATATTCGATGTGGAGCCTATACCCCACCTGCTTTAGCATTTTCTGTATGCCTGCAAGCACGGTTGTATATCGGTCAAATTGATATTTAACGGTTACACCCGTGTCGATTGCCGAGGCAACTATCAAGCCGCCGTACATTGAATTTATAAGCTCACCGATTATTGCGTTAAGCTCGCCGCTTATAATCCGATATGCGCTGCCTGCAGGAGGCTCGATTATTCGATTGCCGAGCATACCGCGCCAGGTGCTGCCCGTGAGCTTAACCGTTCTGTCCTCCGTATTTGTTTCTCTGCCGGTGATTATGCCGCCGCATTCGCCGCCCGGCACATACACACAGCAGCCGAATTGAATATCCGGCTTAAAATCTTCAAGCGGCAAGGTTATTTCAAAATCGTTTTCGCCGCCGATATCAAAATCGGCATTAGAAAAGGTAAGCCGCCTTATATCGTTATAGCGTTCGTCCGTTAGGATAAGCTCCATTTCGGCTCACTCCTCTCTATTCTCAATTCCAAGTCGAAGCCGAAAGTGCCGTCCCACTGCAAGGCAATGTTGCCCGGCTCAATAGGACCGAATGTGCTTTCGCTTTTGCCGCGCAAATCGAACAAGCTCATCTGCGCGCCGTTCGCCAAATGCTTAACAACGGTGTTTCCGAGTGAATCGACTACAAGGTATTCATCTGCTGCAAGCGAGGTAAACACCTGATATATGTGCCCGTTAATCGATATTCGAGGCTGAACGGCAGGGCCGTAAACCGTGAGCTTAAACGGCATGGGCGCTATGTGCTGAATATTCCAGCGCTCCACGCCCACGGCTGCGGCAGAATAATCGAAGTTATAATCAAAATCATAATCAAGATATTCCGATGCGCTGCCTGAAGCTGCGCTCGGGTAGAAGCTTTTGCTTACTTCTTTTATCCACGAATCTTTTGCCGACACAACCGAAAACTCTTCAAAAGCAAACAGCAGACCGCTTTCCCAATTACTTTTCGAGCTACCCATTAACCTGCAGGGCAAATAAAAGCCCGTATCGGTGAACAAAGAGCCGTCAACATCGTTGAGCACATCATATTCGACAACATCGAAGAGGCGATCCGCGGCAGACTTAACCGCCGCTTTTCGCTCTTCATATGATAATTGGGTATCGGGAATAATGCCGATACTTACTTTTCTCTCTTTCGGCTCCTTGCGCACATTCGATATGGAGTTAAAGCCGCTTTCGCTGTCATAACTCCAGGAATAATCAAGTAAATCACCGCTCTGAAAGAAGTAAGGTTCTTCGTAAAAATTAACGCGCTCGCCCTTTGAATTAACATAATAGAAATTCATAGCTCACCTCACAAATCCGAGGGAAGCTATGAAGCGCCCGGTTTCGCGATCGCCGAGCTTGAACCTCATGCCGGCAATGCCATGCGCAATCTGCTCGGCATATTCTTTTGAGCTTCCGGCTACGGCCGCAACGATATATTCGCCGAGGTCAGCCATATCAGTGCCGCCCTGCGCCGTGTTCATCCGCGCCGCTTCCTTGGCATAGGTTACGGATATATCGTGCGGAATAATCTGCGTTCCGCTCGGCAAATATGCAAGCTCGCCGCGCCCGCCCTCATTCATATAGGTGAAGCCGCCGACAAAGTTATCCGTGCCGCGCGCATTCTGAGGCACATCGGCACTTACGCCACTTGATGAGCTTGTAAACTTAACCTTGATTCTTTCGGCTATGCCCTTTGCAACCCTGGTTACTTCTGCCCACAATTCGCTCGCCATGGACTTAATGCCGTCAATAACCCCTTGCAGGATTTCTTTACCGTTTGATTTCCAGTCTTCATTTTTAAATGCGCCCTTAATCGAATCAATGATTTGCGGAAGCGCTGCCACCAGCTGCGGAATTGCCTTGAGCAAGCCAAATGCAAGCGTGGCTATTATCTGAAGCCCTGCCGCTACGATTTTAGGCAAATTCTGAACAAGCGTAACCACAATGCTTGTTATAATCTGTGGCAAGGCGTTAATCAGCACCGGGATTGAATCAACGATACCCGTTACAAGCCCCACAAGCAAATCAAGACCTGCCGTTATTATCTGAGGCAGGTTATCGAGCAGCGCCGTAACGAGCGACACAATAACACTAAAGGCCGCAGGGATAAGCGTGGGCAACTGCCCGGCAAGACCCGATACAAGCGATGATACGATGTTTGCGCCCTGCTCGATTATCAGCGGCAACAGCGTACTTATTGTTGTCAAAATCTGCGTTATAAGCTGGCTGCCCGATTCAATCAGTTTCGGCAAATTCTCGGTTATTTTCGTTCCGAAATTGGTTATAATCTCGGGCGCTTTCGTTTTTACCGTTTCGATAATCGAATCGATCTGATCGCCGAATTTTTCCTTGAGCAAGCCAAGCCCGGCAACAACGGCCGCCACAACGGCGCCGATCGCAAACATTTTCGTTAAGCCCGGAATAAATGAAGCCGCGCCGCCTAAGATGCTTTTTATTCCGCTGCCTAAAGGACCAAGAGCCGATAGTATTCTATCTTTAACAGTTGCAAATCCGCGCTCCATTGCCTCACCTATGGGTCCAAGTGCCGTAACCATTCTATCCTTGATTGACACGAATACGCCTTTTGTTGCATCGCCTAAAGTTCCGAGCGAGGTCAGTATTTTGTCGTTCAACGGTTTGAACGGATTTTTTATTTTTTCAACACCGAACAGATTTTTCGTACTTTCACCTATTCTCATGAAGCCTGCCGATATTTTCGGCACTCCGGCAGAAACGGCAGAAAAACTTGATTTGAGGCCGTCAAACATTCCGCTTGCCTTTTCGGCGAGCTTGCCCGCCGTTTTAATTCCGGGGCCGAGCGAAGCGGCAAACGCACCGCCGAGGGCTATTGATGATAACTTTGATTTTTGCATTGCCGGATCGAGCGCAGTAAACTGCTGCAAAGCACTTGAAGCCTTTGTTGCAAACGGCTCAAACATCTTGCCGAAGCTGACACCCAAATCGGCCGCTATCGCTTCAACTGAGCCGAGCGCTTCCTTGAGATCAACAAGCAACGGCTTAATCTGTGAAAAGAAACCGCCGCCCTCGCCGCCTGCATCAAGAAAGTTTGCACCGATTCGCCCGATTGAAGCCTGCACATTTGAAAGCGCACCCGTGAACGAGCTTTCGCCTATAATGGCAGCGGCGCCGCCGATGTTTTTCTCAATTGCCTTGAGGAACATCTCTGAGCTGATCTCGCCCTTGGATGCCATATCCTTAACGGCATCGGCCGATGTGTGGCATTCATCCGCAAGCCATTGATATATCGGTAAACCCCTATCTGCCAGCATGTTAATCTCTTCCGTATAAGCGTGCTGCGAGGTTTGCACCTTGTTTATAATGCTTCCCATATCTGCCATGGATGCACCCGATGCAGCTGCGGCATCTGCCGTTAAGCTGAGGTATCGGGTTAATTCCTTGCCGGGCTTAACGCCTGCCGCCACGGCCGAGGCAGCGGTTGTGGCCGCCTCGTCAAGGCCGTATGCCGTGCCTTTAACCGAAGCATTGGCGTTTTTCATTATTTCTTTAACTTGTTCTGCGCTATTGCCCAGGCCTGTAAGTTTCGCTTTTGCTTCATCTATGCTTTTCAGACGGCTGAAGCCCTTTGAAAGCGACATTCCGGCCAGCGCCGTTGTGGCCGCCAAAGCGGGCGCGGTAACGAATTTGGAAAGCTTGCCGCCGATTGACTGCGCCGCCTTGCCTATACCCCCGAATCGGGTTTGCAAATTGCTGCAGGTTTGTTGCGCTTTACTAACCGCCTTTTCAAAGCTGCTTGCATCACCCGTGATTTTAACGCTGAGCGTTGCCGATGCAGACATATTAAGCGCCTCCTTTACTTACTAAATAGCCATTTTCGCGATATAATCGCCCGAGCCAATCCCCGTCGTTGCGATTAGATTCCTCAACGGCGGCAAGATTTTCTTTGATTTTTTCTTTGTCCGCCGCCTCGCCGTGTGCCTTGCGGAAAAGCTTCAGCGCACGCCGCTTCTTACCGCGGTTTGCGTTATAAAACGCGGTGAAGCAGGCGTTATACAGCTGATAGCTGCGCGACACGAAGCTGTCCTCATATGCCTTATAAAGAAAAACTATCTCACGCGGGGTTAAGGCGTTGAATTGTGCCCGGGTATATCCGAAATTGGCCGCAAAAAAAGCAAAGTCCATATCGTTGCGATACGGCTTTGCTTCTTTTATTTCCTCCTCAGTGGAGGGATTTTTTGTTTTCAAATATTCAATCTCGATTAAGCGCCTGGGAAGAAAAAAGGGCAATCCCTCTGAAGTGCTTCAAGCACAAGGCTGCACACAACCTCGTAGCCCTGTTCCTCAATCATTCTCTCGCACATTTCCATGCCCTTTTTAATGGGAAAGAAAACATCGGAATTTGCTTCCTTGAGCGCATAAGCAAAATAGGTTTTCAAATCCTTAATTGAAAGCATACCGCCTGTGCGGTTAATGCTGGAAAGCGTTGGCATTTCCGTTATCTGCTCAATCAGCTCAATTCTGCCAATGCTGAATTTAAATTCAAAATCTTTATCATCGAATGTAAACATTGCTCACCCTCCTTATTCCGATACAACCTGCTTAACCGGCATTGTGTCCGTTTCCGTGGGCGAAACGGCAAGATCTATAAGCTTGCCCTTGCCCTCGAAGCTAAGCGAATAGGTAACGGCATCATCGTGCGGAGCTTCAAGCGGATAATCGGTGATAACGGCAAAACCTGCAAACATGCCCTTTTTCGCTTTTGTATTTACGACCTTGAGCACAACGGTTTCGCTGTTCTCAAACGCCTCGGAAAGCCTTTGATGAGCTTTATCGTTAAGAATATATAAGCCGTCGTTATCTATACTCCATTCTTTCATGCCGGCTATTTTGGACTTATAGCCGCCCTCTGTATCTTTGGATGTGATTTCGATTGAATCCGCGGAACGGTTAATTGTTAAGCCTTGCTGACCCGAAATCGCAAGCAGCTCGCTGCCGTCTTTGCTCCACACGGCAAGCAAGACATCCTTTCCGGCAAGCGCTTCCGCCGCCGTTTCGGTTAATCCGTCATACGGTGCGGCAGTCGTTACCGAAGCTGTTAAAGCATCGGTCGAATCTTTTGTCGTTGAAAAAAGCTGCAAATTTAACTTTTTCATATTCATTCTCCTTAAATTTTAACTTTGTAGCCGTAGCTGATTTTCAGCCTTATCGGCATTACGGCGTGTTTTTCGGTGGTTTTTTCCTCATAAATCGCCGACACGCCGTCCGTCATCTGATATATAAGGCAAAAGCCCTCGGGAAGCGTTACATCTTCCGTGAGGGCTTCTTCTGCCTGTTCTATCAGCTGATACACCGTCGTGTTGCCTTTGCCCGGCGGCGATATAATATGCGCCGCAATTTGATATTCCTCGCAAAACATTGTTTTGGTGTCCGCCGGTGTTTTACCGATCGCTTCCAAATACAAAAGCGGCGAGGGTTCGTTCTCGGGCACATAATCAAAAATTTTTAATCCGGCTGCCTCAAGGCGCTCTTTAAGCGCTGCGATAACCGCCGTAAATGATAGTTTTTTAAGCATATTATTCTTTCATCGCCTTATCGATTGCTTTAAGCAAATCGTTTTTGTAGATTGGGCTTTGAATTTCAATATTTTTGCGCAGATAATGTTGACCCTGAACGAATCCGCCGTTCCTGGTGCGGTGCCCCTCCTCAACATGCGGCGCATACTCTTTCGTATATCCGAATTCATTAGGCTTATAAAAGCGACTCTCCATTAACTCGCCTGTATCAAACGGTGTACCTCCGCCCGCAGGACCGATGTGCCCGGCGCGGTTATACATTTGCACGGCTTGTTTCTTGATAACTGCTTCAAGCCTTATGGAATCAAGCGCCTTGAGTTTGCGCTCGAGATCGCCGTAACCGAATTGAAATTCAATCATGCTCATTTTTTAAACGCCTCACAATTCGCAAGCATAAATCTGCCTGCCGTTGTTGTTTGCTTCACCTCGTATTTTTTACCGAGGCAAATGATAGCCTCACAATCCGCAAGCACCGCCGCGGTTGTTCTGAGCAGCAAATTGCGGCTTTTATCGCTTACCTGCCTGCCCTCCAGGGCTATAAGCGAATCCGTTAAGGGTGCAAACCGTGCCGGCACAGCAGTAAATTCGACAAGCTGCTCAATCGGATTGTCCAGCTCGTCTGTGCCGATTTGCTCGGTTTTCATTAGGTGCGCTTTAATCCACATCATAAGAATTGCACCCCCGCCGAATTCTTTTGATTATATTCGGATATTTCTGCGGCGTATTCATTCAGAATATCTTCAACAAAATTAACGGAAACGCCGCCGTCGCTTTCCGAAGAAACGCCCTCATAGAAATACCGCCTATAAAGCTTAATAACCGCATCAACCGCAATCGAAACAAACACCTCCGGCAAGTGCTGTTCATGCAGCCTCAAGCATAAGCGGCTGCATACGGTGCTGCTCCAATGCCGAAGCCACGCTTCAGACGGGATTAATTCCTCCTCTTCAAGCAAAGCCCTTGCCTGTTCTAATACATCATCCATTACAGCCGCCCTCCTTGATTATTACTCGCCTGTATCTGCCGTTTCCGTTGCGGTTTTGATTGTAACAACTGAAATGCCGTCAATATATTCTGCAAGCAGCTTAATGCCCATAAGCGCATAGCTTTCGCTTTGTGCGTAATCATATGAGCCCACGGTATGGAAGCCGATTATCGGCAAATCGCCGTCCGTAGTATATGCAAGCCCTGCCTTTGCGAATTCACTGTCTGCCGGGTCTACATAATACATAATGATATTGTTAATCGGCGTAGCTTCAACCTTGCCCTGCGGCACTGCCGAGCTGATGAACATTACATCGGCGCCGAGGAAGTCCTTAACATAGCTCATGCCGAACGCGCTTTGAGTTGTGATAGCCGCAGAACCGAGATATTGATATACATCAAGTGTGTTGGCGAACACGGCAACACCCGTTGCGGCACGGCCGAGCTGCTGGAATTTGTTTTTCACCTGACCGATAGCCATGGAAACAGCCATTTGGAATGTTGTTTGCTCACTCTTAAGTGTGCCGGTGCCGAGGAAGTCGTAAAAATCGCCTGTTACCTTGTTGGAAAGCAGGGTGCGAAATTCATCATCGCACTTTGCAACGGCAACATCATAGCCGTTTGCAGAAATTGCTTCAAGCGTTACGGCTTTAGCATATTTTGATATGTTAATCGAGCCGAGAACTTCCGATTTTGCCTTAATCTCGGAAAACGGGATTTTTTCGCCCTCGCCTACCGCGCCGCTCTTGAGCGTGCCCGAGGCGGTTGTTTTATAGAGCATTGTGCCGTTTGCCTTTTTAATCGGTCGGCTGATGCCGAGGATATCAAGCAAAGGCTGAATTGACTTCGTGAATGATGTTACGAAATCGATTTCCCTTGCTTGAGCAGTAATGCTTGTAGTGGTGGTTACACCCTCCTGCGCAGCGAAAAGCTGCAAATTAAGTTTTGTCATTATTTCTTTCCTCCGAATAATTCAATGTTTTCGGCAATCGCCTGCTGGCGCGCTGCCGGGTCTTTGATTTTAAGAATATCATCCTTTGTGATGTGTTTTTCCGAGCCTGTTTTAGGCTCTTTACCGCCGAGCTTCTTTTTGACTGCGGCAGTTACGGCGCTGTTGAAAGCCTCGGCGAAGCCTTTAATTGCCGCGTTGGTTTCCTCTGCATCGGCAGAAACGAGCATAGCTATAACATCATCGGAAACGCTTATATCCTGCTCTGCAAGCATTTTGCGCGCCGTGCTGCTCATTTTGCCGATTGCCTCGCGCGTTTTATACTCAGCGAGTTCTTTTTGATATTTATCGCGTTCGTATTCCGCTTTCTGCTGCGCGTTCATATCGGCAAGTTTTTTTGCTTCATCAACCTCCGCGTCCTTTTTCCTTGTCCATTCCGCTTTTTTGGCAGCGATAATCCTGTTAAGGTCGTCATCGGTGTACTTCGCAGGTGCTCCTCCCGCCCCGTTATCATTTCCTTGCGTTCCTCCCTGCTTGCCCGGTTCTGCCTGGTTTTGTCCGCTGCCGTCGTTGCCCGGTTCCGCTTGATTTTGTCCGTCGCCGTTTTTCGGCTCGCCCTCTTCGGCGAAAAGCTGCAAATAGATTTTGTTCATTATTTCCACCTCCATAGTTTATAGCCTCAATGCTTGGCTTTAATTTCCGTAGCTTTTAATGAGGTCCACGCCTGCTCACGAACCATAGCTTTTAAAGAGTTCCATGCCTGCTCAACCGTAACTTTTAAGGTGATTCACGCCTGCACCGTTATATATTCGGGATATGAAGCCGCAAGCAGCTGCACGCCCGCTATATATGAGTTAATGAGGAGCTCGCCTTGCCCACTCGGCAACGCGCATTCAAAATAAAAGCTGCCCGAATCGATTTTGTATATAAACGAATCCCCGGTAAGCTTCCCGAAGCTTTCAATCAAGCTGTGGCATAACATAGTAAAAGCGGCACACACAAGGTCCTGCCCTTTTGGGGCGGTGCCTGCGTGACCGCTTGCCTTAATTCTGCTTTTTTCAATTGTTACAGTTATCATATAATTTCCTTTGGGGCATAAGAAAAGCACCGTGCTTTACGCATGGTGCTTCTTTAGCCCTTGATATTTTGTTTTACAGCCTGCCGATTACTCCGCCGAGGGTGATTTTAAACACCTCGCCGAGCAAGCTTTTAACCTTTTGCATTGAGCTGTTTTCTTTCAGATATTCTCTGCCCGCCTGCGTTATGGCAAAGGTGCCGACTTCAAGCACACTTTCCATATCTTTGGCATCAACATATTTCAGCCCGCTCACAAGCTTTCGCTCTATAAGGTCGTGCATTATATAAAGCCAATAATCGCGGGTTATATCAAAAAGCTCGCAATGCCAGGCAACCTCGTTAAGCGCTGCCTTATGCCCTGCCTTAATGCTTTCGTACAGATACTTCAGTATCTTGTATTCAATCACTTCGATATCGTCTTTTGACATAGGCTATTCCTCATCTTTGTATTTTTCTTTTATTGCCATAAATCTGTCGTACCATTCCCTTGTCAATGCTTTCATTTCGGGCGTATTACATTCGCCTCTTATCATGCGGGGATTTGCCTCTTTCCATTTTTTGATAATTTCCTTTTCACGCTCCACCATTTCTTTGTCGAGTTTTTCATATTCTAACTGCTTATTTTTATTCACTTTCTTAACCTCCTGTAATACTTTATACCGCATTTTTTGCACGCTTCATCAATTATCAAGTGCAATCTTTGTTCTTGGTAATCATCAAATGAAAAATTGTGTTCATCCATAATTTTAGAAATATTTTGTTCTGCTTCATACTTTGCCTCGTTCCACTCGTCATAGCTTACACCCTCGGCACGCTCCATATGGTAAATGTATTTATAATCGAATGCTTCCATAACAGCCGTGCCATCTTCAAACATAGTGTAAACATCTTGACCGGGGCTAAATGTATATTGTGTTTCATTTCTCGGATGATTATGTATATTATAGCTTTCCTTGAAAAGTGGCTTATACTCATCATAGTAAATACCTGCCGTATAATCACTTTCAAACAGATGAACCGCTCCGTTTTTGTCTATCATAAGCATATTTTCAAATTCTGCATTTTCATATTTCTTAATAAATGCATTGATAAAAGCCTTTTTCTCGGCTTCTGTTTTGGCAGTACCGATAACAGTTTTTTTCGCCTGCTTGAAATCATCCTCGTCGTCCGAAACGTTGCCGGCGCCTTTAAAACTGCTGATGATTTTATTGCTTGAGCCTTTACCACCGTGCTTTTTAACATATTCGTCCTGCCACTTATCCCAATCGGCAACTGCAACGCCGTAATGGCAGCGACACCACGGATGTATCGGCGGGAAATTTCGCCCCGGAACGCGCTGCGAGAATTTAAAAATCTTTCCGTTAAGCGCTTTGCACACGGGGCAGGCGTTGTTATCCGCAACCTGAAACTCGTAATCCTCGAAGTCTTTTTCAAACACGGAGGCCGAGCTCTCATTCATTACATAGGTGCCCTCGGTGTATATTAACCTGTAGGCATCGTTCTTTGCTACATTGATGAAGCGGCTGCGTACATTCTTTATAAGGCGCTCATAGCTGTCGCCCCGGGCAAAGCCGTTTGCGATATCATTATTGAGATATTCCGCAAGTTTATCCGTATTCTGCCATATGCGCTGCGAAAAATCAGCCTCGCCGCTCCAAACCGTGCCGGAAAAGAGCTTCATTGCAGAGCTGTTGACCGCTAAGCCCATTATCTTATCGGCTGCGCCGGTGCTTTTATACGCCAAGCTTGCCAAGTGCTCTTTTAATTCGCGGTTTGTGATTGCACCGAGCTCGCGCTGCTGGAGGCGTATGCTCTCTTGCAGGCCCTCAAGGCGGTTGAGTTTGTAAATACTTTCCCTTATAGGCATAAGGTCGGCGTACTCGGGATATTTCTTTTCAAACTCATCCATTCTCTGGATCAACAACATTATATCACTATCCGGCAGCTTTTTAAAGAGGTCTGCGTATTTAACAATATTATCTTCGCCGTAGCGTTTATAATATGCCGCTATTTCCCGCTCAAGCTTTGCCGCCTCGGCTTCGTATTGCCTCAGCAGGCGGCGTTTCAATGCCGCTTCGTCCTTTTCAAGCGCTGCCGCAAGTTCTTCTTGCCTCTGCGGCCAATATATGCTACTCCTCATCAGCCGAGCCCTCGCCGCTCACTCTGTTTGTGAAATAATCCGTTACATAAGCGGTGCTGTCCTGTTGCTTTGCCAGGCGCTCCAGCTCTTCATCAACATTATCAACAATGCGAAGCTTGCTGAGCAGGGTTTCATCGCTGACCGTGCCCTTGAGCTTTTCGACAACAGCGGCATCCTCGGAATAATCAACGGGGTAATTGGGCGTAAAGATAAAATTAAGCTTCATCCAATCATCGGCGGCCATGGAATTAACCGGGTTGGAAAAAATAAGCTTATAGCGCCGATTGAGCGCGCCCTCAAATTTGCGCTGCTTCGTTTGGAATAAATTACCCATTATAGAATAGCGGTATTGCATTGCTCTGCCGGAAGCGGCGGCATCGAAGTTCTCATCATTGATATTCGCTACCATTGATGTTACGAATATAAGCCGCTCAAGCCTGTTGAGCAAATTTTCCTGTGTTTCATCTGCGCTTGGCCGCGCCAGGAAGCTCGCATCGCCCTGTTCGCCGCCTGTGCCGTATATGTTAATGATGCGGCTGTCCTTGAATTGCTTAAGCTGTTCGGTATCGAGCCGCTTGCCCGTTATCTTCATATATGCATCAGCGAAGTAATCAACATCGTTTGCTTTTTCGCTTAATGCTTTGTTATAGCCGTTCATCAGCGGCAGGGCGCCGCTGTAAATGCCTATTCTTTCCTCATTTTCTACCCATTCCGTTGCCGGAACATCGCAAAAGCCGTGCAAAGCTTCGTAATCCTCGAATATCAACTCACTCTTATTTGTGAAGTAACGCACCGTGCTTCCGTCACTCAGCGAACCGTGCATAACCTTTTCGCTGTCGTAATAATAACGGCAGAAATACAGCGGCCGTGTCAATGCGGAATCATCATAGATGATAAACGATTCGGTCGGCCGCGCATACTGCGCACAAACATTCTTTTCGGCATCAAGGTAATAAAACTCGTAAGCTCTGCCGTAGATTGAGCAGATTTTCGATATTTCGGAATTTTTATCATCGATTGAGTTGTAGGCGCCGAATAAGTCCACAAACTCCTTAACCCGCTTATCGTCGCACTGCACCTTAATCGGTATGCCAACGAAAAAGCCGTTAAAGGTGTCAGCTATGTACTTCGCGAAATTCACCGAAAGCCTGTTATCCGGCTTGTTGTTAGGCTTCGCCTTTTGGTAGTATATATCGTAATCATTCCTGTATGCCCTTTCGAGCGGGCGGTAAAGGCGCTCTGATATAAATTCGTTATCGCCGATGAATTTTTGGAGCTTCAGCGGGGTTAATTCTTCCTCGCGAGGCATTCTGAATATGTTATATTCCAAAATTATAATCCTCCTCTGAATAGGTTAATCTGCACGCCGTCCGTAAGCTCGCGATATAGTGAAGCTGCGCTGTCCGGCGCATCATCATGCGCTGCGTTTTCCGAATAATCAAGGATTGCGGAAATGTATTCCGGGTCCGTGCAATCGAGCCACTTAATCTGCGCCCAGGCTTTTTTTAGATAGGTTGAAATTTTGATGTATTTGTTCATTTTTTCATAGTATGACGCGCACATCAGCCCGCGGGCGATAAGGTCCTTTTCGAGATAACCCTTGTCGCCGTTTCGCTCGCAATAGATTGTGCCAAGGCGGAAACGCTCTTGATATGCCGCAATCTCGCCCTCGCACTCTTCTATGTGCTTTTGCCACAGCTTGCCAAAACCGATTATTTCGCCGCTCGGCAAAATGTTAAATGCAGTATATGCGGTGAAGTCCTCGCCGCCGTAGGCCGCATCAACATGGGATTTACCGCCGTATATAAGTTCTTCTTTATCCGTGAATTGCGGATTCGTGAACAGCGCGTCTTGCGCTGCGATATGCTTCAGCTCGTAGTTGGCGGCAAAAAGGCTGTCCGTCATACTGTCGCGAATTTCGCGCAGCTTCTCTTTGCCGATTAGCCCGGTGCTGTAGCAATCGTATTTTTTCACATTCGGCATTAAGGATATGGCATCCTCTTTGTGCCACGGCGTGCCGGTGTTTATAAACCGCCCGCTGCGGTTTTTGATGTTTTGCAATTCCATATATTGAAGCCGAGTAAGCTTCCGCTCCGCCGCGCTCACTCGGTCCTTGATGTTGACGATATCGTCTGTAACAACAATATCTGCGTGCTTACCCGTTATCGAAGTGCCGATACCGAGCCCGATGAGCTGACTTGAACCTTTGATAGATGTGCATAAATTCGTGTGGATCTCGCTGTCCGTCCGCTTTATAAATTCAAGCGGGCGGTTATACAGAATTTGCACGATTTTTTGCATGCAACCCGAAGCGAGGATTTTGCCCACCTGTTTTATAACTTCTTTGGTGTCATCGTCCGTTTTGCGGAAGAAAATAACAAACTCGTTCGGAAATAAGACGATATGCAAGGCAAGAAACAACGAAAGAACGGTTGTTTTGTATGAGCCACGGTGCGCCAATAGCGTTTGGTCGGCGCTGCCATATAAGAACGAACGCAGCCACTCGTTATGCAACTGCGTTAAATCGGTGAACCCTACCCAATGCCCAACCAAGTAGGGCTTATAATAGAGCAGATCAAGTATTTCTTTTTTTGCTTGCAAAATAATTTTCCATTTCTTTCAAAGTGCCGTCATCCGGCGTTGTAACTTCCACCTTTTGCACATAATCGCCGTCCATTTTATTGAGCACATCTATCGCGCGAATCCGATACCCGGCATCCTCGCTGCCTTTTTCCGCGATTTTTGAAAGCGTAATCATGCGCTCCGTGCGGTGCATTATAGATTTATTATCTAATTCTTTTTTTAGCAATTGGTACCTTTCCTGAACCTTATCGCTGTGAAACAGCGCAGACGCCTTTGAGTCAACCGTGCTGTCTTTCCATTTCTGTGAAGAGGGGAACGCCGCCCTATAAGCCTTGCGCTGCGAATCACCCTCAAGTAAGCGGCGGATAAAGATATCCTGCCGTGCCGTAAGAGCCATGAGCTCACCGCCTTTCTGCAATCAAAAAGGACGCGCCGCCCGGCACGCCCTTTGCTTTTCGCTTTTCTGTTCATTTTAATTATACAACACTATTAACGGGAATTGTGGGAAATATATTTTCGCAGCTTTTTTGAGGCGGTTGTTCTGTCTATAAACATGGCCGCGGCAATTTCTTCGTAGGTCTGCCCCCGGCAACGCCTGATTGCTATTTCGCGCACCTCAGCATCTTTGATGTTAAGCACGAAATGCTGAATCCCTTTAACCTGCGCCCACAGGCGGTTATACGCCTCTGCCTTTTCAAGATTGAGCAGCTGCATGGCAGATTGCTCGGTGGGGCTTGCCCCGGCACTGCGCTGCACTTTGATTTTTGAGCAGTCAACCCCGCTTAAAAAAGACGGCGACAATTCCTCGCGCCACAAATCAGCCTGGCGCACCAAGCTTGGATAATTCTCTATCATCTCTATTGTGATGTTTATTTACAACGCCCCCTTAATTTTTTTTTCGACATCCGGCTACATCCGCACCATTACCGCTGACACATACCAATGCCCGTTAAATTCGTTATATCGTGAATTACAACGCAAAAATCTGTAACCCGGATATTTTCGTTGCCAATAATCTGCATCATCAATGTGAATAGTCGCCATGCGCTCTACCGTGCGGCGGCTGATTCTTCCGTCTTTATCTTTAAGCCTAACCGGCTGCGTTAAATTTTTACTTGTAAAATAGCGGCGGGTGCCCTCGGGGTCCTTTGAGAAATACTTTGCGAGGGTTTCATAGCCGAAGCGGCTCGGCAAATATCTGTCCGCGCTTACTCTCTCTCCGGCAGTCCACATGTTTTCCATTTCGTCTCTGCTTAATCCTCTGCTCATAACCGCGTGGAAGTGATAACTTGTCTTGCCCTTATTCTTGCCGGTCTTGTATGTTTTTGCTTCGATTATGTAGATGTACTTAAAAGGCTCGGTTATTCCGAGCTTTGCGCGGCGGCGCTTAACTCGTCTGATATAGTTCACCATGATTTTTCGCGCTTCATCAACATCTGACGGCACGGCGGAGGGTGAGATTGTGGCAGTAAAGAAAATATCGCCGTCGTCAAAATTAGCATTAACAAGCTCTATAAGTCTGCGCCTTGCCTGCTCTGCGTTATAACGCTTCATTTCGTCCGAAGTAGGCTTCGATCTTGCCGCCCTTTCGGGAATACGGCGGCCGCTCGGGTACACCGGGTAAAAATCCGCTTCCAATAACTTACCCGCTTTTATTCTTCTTTCGCGAATCACGGCCGCTCCCCCTCTCTCGTTGTTGTTTCTCGTGGAAAATAATGTTATTTTTGTGTTTTCTTTATCTCATGGTCGATATCTTATGATAGAATACAAGGCTTCAAGCGAGCTTCGCCTGCTCGCTTTTTTTCGGCCTTGTTATTCGGTTTTCGGCGCCTATATATAATGTATATAATATATAGGCTAAAGCACACTTTGCACCGATTGTGTTTTAACCTTTGAGGTCTTGCTAACTTCAAGGCTCAAATGCCCGTCACGCTGCTTAATCGTTATTTTTGTTGTGCCGGCTTTAAGCTGGCAACTCTCGGCCTCGCACTCGGCCATATACCTCACGCATTCGCCGAGGAAAATTTCTGTGTTTTCTTTCAAAACGAGGATTTCTTTGTCCTGCAATCTTTTCACTTCAAGCAAGATTTCCGAAACGGCTTTTTGCTTTCTTTCCGCTTTTTTTGCTTCGGGGCAGTCGCACTCTTGACCGTCCATTAAAACCTGATGACAATATTCACATTCTTTCATTGCTTACCTCCACATCAGTTTTTGAATTGCTTTTAATATGCGCTGCGTGTTTTTCTTGCGAACGCGATTCTTTTTTTGCGTGCGCCGCAAGAAAAACAACCCTCGGAGGAGTTATTTTGCTTATCAATTTGCTAAATTCCTCAATTACGCGAGGAAAAACTTTAAGAAACGCGGAAGCTGCTGCAGCCGTCACATCGGCGAGCGCCTTAACCGCCGCTTCACATGCTTGCACTGTAAACTCGGCAATCGAATTTATTATTTCGGAAAAACTATTCATTTCATTTGCTCCTTAACCGCGGACCCGCTTTCGTACCACGCTTTAAATTCCGCCAAGCAATCGGGGCACAAATCAAATTGCCTTTTGCTTATGGGCAAAACCCATGCCAGGCCGCAAACGGAGCCGTTTCCGATTTTGATTGTTTTTCTGCGATACTCATCGTCAAGCTCATATTTGAAAGATTTTCCGCATCTTTTACATTCAGCTTCCAACATTTTGCAATTCCTCCTTAAAAAGTTACTGCGGCATTGAGTACGGCTGCCGCGAGCCAATATATCACTTTGCGCCAATCGGAGCCGGCGGCATAAACAGCTGCGGCCCCGATATCAAGTGCAATTAACAGCACCGGGAAAATATATTCTTTTTTCATTCGTTTCTCTTTTTAATCAACGCCATATAAAACGGAACAAGCGTTTTCACATCGCCGTGCTCATCCATTAACTTCTGAAGCACGGTTATCGTGCTGGACGCAGCTTTCGCAAGCGTTTCCGCTTTGCAAGCTGAAATCATTATTCCCCCTCTTTCATCATTGCTTGCCAAGCCGCCGAGAATACAGCCGACATTTCTATCCGTCAATACCTCGCCCGTTCTGTTGTCTGTTATCTGAAGTCTGAACGGCAACTCCTGCTTAGTATCATTCATATTTACTCTCCTTAATAATCTCTCTCGGATTATTCGGTCAAAGCAATTCTGCCATGTTATCCGGTTCGGTGAAAATCATATGTGTCGGCTCAATCCCGAGCACCACATAACCCGGCTTGCAAAATTCTTCATCATCAAGCACATATGTTATTCTCATCAGCAGAGATCTGCCGGTGTAGTAGGTACCCGATTCGTCAATTTCGTTGAACGCGGCATAATCGCCGATTTCAAACGAACGGTCATTTTTGCGCACCTCAAATGTTTTCTCACCGTTTCGGACGGAATCGAAATATTCGGGCTTAATTTTTAATGCATGTATCATGTTTAACCTCCTCAAGCTTACCTTGCACAAACGGCTGCCACTTTTCGGGCAACTGTAATTTATATATATCGATTGTTGCCACCATGCGCGGCGGCACTTCCAGCGTGGCGCTGTATGCGAATTTATTGCCGAGGCGCTTGTCCCGGCGCGTTATAAGCTGCGAAATTTTAAAGCGCTGCGTTTTTGATATCTCGGCGCAATTCACATCAATGTTGTATTGAAATGCGATTTCCGCTTCATCTTTAGTCATTCGCGCACCTCGCTTCCGCTTCTTCCCTGGCGGCTCTTTCGGCTGCCATTTTTTTGGCTATTGCAAGAATATCGCTCAGCTTTGTCGGCTCGCTCTTTTTTCCCGTGCCGAATTCGAGCAGACCGTCCTCCACGCACCATTTAACGATCAGATTGAATACATTTCGATCGGTGTAGTAAATTGCCTTGTTATAATACTCGGTGAATTTTTCGTCTCCGAGCAAGTTAAAAAGCATATCGTGCTCGGCGCAGGAAACGCCGGCATAATACGGGTCTTTGGTGAGGATTTCGCCCGGCGAATACGCGCTCCAATCATACCATGAAGCAACGCCGCGCGTTGTTTTCTCGGAGGCATCCTGCTCGATCCACTTAACGATCATATCGAAGTGGCATTTTTTGTTTTTCGCAATTGCCTTATTCTTGTTTTTTTCAAGCCACCTATCGGCATGTGATATGTAGCCCTTATATTGATGCGGGTAGGTTTGTTTGAGTTTGAGAAACTCTTCGGCGGTCATATGCACATTGCCGTGCTTGCCGAAAGAAAATTTATCACTTTTTAAATTCTTATCCATATGAATACTCCTTGACTTTTTCGCGCCAAGCAGCTATACTTAAATTGCAATTTGAGTGCTGCTATCAGCGCTGCCGCAGGCTTTCCGTCTGCGGCTTTTTTATTTGTTCTTTTTGGCTTTGCTCAACTCTGCTTGCATAAGGCTGCAGCGGGTTTCTGCGTTTTTCCAGTTTGCAAGCAAATATTCGTTTTCCGAGCTGAGCTCTTCGTTGACTCGCTGGTAACTCTTGACTGCTTCGCAATCTTCGTTACAGTCGTTATCCTGCTTGTCCTTTTTAACTTCCTCCTGCAGCCCGATTACCAAGTAAAACACGGCAGTGAGAATAACCCCTACCACTATTCCGGTGCACAGAATTGATATTGTTTCGATGTTCATACGCCCGTGCCCTCCTCGGTAATAAGGTTGTAGAGCTCGTTCATCTGCCGCATATCTCTTGCCGCTTCGGCACGGTGTGCCTCACGCTCGGCCGCTCTGAGCTTGCCGCAGATTATGTTTTTAACAATTACAGCCGGCACGGTTGACACGGCGATTACGCCAAATGTAAACAAAGCGCTTATCATTCCTCAAGCCTCCTTACCGGGTATTTCTTTGCTTCCGCTTCATATTGCGAAACCGTTTTATAGAACGGGCAGTTGCCTCCGCTTTTGCCGCGGGCGCACACCATTTCGTTCAATGCCTTGCAAAGGCTCTGCCCGTTCACCTTTTCGTAAGCGAAGCAGCTTGTTTTCGGGTGTCCCATTTTTTATAACTCCTTATAATTTTTCAAATTCGTCTAAATGCTTAGAGTAATATTCACTCATCACTCGGCTTAATCGTTCCGACATACTTTGGCGCTCTTCCGGGCGCAATTCATCGAACGGGCGGGTAACACCGTCAAGCCCCGTAATAAAGCACTTAAAATCAAGCACATCCTTGCGCTTTTTCGGCGCGGCTTTTGCTTTGGCGGTTGCCATATTCTCACCTCCTTGATAAAATCTTATGCGCTGCCGTTTGTCCGATATTATGAACAAAAGGCGGTAACATTTCTTGTTTCGGCAACATCCCCGGGCTGTGCCGTTTCCGCCCAGCTTGCAAGCTCGCAAATTTCTTTCATCGGCAAATGCTGATATGCCCTTTTCTGAAGTTCGCACCTTGCGTTGCCGGAAAAGTCAACCTTAATAACAACTTTTCTGCCGGCGCGGCGATTTGCCGCGGGCTTAAATTCAAAAATAACCGTTTTTCTCACCTCTGATTATGTGAATGCATGCCGGTCGAGATGTTTGTTAAGGTCAAGCTCCCAGTGCCCGGGAAGTTTTGCTTCAAAACCACAGTGCCCGGCCGTTTTGCTGTAAAAGGGGCAACTCGGCGAACAAAGCGGATCGTATGATGCACATTCCTCTTTTATAACAATCAGCGCATCGCGCAGCTGCTTAATCCTGTCTTTATTCATTTCTTTATTCATTATTTTCCTCCTTAATAGTGCCACAACATTCATCGATCAACAACTCGACTATCTGTTTTTGGCTTAGTTCTGTAGAGGAATGCATTTTGATATCTGCCGCTATGTAATACAATTCGTTTAGGGTTGCAAGATCCTTGCCCCTGCACAAATCGCAATACGCAAGCATTCTCATATACTCCTCATTATCGCCGCAGGTGTAGAAATTGTGCGCTATACACATAAGCCTTACATTCTCACCGCTGATGTGTCTTATTTGCTTCATACTTAATCCTCCCGCGTCTTAAAAATCACGGTACCCTCATTATCCTCCCACTTCTCAAAAATCACGGCGCCCTTATTGAGGAATTCGCCTCTATCGCCGGCAACATAAATACCGTATCTGCCTGAAAGTGTTTCAATGACTTCACCGCCGCAATCATAATCATAAATGTTTATGTTGTTGCCGCGGACGGAAGCCCAAAGGGCGTAATCTTCCGGCTTATACTCATTTCTGTCGCAGATGATAACAGCTGTATCGCCGTCGCCATAACCATTAGGCACATCAAGGGTGAATTGGCCGTCAATTCCGATTTTCACCGAACCTATATCACTGAGTGTTGTTAATTTCTTCATATGATTTCCTTTCCTAAAGCACTATTTTTCTTGACAGCAACTCGCCGTCATCGGTCCAATATTGCTCTTCAAATCTGCCGGGGTTTTCATTGCTTCCGTTGCCTGCGGTAAGAACAATTCTCGTTACAAGCACACGCGACACACCCTCGATTGAATTACGGTTCTTATCAAGAACCTCTTGTATTCGCTCTTTGGCTTTTTTGTTCATTTTTTACCTCCTGTTAAGTAACTCTTAACACAACCCACACAGTCAAGCCCACAAACACACCCAATACCACTGAGCCGAAACCCCAAACCAAATCCCAAATCATATCGTACTTATTCATTTTTTCGCCTACCTTAATCAATACCAACTCGCATTTTTGCGAGTTTCAATTCAAAAAAATAGATGAGGCCTTTTCGTCCGTGAGTTTTAACAGATCTTTAATTATTATAATCTCGCCTATTTTCAGACTATTCGGAGAAGCTTTTCTTCGATACCAAGTGCTCAAATTAACCTTAATTGCGGCAGCCACTTGCCCATCGGAAATTTTTCTCTCTTTCATTTCCTTTTCAAGATTTTCAATGTTCATCAAGTAATCACCACCTTTGAGTATATCATACTCGCATTTTTGCGAGTTGTCAAGCGTTTTTTTGCAAATTTGCAATTTTTATTATTGCGTTTTTGCAAATCTGCTGATATAATGGCTATAAAGGGCGGTGATAATAATTTGGAAATTTACGAAAAAATAAAACTGCGCAGAAAAGAATTAGGCTTATCTGCCGAAACAGTTGCAGAAAAATTAGGCATTTCCGCCGCCACCATGTATAGATACGAAAATAACGACATAAAAAAATTTCCAATCGATATATTAAAGCCATTAGCTTCAGTTTTACATACAACACCTGAATATCTTATGGGTTGGACCGATGATGTTCATTCGGCGGAAAGCGAAAGCTCGCAAGTTGATAATGCGCTGCTTGATGCAATCAGCGGTCTGAGTGACGAGCAGGTGAAGCAGGCTCTTGATTACATTGACTACTTAAAGTCGAAAGGTAATTAAGTAATTTCTTTTTATCGGCAAGGCTTAACGCCATGCTCTCTTTAATCAATTTTTCCTTTTCCTGCATTTACCCGTTTCCCTCTCGTTGTATATTAGAACATATGTTCGCTTATATAATAATATAGTCTCGTTTCAGGAAATCGTCAATAGGAAAAATTTATCAGTACCATTTTATGGACTGAAAAAAATATTTTTTTAAAAAATACAATTTTTGTTGTATAATTAGGGGTGTCAATTTAAATCGGGAGGTTTTAAGCAAAATCAATATATAAACATATAAACAATCGATAATCCCGGAGGTGGCGAATTGAAAAATATTCGGGGGGGTAAAGAAGCCCTCCAAAACTGAAAACATCAAGAATTATATAACAAGGAGATTATGATGAAAATATTTAAAAAATGGTGGTTTTGGCTCATAATAATTGTAGCCATAGCCTTTTTAATTCTCGGCGCAAGCGAATCGAAAAAGGAAGAAAAAATTAACGGCAGTGTAATTTCGTTCGTTTTACAAAATTCTGCATTTAACGATGTATCTGCTCAAACGGATATAAAACTTTCGCCCGAGGATTCCGATTCTTCGGTTTCCAACAAAGCTTATGCTAAAACATCATATAAAGCCGGCACAACATTAGACACACTTAAAAGCGAAGTTAAATTCGTTATTGCCGATGAATCAATTGCTACGGTTGACGAAATAACTTTTGAAGCAGGCAGCGCAGAAAACACAATGAGCACTACCTGTTCATTTATTCCCGTTGCAGACGGCACAACAACAGGCCATTTTGAAAATGTTGACGGTTCCATTACATCAAGAGACATAACAATCACCGTTTCAAAAATGGAAACCGTGCCGCTTAAAGCACTTGTGGGCGCTTCGTTATCCGATGCAATGAGCGTTGTCGAAAAAACGAGCTACACAGCCACATATATTCATGCGCAGTCAGGATATGATTTTACTGAAGAGATTAAAGTTTTTGACAACGATCAAATGGCAAAATATGTTATTACAGAGGTGGATAAAATCGACACCGATAAAAAGACGGTAACCCTCAAAATTAACACCCAAGATAACATTGATGCAGACACCAAGGCAAAAGAAACCGAGGCTGCGCTCAGCAGCAAGCTTTCAGCCGGATATGCCTGGACCGCAGCAGCTGATTACGGAAAAACCGAATATCCTTACGGCTTCAAGCTTCACTACATGGCAGGGCAATTGGCTCAAGAAGCTGTTGACGAAGATACATGGTATCTAAAGGCTACTTGCACCGTGACAAACGAATATAATGCAACAAGGGAAATGGAGTGCGAGGCTAAAGTAACCGGCACGGACAGCAATCCCGAAGTTATCGAGTTTGATGTTCATTGATTAAATACTTATGGCGGCGGTCGTTTGGCCGTCGCCTATAAATTTAAGGAGAATATATTCAAATGAAAAACAAAATGCCGAAAGCAACAATGTTTGCACTGCCCGTTTTGGCCGTCGCTCTTTTAGTTGTGGCTTTTTTCACACACAAAATCGCATTCTTGATTATTGCGATTTTATTTTTAATCGTTTATTGTTTTCTGATGAAAAAGGCATATCAAATCACAAAACAAATTCGCGACATCCAAAAATATGACGAAGAAACGAGAGCGGCTGCAGATACTTACAGTAAAGACACCCGCAATGCTGCCGACAATTACAGCGGAAATGAGAAAAGAAAAATCGACGACTATTCCGCACATATAAAAAAATCAGCCGATGATTACAGCAGAAATGTAAGAGCAAGGGCCGAACAATCGGTTGCATCATTAACGGAAGAAATCGATAAAAAGAGAGCCACCATTGCCGAATTAAACGAAAGCATAACTTCATTAACAGAAACCGAAAGCAGAAGACAAAAGAATTTAAAAACAGCAGTGAACAAGCTGGCTCGCTCAAAGGCACTCTACGGCAGCGTTACATATGCAATTGACAACTTTTTCAATTACGCCCCGGAATTTACAAGCTGCAAGCTTTCTTCAACAGACGAAAACGATTACGAGGAATTAAGCCCCTCGGTTATTTTGAAGCTTCATTACATGGATATGCGCGATTTGCGCAAAGCATATAAAGATAACGAAAAGCAAATCCTTAAGGTTTTGGAGGAATACAAAGACCGATACACCACTAAGGCCAACAGAGCGATATATGCCTTAATGGTTATTGCGCTGCAGGCAGAGCTTCAAAATATTCTTTATAATTTAAAATACGAAAAGCTTGATGTGGCAATCGAGCAGGTTAAGGCCGTTACCGCAAAATATCAAGCTGTTGCGACAAACGGCAATCAAAGCATTGCCGGCACAATAACAAAATTCATAGGGCAGATTGAATATTTGTTTATAAACGCAGTAAAAATAGAATATAACTACTATGTAAAAAAAGAACAAGCCCGCCAAGAGCAATTAGCGATTCGCGAGAAAATGCGCCAAGAAGCGGAAGAACGCAAAGCGCTTGAAGCCGAAAAGAAAAAGGTTGAAAAGGAAGAATCAAAATATCAAGAACAGATTACCAATTTGAAAGCTCAGCTTTCAACTGCCGAGGATGAAGAGTTAGCCAACCTCAAGAGCAGAATTTTAGAGCTTGAGGGGCAACTGGCTTCGGTTACGGTTAAGAAAGAAAACATTGTTGCGCTGCAAAACGGCAAAGCCGGCAATGTTTACATCATCAGTAACCTCGGCTCTTTCGGCGACAAGATGTTTAAAATCGGCATGACGCGCAGACTTAATCCTCAAGACAGAGTAAACGAGCTCGGCGATGCCAGCGTTCCGTTTAAATTTGATGTTCACAGCTTTATTTTTTCCGATGATGCAGTCGGCCTCGAAACAGAGCTTCACAAGCGCTTAGATGCAAAAAGAGTTAATAAAGTAAACCGCCGAAAAGAATTTTTCTATTCAACGGTTGATGAATTGGAAGCATTGGTTTCCGAAATCGATCCCACAGCTGAATTTAACAAAACAATGCTTGCGGAAGATTTCCGGCAATCTCTTTCGAGTGATGAAAGCTACACAACAGATATTGAATTTGATTCGGATGATGAAGAGGAAGATGCTTCTTCCGATGAATAACATCTCATAAGCATTAAGGCGGCGGTCGTTTGGCTGCCGCCTGTATTTTTTAAGGAGGAATATTATGCCCGGAACAAACAGCATACCGGGAACAGCTGCGGCATACATTCGTGTATCGGACGATAAGCAGGACGAATACAGCCCCGATTCACAGCTGAAGCTGATTCGTGACTACGCAAAGCGCAACGGCTATTATGTGCCGGATGAATTTGTGTTTTACGATGACGGTATAAGCGCCAAGACGGCGGCGAAGCGCCCTAAATTCATTGAGATGATAGGCATCGCTAAGCAGAAAAACCCGCCGTTCGATAAAATCCTCGTGTGGAAATTCAGCCGTTTCGCACGAAATCAAGAGGAAAGCATCGTGTATAAATCCTTACTGCGCAAAAACGGCGTTGAGGTCATCAGCATAAGCGAGCCGCTTATTGACGGCGCTTTCGGCTCCCTTATTGAACGCATAATTGAATGGATGGACGAATATTACCTCGTTCGCCTGAGCGGCGAAGTAAAAAGAGGAATGAAAGAAAAAGCCTCGCGCGGCGAGGCAATGAGCGGCAGGGTTTTCGGTTACCTGCCCAAGGACGGCACTTTAATTCCGCACCCGGAGGAAGCCCCGCTTGTGAGAATGATTTTTGACGATTATCTCAACGGCAAGCGCGAACGGCAGATTGCAATTAAACTTCAGCAGCTCGGGGTTAAGACGATCAGAGGCAATGACCCCGATAACAGATTCGTTGACTATGTGCTGAACAACCCTGTTTACTGCGGCAAGGTGCGCTGGAGCACGGACGGCCGCGCCGCATCGAAGCGTGATTACCACAACGAAAACATCATGCTTGTGAACGGCAGCTTTGAGCCGATTATAAGCGAAAAAGTTTTCAACGCCGCGCAAACTAAAATCGCAGACCAAAAAAAGCGTTACCCGAAATACCAACGCAACGAGGTGCCCACAGAATATATGCTTCGCGGTTTAGTGCGCTGCGACAGCTGCGGCGCAACCTTAACGCTTCAGAGAACTTCCAAGGCACTGCAATGCCACAACTACGCACGCGGCAGCTGCAAGGTGTCGCACTCAATATCAATTGCCAAGGCGAATAAAACCGTTATCGAAGCATTGCAATATGCCGTAGATCACCTCGATTTTAACATCTTGCCGGACGAGGAAAAGCACACGCCTGAGGATTATTCCAAACCTTTGGCCGCGCTGCGCAAGAAGCTTGCCCGCACCAAGGAAGCTTACATCAACGGCGTTGACACGCTGGAGGAATACAAAGAGAACAAGCAGCGGATTACCGAGGAAATCGCAAAGCTCGAAAAAAAGCAGGCCGCAAACACCGCCCTGCCTGAAGTAGACAAGGAAGCATTCGCGGCCAAGGTGCGCGGCGTTATTGCCGTTATAAGCTCGCCCGACACAACGGAGCAAGCGAAAAACGAAGCCCTGCGCTCGGTAATTGCGAAAATAGTATATCATAAACCGGCGCAATCCCTTGAGCTTTATTTCTATGCGTAAAGATCACCCCGGGGCTTAAACTCCCCGCTTCACATCCGCACGCTTCAACATTATATCTAAATGCAATACAGTCCGCCGTATTGGGAAATTATGAGGCTTGCGGCTTTGGGATCACACTTTTTGATATTTACGGGATATTGTAATTTTTTAACATAATTAAACATAGATTTTCTCCTTTCGTTATTCAATTCATTTTATGCAAAGGAGAAAATATTGCCACGGCGCAAAAAAGGCAACCGAAGCGGCGCGCGAAGCCCGTTTCGATTGCCTTTTTATATTTTTATGAAGTGAATTTAATTCGTTTTCACGCTTTCAAGAAAGCGAACAAACTGCTCGCAGCCCTTTTCACTGCGCTCAAACACGCCGCACTGCTCCAAAATGGCGGCAAACACCTTGCCGACCTCCTGCCTGAGGATTTCGGTGCAGTTTTCGGCATTAAGCTCGTGGCGCGAAGCGATTTCAAGTGCCCATTCCTTGTGCTTTGCTATTCTTTCGTCCGCCGCAATATCTGAGCCCGAAAGAAGCGCTTTTTCAAGCAATTCAAGTTCTGTTTTAAGGCGCGCGGGAAGAACGGCAAGACCCATAACCTCTATCAAGCCGATATTTTCGCGCTTGATGTGGTGATATTCCGGGTGGGGATGATAATAGCCGTCCGGAAATTCGGGTGTGGTGATATTGTTTCTGAGCACAAGGTCGATTTCGTATTTTCCGTTTGCAAATCTTGCAATCGGCGTAATTGCGTTGTGAGGATTACCCTCTGTTTCGGCATAGATGAACGCTTCCTCATCCGTGTAACCTTTCCAAGCGGCAAGAACTTTATCGGCAAGTTCGCAAATGCGCGCCGTGTCATCACCGCGAAGACGCAAAACAGACATCGGCCAGCGCACAATGCCTGCCTCGATATCATCATAGCCATTAAATTCAAACGGAAATTCGATTGGAGCTTTAGTCATTGCAAAGGTGTAGCACCCGCCCTGAAAATGCTCGTGAGTTAAAATCGAGCCACCCACAATCGGCAAATCCGCATTTGAGCCGATGAAATAATGCGGAAATCTTTTAACAAAATCAAAAAGCTTTTCAAATGCAGCCTTGTTTATAGTCATCGGGGTGTGCTTGCCGTTAAACGCAATGCAATGCTCGTTGTAATAGCCGTATGGCGAATATTGCATAAACCACTGCTCTCCGCCCATGGTAAGCGGAATAATGCGGTGATTTTGCCTTGCCGGGTGGTTTACTCTGCCGGCATAGCCCTCGTTTTCGCGACAAAGCTGGCATTTCGGATATGCACTTTGCTTCATTTTAAGTGCCGCTGCAATTGCGCGCGGGTCCTTTTCCGGCTTTGAAAGATTGATTGTCATATCAATATCGCCATAAGGTGTGGGGGTTATCCATTTAACATCCTTGGCAAGCCTGTCGGCGCGAATATAATTTGTTTTTTTGCCGAAATCGTAATAATAATCCGTGGCTACTTTAGGGCTTTCGGCATAAAGCGACTCAAACCTTTCAATAACCTGCGACGGGCGCGGAGTAAGCAGCCCCATAATTTTTGTGTCAAACAAATCGCGGTAAACAACGGAATCCTCGCAAAGCCCGTTTTGGCAGGCATAATCAAGAATTGCGTTCAAAATTTCAACAAGCTGCGGCTCGTCCCCAAGCTCGCATTCCTCATAAGAATCAAGGTGCAGTGCCGCAAGCAGGGTGTTTATTGAATAAACCCTGTCTGCCTCCTCAACAAGCCCGGTACGAACGGCATAATCCGCAAGAGCCGTTATCGCTTCAAAAACATCCATAATACAATCTCCTCATATATATACATATATTATATACATTATATATATCTTCATCTTTTCGGTTTTTTATTTTAGCACACTTTAATGCCCGTGGCAAGAAATTTATGACCGGCATGCGTTCACAAAATTCCAAATCAAGGCACAAAAAACAATCAGTGATAAATCGGGTTGCAAATTCATAAAATAATTATCAAATTTAAGTTTAAAATTACAAAAACAAGTTGCACTTTTGTGAAATCTCTGTTAAAATTGGGTGAAATATTTTTTTAAAGCGATAAAAATTTATCGCTTTTAATTATGTTGTGCAGTTCGTTTGCGCAATAAATAGGAAGGAGACTTTTTATGTCTGAAGAAAAAGGACAGCAAAAAAAGTACATGAAGTTCTCGGAGATAATCACCTTCGGTATCGGATTATTCGGCGTGGCTTTGCTTACGGGCTGGATGCCGGATTACACCGCCACATTCTTTGCGGACTTCGCTTTTAAGGGAAAAGGCTTTGACAGCACCGTTATGAGCAACGCGATTTCAACCGTTTTCCTTGTTGCAGGCTTCGTTGGTGCAATCTGCGAGCTTGTTATCGGCTATTTGGTAGACAGAACAAGAACAAAATTCGGCAAGGTTAAGCCTTGGGTAGGCTTCGGTGCGGTGCCACTTGCAATAGTTGCTCTTCTTGTTTTCGTTGCGCCCAACACAAATAATCAAACGCTTGCGATTATTTGGATGTTTGTGGTTTACAGCCTTTACACCGCCGTTTCCTGCGCGGTTGAAAGCCCTTCAAACTGCTTTGGATCGCTTTGCTCACCCAACCCGAGCGAACGCTCAACCGCAATTTCGATTGCGTCTTTCCTGCGTTCCGTGGGTCAATCAGGCGGCATGGTAGTAGTTATGGTTGTGGGCATCATAATGAAAGCCGTTATGGGCAAGCAGCAATACAAGAATGCAGAGGGTCAGGGTGTTGACCTTATCATTTCCACCGCTGTTTGTGCACTCGGTCTTATTCTTTTTGTTATGATTTTCTTTGTAAACAACAAAGAGCGCGTTCCCTTTACTCAGGAAAAAGTAAGCATTAAAGATTCAATCAAGGTTGTTTTCGGCAACAAAAACCTGCTTATGGTTTCGCTCACAAAGCTTTGCGGCTTCGGCAGAGGCGTTTACGGCACAGTTTCACTTTACATCGCCATTTACCTGCTCGGCTCAAAGGATTTAAAGCTTGCGCTTTTGCTTCCCATGGGAATAGGCACAGCTGTGGGCACACTGCTTGTTAATTTTGTGCTCAAGAAATTTTCAACTAAGAAAACATTTATTTTATTCTGCGTTTACGGTGCGTCGTCACTTACCATTCTTTACATAGTTTCCCGTTCCGTAGGCTTCAACAGCGCGCTTGTTGTTCCGTTCCTCATCATCAACTTCTTCTGCGGAATTCAGCACGGCAACACAAACACAACCCCCAACATTATGATTGCGGACTGTGTTGACGAAATCGAATACAAAACCGGCAAAAGGCAGGACGGCATTGCATACGCAGGCTACGGTCTTTTCTCAAAGGTTGCTTCGGCATTCACAAAGGGTCTCGGTCCGTGGCTGCTTTATAATTGGTCTAAATACCAAATTTCGCAAGACCCGAATGTGGCATACCTTTCCGCTTCTCAGCAGGGCGACACTACCCTTAACCGCCTGCTTATGATTTACACAATCATTCCTGCAATCTTCGTATTGCTTCAGGCAGTGCCGATTTTCTTCTACGACAATGTAGGCAAAAAGAAAGAAATGATAACCGAAGCCCTTAAAGAGCGCAGAGCTGCAGCCGCAGCCGCAGAGGCACAGAATGCCGATGAAGCTCAGGCACAGGCAGAATAAGGGAGGTTTTGAATATGGCTAAAAAAGAAAAATCCTTTAATTACAAGCTTTATGCGCTTGTGGCATTTCTGCTTGTAGCGGCAATTCTTGCCTGCACAACGATTTTTGCGGTTAAACAAAAATACATTGCGTTTGACGAGGAAAAGCTTGCGGTAAGCTACGCAGACACAATTATTCAAAAGGGCGACGGCTATAACGCCTACACCTACACGCTTTCTTCAAAAAGCGATAAATACGGCGATTTCATTCGCAAAAATTATATGTATCCCCTCATCTATCCCGGATATTCGCAGGATATGGACAGCAAAGAGTTTAAAGAGCTTCAAAAGAACGGCTATGACACCGATCAGTATAAATCCGACGCAACTTTAAATGACGACGGCACACTTTCCGGTCAGCTTGCGGATGAAATGTATCCCTACTATGTTGATCTTATAAAAACCTTCGGTTGGGATGATTATGACAGCATTTACAAAAATTACTTTGCAAAGCTTGTTGAAACACGCAAGGCGATATTCGGTGATGAATATATGAGCGATGAAGTTATGTTTACCGCTTTTGAATCAAATGTAACCACATTCGGCAACGCAGTTACCGGCACCGAAGAAACTCTCGGCGCAGACGATAAAACCGTTATTCAGGAGGAATCCACCGGCGTTTATCAAACACAGTTCGGCAAGTATTACAGAATCACCACATCGGCAAAATCCGAAAAGGATGTTGAGGATTTGGACGCTTACAAGGCAACAATGGACGCCGCAAAGCTCGAAACCTACGGTGTTTCAACAAGCGATATTTCGGCTGCAAAAACCGTTTCAGTTGAATGCGCTCTTGATGAGGGCGGCGTTATTGCAGAATTTGATGTGAACCTTGTTAAAATCGGTCACACTTGGTATGTAGATAACACCACCACCGATTCCTCAACTGCATATGCCTATATGGCAAGCGTTACGGCATAAGATTTGCTTTTTAAAACGGCTTAATTGCTGAACAGGGCACGCGAAAGCGTGCCTTTTTTGTTTGCTTCTTATCGATTAGAGCGGCACCGCTCAGGCTTACCACTGCGCCGTTGAATGCAGAAATGTTATTTAACCCTCTGTTTTTCATCGCTAAATCATAAATTAAAAGTGAGGAATTGATGTGAAAAAGCGAGAATAAGTGAGAATAAGCGAGTAAGCAACGATTTTTTTAAATTGGTTATTGACTTATTTTGCAAGCTGTGATATCATTATGCAGCAAGTTGAAAAACAATAATTTGATTTGGAGGAAAGTATAATGTCAACATTTATGCCAAAGGCTGACGAAATCGAACGCAAATGGTATGTTATTGACGCCGAAGGCAAGCCGCTCGGCAGAGTTGCGGCAGAAGCAGCATCTCTTCTCAGAGGCAAGCACAAAGCATTCTTTACACCCAGCGTTGATTGCGGCGATTTTGTTATAATTATCAACACAGACAAGGCTGTTCTTACAGGCGATAAGCTCAACAAAAAGCTTTATCAGCACCACACAGGCTATATCGGCAACCTTAAAGAGGTTAAATACGGCACTCTTATGAAAGAGAAGAGCGATTTTGCCATGGAGCTTGCTGTTAAAGGCATGCTTCCGAGCACAACTCAGGGCAGAAAGCAGCTCACAAGATGCCGCATCTATAAGAACGCAGACCATAAGCACGAGGCTCAGCAGCCCACCGCTTGGGAATTCTAAGGGAGGTTAAGAGATTATGTACGAATCAAATCCATATTTCTACGGCACAGGCAGAAGAAAAGAATCCGTAGCAAGAGTTCGTGTTTATGCCGGCACCGGTAAGGTTACGATTAACGACAGAGATATAGACGATTATTTCGGTCTTGACACTCTTAAGCTCATCGTAAATCAGCCTCTTGTTCTTACAAACACAAAAGAAAAGTTTGATATCGTTTGCCGCGTAAACGGCGGCGGCGTATCCGGTCAGGCAGGCGCAATCCGCCATGGTATCGCAAGAGCTCTTCTTCAATACGATGCATCTCTTCGCCCGATCCTCAAGAAGGCAGGTCTCCTCACTCGTGACCCGAGAATGAAGGAAAGAAAGAAATACGGCCTCAAAGCCGCCCGTCGCGCACCGCAGTTCTCCAAGAGATAATCAGCTTATCTTTTCAACAGCGTTTCTGTTTCGGAAACGCTGTTTTTTTGTTGCCTACACTGCGGCGTCCTCACAGCATAGCTGTTGCGGTTTCGGCTAAAAATATGCCACCGGCATATTTTCTTAACGCCTCAACAGTTCTCCAAGAGATAATCAGCTTATTTTTTCAACAGCGTTTCTGTTTCGGAAACGCTGTTTTTTTGTTGCCTACACTGCGGCGTCCTCACAGCATAGCTGTTGCGGTTTCGGCTAAAAATATGCCACCGGCATATTTTCTTAACGCCTCAACAGTTCTCCAAGAGATAATCAGCTTATTTTTTCAACAGCGTTTCTGTTTCGGAAACGCTGTTTTTTTGTTGCCTACACTGCGGCGTTCTCACAACGGCATCATTACTCAGGCTTACCACCCATCAAAACAAACTTCTGCCAAAAACATTACTCTTTTTATTGAAAACGGCGGCGCATTTTGATAAACTATAGAGTGGATAGTTACGCGAGCCGCAGAATTACGCGAAAGCGGCGGCTTACTGCGGACACACGAGGTGAAAGCATGAAAATTTCAGAAATAATAAAAAACAACCGTGTTACGGTTTCATTCGAGGTTTTTCCGCCGAAAGAGTGGAGCAAAATCGAAAACACCAAGGCGGTTATTGCCGAAATGGCAAAAAGCAAGCCGGCGTTCATGAGCGTTACTTACGGCGCGGCAGGCACGCGCACGGGATTTACAACCGAGATTGCGCAGGCAATTAAGGGAAACGGCGTTACCCCCCTTTCCCACCTGACCTGCCTTACATCCACAAAAGACAAAATCAACGATGTTTTGGACGAATGGCAAGGCGTGGGAATTGAAAACATTCTTGCGCTCAGAGGCGATATTCCGGAGGGCTTTGAATTTCCGAGCGAACAGCATTTTACACATGCGAGCGAGCTTGTGCAAACGATTAAAGCAAAGGGGGATTTTTGCGTGGGCGCGGCATGCTACCCCGAAATTCACCCGGAAAGTGCAAACAGGGTTGAAGACATAAATTATCTTAAAGAAAAGGTTGACTGCGGCGTTGACTTTTTAACCACGCAGATGTTTTTTGACAACGGGGTTTTCCTGCGCTTCAAGGAAAACTGCCTTATCAAGGGCATAAACACGCCAATTATCGCAGGCATTATGCCGATAACAAACGCAAACCAAATCAAACGCAGTGTTGAGCTTTCCGGCTGCGCATTTCCGAAAAAATTTCAAAAAATCGTTGAACGCTTCGGCGACAATCCTGCCGCGATGAAGCAGGCGGGCATAGTTTACGCCACCGAGCAGATAATAGATTTAATGGCAAACGGTCAAAACAACATTCATATTTACACAATGAACAAGCCCGATGTGGCAGGTGCGATTGCGGCAGGGCTTTCGGAGATTATTTATGGATAAAAAAGAGGTTTTGCGTTATATGCTGACGCGAAGCACCGTGCAGGACGAAGCTTTGAACGCGCTGATTGACAAAATCATTGCCGAGGCAAAGCAAAACTGCACGCCGAAAAGCATTTACAGAATTTTTGACTGCGCCGTTTCGGACGACGCGGTAACGGTAAACGGTCTTGAATTTAAAAGCCGCCGCCTGGCGCAAAATATGGCAGGGTGCACACGAGTGGCTGTTATGGCGGCAACGCTGGGCACGCCGGGCGATATGCTTTTGAGGCTTCACGCAAACGAGGGCGCAGAGCTTGTTACCACCCAAGCCGTGCTTGCGGCATACATTGAAGAGGTGTGCGACGGCTTACAGGCTTCAATCGAACATGAAAACGGAGTAAAAACACGGCAAAGATATTCGCCGGGATATTTTGATTTGGATATTTCCGAGCAGAAAAAAATGTTTGAGCTTATTGAAATCACAAAACGCTGCGGCATTACGTTGACAGACACTTTTCAAATGATACCCACAAAATCCGTTACGGCTTTTGCCGGCATTGAATAAACAAAGCCACGCAAAAAAACGGCGCGAAAGCGTGCCCATTTATTTTTCTTAACAACAGAGGAAGAATTATGAATATCAAGTTTTTTGACGGCAGCATGGGCACCATGCTGCAAAGCGCAGGGTTAAAAGCGGGCGAGCTGCCCGAGTTGCTTAACATAAGCAGCCCCGAAACCGTGCTTGCGGTGCACCGCGGCTACGCAGAGGCGGGCAGCGAATACATCACCACAAACACATTCGGCGCAAACATCCTTAAATTTAAAAATTATAACGAGCTTATCAAAGCCGGCGTGGGACTTGCAAAAAGCGTTGGAAAAAAAGTGCTGCTCGACATAGGACCCACGGGTAAACTTTTAAAGCCGATGGGCGACCTTGATTTTGACGACGCCGTTGAAATTTTTGCCCAAATGATAAACGCCGGCAAAGACGGCTCCGACGCCGTGCTGATTGAAACAATGAGCGACACATATGAGATTAAAGCCGCAGTGCTTGCCGCAAAGGAAAACTGCGATTTACCGGTTTATGTAACGATGATTTTTGACGAAAAAGGTCGCCTGCTTACCGGTGCGGACATCAAAACCGCCGTTACAATGCTTGAAGGGCTCGGAATAGACGCAATCGGCTTTAACTGCGGGCTCGGTCCCAAGCAAATGCTGCCGTTTATTGAGGAAATACGCCTGCACACCGAGCTGCCGATTATTGTGCAGCCCAATGCGGGACTGCCCGAGAGCGTAAACGGTCAAACCGTTTTTAACGTTACCCCCGAAGAGTTTGCCGACGATATGGAAAAAGCCGCGCACATTGGCGTTTCATACCTCGGCGGCTGCTGTGGCACCACGCCCGAGCACATAAGGCAAATGATTGAACGCTGTCGCAGCATTCCGGCAAGCGTGCCCGAAAAGAAAAGTTTTTCAAGAGTTTCTTCATACAGCGAAACAGTGGATTTGGGAGTTAAACCGATTGTTATAGGCGAGCGAATCAACCCCACAGGCAAAAAGCTGTTTAAAGAAGCTCTTCGCCGAAACGATATAGATTACATTATCAAAGAAGGCATCACCCAAAGAGATGCAGGCGCACATGTGCTTGATGTGAATGTGGGCTTGCCCGAAATAGACGAAAAAGCAATGATGGAGCAGGCGGTTGCAAGCCTGCAAAGTGTGCTTTCCACCCCTTTACAGATCGACACCACCGATATTTCCGCCCTTGAGCGCGCGCTCAGAATTTACAACGGCAAGCCGATGCTCAATTCCGTAAACGGCAAGGAGAAAAACATGAAAGAGGTTTTTCCGCTTGCAAAGAAATACGGCAGCGTGATTGTTTGCCTTTGCCTTGACGAAAACGGAATTCCCGAAACCGCACAGGGCAGAATAGACATTGCAAAAAAGATTATTAAAACAGCCGCCGAATACGGCATCGATAAAAAAGATTTGATAGTTGACGCATTAACGATGACTATCAGCACGGATAAAATGAACGGCGCAGAAACGCTTAAAGCCGTTAAATACATTCGCGAGGAGCTTGGGGTAAACACCGTTTTGGGCGTTTCCAACATCTCGTTCGGCTTGCCGAAAAGGGACGCCATCAACACGGCATTCTTTACACTCGCATTACAAAGCGGTCTTTCCGCCGGAATTATAAATCCCAAATCGCAATCAATGATGAATGCATATTATTCGTTCAATGCCCTTGCCGGGCTTGACGATAATTGCACGGAATACATTGAAAGTGTAACGGTTTCGGACACGCCGAAAACAGAATCTGCTCTTACCCTGCACACGGCAATAGTTAAGGGTATGAAAGAGGAAGCCGCGGCGTGTGCCGCCAAACTGATGGAAAACAATGATTCCTTAGCCGTTATTAACGGGCACATTATTCCCGCACTGGACGAAGTCGGCGCAGGATTTGAGGCAAACAAAATCTTTTTGCCGCAGCTGCTTATGAGCGCAGACAGCGCAAAGGCGGCGTTTGATGTTATTAAAGAAAAGCTGATTTTAAGCGGCAATTCCGAAAAAAGCGGCAACAAAATAGTGATTGCCACCGTTCACGGCGATATTCACGATATCGGCAAAAACATAGTTAAAGTTTTGCTTTCAAACTACGGCTTTGATGTTATCGATTTGGGCAAGGATGTGCCCGAAGAGGACGTGCTCAACTGCGTGATTGAAAACGGTGTTAAGCTGGTGGGACTTTCCGCGCTGATGACCACAACCGTGCCTGCGATGGAAAAAACGATTCAGCTTCTTCACGCAAACACAAGCGCAAAGGTTTTTGTGGGCGGCGCAGTGCTCACAAAATCATATGCCGAAATGATCAACGCCGATTGGTATGCCAAAGACGCCATGGAAAGTGTTCGTATCGCAAAAGCCTTTTTCGCTAACGGAGAGAACTAACAAATACGGGCTTTCCCTCTCGGGGGAAGGCTCGTTTTTTTGCATCATTGTTGTTGGGTATATATTTAATCCGTATTCTAACCTCAAAAAAGCCACGCTTGGGAAATCCCTGCGTGGCTTTGATTTCAGCATATGCGGCTTAATGATCGGTTGAACCGGTAACATAATACCATTCAACAACATCACCGTCCTCAAGATAATAATTCATTGCGGCTTTATTCGGCGCAACACCGTTTACGCGATACATCCAGCCGGAGCCGCCGCCGCATTCCTTTTCTTTAAGTCCGCCGATACCCTGAATGTAATATTTATCCTGATAAGTAAGCGAAATTCCGTGGCTTTCGCATTCCGTCTCCAGCACATCGAAAACGGTTATACCCTCTTTGCCGGAATAATCCTCGGGGCGAATGAAATATCCGCTTTGCGGAATATCGCTTCTGCCGTAAGCAACTGCGTTTTTGCATGTGATTGAAAAGGAAACGGTGATTTCTTTTTTTTGCGCAGCGGTGGTTTTTTGCGTTGTTTTTTGCTCGGATTTCGCGCTTTGCGTTTCGCCCGAGCCGCCATTTGCCGAGCCGCCGGTTTGGCTTTGCTTTTTTGTTGTTTGATTTTGCGCCGAAACCGAGGTTGACGGCGAATTTGATTTTCCGCCGCCCGACTCTGCGGCAGCTTCGCCATCGTCAGAGTCAAAAGAACCGCCCGCAACAACAGTGCTGCCCGATTGACCGCTTGCGGACGCCGAAACAAAAGTGGTTGTTTTTTCGTTTTTTTTTGCAGCCGCGCCGCTTTTTGCCGCCTGCCATCCGAAAATTCCGCCGCAAACAACAAGCACCGCACACAGCACTGCGATTATTATTTTATTTGTTTTAATATCTTTTTTCATAAAAAATATAATAACACGCATTATTTGATTTGACAATGTTTTTGTTGCACTGTATAATCATAATATGCCGAAAAGAAACGCCAAATTTCTTTGCGGGGAATGCGGTGAAAAGCCGCAGCAGCTCACTCTACTGTAAGCAAAACGAAATTTAACGCCACTGCTTTTGCAATCGAAGCAATCCGAAAAGCGGGAAGGCAAAAAGTAGGCTGCCGCCAAGCGGCAATGTTGCAAGTCAGGATATCCGCCCGAGGCATAAATTTATAATAACGGTGAGGTTATGAAAATGAAAAAATTTTTGGCAGCGTTTTTATCTGTAATGATCGTTATGTGTGCATCCGTAACGGCATTCGGCGCAACTAAATCAGATGTAAACAAAATCGTAAAAACTTCCGTTGCTTATTTTGACGGCAAATACGGTCAAGAAGGCTACACGGTTGAAAAGAACTCAAAGAATTTTTACATTTTTGCCAAAAGCGGCGAGGATGTAAGTGCCTACAAAGAGGCATTTTTCGCTTCGGCTAAAGCTGCGGCAACAGCCGGCACGCTTACTAACGTGGGAACTATCGGCGAAATCATCACAATTGCGGACAATCTCGGAATGAATCCCGAGAATATTGACGGTGTAAACTATGTTGAAATGCTTAAAAACGCCGATGCCGACAGCATCGACTACTCACCCTACAACTATCTTTATGCCGCAGAAGCCGCAAGTGCCCATTCGCTTACTGACACGGCAAACGCTTTTTGCGACAAAATGATAAGCTACTACACAATCGGCAGCGGTACGGATTTTTGGGGCGGCTACGGCACATCAACTGATGATCTTGCCACATTCCTTATCACCCTTAAATACGGCAGCGGCGATTATTCGCAATACACAGAGGACGCTTTTGCGCTTCTTGAAGCAACCTACAGCGCAGACGGCTATGTAAACTACACGGCAAATGCCGATTCAACCGCCCTTGCCCTTGCCGCATACTCATTCTACGGCAACAAAACCAAGGCAGACGATGTTTATAATTTGCTTGCAGATAAGTTCTACGACGCAACAACAGGCGGCTTCAAAGCCGATTACGACACACATTATGCAACCGCAGACGCTGTTTTTGCACTTGCATATTACCTTCCGATTGCAGATGAGGATTCCTCAAAGAAACCCTCGGAAGAAACAACCGCCGAAAAGGCTGAAACCACAACAAATTCCGCAGTTAAAAAGGACACAGGCAAAACATCCCCCGCAACAGGCAGCACGGGCATTGCCGCCGTTTCCTTTACGGCAGTGGGCGCAGCAGCCGTTCTTGCTCTTTGCGCAAAGAAAAAGCATGAAGCTTAATTTAAACATTTTATAAGGCATTTGTTGAAAATAAATGCGCATTACCGCGGCAGGCTCGACTTGCCGCGTTTTTTTTGTGAAGTGATTAAAGCTTCCCTTAAAATTTCCTAATGCGGAAAACCCAAAGAACGCTACCGTAAAGTATTTAAACCCAACCGTTCGGATTACTCATTTGCGATAAACTGCGCTGTTGCAAAAGCCACGCCTTCCCCCGAGGGGGAAGCCTATTAAGTGTTTTTTTAATTAGTAAAACCAATAAAAGGCACGAATATGTTTCAACGCGCGGAAAGATATAATTTTTAAACAAAGACCTATTGACAAACTGTTACGCTTTGCATATAATAAACATATGAACAAGTGTTCATATATAACATTATAACCGAGGTGAACAATATGCTTGATGAAGAAATGGTTTACGACCTTGCGGATTTATTTAAAATCTTTTCCGATTCAACAAGGCTGAAAATCCTTTGCTCGCTGTTTGAGCGCGATTTAAATGTTACCGAAATAACGGCGACAACGGGAGTTTCGCAAACCGCTGTTTCGCATCAGCTGCGAATATTGAAGCAAAATCATCTTGTGAAATACACAAGAGAAGGCAAGCAGGTTGTTTATTCCCTTTCCGACGATCATGTGAAAACCATAATCGATTGCGGAATTGAACACATAGAAGAATAGGAGGCTTTATCAATGAGCACAAAACACGAGCACCGTCACCATGACGAATGCAGCTGCGGATATGACCACGAACATCACCATGACGAATGCAGTTGCGGACACGACCACGAACATCATCATGACGAATGCGGCTGCGGACATGACCACCATCATCACGACCATTGCCACGACGACGGCTGCGGCTGCGGGCACGACCACGAGCACGGCGGCGAGGTAAATAAAAAAGAATTTTGGACTAAGGTTATAATCGCAGGCGTTTTCTTTGTTGCAGGCTACATTATCGAAAAATTGTTCGCAGAATCGGCGGCAATGAAATATGCCGCAATGGCATGCTTTGCGGTTTCATATCTTGTGGTGGGCTTCGGCATTATCCGCGAGGCTGTTGAGGGCGTTATGCACGGCAATTTTTTCAACGAAAATTTCCTTATGGCAATCGCCTCAATAGGCGCATTTGCAATCGGCGAATATGCCGAGGGCTGCGCCGTGGTGCTGCTTTACACCATCGGCGAGTTTTTGCAGGATTTGGCAGTTGGCAAAAGCCGCAAATCCATTACAGATATGATTAAATCCGCGCCGCAAAAGGTGCATATCGAAAAAGGCGGCAACTTGGTTGATGTTGACCCTGAGGATGTTAAGCCCGGCGACATTTTCACCGTTAATCCCGGCGAAAAGATCGAGCTTGACGGCATTGTTGAAAGCGGCAATGCAGAGGTTGACACCGCAGCGTTGACGGGCGAAAGCGTGCCCGCCTCCGTTTCTGCCGGCGACGAGGTTTATTCCGGCTCGGTTAATGCAGACGGCTTGCTCAGAATCAAAGCCACCAAGGCTTACAGCGATTCCACCGTTTCCAGAATTCTTAATATGATTCAGGATGCAGACAGCAAAAAGAGCCACGCTGAAAAATTTATCACCAGATTTGCAAGATATTACACACCCGTTGTTTGCCTTGTGGCACTGCTTATAATCCTTGTGCCGCCGATTTTCTTTGGAGGCGAATGGAAAGAATGGGCATACAGAGGGCTTTCCGCACTTGTTGTTTCCTGCCCATGCGCAATTGTTATTTCAATTCCGCTCAGCTTTTTCAGCGGTCTCGGCGCAAGCTCAAATCATGGCATTCTTATCAAGGGAAGTAATTACCTTGAAATGCTTTCAAAATTCGATGTGGCTGTTTTCGATAAAACGGGCACGGTAACAAGCGGCAAATTTGAATATGTTAACTGCGAATGCGTGCACTGCCATTGCGCAGATAAAAAAAATCACCGCGAACTGCTCGGTCTTATTGCGGCTTGCGAAAAATATTCCACGCACCCGATTGCAAAATCCGTTTGCCTGGCATTCGGTCAATATGCCGACCATCTTGAGGTTTCGGACGCCAAAAACTATGCCGGCATGGGCGTTTCCGCCGTTGTGAACGGAATTAAATATTACGCCGGCAACGAAAAGCTGATGAACAAAGTCGGCGTTGATTTTAAAGAAACAAGCACGGTTGGCACAGCGATTTATCTTTGCACGGACAAGGAATTTTTGGGCAACATCGTTTTTGCCGATGTTATTAAAACAGACAGTAAAGAGGCTATTGCCGAGCTTGGCAAAATGGGCGTTAAAAAAACGGTTATGCTCACCGGCGACAAAGAACCCATCGCAGCCGATATGGCTGAAAAAGCCGGCATAAACGAATATTACGCAAAGCTTTTGCCGCAGGAAAAAGTTGAAAAGGTTAAAGCCTTGCAGCAGGGCACGGACGATATTGTGCTTTACACCGGCGACGGCATTAACGATGCACCGGTGCTTGCACAGTCAGATGTGGGCGTTGCAATGGGCGGCATCGGCTCGGATGTTGCAATTGAAGCCGCGGATGTTGTTATTATGAGCGACAGCTTATCAAAGCTTCCCGTTGCAAGAAAAATCGCAAAGAAAACAATGAATATCGTTCACGAAAACATTGTTTTCAGCATTGCGGTTAAGGTGCTTATCATCATCGGCTGCGCCATCGGCATTTTCAACGAAAACGCAATGTGGCTTGCCGTTTTCGGCGATGTGGGCGTTTGCCTTATTGCCGTTGCAAACGCGCTTCGCGCAATGCATGTGGGTAAAAGCAAAAAGAAATAAATATAATGTTGTTATATTCTGGCACGGCGGTTTTCCGCCGTGCCAGACTGTCGATAAAGAGGCTAAAACGCGCCGCTCTTTTTTCGATAATTTGCTGTGCAAATCACAAAAACGCTTTACAGGCTTCCCGTTTTTTGGGGAAAAGGCAATATATATTACATATTGACAAATGAAAAGCGGCGGAATATAATATAAGCACAAAATATTTTCAGGGCGGGGTGCAATTCCCCACCGGCAGTAAAGTCTGCGAACCGCTTTTGTGCAGCGGTCGAATCGGTGAAATTCCGATACCGACGGTTAAAGTCCGGATGAGAGAAAATGTTTTTTTCATATTGCTGCGTGATATCGCCGCGGCTTCGCGAAAACATTAACGCCCTAAGTGCAATTGCATTTAGGGCTTCTCTTTTGCCCAAAAGGAGAGATTGAAATGAATGCACAAAAACAAAAAAAGGCTTTTTCAAAGCCGCAAACAATCAAAATAACCACCACTGCGCTTTTGTGCGCAATTGCCGTTTTGCTGCAATATGCCGAAGTGCCGCTGCCGTTTATGCCGGCTTTCATTAAGCTGGATTTTTCGGATTTACCGGAGCTTATCGGCGCATTTGCGTGCGGCCCCGCGGCAGGCGTTTTGATTGCTTTTATTAAAAATGTTTTTCACCTTATTGCAAGCGGAAGCGGCGCGGTCGGCGAGCTTTCAAACTTTTTGCTGGGTGCGGTTTTCGTTTTTTGCGCAGGCATAATTTATAAAAAAATGCCAAATTTCAAAGGTGCCGTTTTCGGCGGAATTGCAGGTGCGGTTTTGATGGGCGTTGCCTCGCTGCCGTTGAATAATTTTATTATTTATCCTCTTTACTATTCCGTTATCGGCTTTCCGAAAGAGGCTATTCTTGATATGTATTGCGTTATCAGACCGAACACAAAATCAATTCCGGAGGCACTTTTGATTTTCAACGTGCCTTTCACAATCGTTAAGGGTTTAATTTCCGTTGCGGTTACGGCTGCCGTTTATAAGCCGCTTGAAAAGCTGACATCCCGGATGAAATAAACCGAAAAGGCAAAATAGTTAAAAAATTAACAAAATTCTTGCCGAATTAACTTTAATTTTATATATCCGCAGGCAAAATGTTTTCTTATTCCGTTGATATTCGGCGGAGAATGCTGTATAATATCAAGCGTAGGGGTGTTTTTAACGCCTCAATAAAGATATAGGAGATTTTAAATATGCCACTTGTAACAACAAAAGAAATGTTTGAGAAAGCATATGAGGGCGGCTATGCAATCGGTGCTTTCAATGTAAACAATATGGAGATAGTTCAGGGCATCACTCGCGCAGCAAAGAATCTTAACGCTCCCGTTATTCTTCAGTGCTCCGCAGGCGCCCGCAAATACGCTTCTCACGGCTATCTTGTGGCTATGGTTAAAGCTGCGGCAGAGGAAACAGGTCTTCCGATTGCCCTTCACCTTGACCACGGTCCGAATTTTGAAACCTGCAAGGATTGCATTGACGGCGGCTTCACCTCCGTTATGATTGACGGTTCTTCCCTTCCTTTCGAGGAAAACATTGCGGTTACAAAAAAGGTTGTTGAATATGCTCACGCTCACGGCGTTGTTGTTGAGGGCGAGCTCGGCACACTTGCCGGCGTTGAAGACGATGTTCAGGTTGACGCCGACGACGCTTTCTACACCAGTCCCGAAGAAGCTTATGAATTTGTTAAGGCAACAGGTGTTGATTCCCTTGCAATCGCAATCGGCACTTCTCACGGCGCATACAAATTCAAGCCCGGTCAAAACCCCGAGCTTCGCTTTGATATTCTTAACGAAGTAAGTGAAAAGCTTCCCGGTTTCCCGATCGTGCTTCACGGTGCTTCTTCCGTTAATCAGGATCACATCAAAACAATCAATGAATTCGGCGGCAAAATGCCCGATGCTATCGGCATTCCCGAGGATATGCTTCGCAAAGCTTCTTCTCTTGCTGTTTGCAAAATCAATGTTGATTCCGATATCAGAATTGCAATGACTGCTGCTCTCAGAAAGCACCTTGCCGAAAATCCGACTCAGTTTGATCCCCGTCAATATCTTACTCCTGCAAGAGAACTTATTCAGGAAGTTGTTGAGCACAAGATTAAAGATGTTTTCGGTTCCGATAACAAGGCTTAATCGCTTTAATATCAATAATAAAACCGCTCCGATTGGGGCGGTTTTTTATCGGAAAAATATATTTATTCTTTTTAAGTAAGTATATTTGATAAAAAAGTTTATATGTTACGCCTCATCAGTCAACTTCATTAAAAACTCCCCCCTTTTTTTGGGAAGCGGATGCGAGGAACGAGCAGACAGATGAGCGGCAGTTCCGACGATGCTTTTATAAAAAATTATAAAATAATTTGATATTAAAATAAAAAATTTTATTGAATAACAAATTTTAGCCTTATTATTATTCTCACTGCGGCAAACAATATTACTGCGCGGCGTGCAATTAAAAAATTAAGGAGAATAATAATGAAAAGAAAAACGGAAAATATGATTAAAGGGCTCGGAGTTGCAATGGCGGTCGGCAGTGTGATAGCGGGCGCAACGGCAACAATGGGCAGCAACAGCAAAAAAACGAAAAAAGCAATGCAAAAAGCGGTGAACAAGGTTTCCGATTTTGCGGACACGGTTTCTTCGTTTATGTAACAAAAAAAGGAAGGCGCGCGCCTTCCTTTTTTTAATATTCTAATTTAAAATCAGTTTTAACAAGCTCTTGGTTTTTGTTTTTTTCGATGAATTTTTCAAATTCAAAGCCGAAAGCATTGCCCTTAAAAAAGATGTCCTTAAGAGGCAAAAGCACAAAAAGCCTGTTTTCGATTTCCGGGTGAGGCACGGTTAAATTTTTTGTGTTTATAACCTTATCCTCTGCATAAAGTATATCTATATCGATTATGCGCGGGCCTTTATCAACTATTCTTTTTCTGCCGAGCGCACTTTCAATGCCCATGCAAATACCGAGCATTTCGTGCGGAGTAAATTCGCTTGCAAGCAAAATTGCGGAATTCATATAATCGCCCTGCTCCACAACGCAGCCGACCGGCGCAGATTCATAAACAGAGGCGCACTGCATAATGCGTGTTTTCGGCAGGCGCGTTATTGCTGTTACGGCATTTTGAAGATTTTGCTTTCTATCACCCATATTAGAACCGATGCCGAGCGCGTAAAGATAACTTTTTCCCATTTTTAAACTCCCTGAATGTTCTTTTTTATTTAATCCCTGCTGCGAACGATATTTACCGCCATATAATCAAAATCGGCTTTAACGGGTGCCTGCGGCTTTTTAAGCGTTATTTCAACAACAAACACTGCCGGATATTCTTCAAAAATCGCATCCGCAACCACCTGAGCACACTTTTCGAGCAAATCGTATTTTTCTGCACAAAAAACGCGACGCACGGTTTTAACAACCTTTGCATAAGAAACCGTGTCCTCCACATTATCGCTGCGGCAAGCCTCGTTTATATTAACATGCAAAACTATATCAAAAATGAAATTCTGACCCTGCTCTTTTTCCTCCGGATTAACTCCATGATAGGCAAAAAAATTAAGTCCTTTAATTATTATTTTATCCATTAAACATCACCAAATTTGAATTTTTTGTTAAAATATAGCTATTTCAATGCAATTTTTAAGCTATCCGCCATATATATGCCGTGCTTTTCATTTTCAACATCGTGCAGGCGGATGAAATTTACGCCGCCGAATATCGCCGCCGTGTCTGCTGCAATATTGCCGAATGTGCGCATTTTGGGTTCCGGTTGAACGCTGCTTTCGCCGATAACTCTTTTTCTGCTGGTGCCGAGCAGCAAGGGATATCCCGAAAGTTTGTATTTTTTAACATTTGCAATCAGACTGCGATCCTGATCCCTGGTTTTGCCGAAACCGATGCCCATATCAAAACAAAGCTGCGATTTTTCAACGCCCAAATCAAGTGCCTCTTTTTCGCTGCGACGGAAAAATTCGCGCACTTCTTTGATATCGCCCTGCTTGGAATGCATAATAATCCAGCCGCACCCTGTTTGAATAACGGCTTTTGCCATTTCCTTTGAAACATAGCCTGAAACATCGTTAACGATGTTTGCGCCCAGCTTTGCCGCCCTGAGCACAACTGAAGGAAAAAATGTGTCTATGGAAACAGGCACGGTTATTTTGCCGCGAATGCCTTTTAAAACGGGCTCAAGCCTTTCCCATTCCCCGTCGTCCGAAATGGGAGTGTAACCGGGGCGTGTGGACTGTGCGCCAAAATCTATTATATCCGCGCCGGCATTTTGCGCCTTAACGGCATTTTCAATTGCATTTTCGGGCTTAAAGCTGTCGCCGCCGTCGGAAAATGAATCGGGAGTAACATTTATTATCGCCATAATCAGGGTTTTTTCCCCGTATTCGATATTTTTATCGCCGCATTTCCAAATCATATTTACACCTTTTATCAGTCTTTTAATAAAAAAATATATTTTTGTGTGCTTTAATTATTTATCAAGAAGTGCCAAAGCCTCTTCTCTTGTGCGTGCGTCAGATTTCATAATTCCGCGCAAGGCAGATGTTTGTGTTTTGCTGCCGGACGCCTTTGCGCCGCGGATGGACATGCACATATGCTCTGCTTCCATAATAACGGCAACACCCTTTGCACTCATTTCCGTGTAAAGAAAATCCGCAATATCATGAGTTAATCTTTCCTGCACCTGCGGCTTTTTCGCAAAATTATCAACAATTCGCGCAAGCTTTGAAAGCCCGATAATTTTGTTTTCGCCGGGAATATATGCAATGTGCGCCTTTCCCACAAACGGAAGCAAATGGTGCTCGCACATTGAGGCAAACGGAATATCGCGCACGATAACCATTTCGTCGTTTGATTTTTCGTCAAAAAATTTAAGATGCTGATGAGGATCTTCCGCCAAGCCGCCGAACATTTCCTCATACATATTTGCAACGCGGCGCGGAGTTTCCAAAAGACCGGGGCGATTTGGATCTTCGCCGACTGCCTCAAGAATATCGTAAACAGCTTTTTCAATTTTTTCCTTGTCCATAAAAATGCCTTTCCGGGCGAATTATTTTGCAAAATAGCCCAATATATCACTGATTGAGGACGATGTGAGCGCGTTGCCGTCATACTGAGCAACGGCACTGTAAACGCTTACTCCCGTGGTACTGCTTGAAAGCACCTTTAAATTATTTAAATTATCGGTAAAATCCTTAACGGTTATATTTGTGTTTGAAAGTTCTATCATCTTGCTGAAGAGGCTTTCGCGGTTTTCAAAATTCGTATCGTTTATATGCTGCGACGCAGCTGCAAGTAATATATCGTTTGCGGCGGAAAAATTATTTTCCTGAGAAACATAATATCTGAGCAGTTTTTCGGCATTATCGCCGTCCAACTTTTGATCGCCTGCTTTAATTTTTATGTTGTATCCGTATTTATCCGTATCCTTATACTTAACATCATCAAGCACGGTGTAATTTACGCTGCCCATGGAATCAAACATTTTTTTATAATCGTCATAGCTTTCGTCGATATAATAATCAATATCAATACCGATAAGCTTATTTATGGAATTTGCAACTCCCGAGGCACCTGAGGAATTATAAATTTCGGCAAGGCTGCCGGAGTCTGTTTCTGTATTTGGAGAAAGAGTGCAGGCTTTATAGGAAACCGTGTCCATATCCGCCTGAAAAATTGCGCAAAGCAGCATTTCGTTTGTGTTTTTATTGCTCATAACAAACAGCAAATCCGTTTTTCCGGAAACGGCAGGCAATTGATCTGCAACATCCTCCTGCTCAATTTCCATATTATTGGGTGCAAAAAATTCCTTTGCGGAAAAATTATATTTTATTCCGAAAACAAGCAAAAAAACAGCCGTGAATAATATAATAAACGCCAAAAGGCACAAAAGAATTTTTTGCTCCAAATCGGATTTAAATTTTGTGGAGGGCACATAAATATCGCCCCTGTTTTTAAAAATTCGCACTTTAAATCCTTCGTTTCAAAATGATATTTTTATTATAAATCATTATACATTATAACAATTTATAAAACAAGGAAAAAGCGCGATATTAACCTAAATTTAAACCTTGCCCGCTTTTGCTTTATTTAATAATTATTATTATCTATATATTTATATATTATATAGATATATATTTATTAAAAACTATTGTATTATAACAAAATTGATGATATAATTATTTAAATATTTATTTCAACAATAAAGCAGGTAAAATGTTTAAAAATAATATCTTTTTCGGAGAATATATATGGCAATGACTACTTATGACGATATTTGGCTTGCTGTTTTGAATTATTGCAAAACCCAAATATCAAAAACCGGCTTTTCCCTTTGGATTGAGCCGCTGAAACTTATAGATTTTAACGACAACACAATAACCCTGCTGCTTGCAAGCCCCATGCAGGAAAAAATAACAAAATCACAATACGGTTCGCTTTTGGAGCAGGCATTTGAAGAAGTGCTGGGATTTAAGGTTAATTTGGAATATAAACTTTGCACCGAGCAGGAGGCAGAGGAAAAAGCGCAGGAAGAAGAACAAATTAAAGAGGAAAAAGAGGAAAATTATCCCTTTACATTTGACACGTTTATTGAAGGACCTTCAAACCGATTTGCCTACAGAGCGGCAATAGCCGTTTCTGAAAATCCCGGTGGTCAATTCAACCAAAATCATTCCTACAACAATTACAATCCCCTTTTCATTTACGGAAAGCCCGGGCTCGGCAAAACGCATATTCTTAATGCTATTTGCTACCAAATTCGCAAAAATTTCCCGGAAATGAAAATTTTATATGTTCGTGCCGAGGATTTTGCAAATGAATTTGTTAATGCACTTCAGCACAAAACAACTGACGCTTTCCATAATAAATTCAGAAACGCCGATGTGCTTTTGATAGACGATATTCAGTTTATCGCCGGCAAAGAAGCCACGGAAGAGGAATTTTTCCACACCTTTAACACACTTGTTGAAAACGGCAAGCAAATTGTGCTTACATCGGACAGACCGCCCAAAGAAATTCAAAGTTTGACCGAAAGACTTTGCGGCAGATTTGAAAGCGGACTTTTGGCAGACATTCAACCGCCCGAATTTGAAACGCGCTGCGCAATCATAAAAAACAAAGCTCAGCTGCTTAATTTTGAAATTTCAAACGATGTGGTTGATTTTATTGCCGAAAAAATAAAATCAAACATCAGGCAACTTGAAGGCACCACAAAAAAGCTTTATGCCATGTGCGAAATCAGCGGTCACAAGCCCACCACGGCATTGGCTCAAAAGGTTATTAAAGATGTTATAGACAATGAAGTGCCACCCACCTCCGTAACCGTAAATAGGATTGTAGAAGAGGTTTCAAGAACGGAAGGCGTTTCTGAGGAAGACATTAAATCTTCAAAACAAAAAGCTAATATATCGCACGCAAGAAAAATGTGCATGTACATAATCCGCGAAGCAACAACGCTTACCTATGAAATGATAGGCAAGGAATTTAAAAAGAATTATTCAACGGTTATTTACAGCATTAAGGAAATGGAAAAGGAAATTCAAAACGATTCCAAAATGCAGCGCAAGGTTAGCGATATTATAAACAACATAAAAACGGAATAATTCAACAATTTATTATTCTTTCAACACAAAAATTTCAACTGCCGCTGTTGAAAATAAAAATTTTAAACAATACAAACAAAAATTGCCGAAATTTTCAACACAAAAAAATTGCCGATTTTTTTGACAACCGCGGTAAAAATAAAAGTTTTAAACAATTTAAACACATTATATTATTACTACTAAAAGTATGTTATTGTTACTGAAGCGGAGGAAAAATTTATGAAATTCACCTGCAACACAAAAAATCTGAACAATGCCTGCAATAATGTTATGAGAGCAGTAAGCACAAAGGTGACCATTCCCACCATAGAGGGAATACTTGTTGAATGCGGGTCGGACACTTTAAGTCTTACCGGCTATGACTTTGAATTCGGAATTAACACTATTATGCAGGCTACAGTTTCTGAGCCGGGTGCGCTTGTTATAAACGCAAAGGTGCTTTGTGATATTATCAGAAAAGCAGCTTCCGAATCAATCACATTTGAAACAAGCGGAACCTCCGTTTCAATAACGGCAGGAGCGGCGCAATATAATATTATGGGTATCAGCGCAGACGAATATCCCGAACTTCCGAGCGTTTCGGGGGGTATTCCTGTTTTCATCAATCAAGGAGTACTTCAGCAAATGGTGATGCAAACGCTTTTTGCCGTTGCCGAAGATGAAAATCAAAAAATGGTGCACACGGGATTAAAATTCGAACTTAGCAAAAATCAGCTTCGCCTTGTGGGTGTGGACGGATTTCGCCTTGCAATAAGAACGGAAACTATTAAATACGACGGCGAAGAAATAACATTTATAGTGCCGAAAAAAACGATAAGAGAGCTTATTAAAATAATAGGCAGCGAAACGGACAAGGATGTTCAAATCAGCGTTGGCAAAAGGCACATTATTTTTGATGTGGATAATTACAGCATTATAAGCCGACTGCTTGAGGGTGATTTTCTTGATTATAACGCGGCAATTCCGAAAACATCGGGAACAACAGTGCTTATAAACACAAACGACGCCGTTTCCTGCATTGAAAGAACAATTCCTGTTATCGAAAACAGCGCAAAAAACCCGATAAGATGCCTTTTTGATAATGATGAAATGAGAGTTTCAACCGTTTCCGCACTCGGCAGAGTTGTAGATTACACACATGCAAACATCAGCGGCAATAGGGTTGAAATAGGATTTAATTCAAAATATTTGCTTGACGCTTTTAATGCGGCAGACACCGATCAGGTTAAAATAGAACTCAGCGGTCCTATAAGTCCCGTTAAAATTTTGCCTGTTAACGACGAAAGATTTCTTTTCCTTGTTTTGCCGATGAGATTAAAAGGCAGCGACAACGATTGATTATAAAAACGGCATAAAAATATGAAATTAAAGGTTAAAATTGCCGAAAGGCACACGGAAATAATAAAAATAAATACTCCTTTTATTAAGCTGGACAGCTTATTAAAATTTGCCGGAGCAGCCGAAACGGGCGCAATTGCAAAACAATTTGTGAAGGACGGCAGAATTAAAATAAACGGTGAAGTGTGCTTTTCAAGGGGCAAAAAAATTAAAGACGGCGACACAGTTTCGTTTTTGAATACAGATTACAAAATAGAAAATGAAAATTAAAGGCATAGAGGCACAAAATTTTCGCAATTTAAAAGATATAAAGCTTGATTTCGGCGATGTAAACATTATTTACGGTGAAAACGCGCAGGGCAAAACAAATTTGCTGGAGGCAATATATCTTTTTACCGGGTCAAAATCATTCAGGGGTGCAAAGGATTGCGAGCTGATTTCATTTGGCAGCGAATTTGCAAGGCTTAGCATTGACTTTGAGAGCGACGGCAGAGAGCAAAATGCCGCTCTTTTTATAGACGGAAAAAGGCATGCAAGTCTTAACGGAATTAAAAAAAATTCTCCGTCGGCACTCGGCGAAGAAATCAAGGCGGTTATATTTTCGCCCGTTCACCTTTCAATGGTTAAGGATGGTCCCGCCGAGCGAAGAAAATTTATTGACGGAGCATTGTGCCAAATAAAATCAAATTATTTTTCCGTGCTGAAAAATTATAATAAAAGTCTTAAACAGCGAAACGCCGTGCTTAAAGACATAAACAGTTGTGCGGATTTGCGAGATATGCTTTATATTTGGGATGCGGCACTTGCAAAGGACGGCGCAAAAATAATTTACCAAAGGCAAAAATATGTTGAGGCAATTTTGCCCTTTGCAAAAGAAATTTACGCAGGGCTTTCCGGCGGCAGAGAAAAATTTGATATTTCAATCAAAGGCGAATTTGATTATAAAGATTTATCGCTTGCCGAAATTGAAGAAAAACTGCGAAAAATTCTTAATGCAAAGCAAAATGAAGATATTATTCAGCACATAACAAAAAACGGTCCGCACAGGGACGATTTGCAGATTTTGATAAACGGAAATTCGGCGCGCCTTTACGGCAGTCAGGGGCAACAGAGAAGCTGTGTGCTTGCGCTCAAACTTGCCGAGGCGAGCCTACTGAAAGAAAAAACGCAAAAAAACCCCGTGGCTTTGCTTGACGATGTTATGAGCGAACTTGACGAAAAACGCCAGGATTATATTTTAAACCACATAAAAGACTGGCAGGTTTTCATCACTTGCTGCGACGCACAAACCGTGCTGCGCCTTAAAAGCGGCAAAACTATTAAAATGCACGGCGGCTGCGCGGAGGAAAACTGATGTATATTAACATAGGCGAGGAATTTGTTCTTAAAGATAAAGATATAGTTGCCGTGTTTGATATGGACAAGGCAACAGTGGGCAAAACAACGCGCGATTATTTGAACGACGCGCAAAAAAGCGGCAAAATAATTTATGCCGGTTACGATTTGCCGAAAAGCTTTATAGTAACCAAGGAAAAAATATATATCAGCCCGCTTAACACGGCAACGATTTTAAAAAGAGCGCAAAAGAAAAAAATAATTTCAAAATAATTGAAAATTAAAAAAATACCTTTAAATCCGCAGGGCTGCGGCGGACTTGAATTAAAAACGAAAGCAGCCGGAAAGGCAATGTGAATTATCTATGAGCGAAGAAAACAAAACAGTGCTTGAAGAAGAGGATATGAATACTGCTGTTACGGATGAATATTCCGCAAAAGACATTCAGGTGCTGGAGGGATTGGAAGCCGTTCGCAAACGCCCCGGTATGTATATCGGTTCCACCGGTCCGCGCGGACTTCACCATCTTGTTTATGAAATTGTTGATAACTCTATCGACGAGGCTTTGGCAGGTGTGTGCACGCACATTGAATGCCAAATTTTGCCGGACAATATTATTGCCGTTCGCGACAACGGCCGCGGCATTCCCACCGGCATAAACGAAAAAACAGGTTTACCGGCTGTTACGGTTGTTTTAACCGTGCTTCACGCAGGCGGTAAATTCGGCGGCAGCGGCTACAAGGTTTCGGGCGGTTTGCACGGTGTAGGTTCATCAGTTGTTAACGCACTTTCCGAATGGCTTGAAGTTGAAGTTACCCAAAACGGGCATATTTATTCGCAAAGATTTGAACGCGGCGTGCCGGTTAACGATTTGCACATTATAGGCGATTCCGAAGGTCACGGCACATATATTAAATTTAAGCCGGACGGCGAAATATTCACCGAAACGCTTATTTACGATTACGAAGTACTTGCAAGGCGACTTCGCGAGCAGGCATTTTTGAATGCCGGGCTTTCGATTACCCTTTCGGATTTGCGCGAAAAAGACCCTGAGGAGCAGCAGAGCGAAGAATTTAAATATGAGGGCGGTATAAAATCATTTGTTGAATACATAAACACAAGCCGCGGACTCAATTCTATTCAAAACGAGGTTATTCACCTTTCCACCACTAAGGACGATCGCAGCGCAGAAGTTGCGATTTGCTATACGGATTCCTACAACGAGATAATGCTTTCCTTTGCCAATAATATCAACACGATAGACGGCGGCACGCACGAAACGGGATTTAAAACCGCGCTTACAAGAGTTTTTAACGATTACGGAAAAAAATTCAATATTTTGAAGGATAGCGATAAAAAGCTTTCGGGCGATGATGTTCGTGAGGGCTTAACCGCCGTTATCAGCGTTAAACTTACAGAAGCTCAGTTTGAGGGGCAAACAAAGGGAAAGCTCGGCAATACGGATATTACGGGCTTAGTTTCATCAATGGTTTATGAAAAATTGATGACTTATTTTGAGGAAAATCCCCAAACGGCAAAGGCTATTTTGAATAAAGCGCTTGACGCTTCACGCGCACGAGAGGCTGCAAGAAAAGCAAGAGACAGCGCAAGAAACAAATCCGGGCTTGAAAATACAAAATTGCCCGGTAAGCTTGCCGATTGTTCTTCAAACGACCCATCGCTTTGCGAAATTTACATAGTCGAGGGTGACTCGGCAGGCGGTTCGGCAAAGGACGGTCGCGACAGAGTACATCAAGCAATTCTTCCACTGTGGGGCAAGATGCTTAATGTTGAAAAAGCAAGGCTTGACAAGGTTTACGGCAACGAAAAGCTTATGCCGGTCGTTACCGCACTCGGTACGGGAATAGGCGATGATTTTGATATTTCAAAGCTGCGCTATCACAAAATCGTTATTATGGCGGATGCCGATGTAGACGGTGCTCACATCAGAACATTGCTTTTAACTTTCTTTTTCAGATATATGAAGCCGCTTGTTGAGGGCGGATACATTTATCTTGCTCAGCCGCCGCTTTTCAAGGTTTCAAAGGGCAAAAAGAGCAGATATGCTTTCAGCGACGAGGAACGCGACCGTGAAATTGCCGAAATGGGAGGTCAATGCGATGTTCAGCGTTACAAAGGTCTTGGTGAAATGGACCCGGAACAGCTTTGGGAAACAACTATGGATCCGGAATTTCGCACCATGCTTCGAGTTACGGTTGAGGACGCTCAGAGGGCAGACGAAACCTTCAGCATTTTAATGGGTGATAATGTTGAGCCGCGCCGCGAATTTATAGAAAAAAACGCAAAATATGTTAAGAATTTAGATGTATAAATTTGAATAACAAATACAGCCTTTCCCTCGAGGGGAAAGGCATGTAAACTTAAAAAATTCAGACAAAATTCCGCACAGGAGAGATAATAAATGGCTGATGAAATAGTTCGCTATGACAATCAAAAAATCATTGATGTTGAAATAAGCAAGGAAGTGCGCAATGCATTTCTTGATTATTCGATGAGCGTTATTGTGCAGCGTGCCCTGCCCGATGTAAGGGACGGGCTTAAACCCGTTCACAGGCGTATACTTTACACAATGTTTGAAAACAATCTTTATCCCGAAAAGGCATACAGAAAATGCGCCGACACCGTAGGTGCCGTTTTGGGCCGTTACCATCCGCACGGCGACGCTTCCGTTTACGACGCTATGGTAAGGCTTGCGCAAACTTTTTCTATGCGCTACATTCTTGTTGACGGTCACGGCAACTTCGGCACGATAGACGGCGACCCTGCCGCGGCATACAGATACACGGAATCGCGCATGAGCAAAATCAGCATGCGCATGCTTCAGGATATAGACAAAGAAACGGTTGATTTTAATCCAAACTATGACGACCGCTTAAAAGAGCCCTCCGTTTTGCCCACAAGATTTCCGAATTTGCTGGTAAACGGCTCATCGGGTATTGCAGTCGGCATGGCAACGAATATTCCGCCCCACAATATGAAAGAGGTTGTTGAGGGCGTTAATTACCTGATAGACCACCCCGATTGCGATTCGCTTGATTTGATGCAATGCATTAAAGGACCCGATTTCCCAACCGCCGGCATTATTATGGGCACAAAGGGAATTAAGGACGCCTACACAACAGGTCGCGGCAAAATTTATCTTCGCGCGCGCGCCGAAATAGTGGAGGAAAAAGGCGATCATTTCAAAATTATCGTAACCGAGCTTCCCTACCAGGTGCGCAAAGCGGCTCTTATTGCAAGCATTGCAGATTTGGTAAAGGAAAAACGCCTTGAAGGCATTTCCGGCATTAAGGATTTCACAAACAGAAAAGGCATGCACATTGAAATTTCCGTTAAAAGAGACGCAAATGCGCAGGTTGTTTTGAATAATCTTTATAAAATGACGCAAATGCAGGTAACCTTCGGCGTTATTATGCTTGCGCTTGTAGACGGCGTGCCGAAGGTTTTAAATTTGAAGCAAATGCTTCAAAATTATGTTAAATTCAGAGAAGAAGTTATCACACGCCGCACAAAATACGATTTAAACAAAGCAATGGCAAGGGCTCACATTTTGGACGGCTTGCGCAAGGCGATTGATATTGTGGACGAAATTATTGCCACAATCAGATCGTGCAAGGGCGGCAAAAGCGAAGCAAAGCTTGCCATTATGGAAAAATTTGATTTTGACGACCCACAGGCAACGGCAATAGTTAATTTCCAGCTCGGTCAGCTTGCAGGGCTTGAAATCGAAAAAATCACAAACGAATTGGCAGAACTTAAAGAAAAAATCGCGGATTACGAAGATATTCTTGCAAACGAAAGCAGAGTTTTCGACATTATTAAATCCGAATCGCAGGAAATTGTTGATAAGTTTGACGATGACCGCAGAACGGAAATCAGCCCCGTTATTGGCTCGGTTGACGACGAAGACCTTATCCCCGTTGAGGAATCCATACTTACCCTCACCAACTTGGGCTATATGAAGCGCATGACGGTTGATACCTACAAAGCCCAAAACCGCGGCGGAAGAGGCATTATGGGAATGAGCCGCCGTGAAGAGGATGTGGCAAAAACTATGTTTAGTTGCTCCTCTCACGATGTTGTGTTCCTTTTCACAAACACGGGCAAGGTTTTCCGCAAAAAAGCATACGAAATTCCGGCTTCGTCAAGAACGGGCAAGGGTATGAATGTTGTGAACCTGTTGCCGCTTGAAAAGGGTGAAACTGTTTCCGCAATGGTTAAAATTCCTGAGGACGAAAACCGCAGATATCTTTGCATGGTAACGAAAAAAGGCGTTATCAAGCGCACGGATATTGACGAATACAAGCACATCAGGCAAAGCGGCATTATCGCCGTTAATCTTGACGAGGGCGACGAACTTGCTTATGTTGAGATTACGGACGGCAACAGAAATCTTGTGGTTGCCACTCACAACGGCATGAGCATTTGCTTTAACGAAACAGACGCACGCCTTATTGGCAGAACGGCAAGGGGCGTTAGGGCAATTGCACTTGCAGACGGCGACTATGTTGTGGGCTTTGCAGCGCAGATAGAGGGCTTCAAGCTGCTCACCGTTTCCGAAACGGGCTTCGGCAGAAAGAGCGAATTTTCCGATTACCGCGTTCAAAGCAGAGGCGGCAAGGGTCTTATTAACTATCGTTGCGAGCAATTCGGCAAGGTTGCAATGATTGCGCCTGTTTCTGAAGATAACGATGTTATTATGATAACGAGCGACGGCATTGTTATCCGCACGCACGCCGACCAAATTTCAACATTCTTAAGACCGAGTAAGGGCGTTAAGGTGATGAAAGTGAACGAGGGCGAAAAAATAGCCACCATTTCCATCGTTGACAGATTTGACGAGGAAGCGGACGGCGAAACCGCCGAGGAAAACGGCGAAAATGCCGAACCGACCGCCGCACCGTTCGAGGAATAAGCGTAATTTAATTTTTGTTTTAAGCGAAGCATGGGTTTTCCCGTGCTTCGTTTTTTATATCATTATTCTGTTAACCCGGAAATTAAAATCCACTGCTCATTATTTTCAAAACACCTAAATTTAAAAAATGAGTTAATTAAGCGTTTTTTATTGAAATAAACGGCAAAATGTTATATAATGTTTCCGTATTATTTTCGGGCGGGTGCTTTTTTGCGGAAAAAGTGAAGAAAATGCCCGACTTCGGCTGACAGTGCCGAAAAAAAAAGAAAGAGGAGTGACAGATATTGCCGAATTCTTCTTATGATGTTGACGAAATACTTAAAGAAGTAAGAAAACGCAGAATCGAAAACGAGGAAGTCGTTAAGGCAAACACGAGCGGCGGCGTAACGGCACAGGCTGATTTTGAAGCCAAAGCAAATGCAAAAAAAGCCGAAGTGCCGGCAGAAAAACCGGTTGTTGCCGAAAAAGAAGAAATTACAAAAAATCAACAGATATCGAATCAAAAATCAACTGAAACAGTATCAAGTGAAGAATTAAAGGAGCCGAAATCGGTAAACGGTTTAAAACCGGAAAAAGAGCAGCCGAAAGCATCCGAAAAAGCGGAAAACACCGTTATAAAAGCAACTCAAAGCGTGCCGGCAATCGATGTGCCGCTGGATGAACCGCTTATAAATACGGCAAATAAAAACGGCGCAGGCGAGATAGACATTTTGCAATTTGCCCCCACACAGGAGGCGGAAAGCTCTAAAAAAGCCGAGAAAAAAGGAAAAAAGAAAAAGAGCAAAAAGGCAAAAATCATAATTTGCATAATTATGGTACTTGTGATTGCGATTGCAGGCGTAGCCGGCGGAATGTATGTTTATTTGAACCGTGCGCTTGACGAAGCAACGGATAACAGTGATCAAAAAACCGAAACAATTAACGAATGGTCGGGCATGGATGTGCTGACCGAGCAGTTCGACACAATTTACGAGAACGGCAGAAGCGAAATTACATCCTATAAAAACATGGTTAAAACATGGTATTACAACGGCAAGCCGGCTTCATCAACCCATGTGCTTAATGTGCTGCTTATCGGCGAAGACACAAGGGATGAGGAAATTGCCGAGCAAGGCACGCGCGCTGATTCGGCAATAATTGCCAGCATAAATGCGGACACGAAAAAAATAACCCTTACATCTATTTTGCGCGATGCATATTGTTATTACGAGGTTAAAGAGGGCGATTCCTCAACGGGCAAATTCGGCAAAATCAACGAAGCCATGTCTGTGGGCGGCGTTGATTGCTACATCAGGTGCATTGAAAACACATATAAATTAAATATCGACAACTATGTTATCGTTAACTTTAGCAGTTTTGAAAAAATTATCGATAAGCTCGGCGGCGTAACGGTTGAACTCACCAAGGCAGAAATTAACGAGGTTAACAACCACCAAAAGAGATACAACCATGTAACAATAGACGCAGAGCCGGGACTTGTGGATTTGGACGGTGCACAGGCACTTGCCTATTGCCGAATCAGAAAAATAGATTCCGACAATGCCAGAGCAGACAGGCAAAAGACAGTTCTTCTTCAAGTGTTTGAAAAAATGAAAGGTGCGTCAACCGTTAAGACGCTTGAAATTGCAAACAGCCTGCTGCCGTATGTTAAAACGGGATTTTCAAAAACGGAAATTGTTGATATTTCCAGTTACGCATTAAAGCACGGCTGGCTCAGCTTTCAAACTTCAACACAAACCGTGCCTGAAAATTCAACGGATGAAAACGGCAGCGTTATTACCACCTGCAAGGGCGGCACTTTCAGCGGCGTTTGGCTTTGGAAAGTTGATTATCCGCTCAGTGCTCAGCTTATGCAGCAGGAAATTTACGGAAAAACAAATATTGTTTTGGCAGAAAAAAGACCCAATTTCTCCGAAATATCATTCAGCTTATAATTAAAGGAGCAGATTTAAATGCCTGCAATCACTACCCCTTTGGGGTTTGCCGTTAGGCTTGCCATCGCCGTTATTTTGGGTATTGTGATGGGTTCCGAAAGGCAGCTCACAAAGCACAGAACCGGCATTTTAACAAATGTTATAGTTTGCGTGGGCGCATTTGCGTTTACCTCGTTTTCGTTTCTTGCTTCCACAAGGGAAATGAATGCCGATGTTACTCGCGTTGCGGCGCAAATTGTTTCCGGCATAGGTTTCCTCGGCGCCGGCGTTATCATCAGTGACGGCACTAAGATTAAGGGCGTAAACACAGCAGCTTCAATTTGGGCTTCGGCGGCGGTCGGTATTCTTTGCAGCCTTGATAAGCCGTGGTATGCCGCAATGGTGGCACTCACAATAGTTGTTTCCCACCTTGTTATTCACCCGATAACCGAATGGATAACGAAAAAGCAGGAATATGACAAGCAAAAAGCAAGCAAACAGGAAACTTATTACAGAATTTCGATTGTGTGTTCCGAGGAAAATGCAGACGAAATTAAGAAAAACATTATCGAATATCTGCGTGAGCTTGATAATATTTTGCTTCGCAACCTGGAAATGAACGATGTGGACGGCGGCAACGTGAAAATTCGCGCCGAGCTTTCCACCAAAACAAAAAACAACGAGCTTGTTGAGCATATCATAACCCATGTGGGCAAGCACGAGGATATCATTTCCACCGGCTGGAAACATATAAACGCTTGATTGAATTGCAAATGTAAAATTTAAGGACGGAAGCTTTGGAATACACCCTTGCTTCCGTCCTTTTTTATGATGATTATACTGAATTTTGATAAGAATTATCTTTTCCCTGAGGGAAAGTCCGTAAAGTGCGAATGAGATTTGCGCAACGAATTGCGTTGGTGCGGAGATTATTTTGACGCAGAGGAGCCAAAATAACAAATTTAAGCCTCTTTTGTGGGCACGGGGGCGGTGTCTGCCACCTCAAGCTTATTTGCACGCATCCAAAGTGCCGGGGTTATGCGCAGCTTAAAGCCGTAGCCCGGATCCATTTGCCAATGCGCCATCGGAGCCTCCGGCAAGCCGTAGCACGAAAGGATCGTCATCAGCACACCTGCGTGGCAAACGATTGCGGCGGTTTCGGTTTGGGTTTTGATAAGCCCGTCCACAATTTTTTCAAATGCGGAGCAAACGCGGTGAATAAATTCGGCATTGCTTTCACCGAACGGCGGGCGCGAATTCATATCGCCTTGCATCCAAGCTTTAAAATCATCGTTATTTTTCAAATCCTCGGCAGTGAGCCCCTCAAATTCGCCGAAATCGTATTCGATAAGCTCATTTATTACAAGTGGGTTATTTTTCGGAAACATAATATTCGCCGAATCCACACTGCGCTTCAGCGGCGAAGTGAACACCGCACCGACCTCCGGATAATGGCTGTGAGCTTTGATGTTTCTGAGCTGCAAAACACTATCGCTTGTTAGCGGAAGATCTGTATGCCCAATATACTGTGCGTTTAGATTTCCTTTTGTGATTCCGTGGCGATAGAGATAAACGGTAAAGGTTTTCATTTTTAACACTCCAAAATTTTGCCCGAAAAGAGCCGCAAGAACAGATTTACGGGCGAATAATTACAAATTGTTTACATTTAAAATTTACTCTTTACAAACGGCATTACAAGCAGTATAATTACTGTCGGTATAAACAATGCGATTAGGGGTAATTAAGCCGCAAGTTCGGCGGCGAAGGGAATTTTAAAATGGCAGACAATAATTCAACAAACGATAAAAAATCCAAATTTGCAACGGTGCTTTCTCAGCTCAGAAAAGAGCGAGGTAGCAGCCAAAAGAAAGCCGCCGCGGATTTGGGAATAAGCCAGGCGCTGCTGAGCCATTACGAAAAAGGCATTCGGGAATGCGGGCTTGATTTTGTTATCAGGTGCAGCGAATATTACGGCGTTACAACCGATTACTTGCTTGGCGTTTCAAACAGCAGATACGGTATGGATGAGGAATATTTGAGCAAGCTTTCCGGCGATGATACGGACGGTGTTTCGCTCAACACGCTTTCACAAAGCACAAAAATGCTGATAGACCTTGCAACATCCTCGGCAACGGAAAAAACGATTGCAAATTATTTGCATGCATACTATATGCTTTGCATTTACCGCGGTGCGCTCACCATGGCAAAGGCCGGTCTGCTCTCCGGCGATATGTTCAGGCTTGATTACAATCTCGGTCATGAGCTTGCAAGTGCGGCGATTGCCGTGCTTGATTCACGCTTTGCTTTTATTGAGGATAAATCACGCTTCGGCGCAGACAGCACTTCCATGGATAAAAGCGCACTCGCAACCTTGATTGCCGAGGCAGAGGAATACATAATGAACGCCTTTATCACCGATTGACGGCGGCAGGCGTTTGCGGATATTGATTTAAGAAGAGCGGTTTTGCCGCTCTTTTTTTATTCGGATTTTCTTTTGTGGAATTGGTTTGAACAATAGCGTAACAGTGCCTCCCCCGAAGGAAGGTGAACGTGTTATTGTATGAAGTGCATAAACCGCGCCATCGATTATCGGTAATCAAGTTCAAGCTGCATTTTTTTGGATTCGAGGTATTTCAAAATAATTGAGGTGGATTTTTCGGCGGCGATTTGCTTAAAGGTGGGGTAATCCATGGCGGCAGAGGCGTCGCCCCCGTCGCTTACCGAGCGAAGAACGGCAAAAGGAATGTTGTTTGCCGCGGCAACATGACCGATTGCGCCGCCCTCCATTTCGCCGCAAATTGCGCCGAAGTTCGAAGCGATTTCGGCTTTTAATTCGGGAGAGGCGATAAAAGTGTCTCCGCTGGCAACGGTGCCGCGGTGAATTCTTTCGCCGGATGCGATTGCGACTTGCGAAAGTTTTTCTGAAATTACGGGGTTTGTTGGGATTTTTACCGTGTTTAAGCCGTTTATATATCCTTTCGGTTCGCCGAGAGCCGTTATATCGATATCATATTGGCACACATCGCTTGCGATAACAATATTTTTGATTGCCACATCGGGTGAAAGCGAGCAGCCGACGCCGATATTTATAATTTCATCTGCATTAAAGCGATCTGCCATAATTTGGGCACAAAGCGCGGCGTTGATTTTGCCGGGACCGCATTGAGCGGCGCAAACCGTGCAGCCGTTTATCTCGCCGCAAACAAAATCAATTCCTGCAATTTTTGCCGAAACGGGATTTTCGATTCGGCTTTTAACGCTGTTTATTTCCACATCCATGGCACCGATAATGCAAATCATAAATTCAACCTCGCAAAAAAGTGAGCGCTCCGAAACGGCAAGCCGGCTTTGAACTTGAGCCCAATGAGCTGCAATCTTGTTGTGCCGGAACAGGTTGCCCACAAAATATAGTGTTATTATAATATATAATTTTAATAAAAACAAGATTTATTATTTTTTAGTTGACAAGCTCGGCTGTTTTAATATATAATATTCATCACTAATGCAGATAAACCGAGGCATATGCTTTTTGCCGCGGGCTTATCTTTGGTAATTGCCTGCACTATACCGTGCAGAGAATATAAGGATTAAGACAAGTTTAGTCTGTGAAAGGTAGTGAATTTTAATGAAAAGAACATTTCAGCCGAAAAAGAGACATGCAAAGATGGAACACGGTTTCAGAAAGAGAATGTCCACAAGAAACGGAAGAAAAGTATTGGCCCGTCGCCGTGCAAAGGGCAGAAAGAAGCTTTCTTACTGATTTCTTCAATTTTGCGGGCGATAAAAATTTGATTTTGCACGCCTGCGCAAAAGGAATGGTTTCGTGAAAAGCAAATCCCTGAAAGAAAACAAGGATTTTCGCCGGCTTTACTACAGGGGCAAAAGCAGCGCTTCCAAAAACCTGGTAACATATGTTATGAAATGCAAGCGGCCGGGAGTGCGCGTTGGAATAACAACGGGCAAAAAAATCGGCAAGGCTTATCGCCGCAACCGCGCAAGGCGCGTTATCAGGGCGGCGTTTTCACAGCTTGAGGGCAGAATTTGCACAAACTGCGATATTGTGTTTGTTGCCAGAACAAGCACTTGCGAGGTTAAAATGCAGGATGTGCTTGCCGATATGGAAAAGCAATTGCTGCAACTTGGTGCCATTGAATGAAAAATTTAATTAAAAAGGCAATGATATTTCTTATCAGAACTTATCAAACAACCTTAAGCCCAAGATTTTCGGGCGGAGCCTGCCGCTACACTCCCACCTGCTCGCAATATGCGATAGAGGCTGTTGAGGTGCACGGCGTTTTTAAGGGCAGCCTGCTTGCCGCACGGCGAATTTTACGATGCAATCCGCTTTTTAAAGGCGGATACGACCCCGTTCCACCCAAGAAAAAGCGATAAGCTTTTATCATTATTATAATAATGAGGAAACCAAATGTTTGATTTATTACTTCACCCCGCGCCGATAATTGCAAAGCAAATGGCAGCGGAGGGAACCGGCATTTTTAAGCCGCTTTATTGGGTTTTCGGTAAATTCATGGAGCTTTTGCTTTCCGTGATGAACAATGAATATTTCGTTGCAATTATAGTTTTCACCGTTTTAACAAGGCTTGTGCTGCTGCCGCTTAACATTCGCCAGCAAAGAAGCACGGCAAAAAATGCAAGATTGCAGCCGAAAATTCAAAAAATTCAAAAAAAATATCCCGACCCTAAAGACAGAATGAAAGTCCAGGAGGAAACCCAGGCTCTCTATGCCAGAGAAGGGCACAATCCCATGTCTATGGGCTGCGGTCCCATGGCTTTCCAAATGATTTTCCTTATGGGCATAGTCGGCGTTATCTATTATCCCCTTTCTTACATTTTGGGAATCAGCTTTGCGGATGAAACGGTAAGAAGCGGCATAGAGACTTATTTAAGAGACACACTCGGCTATACGGGCAATTATTTGCAGCTTGGCATTCTTGAAAACTGGGCTGCTAACAGAGATGTGTTTATTTCGCAATGGCCCGAGATTTTTACTGCGGAAAAAGCAAGCGTGATAGACAGCTTCCGCGACGGTATGTATATCGGCACTATGGATATGACGGTGCTTCCCTCTTGGAAAAGCAGTGTTGTTTTAATTCCGATTATGTCGCTTATCACATCAATAGGCTCAACGGTTGTTTCTATGCTTATTCAAAAGAAAAACAACCCTGCCGCCGCTCAGCAAATGGGCAGCATGATGGCAATGATGCTTATTATGCCTTTGTTTTCGTTCTACATTGCGTTTAAATTGCCGGCAGCCGTTGGTTTTTATTGGACGATATCCAATGTTGTTGCAATTTTACAGCAGCTGTTTATTGCCAAGTTTTTCCCGCCCAAAAGAAGCCAGGCTCGCGATATGGTTGAAAACACAATTCAGCGCAGGGCAAGAGAACAGAGCATTAAAAGAACAAAGGCTCAATAAGCCTTTACACAAAAATAATCGGAGGATTATATGAAATACGAGTATATCGGGCACGGCAAAACCCGTGAAGACGCTGCGGCAGACGCCGTAAGAGGACTCACCGCCGCCCTTGCTAAGGACGGACTCGGCAAGCCTGTTTCGGCAGATATTCACGAAGAAGTTATTGCCCTCCCGAAAAAGAAAATTTTAGGTATCTTCGGCGGCAGCGACGCCGAGGTTAAGGTTACTTACGAAATTATCGTTAAGAAAGACCGCAAGCCTCAGCCCAAAAAGGCAAAGCCTCAGCAGCCGAAGAAGGAATATAAAGCTGAAAGATCGGAGCGACCCGCCAAGCAGGAACGCCCGGTTAAGGCAGAACCGGCAAAATCGGAGCCGGCAAAGGCGGAGGCTGCGGCTGAGCCCGTTGAAATTTCCGCCGAGGCAATCGCACAGGCAGGCGATTATCTTAAAACAATTATTAACGGATTTAAGGTTTCGGACGCCAAGGTTACCGGCGAGGTTAAGGACGGCGTGCTTGAGCTGACCGTTGATTGCGACGATTACGGCATCATCATCGGCAGAAGAGGCGAAACGCTTGATTCACTTCAATATCTTACAAGCCTTTATGTTAAAAAACTTTGCGGCAGATACATCAGAGTTGTTATCAATGTTGGCGATTACCGCGAAAAAAGACTTGAAACCCTGAAGCACCTTGCACGCAAGGAAGCCGATTATGTGGCAAGAAGCGGCAGAAGATACACATTTGAGCCGATGAACCCATATGAAAGAAGAATTATTCACACCACTGTTCAGGAAATTGAGGGTGTTGAATCAATTTCGGTCGGCTACGGGCAGGACAGAAAGGTTATGCTTCAGCCCGAGGGCGGAGTTCGTTTCCGCTCCGACAGAGGTGGCAGAAGGTCTTATTCCGATAACGGCAGACCGGCTGCAAAAAAAGCCGCTCCCCTTCCCAAGGATTTTACCAAATTCGGCAAAATCGAAGTGAATAACAACAACGGCGAAGAGTAATTCGCCTGTGGAGATGAGGTCGGATTTTTTCCGACCTTTTGCTTTTTTTGGAGTGATTTTGAGGTTGGGTGATAATAGCCTTCCCCCTTGGGGGAAGGTGGATGCGAGGAACGAGCAGACGGATGAGGGGAATTTATAATAGTGTACTTGCATATAATAACGCAGTTTGTCATTAACTCCTCATCAGTCAACTTCGTTGACAGCTTCCTCCTGAGGGGGAAGCCGAAAAAGCGCTACTGTAAAAATTAAGCCTCCCTTGTTAAAATGGGGGGGACGAATATGCAGCAACATTCTGCAAAGCCGCTCCAAAAGGTGCAATTCACAAATGATATTTGCTTTATTCGCAAAAATATAGTATGATAGGAAGTGACGGAATGGCTGAAACGATAGCGGCTGTGGCAACGGGCAATTCTGCCGGCGGAATCGGCGTTATCAGAATAAGCGGAGCTTCTGCAATTGATATCGCGGACAGGATTTTTAATCCGGCAGACGGCTCAAAGCTGTGCGATTTGCCGGGTTACCGTGCAAAATTCGGCAATGTTATCTGCGGCGGAGAGGCTGCGGACGATGCCGTGGCGCTCGTTTTCCGTGCGCCGAAAAGTTATACGGGCGAAAACACCGTTGAAATTTCCGTTCACGGCGGATTATACATAGTTCAAAAAACGCTTGAAGCCGCATTTGAGGCAGGCGCGGTGCCTGCGGAGCCGGGAGAGTTTACAAAGCGCGCGTTTTTAAACGGCAAAATGGATTTAACCCAGGCAGAAAGTGTGGCGCAGCTGATTTCCGCAAACGGTGAAACGGCTGCAAAAGCAAGCTATAATTTATTGCAGGGCTCGCTGAGCAGGCAGATAGACGCTGTGCTTCAAAACTTGGAAGATACTTCTGCCCTGATGGCTGCTTGGGTGGATTATCCGGACGAGGAAATCCCTGAGCTTGAGGAAAGCGAGCTGAAAAAATCACTTGAAACCGCGGCGGCAAGCCTTGAAAAGCTGCTTGCGGGCTACGAAAACGGGCAGATTATGACCCAGGGTGTGGACACGGCAATAGTCGGCAAGCCAAACGCAGGCAAATCAACGCTTATGAATTTGCTTGCAGGTCGCGAAAAAAGCATTGTTACCGACATTGCAGGCACCACTCGTGATATTGTGGAGGAAAGCGTTCGCCTCGGCAATATCACTCTGCGCCTGAGTGACACGGCAGGTATTCGCGAAAGCGACGACACGGTGGAGGCAATCGGCATTCGCCGCGCGCTTGAAAAAATCGAAACGGCAGAGCTTGTTATCGCCGTGTTTGACAACAGCCGCCCGCTTGACGAAAACGATTTGAAACTGACAGAAAAATGCCGCGGCAAAAAGGCTGTTGCGGCAGTTAATAAAATAGATTTAAATTCCGATAGGCTCTTCCCCATTGAGGATGCATTTGCAAAAACGGTTTATATCAGCGCAAAAGGCGACGAATATCTTGATGAAGTTTCACGTGCGGTTGAAGAGGTGCTAGGAGTTTCCGATTTTGATTCGGCTGCGCCGATGCTTGCAAACAGGCGGCAAAAGCAATGCTGCAAAAACGCGCTTAAAAGTGTGAACGAAGCACTTGAAGCACTTCATGTTGGGATGACATACGATGCAATCAATGTGATGACGGATTGCGCTGTGGACGAGCTTTTGGAGCTTACCGGCAAAAAAGCCACCACCGAGGTGGTAAACAATATTTTCAGCAAATTTTGCGTGGGAAAATAAATTATGGAATATTTTTCGGACAGTTATGATGTTGCGGTTATCGGTGCAGGACATGCCGGCATTGAAGCAGGTCTTGCGGCGGCGCGGCTTGGCTGCAAAACCGCGGTTTTTACAATAAATCTTGATTGGATTGGCAATATGCCCTGCAATCCCTCCATCGGCGGCACTTCAAAAGGACACCTTGTGTGCGAAATAGACGCGCTCGGCGGCGAAATGGGCAAGGCGGCGGATAAATATTCGCTGCAAAGCAGAATGCTCAATTTAGGCAAGGGACCGGCGGTCCATTCCCTGCGCGCGCAGATAGACAGGCGCGAATATTCAAAGGGCATGAAGCACACGCTTGAATTGCAGGAAAATTTGGATGTGCGCCAGGCGGAAATAATCGATTTGCGCAGGTACGAAAACGGGCTTTGGCAGCTTAAAACAAAGCTTGAAGCAATTTTTACGGCAAAAGCCGTTATTCTTGCCACCGGCACATTTTTGGGCGGCAAGGTTTATATCGGCGATGTTTCCTACGCCAGCGGACCGGACGGTATGTTCCCCGCCAACGATTTATCAAAGGCGCTTTATGCACTTAACATTCCGCTTCGCAGGTTTAAAACCGGAACTCCGAGCAGGGTAAACAGGCGCAGCATCGATTTCGGCAAAACAACCGTTCAGCAGGGCGACGAGGAAACCGTGCCGTTCAGCTTCGAAACGAAGGAGCCGCCGCAAAACAAGGTGTGCTGCTATTGCACATACACAAATGAAAAAACAAAAAAGGTTATTCTTGACAATCTTGACCGCTCGCCTATGTACAGCGGCAAAATCGAGGGCAAGGGTCCGCGTTACTGCCCCAGCTTTGAGGACAAAATAGTTCGCTTTTCCGATAAGGAACGCCACCAACTCTTTATTGAGCCGTGTGGGCTTGAAACCGAGGAAATGTATCTTCAGGGGCTTTCCTCTTCCCTGCCCGAAGATGTGCAGCTGCAATTTATTCACACAATCCCGGGCTTGGAGCAGGCTGTTGTGATGCGCACGGCATATGCAATTGAATACGATTGTGTTGACCCCACCGCGTTAAAAGCAACGCTTGAATTTAACGATTTGCCCGGTCTTTACGGCGCAGGTCAGTTTAACGGCTCAAGCGGATATGAGGAGGCGGCTGCGCAGGGGCTTGTGGCAGGAATCAATGCCGCGCTTAAAATTAAGGGCGAGGAGCCGATGATTCTTGACAGAGGCGGTTCATATATCGGCACGCTGATTGACGATCTTGTAACAAAAGGCTGCTCCGACCCTTACAGAATGATGACAAGCCGCAGTGAATACCGACTTGTGCTTAGGCAAGACAATGCCGATATTCGTCTTACACCAACGGGGCATAAAATCGGGCTTATAAGCGACGAAAGATACCAAAATTTTCTTGCAAAGCTTGATATGATTAAGGCGGAAAAGGAAAGGGTGCGTGAAACCTCCGTGCCTGTTTCCGACGAGCTTCAAAAAATTCTGGAAGCCAAGGGAACTGCGCCGCTCAAAAAAGGCTGCAAGCTGATTGAGCTTTTGCGCAGACCGCAGATAACATATGCGGATTTGGAAACGGTTGACTCTGCGCGCCCGGATTTGCCAAAAAGGGTTTTTGAGCAGGTGGAAATTTCCGTTAAATACGAGGGCTACATAGCAAGGCAGGAGCGGCAAATAAAAGAAATGCGCCGCACAGAATCAAAAAAAATCCCCGAAAACCTTGATTATTCAAAGCTGAAGGGGCTTAGGCTTGAGGCTGTGGAAAAGCTTTCCAAAATCAAGCCGCAAAATTTGGGACAGGCCGGCAGAATAAGCGGCGTAAACCCTGCCGATGTGGCAGCATTAAACATAATATTGGATTCAATGGCGTAATTTCTTTGCGCCGATGTTTGTGACAAACAATAAAGGTCGTGTTGCTATGATAAACAAGGATAAGCTTAAAGAATACTCCGAGAATTACGGAGTTGTGCTTGACAATATGGCACTGGACAGATTTGATTACCTGTGCCAAAGGCTTTTGCGCTGGAACGAGCATGTTAATCTGACAGCAATAACCGACCCCGACGAAATTGTGATAAAGCATTTTGTGGATTCGCTCACTCTTATGCCCTACACAAATTTAGAAAAAGGAGCTTCGGTTATCGATGTAGGCTGCGGTGCGGGCTTTCCGGGGCTGCCGATTATAATAGACCGCCCGGATTTAAATATTACCTTTCTTGATTCCGTTGGAAAAAAGCTTTCTTTTATTAAAGAAACGCTCAGCAACTGCGGGCTTTTGGGCGATGTAATTCACGCAAGAGCCGAGGAACTTTCGCACCAAAAGAATTACAGGGAGGCTTTTGACCTTGCCGTGAGCCGTGCTGTTGCGCCGCTCAACATTTTGGCAGAATATTGCCTGCCGTTAGTTAAGCTCGGCGGATATTTTATTGCAATGAAGGGCGCTCAGGACGAAACCGAGCTCGGCGCAAACGCAATAAAAACGCTTGGCGGCAATATTGAGCAAATTGTTATGCTTAAACTTCCGAATGAAGACACAAGAAATTTAATCATAATTAAAAAAATATCGCAAACTTCGGCAAAGTATCCCAGGAAATCCAAAAAAATAAACACAAAGCCGTTGTAAATAAATTTAAGTTGCCGAAAAAAGTTGAATATTAAGTTTAAAAAACACTTCCATTTTGCTTTGATTTATGGTATATTTTCTATTGGAAAGGGAATGATGAGCCCGCCGAGGAGAACTTTAAGGAGTGAGCCTCATGGCGGAGGAAGTTCAAAGAATAGCAACCGAGAAGTTGCTGCCCAATCCCTACCAGCCGCGAAAGCAATTTAAAAGCGAAGAACTTTTAAGCTTGGCTGAATCAATTAAGGAAAACGGAATTTTGCAGCCCTTGCTTGCAAGGCAAATCAACAACAGTGATTATTATGAAATCATCGCCGGCGAGCGCAGACTGCGCGCGGCAATTCTGGCAAACCTTGCCACGGTGCCCTGCCTGATAGTTGATTGCGATTATGAGGAATCGGCGGTTTATTCAATACTTGAAAATATTCAGCGCAGCGATTTAAGTTTTTTTGAAGAAGCACAGGCGATAAATCAAATGCAAAACCATTTCGGCTTAACGCAGGAAGAAATCGCAAAAAGGCTCGGCAAAAGCCAAAGTGCCCTTTCAAACAAGCTGCGATTGCTTCGGTTGCCGGCCGATGTAAGATATTTTATTGAAAAAGAGGGCTTGACAGAGCGGCACGCAAGAGCGCTTTTAAGGCTTCAATCCGAAAAGCAGATTTGGGCGGCTCTTAATATTATTAAAGAGCGAGGCTTAAATGTGCAGCAAACGGAAGCATATATAGATTCCGTAACAAACAAGCAAGTTAAACCAAGAAAAAAGGTGGTTACGATATTCCGCGATGTGCGAATATTCGTAAATACAGTAAATAAAGCAATAAACACGATGAAGGAAGCCGGAATTCCGGCTGAATCAAATAAAACGGAAACGGATGATTATATTGAATTTCTTGTTCGTATTCCGAAATCTCCGAAGCAGCCGAAAAAGGCGGCGGAGAGTGAAACAGCTTAAAACGGCTTATGCCGTTTTAACATATTCTCCTCTTTTCATCACGTGGAACAGCCTGCCTTAACCGGTGGGCTGTTCTGCGTATGAGGGGCTTTTTGCGCCGGCGTTGTTTAAACAGCAGGATTGAAAGAACGAAAACACGCTGACAGAGGCAGATGTCAGCTATACTCACAGAATTAAACAGGCACGGTTCGATTTGATATCGATCCGTGTTTTTTTATACCTATTATATATGTATATATTAGATGTGTTTTTATTGCTTGACTGTTGCATACGGTGTATATAAACACTCTTGTGTTTCATGTGAAACAAAGCACAAGATGTTGATTTTCATATAAACATTTCAAAATCGTGTGTTTATGATTAAAATTGTTGAAAACCCTGTTTAAAATGTTGAAAAGTCGGAATAAACACAATTGCTGTTGCTTTTTATACCATGCTGCGCCGATTGCTCTGAGGCGTGATAATAAATTTCAACTGTTCGGTTGCAGTAAGCTTATACCGACTTACGGTATATTCATAAATTTCTGATGAATTGTTTTTCTGTGGCTCAGGTGCATTATTATCTTATATGCCGCTTCCCTACCGTGCAAGTAACAGGAAAACAGCTGTTCATTTTTTAGTTTTTGATTTGTTTAAAGTGAGACGGATTATTTTAATTAAAAGATGCAGTCGTCCGCTGCTATGCAAGGCGATTTTTTTGTTTCACGTGAAACTTCTATATATAGTATGGGCTCGCCCGCACGACACAATTTTTGAAAAAAAGTCCGAGTGTTTCATGTGAAACATATTGAATGTGCGGCGTTCGTGTAGTATAATGAATTTACTGTAAACCGCAGTATTATGCGCAATACAACGCAATCTACACATAACGCAGGAGGCACATATGGGAAAAACGATATCTATATTTAATCAAAAAGGCGGAGTCGGAAAAACAACCACCTGCGTAAATCTTGCCGCCTCTCTCGGCGCAAAGGGTAAATCTGTTTTACTGGTGGATGTTGACCCACAGGGCAACAGCACAAGCGGCGTTGGAGTGGACAAGGCTGAAATTGAATATTCAACCTACGATATTTTAATAAATAAGGTACCGGCAAGAGGCATTATGATAGAAACAGAATTTAGAAACCTGTTTTTATTGCCTGCAAATATGAATTTGGCGGGCGCAGAGCTTGAACTTGCCGAGGAAGAAGACAGATTTTACGCTCTTAAAAAGGCAATCTCTCCCCTTGCGCTTGATTTTGATTATATTATAATCGACTGTCCGCCGAGTTTGGGGCTTTTGAGCCTTAACGCTCTTGCCGCTTCAGACACTTTAATCGTTCCGCTTCAATGCGAATACTATGCGCTTGAGGGCTTGAGTCAATTGCTCAGCACCGTCCGCACGGTTAAGCAGCTCTATAACGAGCATTTGGAACTTGAGGGTGTTATATATACGATGTACGACAGTCGTTTGAAGCTCAACCAACAGGTTATTGAGGAAGTAAACAAATATTTTCCCAATAAGGCATATAAAACGATGATTCCGCGCTCCGTTAAGCTTGCGGAAGCACCCAGTTTCGGAAAACCGGTTATTTATTACGAAAAATATTGTAAGGCTTCGTTTGCATATAAGAAATTGGCAGATGAAATCATAAAAAGCAACAGGTGATTTATGCGACTTTTTCAGAAGGCCGCAGGTTGTTCACTTTAAAGATATAATCGCTTCTGTGAAATCGGATTAGATTAAATTAACTGACGATAAATCAAATGTCAAGCTAAACAAATGCAGAAATCGCAAAAAAAGAGTTTTTATCGCAATTTCTGAAAAACCAATACAACATAAACGATAACCAACCGAAACTGACAAGCTTTGTCCACGCTGTATGCAAAGCTTGTTCGAAGAAATTCATAATACGCAGCTTTTTGGAGTTGCCCGAATTTTCCGAAATGCAGATACACCAAAAAGCGTGAAAGAGGATGAACAGGAGGAAATCTTATGGCAAAAAAGCCATCCGGGCTCGGCAAGGGCTTGGGCGCACTGATGCTTGAAAACGCCACTGACGAAATGGTGGGCTCAAACACACTGCCGCTCAACGAAATAATGCCGAATAAGGACCAGCCGCGCAAAACCTTTGACGAGGCTTCGCTCGCTGAGCTTGCCGAAAGCATAAAGCAGCACGGCGTTTTGCAACCGCTACTTGTAAGACCGTTGCCGGCAGGCGGATATCAGCTTGTTGCAGGCGAACGCCGCTGGCGTGCAAGTCGCATGGCAGGCATAAAAGAAGTGCCCGTTGTTATTAAAGAACTTACGGACACAGAAACAATGGAAATCGCGATTATCGAAAATCTTCAGCGTGAGGATTTAAACCCGATTGAAGAGGCGGAGGGATTGCAGGCGCTTATTGATAAATGCGGCTTCACGCAAGAGGAAATTGCGGCAAGTGTGGGCAAATCGCGCCCGGCAATTGCAAACAGCCTCAGGCTGCTTAAATTACCGCCGGAGGTGCGCGATATGACGAAAAACGGCGAAATTTCCGCAGGTCATGCGCGTGCACTTCTTGCGTTTGACAATGAGGCAATGATTTACGAGGTTGCCAAAAACATTGTTTCAAACAAACTTACCGTAAGGGATGTTGAAAGGCTTGCAAAAATCAAAGAGCCGTCCGCACCCGTTCAGAAGCGTAGCAAGCGACGCGACAGTTTTTATGACGAGGTTGAGCTTTCGCTTACGGAGGCACTCGGCAGAAAGGTTAAGGTTTATACCGGCAGGGGAAAGGGCACTATCGAAATAGAGTTCTATTCTGCCGAGGAATTAAAGGATATAGCAAATAAGTTAGGAGAATAAATTATGCTTGATATTAAATTTGTGAGGGAAAATCCTGAAGCGGTTAAAGAAAATATCAGAAAAAAGTTTCAAGATGAAAAGGTGCCGCTTGTTGACGAGGTTATCGTGCTGGACGGCGAAAGAAGAGAGGTTCAAAAGCGCGCCGACGAGCTTCGCGCAAACCGAAACAAGCTTTCCAAGGAAATCGGCAATCTTATGGCTCAGGGCAAAAAGGAAGAGGGCATGGCTCTTCGCGAGCAGGTAAAGGCACAGGCGGACGAGCTTGATGAGCTTTCAAAAAAAGAAACCGCGCTAACGGAAAAGGTTGCCAAGATTATGATGGTAATCCCGAATATAATCGACCCTTCCGTGCCCGTGGGTAAGGACGACAGCGAAAATGTTGAGCGTGAAAAATTCGGCGAGCCGGTTGTGCCGGATTTTGAAATTCCCTATCACACTCAAATTATGGAAAGCTTTAACGGCATTGATCTTGACGCCGCAGGCAAGGTTGCAGGCAACGGTTTTTATTATCTTATGGGCGATATCGCAAGGCTTCATTCGGCAGTGCTTGCCTATGCAAGGGATTTTATGATAAACCGCGGCTTCACATATTGCATTCCGCCCTATATGATTCGCTCCGCCGTTGTTACAGGCGTTATGAGCTTTGCGGAAATGGACGCCATGATGTATAAAATCGAGGGTGAGGATCTTTATCTTATCGGCACATCCGAGCATTCCATGATCGGTAAGTTTATAGACACGATTACACCCGAAAGCGAGCTTCCGAAAACGCTCACCTCCTATTCTCCGTGCTTCCGCAAGGAAAAGGGTGCGCACGGCATTGAGGAAAGAGGCGTTTACAGAATTCATCAGTTTGAAAAGCAGGAAATGATTGTTGTTTGCAAACCCGAAGAATCCAAAATGTGGTTCGACAAGCTTTGGCAAAACACGGTTGACCTTTTCAGAAGCCTTGATGTGCCGGTTCGCACGCTTGAATGCTGCTCAGGTGATTTGGCGGATCTTAAGGTTAAATCCGTTGATGTTGAGGCATGGTCGCCCCGCCAAAAAAAGTATTTCGAGGTCGGTTCCTGCTCCAATCTGTCAGACGCGCAGGCGCGCCGCCTGAAAATCCGCGTAAAGGGCGAAAACGGCACTTATCTTGCCCACACGCTTAACAACACTGTTGTTGCTCCGCCCAGAATGCTTATTGCGTTTCTTGAAAATAATCTTAATGCGGACGGCACCGTTAATATCCCCAAGGCACTTCAGCCTTATATGGGTGGCACGGAAAAGCTTGTTCCGAGCAATAAATAATTAAAACAGTTTATAAACATTATCAACAACAAAACACGGCGGTTTTCGGGCGTTTGCCCGGCTGCCGAAAACGGTGAACAAGATGGATATATCAGCAGAATTTAAGAAAAGATTTAACACTGCGGAAACTCCGCTTTCGGTTTATTGCCCTTACCGCATTGCCCCGGTCGGCGCGCATTCGGATTATCAGCACGGCTTGATTTCCGGCTTTGCAATCAACGAGGGCGTGCAGCTTGAGTTTTTGCCCACGGAGGACGGCTCCGTTAAGCTTTTTAGTCTTAACTTTGAGGGCGCGGCTGAATTTTCTGCCTTTGAACTTGCGCAAAGAAGCTACACCTGGGGTGATTTTGCAAAGGCAGCATTCGTTTCGGTGAAACGCAAACACAGGGTTGAAAAAGGCATGATCGGCGTGATTTACGGCAGCCTGCCGGTGGGCGGCTTATCGTCCTCTGCGGCGGTTTTGATTTCGTATATATGCGCAATTTGCAAAATCAACGATATCAAGCTCACTCAGGCGGAACTTATTGATTTGGCTCTTTATGCCGAGCACGATTATCTTGAAATGAATGTGGGCAAAATGGATCAAAGTTGCGAGGTTTATTCCAAAAAAGATTGCCTGCTTTATCTTGACACGCTTGACGATTCCTATAAGCTGATTCCCACAAGCGAAAAAATGCCGCCATATGAATTTGCCGTTATTTTTTCCGGCAAGGAAAGAAAGCTTGCCAACACGGCGTTTAATTCCAGGGTGGACGAAGCCAAAGCCGCCTCCTTTGCTCTGCGTGCTTTTGCCGGCATTCCTTACGGCAGCTTCAAAGATTCCTACATGCGCGATGTGCCCAAGGAAATTTTTGATGAATTCAAGGGTAAAATTCCCCCTGCCTGGCGCAGAAGGGCAGAGCATTTTTACGGCGAATTTTCAAGGGTTCAGCGCGGTGCAAAGGCTTGGGAAAGCGGCAACATCACGGAATTCGGCAGAATTATGTTTGAATCCGGTCACTCCTCGATTTATAATTGGGAAACCGGCTCGGCAGAGCTTAAAACACTTTATGAAATTATGTTGGAGTGCGACGGCGTTTACGGCGGCAGATTCAGCGGTGCAGGTTTCAACGGCTCGTCCGTTGCCCTGGTTGACCCTGCAAAAAAAGAGCAGGTGGAAGCCTTTTTGAAAGAGGAATATCTTAAGGTTTATCCGCAATATAAGGATGATTTCGCCGTGCGCTTTGTTAAAACGGCAGACGGCGTTAAAATCTGATTTCACGCATAATTTGCAAAATAATATTTTCATAATGTTTTCGGTGCGGTCACTTCGACCGCACTTTTTTGCGAAAAAACAGTGTCGTTTCAACGCAGGGTGGGCACGAACAACGTTGCTGTTACCAATCTTGTTTCCCTTGTTAAACGGCGCGGTTCAGCTTGCCGAACCGGAGGGATTCGTTTACCGCTCTTGTTTAAATGACACTTTTGCAACAATTTTAAGAAATCCTCCTTGGGATTTTAACAACGGTGGGCAGGTTTGTGTAACAGCGTTACCTTGCCCCCACGCCGAAACAAAACTTAGCATTTAATATTTTTTCGGTCATTGACAGTATATTTATTATAATATATAATAAAGTGATAAAAGAGTTGGGCGGCAGGCTGTGCGGTCGGTTCAAAACACATAACGGCATAAGGATTTGCTGTGCCGACTCACGCATTTTTGATTTGTCGGGTAGAAATATGAATGAAGTGAAAGTTTCCGTAATTATGCCCGTGTATAATTCGGAAAAATATCTTGAAAAATGCATATCAAGCGTTTTGAATCAAAGTTTGAGGGATATTGAGCTTATCTGCGTGGATGACGGTTCCACGGATTCCTCACCTCGGATTCTGGAGGATTTTGCAAAAAAAGATTCGCGTGTTAAGGTGCTGCACCAGCAAAATCTGTTTGCCGGCATGGCGCGAAACAACGGCATGAAAGCCGCCGCCGGCAAGTATTTTGCGTTTTGGGACAGTGATGATTACTTTGAGCATGACGCACTTGAAACGATGCTTTCCCTGTGCGAAAAATCGGGCGCAGATATTTGCGTTTGCGGCGCGTATTCGGTGGACGGCGAAACGGGTAGCCGAGCCGTGGACGAAACTTTTTTAAAAAAGCGCTTTTTGCCGCGCGAAAAGGAATTTTCGGCGCAAAGCAATCCCGAATATATTTTTAATTTTGCCTCAAATGTGCCGTGGCAGCGCCTTTTCAGGGCGGATTTTGTTCGTGAAAGCGGTCTTGAATTTCAGCCGCTTCGCCATGCGAACGACACTTATTTTGTTTTAACCACCGCATATGCGGCGAAAAAAATCGTTTGCACACAAAAGCCGCTTATAAATTACCGCACAAACAATGCCCAAAGCATAACCGGCAAGGCTTCAAAAGACCCTCTCTGCGCATATGAAGCATATAAGGCGGCGTATGACAGGCTGCTTTCCATGGGCTTGTCGGGCAAAGCATTGCAAAGCTTTCGTTCAAAGCTGCTTTCGGGGCTTATTCGCGCAGTTATGTTGCAAACATGCGACGAAGCCATGCAAACCGTTTACGATAAAATCAAAAACGAGGGCTTCGGATATTTCGGCATTGCCGATATTAACGACTCCGATTATTTTTATTTCAAAACCGATTACGAGGATTTTGAAGCAATCAAAAGCTGCACGCTGAATGAATTTTTGATGTTTAAATACAGAAAAGAAAAAGCAGGCAGGCTTTATTACAAAAGCAGGGCAGAGCGCAGTTTTAAAATCCGCTTTGCAAGAAAAATCGCAGGTTTACTGCCTGCAAACAGCAGCCTTTACGACAAGGGCAAAAAGCTGCTTCATTTCAAATAAAGCAAATCGCGTTATCGCGGCGCTGCCGCGGTAACAGGCATAAAATAAATTCTTTTTGTTGGGCAGGGCTTTGCGCCTGCCGAAGGAGAGTTCAATATGAGCAAAAAATACGATTATCTTATAGTTGGCAGCGGGCTTTTCGGCGCGGTTTTTGCCTATGAAGCAAAAAAAAGAGGCAAGGAATGCCTTGTTATCGAAAGGCGCGATCATATTGCCGGCAATATCTATTGCGAAAATGTGCACGGAATCAATGTGCATAAATACGGCGCGCATATTTTCCACACAAGCAACAGAACCGTGTGGGATTATATAAATCAGTTTGCCGAGTTCAACAATTACATCAATTCGCCGGTTGCAATTTATAAGGACGAGCTTTATAACCTGCCCTTTAATATGAATACATTTTCAAAAATGTGGGGCATCAAAACACCTGCCGAAGCGCAAGCGATAATCGAAAAGCAAAAGGCGGAATATAATATCACCGAGCCAAAAAATCTTGAGGAGCAGGCTCTTTCGCTTATCGGCAAGGATGTTTACGAAAAACTGATTAAGGGTTACACCGAAAAGCAATGGGGCAGAAGCTGCACGGAACTTCCCTCGTTCATCATCAAAAGGCTTCCCGTTCGTTACACTTACGATAACAATTATTTTAACGACCGTTGGCAGGGCATTCCCATCGGCGGCTACACAAAAATCATAGAAAAAATGCTTCAGGGAATCGATGTGCTCACTTCCACTTCATTTGAGGATTACAAGGCGGCGCACGATATTTCCGATATGAGGGTTGTTTACACAGGCAATATCGATGAATATTTCGGTTATAAATACGGCGCGCTGCAATACCGCACCGTGCGCTTTGAAACGGAATATATGCCGGATGTTGATAACTATCAGGGCAATGCCGTTGTTAATTACACAGAAAGAGAAGTGCCCTACACACGCGTTATCGAGCACAGGCATTTTGAAAAGTGCGAGGCAAAGGGCACTGTTGTTTCAAAGGAATATTCATCCGAGTGGAGCGTTGGCATTGAGCCTTATTATCCGATAAACAACGATGAAAATAACGCCCTTTATCAAAAATACGAGCAGCTTGCGGCGGTGGAAAAGAATGTTGTTTTCGGCGGCAGGCTGGGCAAATATAAATACTACGATATGGATAAGGTTATTGAGGCTGCGCTTCAAGCCGTTTCCGAGGAGTTTTAACGAAAGGAAGTTTATTTTTATATGGCAAAGGTTTCAATAATCGTGCCCACTTATAATGTGGAGCCATATTTGGTGGAATGCATGGAAAGCATCACTCGCCAAACCCTTAAGGATATAGAAATCATCTGCATTAACGACGGCTCAACGGACGGTTCTCTCGCCATACTTAAAAGCTATGCTGAAAAGGATTCGCGCATTAAGCTTGTGGATAAGGAAAACGGCGGCTACGGAATCGGCATGAACATAGGTCTCGGCATGGCAACGGGCGAATATATCGGCATTGTTGAGCCGGATGATTTTGTGCCCGTTAATATGTTCGGCGATCTTTATGAAATTGCTTCGCAAAACGACCTTGATTGGGTTAAGGCGGATTTTTACCGCTTTCAGCGTGCGTCAAACGGCGATATGTTTTGCGAATATAATCACCTGGACAGAAAAAACCGGTATTACAACAAGGTTTTTGACCCCAGCCACACTCCCGAGGCAATCCGCTTCATTATGAACACTTGGAGCGGCATTTATAAAAAGGCGTTTCTTGATAAATTCAACATTCGCCACAACGAAACTCCCGGCGCATCGTTTCAGGACAACGGCTTTTGGTTCCAAACCTTTGCCTTTGCGGAAAGGGGCATGATAATCGATAAGCCCTATTATATGAACCGCAGGGATAATCCGAACAGCTCTGTTAAAAACATGCAAAAAATTTATTGCATAAATGTTGAATACGATCATATTCGCGATATTCTTATTCAGTATCCCGAAACATGGGAAACATTTAAAACTTATTACACCCTTAAAAGATTTCACAACAGCGTTGCCACCCTGCGCCGCATAGCCAATGAATTTAAGCACGATTATGTTATTCGCTTTTCAAAGGAAATGAAGCGTGCGCGCGAACTCGGCGAAATGGACGAGGAGCTTTTCACCCCGGCAGAGCGCGATAATCTGCATATGCTCATAAATCAGCCGGAAATGTATTATAAAATTAAGGCGTTGCCGATGAATAACGGCAGCACAAACTTTAACAACAACATTAAGCAAGTTAAGGCAGAACTTGATAAGATTAAGCGCAGCAAATCCTATAAAATCGGCAGGATGATTATGTATGTTCCCGTAAGATTCAAGCGCCTTGCGAAAAAGATTTACAGAAAAATAAATCAAAAGAGAAAGGGCTATAAAAAGAATGGCTGATATTAAGGTTTCCGTTATAATTCCCGTTTATAATGTTGAAAAATATTTGCGCCAAAATCTTGAAAGTGTGCAAAATCAAACCCTCAAGGATATTGAGGTTATCTGCGTGGACGACGGCTCCACCGATTTCTCCTGCAAAATTGCGGAGGAATTTGCGGCAAAGGACGAAAGATTTCTTGTTGTGAAGCAGCAAAACGGCGGCGCAGGCGCGGCAAGAAACAACGGCTTGCGCCACGCAAAGGGCAAGTATCTTTCTTTTCTCGATTCAGACGATTTCTTTGAGCCGGATATGCTTGAAAAGGCGTATGATAAGGCAGAGGAAACAAGGGCGGATTTCGTTGTTTTCGGCTCCGACCAATATTTTGAGGACTCAGATGAATATAAGCCCGTTTCCTGGGTGCTTCGCTATCAGGAGCTTCCGCCGTATCAGCCCTTCGGCAGAAGGTCTATGACGGACAATATCTTTAAAGTGTTCGTTGGCTGGGCTTGGGATAAGCTTTATAACCGCGAATGGGTGCTTTCGCGCGATTTGTGGTTTCAGGAACAGCGCACCAGCAATGATATGCTTTTTGTTTTTTCCGCGGTTGCGGAGGCAAGTCGCATAGCATATGTTGAAAAGGGTAAGCCCCTTGCGCACCAACGCCGCAACAATAAATCATCACTTTCAAACACAAGGGAAAAATCTTGGGATTGCTTTTATAATGCGCTCTGCGCCCTTAAAGCCAGATTGCAAAAAGACGGCATTTTTGAAGAGGTTGAAAAGGACTACATAAATTATGCCCTTCACTTCAGCCTTTGGAACCTGCGCACCATCGCAGAGCCTACCTACACAAAGCTTTTTGCAAAATTGCGCGATGAATGGTGGCAGCAGCTCGGCGTTGCCGGCAAGCCTGCCGAATATTTTTATAATAAAAAAGAATATGAGGAATATAAAAAGCTGTTTTTGAAGTAAATTCGGTTTTTATTTGCAGAGGTGTTTGTAAAAAATTGCCTTCTCCGTGTCGGAACAAATTTTGAATAACGCTTTTGTAACAAATCAAAACTCATATTCATCACAAAGGAGCAGAAATGGAAAAAAATAATGCAAAACGGCGCAAATTCAAGCTCAACACATTCCAAACGATAATTTTGGGCTTTGCCGGTGTTATTTTGCTCGGCAGCTTTTTGCTGAGTCTTCCTGTTGCAACAAAAAGCGGTGAAAGCGCACCGTATATAGACGCTTTGTTTGCCTCCACAACCTCGGTTTGCGTAACCGGGCTTATAACGCACGACACCGGCTCGTATTGGTCGCTGTTCGGTCAAATCGTTATGCTGATTTTAATTCAAATCGGCGGCATGGGGGTAATGACGGTCACAATAATGCTCGGTTTGATTTCGCGCCGCCGTTTCAGCATTATGCAAAAATACACAATGCAGGATGCAATTTCCGCACCTGTTTTCGGCGACACAATTAAGCTCACAAAATACATAATTTGCGTAACCGCAGGCGTGGAAACCGCCGGCGCGCTTTGCCTGCTGCCTGTTTTCAAGCGGCAATACGGCTGGCTGAAAGCGATTTGGTATTCTGTGTTTCACTCCGTTTCTGCATTTTGCAATGCCGGCATAGATTTAAACGGCGAGCAGCAAAAATTTTCCTCACTCACGAATTATTACAACAATCCCGTTGTTAATTTCGTGATAATGTTTCTTATCGTTTTCGGTGGCATCGGCTTCATCACATGGGACGATATCCACAGAAACGGATTTAAATTCAAAAAATACCGCCTGCAAAGCAAAATCGCTCTCGTAATGACGGCGGTTCTTGTGATTTTGCCGGCTGTTTATTTTTATATTTATGAATTTCACCGCGCACGCTGGGATTGGATGAGCGAGGGCGGCAGAATTTTGGCTTCCCTTTTTCAGGCGGTAACGCCCAGAACGGCAGGCTTTAACACTGTGGATTTAAACATGCTCAGCGATGTAAGCAAAATGATAATGGTTGTGCTTATGCTCATCGGCGGCTCGCCCGGTTCAACGGCAGGCGGAATGAAAACCACCACGTTGGCTGTGCTTTTAAGTTCGGCGGTTTCCGTTTTCAAAAAAAGGGAAGATACGGAAATTTTTCATCGGCGAGTTTCGGCAGAGGTTGTTCGCAATGCCGCGGCGGTGCTTTCAATGTATGTTACGCTGTTTTTAATCGGCAGCATAATGATTTGCCAGCTTGAGGATGTGGCAATTATGCCGGCAATGATTGAAACGGCGTCTGCCGTGGGCACGGTTGGGCTTTCACTCGGCATAACGCAAAAGCTTTGTGTTTTTTCAAAGCTGATTTTGATTTTCTTAATGTATTTCGGCAGGGTCGGAGGATTAACCATTATATTTGCCGCATTTTCCGGAATCAGGAAAAAGCCTGCAAAATATCCGCTTGAAAAAGTGCCCGTGGGCTGATTTTTTCACCGCACTGCGGCATAAATTCTTTAAAGAGGAAAAAATATGAAATCAATACTTTTGGTGGGCGCAGGTCAATTCGGCATGCACCTTGCAAGAAAATTATACGATCTCGGTCACGAAATTATGGCTGTGGACACCAAGGAGGAGCGCGTCGATCAGGTGCTTCCCTATGCCGCAAGTGCGCAAATCGGCGATGCGTCTTCAATCGAATTTCTTAAAACGCTCGGTGTTTCTGATTTTGATGTGTGCTTCGTTACCATCGGCGATGATTTTCAGGATTCGCTCGAAACAACTTCGCTTTTAAAAGAACTCGGCGCAAAAATGGTGGTTGCCAGGGCTTCAAACGATGTGCACGCAAAGTTTTTGCTCAGAAACGGCGCGGATCAAATCGTTTATCCCGAAAAGCAAACCGCCGATTGGGCTGCCGTTAAGTGCTGCACGGAGCATGTGCTCGATTACATGGAGGTCGGCGGCAATTTTGCCATGTATGAGGTTGAGGTGCCGGAATCATGGATAGGTAAATCCATCGGCGATCTCGATGTGCGCCGCAGGCATAATATGAACATTCTCGGAAAAAAACACAACGGCAAAATCGACATCACGCTTTCACCTGCCACGGTTTTCCATTCCGGCGAAACAATTCTTGTGCTCACCACCAAAAAGGATTTTCGCAAAACCTTTAAAAGCTGAGTTCTTTAACAAAGAATATAATGTTATAAATAATATAAGAATAAAAGGCACGGGGCACACTTCGTAATGAAAGCATGCTCCGTGCCTTTTTTATTAAATCAGTATCGGATTTAACGGCACAGACGCGCTGTGCCGTTTTTTGTTTGCATTTTTGCAGGCTTTGCCTAAATGCATTTCCTTTTCAGAAAGTTACCGCCTGAACTTCGCCGCTGCTTTCTCTTGATTCATCTGCAAGATAAACAGAAAGATGACCTGCAACGCTGTCGAAAATTGAAGTGCAGGCAAGGCTCGGTTTTTCGCCTCTTACAAAATTTATAAAATCTTCTGCAAGCCTTTCGTCGCCACCGCCGTGACCGCCGTATGCACCTACCATATCGCCGTTTATATTAAGGTCAACCTCTTCAATCCTGCACTCGCCGCCCAGCGCGTCAGGTGACGGGTCAATAGTGGAAACATAGAACTTTGACTCTTCAAAGTTACCGTAAATTTCGCCCTTAGTACCGATAATGTGTATTCTTCTCATAGGCTCGGAAGTGCCGCCAACCATATTATGCGTACCTGTTGCACCGTTTGCGAAATTAACAAGTACACTTTGATGGTCAACAACATTGTTATCGCATTTATAAATGCATCTTGCATAAGGGCTGTCGCTTTTCATAAGATTTATTTTATCTTCAATTGTCGGATTTTCAATATCTTCAAGAGCGTCCCAAACATAAAATGCCCATCTGTCGGGGTGGTCAATATATAATCTCTTTGTAGAATAAACACAGGAGTCAACAAGTGGGCAATCCTTCATACAAATTGTGCCTGCACCTTTTGGAGCGTTCTCGGGTTTGAATTGAAATTTTCCACCGAATGATGAAATTTGTGTAGGTTTGGTATCGCTCATCATCCACATCATTATATCCATATCGTGGCAGCATTTTTGCAAAAGCATTGTTGTGCGGCTTTTGTTTGAATTAGCCCATTTTCCTCTAACAAATGAAGTAGAAAGATGGTGATACGAAACATGCTCACAAGTTTGAATATTGATTATATCTCCGATTTCACCGTTTGCGATACGCTCCTTAATTGAATAATAAAACGGAGTGTATCTGAGGACATGGCAAATCATAACCTTAGAGTTATTCTTTCTTGCACATTCCACAAGCTCTCTCATTTCCTTTTCGTTGACTGCAAAAGGTTTTTCAAGCAGCATATCATAGCCGAGATTTAAAAGCGGAACAGAGGTTTCAAGGTGCTGTTCATCCATTGTGCCGTTAATAATTGCATCAGCAAGTCTGCCTTTTTGTGCAAGCTCATCTGCATTTTCAAAGCACATATCCTTTAAAAAGCCGAATTTTTCCATACACTGTTTTCTTCTTACGGGATTAGGGTCTGCAACTCCTACAATTTTCAGCGATTCGGGATTTGTTAAAGCAAGATTTGCATAAATAAGCGCTCTGTGACCCGCACCTACAATTATTGCCGTTATCGGTTCATTTTTCATAACTGTAACCTCTCTTAATTTTTGTCAGAAACATTATATGGCAGGCGCATTTTGATGTCAATGGCAAAATTAAAACAAAACATTCGATCAAATCAGATATGCCTAAAGCGGGCGGAGCCTTTTCGCTTTTTCGCCATACAGTGCGGGCAACACAATCCCGCTTGTTTATCAAAACAAATACGGCACGCAAATTCTTTAATTTTAATCGCTGAAAATGCGCAAAAAAGACCTTGCAGATTGCTCTGCAAGGTCGTGTTTGTTTTATATGGCTCGTCCGCCTAAGCAAACTTACGCTTTCTTAGCTTTGATGGCAGCCTGTGCAGCAGCAAGGCGTGCAATCGGAACGCGGAACGGTGAGCAAGATACATAGTCGAGGCCGATTTCGTTGCAGAATTCAACGGAGCTCGGGTCGCCGCCGTGCTCGCCGCAGATGCCGCAGTGAAGTGAAGGTCTTGTTGACTTACCCTTTTCAACAGCCATCTTCATGAGCTGGCCAACACCCTCGGTGTCAAGCTTAGCAAACGGATCGTTCTCGAAAATCTTTGTATCATAGTAAGCATCAAGGAACTTACCTGCATCGTCACGGCTGAAGCCGTAAGTCATCTGAGTAAGGTCGTTTGTACCGAAGCAGAAGAATTCAGCCTGCTCTGCAATCTTATCAGCGGTAAGAGCAGCACGCGGAATTTCGATCATGGTGCCTACTTCGTATTTCATATCAACACCGGAAGCTGCGATTTCGGCGTCTGCCGTTGCAACAACGATGTCCTTAACATATTTAAGCTCCTTAGCGTCGCAGGAAAGCGGAATCATAATTTCGGGAGCAACAGTCCAATCCGGATGAGCCTTCTGAACATTGATGGCTGCGCGGATAACTGCTTTTGTCTGCATCTTTGCAATTTCGGGATATGTAACTGCAAGACGAAGACCGCGGTGACCCATCATCGGGTTGAACTCATGAAGAGAAGCAATGATAGCTTTGATGGTTTCAACAGATTTGCCCTGAGCCTTAGCAAGCTTTTCGATATCCTCTTCCTCGGTGGGAACGAATTCGTGAAGCGGAGGATCAAGGAAACGGATTGTTACGGGGCAGCCTTCAAGTGCCTCGTAAAGCTTCTCAAAGTCGCCCTGCTGATAGGGAAGAATCTTTTCAAGAGCAGCTTCTCTTTCTTCAACAGTGTCGGAGCAAATCATTTCGCGGAATGCAGCAATTCTGTCTTCCTCAAAGAACATATGCTCTGTGCGGCAAAGACCGATACCCTCTGCGCCAAGCTCGCGAGCCTTTTTAGCGTCTGTGGGGGTGTCTGCATTTGTGCGAACCTTAAGGGTTCTGAACTCGTCTGCCCAGCCCATGATTCTGCCGAATGTGCCTGCGATGGAAGCGTCAACCGTGGGGATGATGCCGTCATAGATATTACCTGTTGAACCGTCGATGGAGATTTCGTCGCCCTCGTGGAATTCCTTGCCTGCAAGGGTGAATTTCTTGTTTTCTTCATCCATATTGATATCGCCGCAGCCGGAAACACAGCAAGTGCCCATGCCGCGTGCAACAACGGCAGCGTGAGAGGTCATACCGCCGCGAACGGTGAGAATGCCCTGTGCAGCCTTCATGCCGGTGATGTCTTCGGGAGATGTTTCAAGACGAACAAGAACAACCTTTTCGCCGCGTGCAGCCCATTCAACAGCGTCGTCTGCGTTGAATACGATTTTGCCGCATGCTGCGCCGGGAGATGCACCGAGACCTTTGCCCATGGGAGTAGCAGCTTTAAGTGCTTTAGCGTCAAACTGCGGGTGAAGAAGAGTGTCAAGGTTACGGGGATCGATCATCTCAACAGCTTCTTCGGGAGTTCTCATGCCTTCGTCAACGAGATCGCAAGCGATTTGAAGAGCAGCCTGAGCCGTTCTCTTACCGTTACGGGTCTGAAGCATGTAAAGCTTGCCGTGCTCAACGGTAAATTCCATATCCTGCATATCTCTGTAGTGATCTTCAAGAGTTTTGCAAACCTGAGTAAATTCAGCGAATGCTTCGGGGAATTTCTGCTCCATCTCTGCTATTTTCATAGGAGTACGAACGCCGGCAACAACATCTTCGCCCTGTGCGTTTGTAAGGAATTCACCGAAAAGACCCTTTGCGCCTGTTGCGGGGTCACGGGTGAAAGCAACGCCGGTGCCGCAATCATCGCCCATGTTACCGAATGCCATGCTCTGTACGTTTACTGCGGTACCCCATGAATACGGGATATCGTTATCGCGGCGATAAACATTTGCGCGCGGGTTGTCCCAAGAACGGAAAACGGCTTTGATTGCGCCCATAAGCTGTTCTTTGGGATCTGTCGGGAAATCTTCGCCGATTTTTTCTTTGTATTCTGCTTTAAACTGAGAAGCAAGCTCTTTAAGGTCGTCTGCGGTAAGTTCAACATCCTGCTTAACGCCTTTCTTATCTTTCATCTCATCAATAAGCTGCTCGAAGTATTTTTTGCCGACCTCCATAACAACGTCGGAATACATTTGAATGAATCTTCTGTAGCAGTCCCAAGCCCATCTGGGGTTGTTGGATTTTTCTGCGATAACATTAACAACGTCTTCGTTAAGACCGAGGTTAAGGATTGTGTCCATCATGCCGGGCATTGATGCGCGTGCGCCGGAGCGAACGGAAACAAGAAGCGGATTTTCCTTATCGCCGAACTTCTTGCCGGTAATAGCTTCCATCTTAACGATGTATTCGTTGATTTCTGCCATGATTTCATCGTTGATCTCGCGACCGTCCTCATAATACTGAGTGCAGGCTTCCGTTGTGATGGTGAAGCCCTGAGGAACGGGAAGACCGATATTTGTCATCTCGGCAAGGTTTGCGCCCTTACCGCCGAGAAGCTCTCTCATGTTGGCATTGCCTTCTGAGAAGAGATAGCAATATTTTTTTGCCATTTGGGAATTACCTCCTAATAATAATTTGCAAATTATTTATACTTATATAGTATAACGCGATAGAATTATAGCACATATCAACGCAAAATACAAATATTTTTTGCAAAAACAGCCGCTTCGGCAAGTTTATATTGAAAATTTGCAAATTTTGGTGCATAATGAAATAAACACTCTGAGATTTTGTTAAAAAGAGAGGCTGAAAAATAATGAAATGTGCAATTATATTGGCAGGCGGAAAAGGCACCCGAATGAAATCGGAACTCCCCAAGGTTATGTGCGAAGTGCTTTTTGAGCCCATGCTTAAATATGTTATAGACGCCGTTAAGGAAGCGGGCTGCGAGGATATTTGCGTTGTCACCGGCTACAGGCACGAAATCGTGGAAAATTATTTGCCGTCCGAAATCAAAACGGCTTATCAAAATCCGCAGCTCGGCACGGGTCACGCTGTGATGATGGCAAGGGAATTTGTTGAGCAGCATAAAAACGACGATGTTTTGATTTTAAACGGCGACGGCCCTTTGATGGATGAGCCAACAATAAATGCTGCTTATGATTATCACAAAAGCAACAGAAATTCAATCACTCTCGTTTCCGCCATTGCGGATGATACCGAGGGCATCGGTCATATCAAGCGCGATGAAAACGGCAAGCTCCTTTGCATTGTTGAGCATAAGGATGCCAACGAAGAGGAAAAGAAAATCAGGGAATCAAACGCCGGCACATATTGGTTTTACGGCGCTGATTTGCTTTATGCGCTGGACAGAATTACAAATAACAACGCGCAAAATGAATATTATTTAACGGACAGCCTTGCAATTCTTCTCGGCGCAGGCAAAAACGCGGGCGCATATGTTTGTGAGGACAAGGAAGCCATCCTCGGCGCAAACGACAGATTACAGCTCAACGGTCTTAATAATATTATGCGCCGCAATATAAACAACCGCCATATGATAAACGGTGTTGATATCCCGTGCACGGACGGCGTTATGATCGGCAAAGAGGTTGAAATCGGCGTAAACACGCAGATTTTGCCAAACACAATTATTTTGGGCAACACAAAAATCGGCAGGGATTGCGTTATCGGTCCGAACACATATATCAAAAACGGCGTTGTGGGCAACGGTGTTGTGCTCGATAATGTTAAGCTTACGGACAGTGAAGTTGAGGACGGCGCAGATTGCGGTCCGTTCGTTAAGGTTCGCGCAGGCAGCAAGCTCGGCAAGGGCGTGCACATCGGCAATTTTGTGGAGGTTAAAAACTCCGTTGTGGGCGCAGGCACAAAAAGCGCGCACCTCACATATATCGGCGATTCCGATGTGGGCGAAAATGTTAATTTCGGCTGCGGCACAGTAACCGTTAATTATGACGGCAAAAATAAGCACCGTTGCAAAATCGGCAATCATGCGTTTATCGGCTGCAATTCAAATCTTGTTGCCCCCGTTGAAATCGGCGATTATGCTTTCACCGCCGCCGGCAGCACGGTAACGGACGATGTGCCTGAAAACGCACTTTCAATCGCCCGTGCAAAGCAGGTTAATAAGCCCGAATGGGTAACGAAAAAGAAGCCCTATAAGGATATGAAATAAATACAGCTTGCTCGGGGCGTGATGCCCGAACGGCTTGATGGATTAAAAAAGGAGCGGTGCGCCGCTCCTTTTTTGCCGTCTTTTGAGGCATTTGTTATCAATTAAGACGCCCTTGTTAAAGGACGGTGGGTTGCCGTTAGGCAAACCGGGGGATTCATTCACCGCTTTTGTAACAAATTTGCCATCCCCCCTCGGGGGATGGTGGGCGCGAAGCGCTGCTGTACAAAACAAAAAAAAGAAGCACCGAAGTGCTTCTCTTTCATGGAGCGGATTACGAGACTCGAACTCGCTACCTCCACCTTGGCAAGGTGGCGCTCTACCGGATGAGCTAAATCCGCATATGTTTTCTTAAACCGTAAGCAAATTATACATAATCGCAAGGCGTTTGTCAACACCGAAATTGAAAAAATATGCAATTATTTCTATTTACATTGCGCTGCCTTTTTGCTAAAATTATAATGCGTTAATATACAAATTATAATTTACACATTCAGGCGATATTATGAATTATCAAATTTTACCTGTCGGCAGCGTATGGAACGGCGGCATGTTTTTTGTGCCGCAGGCAATTGCCGATAAATATTTAAAACTTGCAAGCGAATATCAGTTAAAGGCGTTGCTTTATCTGCTGGGCAAGGGCGGTGCGGCTTCGTCTGCCGAAATTGCGAAAAAACTCGGAATAACGGGGGCGGACGCCGAAAACATTATGGATTTTTGGATTGCCGAGGGCATATTGGTGCAAAGCGAAGGCGCAGTGTGCGAAAGTACGGCTCCGTCATCGGTGCAGGCGGCAGTATTGCAAAATGTTGTTTCGCCGCAAGGCGTGCAAGCCGAAGCTTCCGCGCAAGGCGAAAAACCGAGCCTTCCGAAGCCGCAGTTTGCGGAAAAAGCACAGGAGCAGCCGGCAAAAAGAGAATTTAAAATTTCCCCGCCGGTTTTAACCCCTGCGGAAATTGATAAAATAGGCTCGGAAAATGCCGAAATCGCAAATCTTTTGAACGAGGCGCAGGTGGCGTTCGGTCACACGCTCAGCCACTGCGAAATGGAAATGACGGTTAACCTTGTTTCGTTTTACGGCATGCTGCCCGAGGTGGTGCTTATGCTGATAACATATTGCAAAGAAGCAAAAGAGGCAGGCAAAAGAATCGGCTCGGCGTATCTTTATGCAATTGCAAAAAACTGGCTTGAGCAGGGCATAACCACCGTGGCGGATGCCGAGGCGCGCCTTTGCGAAGCCGAAAACGCAGGCACATTTTGGCACAGGATCAGGGAAACGGGCGGATTTGTGAGCAAATCTCCCACGGAAAAGCAGCTTGATATGATAATGGAATGGCGCAAAGATCATTCCGACGAATTGATTTTGCACGCCGCCTCCGAAATGCGAGAGGCGATAGACAAGCCCAATCTAAAATATATGAACACCATGCTTGCGCGCTGGAAAAAGGCAGGCATAACCACCGTGGCGCAGGCAAAGTCAGACAGTGAAAATTACCAAAAGCAAAAAGAAAACCGCGCCGCAAAGGCGAAATCAGGCGAAATCAGCCGCAAGCCCACCTATGATTTGGATAAAATTAAGAAAAACGCCCAAAGCAACACGGAAATTAAATTTTAACCGCAAAAGCGGGGAGGTAAAAAATGCCTTATAACAAAAACACTTATCAAAAAGCGATAAATATTTTGCAGCACAGGCGCGATAACGCTCTGATGGAGCAGCAGGAGCGCACCAATGCGGCAATCGAAAAAATCCCTCGGCTTGCCGATATTCAAATGAAGCTTTCACGAATCGGCTATAACATTTCCACCCTGCTTTTTCGCGATGAAAATCCGCGCGAAAAGGTGGCGCAGTTAAAAGAACAATCGTTGGTACTTCAGGCTGAAAAGCGCAATTTGCTCAGGGAAAACGGGTTTGACGAGGATGCTCTCACAATCAAATACACCTGCCGGGCGTGCAACGATTCCGGATTTGTGAACGACAGAATGTGTAACTGCCACCGCGAGCTGCTTAAAGAAATCGAGCGCGACAATCTGCGCCGCTTTGCCCCGATTGACGAATGCACATTTGATAATTTCAACACGGAATATTATCCCGCCGAATCAACGGAAAACGGCGTTTCGCCGCGCGAAAAGGCGCGAAAAATTCTTGATTCCTGCCGAAGATATGCGCAAGGTTTTAATGCGCACACGTCAAGCATTTTGTTTATGGGCGGCACGGGGCTCGGCAAAACGCACCTCAGCCTTGCCATTGCCAATGTGGTTATAAACAGGGGCTATTCCGTTGTTTACGGCACGGCGCAAAACATTCTTTCCGATTTGCAAAACGAAAATTTCGGAAGGGATGAAAATCTTGAATACACGGAGCGTGATGTGCTTGCCGCGGATTTACTTATAATAGACGATTTGGGCACGGAATTTAAAAATCAATTTTCCGTTGCCTGCCTTTATAATATTATCAACACGCGCATTTTGAAAAACAAGCCCACAATTATCAGCACCAATTTCAGCTATGACGATTTGGAACGCGATTACAACCAAAGAATCACAAGCCGCATTGCCGGCGTTTATTCCACCCTTATGCTTGAGGGAAACGATATCAGGTATATCAAATAATTTTGAAATAATCAAGAATTTAATTTTTCCGCCCATCGGCGGCATGCTTTTGGCAGGCATATAAAATCACGGCGCAGTGCCGACGCACGAAAGGAGGAGCGCGTTTGAAATATAATTATTTTGATGACGACGCGGAATATCTTGATAAACGCCGCGCAAAAAAAAACGCGCGCCTTCTTGCAAAGAAAAATGCCGAGGCAGCATTGCAAAATGCGGCAAATTCCGCAGCCGGTGTGCTTAAAAAGCTTTCAAATGGAAAGGTTAACGTTAAAAGCGTTTCGATTCCCCGCATAAAAAACGCGCGCCTCATAATCGGTTTTCGCGCCGCGGTGGGCATATTGCTTGCGGCGTCGGTGGTGCTCACGGGCGTGTTTTTTTATTCCGGTTTGCGAGGCAGCAACAAAGCGCAGCAACAGTTTCGGCAGGATGCAGGCGCGGTGTGCTCCAAGCTGATTTCGACCTACGGCGTTTGCAAAACGATGCCGCTGGAGGAGGAAAATCAATATCAGCTCACGGGGCTTTCTTATGTGCGCCAAATGGATTTTGATTCAAACGGCGAATCGGAGCTTCTTGTTGCTTATCTTGACGGCGGCGAATATAAAATCGAGGTTTGGGGCTACTCGGGCGGTGATTTTTCAAAGCTTTACGACGGCAGCGCAAACACATTTTCGGGTGTTAACGGCAGCAGACTTTCGATTTACAGCCACGGCGGCAAATATTACATAGGCGAAATCGGGGAAAACGGCAAAACAATGCAGCTTTCCACGCTCAGCTTCGGGAAATTCAAAAGCAGCCGCGAATGCGAATACGACGCGGCAAACGATATTTATGCAATCAAGGGCGAAATAAACACCGAAAACTTTGAAACAATTTCGTTTTCGTATATTTCGGCAAATAAGGCGGAATCGCTTGCCGAACGTGTTTCAAGCAGCCTTGCCGAGTTTGACACTTCTCAGGCGGTGCGCCGCCAAAGCCAAAAAAGCGACACCGAATTGATGAGGGATGCTTATTATTCCGTTGTGGAGGATTTAAATCAAAAATACGGCAAAGCCTCATATGAATCGGACAGTAATATTTGCTACGGCGCAGGGCTTTGCACCGTGCGCTTGCTTGATTTTAATAACGACGGTACCGACGAGCTTTTTGTGATTTTCAGATATGATAAAAAGGTTTCTGCCGAAAACGAAAACGGCGAGCATGTTTTGAACGAAGAACCGGATTACCGCATGGAGGTTTATACCTGGAACGGCAGTACCGCCGTGCGTGCGTTTGACAGCGACGGTGTTTCAGCCATGCAGGAAAAGGACGACGATTCACGATTTTACATTCTGCAAAATGACGACGGTAAAATAAACATCTGCCGCAACAGCTATTCCTACAGTGCAAAAACAGCCCGCGTTTGGAGCGGCACCAGCCGAATAAGCGCGCAAGATGAAAGCGGCATATTCGAGCCGATTTTCACGGCAAATGCCGAAAGCGATTACGGCTATATGACCTATATGATAAACGGCGAAAAAATCTATCGCCGCGATTTCGAGAAAAGCGGCTGCGTTGTGCCGTATTTTTGCGGAAACAACACGGATTATGACGAATCTGAATTTGAAATTCGCTGGCTCTGCGGCGATTCCTCAAAGGGTTCCGATATCCGCGATATGATTTCCGAAACGCAGAAAACAATCCGCTCGCTCAATTCCGCATATCAGCCGTGAGCGTAAGTTAATAAAAGCAAAAGCAGTCGGTAGGCAATGCCTGTAACCGGCTGCTTTTTTGCGGCGCTTCTGTAAAAAATGAGTCCCCCCCACTGCGTCGAAACAATATTCGTGCCGCTGTGATTTGCGGCGCAAATCACAAAAACAACCTCGATTGTTTCTCTTTTCCCAAAACAGTAAAGTATTTCGGGAACCGCGAATAAATGTGCACGAAACGCTCGGATGAGGGAAAGTTTTAGCTCTAAATCAATCCTATTCCTCAAAAACGGTGGAAATGCTTTTGGGTGCGTTTTCGGGCGAATAATCAAAGCGCGCCATATGCTCGCCGGAAAAGAAATATTTAAGTTCGCCGGCAGGCTCTGATTCTTCAAACGCCTCCACGATCACAAGTTTGATTTTCATTTTGTCCGGCAGCACGGACTTTATGTAAACCGCTACGCGCTGCCCCTCAAAAAGAAAATCGCACGGCTCCGCAAGCCCGGCCAAATTCGGCGCAAGCTCCACAAAAACTCCGTATGTTTCAATGCTGCGCACAGTGCCCGTCACCGTTTCGCCGGGCTTAAAGCCTTCTGCGTTTTCCTGCCAGGTGCCGAGCAATTCTTTAAGCGAAAAGGTGAGCTTTTGCGGCTCCCTTTTTTTTAGCACGGTGCGAATGCTTTCGCCCTCGTAAAGCCGTTCGCGCGGATGATTTATGCGCGAAACGGAAAGCATATCAATCGGAATAAGGGCGTTTATGCCTGCGCCGATGTCTATAAATGCGCCGAATTTTTCAAGGTGGGTAACGCGCGCGTTTATAACATCGCCCTCGCGCAGATTGTCAACAAAGCTTTTTTTGCAGCCAAGCTGCACCGCTTTGCGCGAAAGGATGGCTGTTATGTTGCCCGTTTCATCGCGCTGAAAGCCGAGCACGATAAAGCAAACCGGTTTATTCACTTTTGAAATAAGTGCAATGTCGCGCGTGGTGCCGTCGTCAATTCCGATTGCGCCCTCCTCGCGCGGAATAATGCCGCTTACGATTCCGAGATCAACATGAAGATTGTGCTCGCTGTCGCACAAAAGCACCCTGGATTCCATAACGCTGCCGTTCATCATCGCAATTTTAACTTCCTCTAAGGTGTCAAAGGTGCGCAGCAAATTGGCGTTTTGACCCTCGGGGCAGAATTTCATAAAATTTCACTCTCTTTACTTTTTTTGATTATCTCAACTAATTCTATGCAAAAGCGGGCGCGATTATGTTGTAAATATATTTAAGATGTGCTAAAATACTTTTTAATAATAAGTAATTTTAATCGGGTGATATTTTGGATTTGCAGCTTCACGATATTGTTGTTATGAAAAAGCCGCACCCCTGCGGTTCGTGTGAATTTGAGGTGCTTCGCCTCGGCGTGGATTACAAATTAAAATGCCTCGGCTGCGGCAGGGAATTTATGCTGCCCAGAATTAAAGCGCAAAAAAGCATAAAAAAAATTAAGGAAAAAGAAAATGAATGAAAACAGCGAGCCCGTTGGATTTCTTGATTCGGGCATCGGCGGAATAACGGTTTTAAGCAAAGCAATCGGGCTTATGCCGGGCGAAAATTATATTTTTTACAGCGATTCGCAAAACAATCCTTACGGCGATAAAAGCGACGCCGAAATAAAATTGCTTTGCAGGCACACGGTTGATTATTTCGTAAACGAGCGAAAATGCAAAGCCGTTGTTCTTGCCTGTAACACTGCTTCCGCCAAGGCGGCAAGGTGTTTAAGGGCGCAGTTCCCCGGCGTGCCCATTGTGGCAATTGAGCCGGCATATAAAATGGTGCACGATTCCGCGCCCGGCGGCGGCACATTGATTATGGCAACAAAAGGCACGGTTAAAAGCGAAAAATTTCGCCGCCTTTATTATTCTTATTACGATCATCATACTTATCTTCACGCCTGCAACGGTCTTGCCGATTTGATAGAGGGCGGAGACAGCGAAAAAATAAAAAAATATTTAAGCGAAAATTTGGCGCAATATAAAGGTAAGATTCAAAATGTGGTGCTTGGGTGCACGCATTATCCGCTTGTTAAAAGCGAAATTTGCGAGGCGCTCGGCGATGTGCGCTTTTTTGACGGAGCAGGCGGCGTAAGCCGCAGGCTTTACGATTTATTGCAAAAATCGGGCAGGCTCGGCAGCGGCGGCGGGAAAGTGGAATTTATCGATTCTTCAAAAACTTCTGCCGAAAGGGAGCAAAAGGAAAAAAGATTTTTTGAGCTGCTCGGAAATGCAAACGGCGAAATTTAACGCCACAAAGCTGAAAACGGAGAGAATTAAATGCTTGATAAACTGAACGAAGTTGAAAAAAGATTTGAGGAAATAAACGCTCTTTTGTGCGAGCCGGATGTTGTTTCCGATCAGGAGCAATATACCAAACTTATGAAAGAGATGAAGCATCTAACCCCCGTGGTGGAAAAATTCAGGGAATATAAGAAGGCTCAGTCCGAACTTGAGGATTGCCGCACCATGATGGAGGACGGCATTGCCGATTCCGATTTTGCCGATATGGTTAAGGAGGAATTTGAGCAAAGCAAGGAAAGCACGGAGCGTATAACGGAGGAACTTAAAGTGCTGCTTTTGCCGCGCGACCCGAACGACGATAAAAATGTTATCATCGAAATCCGCGGAGGCGCAGGCGGCGAGGAAAGCGCGCTTTTTGCAGGCGTGCTTTTCAGAATGTATTCAATGTATGCCGAATCAAAGGGCTTTAAAACAGAAATAATGGGCGCAAACGAAACGGGGCTCGGCGGCTTTAAGGAAATCAGCTTTTCCGTGGACGGCGACGGCGCATATAGCCGCTTTAAATTTGAAAGCGGTGTGCACAGGGTGCAGCGTGTTCCCGAAACCGAAAGTCAGGGCAGAATACACACCTCAACCGTTACCGTGGCGGTGCTTCCCGAAGCGGAAGAGGTTGATTTTGAACTTAACGAAAAGGATTTGCAGATAGACACTTTCCGCTCAAGCGGTGCAGGCGGTCAGCACATAAACAAAACCTCTTCGGCAATCAGAATAACGCATATTCCCACGGGAACCGTGGTTGAATGCCAGGATGAACGCAGCCAGCATAAAAACAAGGAAAAGGCGCTTAAAGTTTTGCGCTCAAGATTGTATGACGCGGAAAAGGCAAAGCACGATGCCGAAATCGCAGGCGAGCGCAAGGCTCAGGTCGGCACGGGCGACAGGTCGGAAAGAATCCGCACCTACAATTATCCGCAGGGGCGCGTTTCAGATCACCGAATCGGGCTTACACTTTATAAATTGGAGCAAATTTTAAACGGCGATTTGGATGAACTTATCGACGCTCTCATAACCGCTGACACGGCAGAAAAAATGAAAGCCGGCGCAGAGGAACTTTGACAGCGTTGATGCATAGAACAACACCGTTTGTTATTTGCCACTCATCAGTCAGCTGCGCCTCCGTCTTTGAAAGATTATGAAAATGAACACAAAATTTTTAAAACCGACAAAAGAAAATATCGCCTCGGCAGGCAAAATAATCGCAGGCGGCGGTCTTGTGGCGTTTCCCACGGAAACGGTTTACGGGCTCGGTGCCGATGCATTAAACGAAGCCGCGGTTGCAAATATCTACAAGGCAAAGGGTCGCCCGAGCGACAATCCGCTGATTGTGCATGTGGCAAAAAAAGCGGATATCGCACCGCTTGTAAGCAAAATTCCTCCAAAGGCGCAAATGCTGATAGACGCGTTTTTTCCCGGTCCTATAACGGTTATTATGCCGAAAAGTGAAAAAATCGGAAAAACCGTTTCGGGCGGTCTCGGCACGGTGGGTATAAGAATGCCGCAAAATCCGATTGCCCGCGCATTGATTGAGGCGGCAGGCACTCCGATTGCCGCGCCCAGCGCAAACACAAGCGGCTTGCCCAGCCCAACGGAAGCACGCTATGTGCTTGAGGATATGAACGGCAAAATAGACGCCGTGATAGACGGCGGCAGCTGTGAATTCGGCATTGAATCCACGGTCATCACCCTTGCCGGCGATCACCCGGTTATTCTGCGCCCGGGCGCAATCACAAAAGAGATGATTGAAGAAATTATCGGCCCCGTTGAAATAGCAAAGGCGGTGCTTGAGGGTATGAAGGACGGCGAAATCGCCGCCTCGCCGGGAATGAAATACAAGCATTATGCCCCGAAAGCAAAAATAATAATAGTTAATGCCGATAAAGAAAAATATGAAAATTATGTTAATTCGCAAAGCGGCGCATTTGCTCTTTGCTTTGAGGACGACGATGTTACCGTGCCGAAGGTTACTTTCGGCAAAGAGGGTGACGACTTAAGCCAGTCGCACGCGCTTTTTGATTCGCTTCGCAGGCTCGACGAACTCGGCGCAAAAAAAGTTTATGCACGCAATCCAAAGCTGAGCGGCGTCGGTCTTGCGGTTTACAACCGCCTTATCAGGGCTGCCGCGTTTTGTGTGCTTGATTTGGAAAAGCCGTTTTTAATCGGCATAACGGGTCAAACCGGCGCAGGCAAAAGCCGTGTGGCGGCAATGTTTAAGGAATACGGATTCAATGTTGTTGACGCAGACGCCGCAGCAAAAAAGGCTGCGGAAAAAAATTCTCCGCTTTTGCCGCTTCTTGCCGCCGCTTTTGGGCAGGATATTATTAAGAACGGCGAGCTTCAAAGGCAGCTTCTTGCAGACAGGGCTTTTAAGGATAAAGAAAGCACGGAAAAGCTCAATTCGATTATGTTTCCGGAAATATTGAAAATTTGCACCGAGCAGGCAAAGTATCCCTGCGTTTTTGATGCGTCGCAGCTTTTTGAAAGCGGGGCAAACGAACTTTGCGCACGCATTGTTTGCGTTTGCGCTCCTGAGGATTTGCGCCTTAAACGCATTTTGCGGCGCGACGGTATTACGCCGGCTCAGGCAAGGGCGCGAACGGCGGCGCAGCACAGCGCGGAATTTTTTCGCGAAAATTCGGATTTTACCGTTATTAACGACGGCAGAGATATATTTTCTCAAATAAATAAATTCAAGGAGGACTCATTATGAGTGAGAAAAGCGCGAAAGAGCTGAAAAAGCTTCTTTTTAACGACAAGAAAAACGGCATTGATTTTTTAAGCGATGAAGAGCTTGAAATTTGCGACATTTTTGCCGACGGCTACAAGGATTTTCTTTTCAATTGCAAAACGGAAAGGGAAGTTGCCGCTTGGGCAGAGAGGGCGGCAGAGGCTTCGGGTTTCAGAAAATTTGATGAATTCGGCAAGCCGCTCAATCCCGGCGAAAAGGTTTATGTGGCAAACAGGGGCAAGGCGATTATCCTTTGCGTTAAGGGCAAAAAGCCTATTAACGAGGGTGTGCGCATTGCGGCGGCTCACATCGATTCGCCCCGTGTTGATTTAAAGCAGTGCCCGATTTATGAGGACGGCTCCATGGCTTTCTTCAAAACGCATTATTACGGCGGCATCAAAAAATATCAGTGGACTGCCATTCCGCTTTCGCTTCACGGCAGAATTTGCAAAAACGACGGCTCCTGCGTTGATATCCGCCTCGGCGAAGAACCCGGCGAGCCGAAATTCTGCATCACGGATATTTTGCCCCACCTTGCTTTGGAGCAATACACAAGAAAGCCCAACGAACTTGTTAAGGGCGAGGAAATGAATATTCTTATCGGTTCGCGCCCGTTTAAGGACGATGATGAAAGCGAAAGAATCAAGCTCAACATTCTTAATCTGCTTTATGAAAAATACGGCGTTGTTGAGCGCGATTTTCTCTCTGCCGAGTTGGAGCTTGTGCCTGCGTTCACCGTTGACGATATTGGGTTTGACAGAAGCATGATCGGCGGCTACGGTCACGACGACAGAGTTTGTGCTTATCCTGCGTTTGAGGCGATTGCCGAGATCGACGAAGCGCCCAAATACACCGCTGTTACCGTGCTTACGGATAAAGAGGAAATCGGCAGCATGGGCAACACCGGGCTTAATTCAAGCTATCTTAAATATTTTATCGAGGATTTGGCCCGCTTGGAGGGCTTTGAGGGTCGCGATGTGCTTCGCCACAGCAAGTGCCTTTCAGCCGATGTTAACGCTGCGTTTGATCCCACTTGGTCGTTTGCTTACGAAAAGAACAACGCAAGCCTTATCAATAACGGCGTCTGCGTAACCAAGTTCACCGGATCCAGGGGTAAGAGCGAAACAAGCGACGCCTCTGCGGAATTTTGCAGCTGGGTTAAAGCTTTGCTTGAAAACAACGGCGTTTTGTGGCAAAGCGGCGAACTCGGCAAGGTAGACGGGGGCGGCGGCGGCACCGTTGCCATGTTTATCGCAAACCTTGATGTGGACACAATCGATGTGGGCGTTCCCGTACTTTCCATGCACGCGCCTTATGAAGTTGTTAGCAAGATAGATCTTTATATGGCGTTCAAGGCTTTCAAAACCTTCTTCACCAAATAATTTTTTAAATGATAAAAGCGTTGCGCTCGGAGTATTTTGTGCGCAACGCTTTTTGTTGTATGTGTTCATATAATAAAGTCAAGCCTCCCCGGAGGGAGGTGGGCACGAAGTGTTCGGATGAGGAGAAGCTAAAACTAAAATAACGTTCCGTCTTACAAAAAAGCGCAAAAAAAGCGGCATAAAAAATGCCGCTTTCAGCGTGTAGAAAAAGTCCGATTATAAATTTCTACACGCTGGGAGACTTCGAGAAAGTGAGATAAATCTCGTATTTTGCGAGCGGGGGCTGTACATGGGTACTGCCCCCGAGCAAAAGGCGAAAAGCGCCAAAAGCGGCTTGAACACTATGTTCAAGCCGCTTTTCCATAAATGTGATTTTTTAATTCTATTTCGGCAAGAGCAAGCCCTTGCCCTACAATATCACTTTGTGGAAATTTAAGCGCGGCGCGTTTTAGCCACTTTATCGACAGTCTAAAAGCGGCATAAAAAATGCCGCTTTAGGTTTAAAGCCGATTACCAGCCGAGGCGCAAAATCGTGATTGTGCAATGACCGGTGCCGCCGTTAAGTGCTGCCGTGTGACCGCCGGGGGTAAAAATATCTATTCTGCCCGTTTTTGAAAGTCCGCTGCCGCCTCTGTCCACAACAGTGTAGGTTTGACCGTCCACATCAATAACAGAGCCGAGGGGAAGCCAGTTGCAAGCCACATAATAAGGCTCAGGCATACCTACATAAACTTTTTTGCCCGACGCGGTATTGCCCGTGTCCTTGCCGCAGCATTTTGCGCAGGGGCAATAATGAGTGTATTTGCCGCTGATTGTTTGACCAACGGAATAGCCGTTTTTGGATTGCACGCCGTTCGGCTCAAAATCAGCTGCAGCCGTGCCCACATATTTAACCTCGGTTACCGGCTCCTTAACCGTTACGGAGGTGAGCTCCAGCCTTGAGGTTTCTTCGCCGTTAACATAGGTAACCTGGTATGTTACCTTCTTTTCGCCGTTTTGACCTGCGGTTTCAACCTTTGTTTCGCCAACGGACATACTGTCGTCATTTTTGGTTTCGGTTGAATATTTGATTGCTTCGCTTACCGTTTCGGTTTTAACCACCGTTCTGTAAACAGTGATTTCCGTGCCGTTTTCAACAGCCGTGTCAACAGACGGTTCGCAATAATCGTCATCGCCGAGAGTGATGCCTGCCAGAGAAATAACATCCGCAACCGTTCCGCCTGCTGTGTTTAATTCATAAGTGTTGCCGTCTGCATTCACGGTAACCGTAAGCGGTGCTTCAACCGTGATTACCATGCCGTTTTCAACAGCGGCGTTAACATCGTAATTAAGCTTGCAGCCCGAAATGTTTATTTTCAGCTCTGCAAAAGCCTCGCCCACCGTGTCGGCATAAACATTATATGCCTTTATGGTGCCTGAATATTGAATGTTTATTGTGTTTAATCTGTCTATAACGATAGTGCCGCCGTTGCCTGCTGTGAAGCCTGCAATGTTAAGCCTGTCATTAGAACCAAGAGTTATGTTTGCCTCGTTAAGGATTTCGGTTGGTTCCGTTTCGTTTGTTGTAACCGTGTATTGCATGCCGTTGTCATCAATAACAACATTGTATTCGGTTGCCATGCCTGCGAATGCGCTTGTGGCAAACACGCAAATGATAAGCAAAAACGCGATTACCGCTGCCGCCATAAATCTGGAAATGTGCTTTACGGAGGCCGCATGTGATTCGTTAATCATCTTAATCTCCTTTATTTGTGCACTTGAGCCATAATATTGGCTGTGCCGAAATTCAGCGGGCTTACCCAAATTGAAAATTTCCGTATAAGCCTGCCGGCAGAAGCATTTATTCTGCCTTCAGAACCGATTGCAGCGCATGCTTGCGCACGGCTCTGCCTTTAGTATTTCTCAAGCAATTGGCATTATAGTAATTTTCGCACAAGGTGTCAAGGCGAAAAAAATCTATTTTTTGTGCATATTGCACAAGGAAACGAAAATGTTACAAATTGTAACCGCTTTACAAAACAATATATTGTGTCTTTTTCTTTTCACGATTTAATGTGCGAAAGTGTTTTTTTGTTTATTTTTTCAGAAATGCGCCACAGCATTTTCATAAAATTGTAACTTTTTTATTTTTTTAATATGTATTCAACAATATATTGTATCTGTTTTTATAATTTCAAATTTGGCATACTATATATGGAAAGAGAATTTGTAACCTTAAAACCCTGTCCTTTTGGAAATTGTTGCACATATAATAAATATATAGTAATTATTATATATAAATATATATTACATTATATTTGAGCAAATCGACGGCTGATAACAAACGGCTCCGTTGTCAAAACAAGCCTTCACCTGTGTCGAAACAATCTCTTACTGAAATCTTTGTTGCGCTTGATTGGCTTTCGTACCGTGGGCACAAAGTGATCGGATGAGGGGAGTTTTAGCAATGCTCTTACATACAATAACACCGTTTGTTATTAACCCCTAATCAGTCAACTTCGCAGACAGCTTTTTTACCGTGCTTCCGCCGAGTATGCCGGTTTTAGATTTATATTGACAAGAATATTTCTTTGGGCTATAATATGACGGAAACAGAAACCTGTCTCAGTAGCTCAGTTGGATAGAGCGACCGCCTCCTAAGCGGTAGGTCGGAGGTTCGACTCCTCTCTGGGACGCCATTCGGCCGCACTGCAAATCGGTGCGGCTTTTATTAACTCTTTTGTCGGCGAATAATGCCGACGGCATTGAGCAAATTATAAAAGGCAGGAGGGGGCACGATGCTGGAGCTTAAAAATATTTCTTTTGCCGTCAGCGATGAAGCGCAGGGCGGCACAAAGGAAATATTAAACAACATCAATTTAACGGTTGAAAAAAACAGCTTCGTTGTTATAACCGGACCGAACGGCGGCGGCAAATCCACTTTGGCGAAAATAATTATGGGAATTGAGCAGCCGACGGCAGGCAGCATTATATACAACGGGCAGGATATAACAGGGCTTGATATTAACGAAAGAGCCAAGCAAGGAATCGGCTTTGCATTTCAGCAGCCGGTGCGCTTTAAGGGCTTAACCGTGCGCGATTTATTGCAAATTGCCGTGAACAAAAGCGTAAGCAAGGCGGAATTGTGCGGCTATCTTTCGCAGGTGGGGCTGTGTGCGGCGGATTATATAAATCGCGAAATAAACGCAAGCCTTTCCGGCGGTGAGCTTAAAAGAATAGAGATTGCAATGCTGATGGCGAGGGGCGCGGATTTATCCGTGTTTGACGAACCCGAAGCCGGAATAGACCTTTGGAGTTTTAACAATCTTATCGCCGTTTTTGAAAAAATCAGGGATTCAAAGCACGGTGCGGTTGTGATTATTTCGCACCAGGAGCGCATTCTCGAAATTGCGGATAAAATCGTGGTGGTTTCCGGCGGCGAAATCACGGCAGAGGGCGGAAAAGACGATATTTTGCCAGAGTTGCTTTCGGATTCAAACGCGTGCAAATTTTACAAGGCGAGGAGGCAGAGCAATGAGTGAGCTTGGTACAAATCCTGCCCTTAAAAGCATTTTAAAAACGATTGCCGATATTTCCGAAACGCCTAAGGGTGCATATAACATAAGGTTAAACGGTGCGGGAATTGAGCGCCACAGCACGGAAAATATTGAAATAGTGCCGAAGCCGAACGGCACGGGGATTGAAATTTATGTTAAACCCGGCACAAAGGGCGAGGATGTGCATATTCCCGTGGTTGTTAGCGAAACGGATTTTTCAGATTTGGTTTACAACGATTTTTATATCGGAGATAACTGCGATGTTAATATCGTGGCGGGTTGCGGTATCCACAATGATGGCGAGCATCTTTCGCAGCACGACGGCATTCACACCTTCCATGTAGGCAAAAACGCAAAGGTGCGCTATGTTGAAAAGCACTACGGCGAAGGCAGCGGCACCGGTCAAAGGGTGCTTAATCCCGTTACGGTGGTGCACCTTGAAAACGGCAGCTACCTTGAAATGGAAACCGTGCAAATTGAGGGCGTTGATTCCACAAAGCGCATTACAAAAGCCGATTTAAAGGACGATGCACGCCTTGTTATCAAAGAAAAGATTATGACAAGCGACAGCCAATACGCCGAAACGGAATTCACTGTTGATATGAACGGCAGGGGCTGCAGTGCGGATATCAGCAGCCGTTCCGTGGCAAAGGGCGATTCAAAGCAAAAATTCATTTCCGTTATAAACGGCAACAACGAATGTGCCGGTCATTCGGAGTGCGACGCCATTATTATGGAAAATGCCTGCGTTAAAGCCGTGCCCGAAATCACGGCAAACGATGTGAACGCTTCGCTTATTCACGAGGCTGCCATAGGCAAAATCGCCGGTGAGCAAATCACAAAGCTTATGACGCTCGGTCTTTCTCAAAAAGAGGCTGAGGAGCAAATTGTTAAGGGTTTCCTTAAATAAAAACATTTAAAAGCGCGAAAAAAGCACTGATTCGTTCTGAATCAGTGCTTTTGTTTTGCTGTTTATAAATTCGGAATTGAATTTTGATTATTCCTCGCCGCCCTCAAGCTTTGCTTTGCGAGCCGCTTCCTGTTCTGCAAGGCGTTCGGCGCGAATATCCGCAAGCTCGGCAATCATTTGATTGCGAAGGTTGCCGTGAATGGGGTAAAGGAAGAACGAAAGACCGTAAAGCCCTCTTGCAAGCGCAGGCAGGATGCAGAAAACAGCCCAAATGCCATTCAACACTTTTGGATCTGTTTGCGGCAGAGCATTACCGAGTGAATCCGTGAGCGGAACATAGTTAATCCAAGTGAGCACCATGCCGGAAAGCCAGCCGGTGATTGAGGTTGCAAGCTTTGTGAAATAGCCCTGAACGGTGGTTACGAGAGCTTCGTTTCTGAGCCCGTGCTTCCATTCCATATAATCAAAGGTTTCGGCGCAAAGAATCGGACCGACAACCTGAATGATTTTATTCGGTAACCCGCAAATGGTAAGACCGAAAATAACCCAAATAAGATTAAGCACATAATGGTCACTGAAAGTTTGACCGAAAGGATGATAGCCGATGATAAACAAAAGCGTGTAAGCCACGCCGCCGAAAACGCCGGCAATGATAGCTGTTGTGCGTGCACCGAGTTTTTTAACCATTTTAGCCGCAAGGGGCACCATTAAATAGTTCGGAATGCCGGTGAAAAGTCCGCAAACTGTTTGGTTCGCAAGCGCCCCCGTGTTGTTGAGCCAAAAATACTGCTCGGAAGATCCGCCGACCGCTTTAAAGTTATTAAAGAAATCCGCAAAAATGATTGCGAAAAGAGGTCTGTTTGTAAAAATTTGCTTGATTGACTCCAAAACGGAGGTTTCGTTCATTTCCTCGCGCGATTGAAGCGGAACGCGCTCGCGCATATTAAAGAAGCCCCAAATAGAGAAGAACGAAGCAAACACAAGCATGAAATACGCAAAGCCTGTGTAAACGCTGCGCATGTTTATCGAGGGATTTATTTTCGGCAAAAACTGAACGAGCACCGGCACGAGTGACGGAAGCCATGTGCCGAAAAGCTCAAAGAATTTACTCGTGGTAATAAGGTTATTACGCTCATTCGTGTTTGGCGTGATGTTGTAAATCATCAGGTTCCATGCGCCGAAATAGCTCATACCGAGCCCGTAAACAAGCGTGGCAATCATAGCCCATGCCGATTTGCCGCCGGTTGAAAGATCCGGTGCGGTAAACATCATTGCACCGCCTATAAACCAAAGCGGAAGCGGCAAAATGAAAAACGGGCGTATTCTTCCCCAGCGGGTTCTGGTGCGGTCGATAATAAGACCGGAAATAGTGTCGTCTGCCGCGTCATATATAGAAGCCACAAGGTTTATGTAAGCATAAGCGGTTGTGTTCAGCTTTAAAAACTGAATCATAAAGAATTCTTTGTATGCGCTTACGAATTGAGTAAGATTTTTCTGTCCGAAGTTAACAAGCACATATGCCGCAATTTCCCTTGGGGAAAGATATCGCTTTTTAGTGTAGGCAAGCTTATCGAGCTCGGCTTCCTCCTGAGCAAGAAGATCTTGGTTTTCCAAAAACAACACCGCTTTCTGATTTATTTAACAAAAAAATTTACATTCACACAAAAATGAAAATACAGCAATTTTATATTATCAAAAATCCAAAAAATAATCAATATTTATTTATAGATAATTGCAATAATTCATAAATGCATTTATGAATACGCTTAATATCCGAGTTCTTCGCCAACTATGATAACATTGATTCTGTTTTTGTGCCTTTGCCAAGCGGAAACAACATAATTGCAGCAGATGCGCTGCGGGCTTTGGCAGCCGGAGCAAAGCTCGGCACCTTCTTTTGCAAGGCTTATACATTCGCCTGTGGCAGCGCAGGGCGTTTTGCAGCCGAGTCTTTTTGTGTTTTTCGGAGCGGCGATTTGCTTAATCCTTTTAACGGCGGCGTCAATATCGGGCACGATTTTGTTTTTGCCCACAACCATAATCACCTTTTCGGGACCGTAAACAATGCAGGCAACACGGTTTGAATTGCCGTCCGCATTATAAAGTTCGCCGTTTTCGGTTACGGCGTTTGATGAGCAGAAAAACGCATCGCAACCAAATGCCTTTATGTAGCATTCTCGAACGGTTTCGGCGTCATATTTGCGGCGGTCGATAAAATCATAATATCCGCTTTCAAGCAAATCGAAAACGCCGCATTCGATCAGGCTTTCGCTGCCGCCGTTTGAAACGCTGCTGCCCTGCGGCACTATTTGCTTAATAAGCGGCACAACCTCCTCTTTCTTTTCAACATAATATGCCGCCATATTGTTTTTTCTTAAATTTTCCATTGTTTTTTCGATAATATTGTTAATATTATTCATCAAAGTCTCTCCCTAAAACAAAATCACGCAATTTTTGCGAATGTGAATACGAACATGAATAAATATATATTGTGCGACATATGTGCGCTGTTAAAGCTGCCAATATTTTCTGTCCAGGCTTCTGTATTGAATTGCCTGCGCCACATGCGCAAATTCAATGTTTTCGCTGCCGTCAAGATCGGCAATCGTGCGCGAAATGCGCAGCAGCTTATCATAAGCCCTTGCCGAAAGACCAAGCTTTTCAAAACTCATTTTCAGCAGTTCGGAAGCGTCTTTTGTGAGCACACAGAATTTTCGCGTCATTGCCGGGGTCATCTGTGCGTTGCAGTTTATACCCGTGCCCTCAAAGCGGCAGCGCTGAATTTCGCGCGCCGCGTTCACGCGCTTTCTTATCTCTGCCGAGCTTTCGCTTTTTTCGGCGGAGGAAAGCTTTTCGTAATCCACGGGTGAAACCTCAATGTGGATATCGATTCTGTCCAAGATCGGACCGCTTATTTTATCGCGATATCGTTTTTTTGCCGCAGGTGTGCAGGTGCATTCCCTGGTGGGGTGACCGAAATAGCCGCAGGGGCATGGGTTCATTGCAGCCATAACCGTTATAACCGATGGATAGGAAACCGTGCCTGCGCTGCGAACTATTGTTACCTTGCCGTCCTCAAGCGGCTGGCGCAAAGCCTCTTTTGCGCGGCGGTCAAATTCGGGGAATTCATCCATAAACAAAACGCCGTTGTGCGCCAGGCTGATTTCGCCGGGTCGCGGAGTTTGACCGCCGCCAGTGAGCCCCTGAGCCGAAACCGTGTGGTGCGGAGCACGAAACGGTCGCCTTGTGATAAGCTGAACGCCGCTCGGCAGCTCACCGGCTATGGAATAAATTTTTGTTGTTTCAAGTTCCTCTTCAAAGCTCATTTGCGGCAAAATGGAGGGAAGCCTTTTGGCAAGCATTGATTTGCCGGTGCCCGGCGGACCCACCATTATGCAATTATGACCGCCTGCCGCCGCTATTTCAAGAGCTCTTTTAGCGTCCTCCTGCCCTTTAACATCGGCAAAATCAAGCAGTTCATCTTCCGTTTCCAAATTTTGAATCGGCGTAAAGCAAGGCTCAATCGGTGCTTCGCCGCTTAAATGGCGAATAACGTCAAACACCGTTTTGGCAGGGAAAACATCAATTCCGTCCACCACGCCGGCTTCCGTTTTGTTGGAATAAGGAATAAAAACAGAGTCGATTTTTTCTTCGCGCGCTTTAAGCAGCATCGGCAAAACACCCGTGCAGGGGCGTATTTCGCCGTCCAGCGAAAGCTCGCCCACAAAAGCGCAATCGTTTATTTCGCCCATAATCTGCCCCGTTGCTTTAAGCAGGGCAATAAATACGGGCAAATCGTAAAGCGGACCTTCTTTTTTTATATCTGCCGGCGCAATATTAACCGTTATGCGCGAAACGGGAAACTGAAAATTGCAATTTTTTATAGCAGCGCGCACTCTCTCTCGGCTTTCTTTAACCGCTGTGTCGGGCAGACCGACTATGTCAAAGCGCGGCACGCCGCGGCTTATATCGGCTTCCACAACAACGGAAAATGCGTCCATTCCGAAAATCCCGAGGCTTTTAACCTTTGCAAACATAAAATTCACCGGCTTTTCATAAAAATCCTGCGCTGGCAATCGGCAAAATGCAAAAAGCATATTTTCGCTGAAAACCGTCGCCTTGATTTTATTATACTAAATCGCCGCGGTATTGGCAACAGTTTAAATTTAATGCCGAAATATATTATAATGATTATATTGACAACGGTTTTTAATAAGTTTAAAATGAGAATGGATAAGATTTATAAATACATTATTTGTTATATATTAAAAACTGGAAGGTGTTTTTATGGATATAAAAAAAGAATATGAAAACTGGCTGAAAAACGCAACGGCAGACCCCGATTTGGAAACGGAACTTAAATCCGTTTCGGACAACGACGCCGAAATTTCGGACAGATTTTATAAAGACCTTGAATTCGGCACAGCCGGGCTCAGGGGCGTTATCGGCGCGGGCACAAACAGAATGAATGTTTACACTGTTTGCCGTGCAACGCAGGGTCTTGCGGATTTTCTCAACAGGCATTTTGAAAATCCCAGCTGCGCAATCGGCTACGATTCCAGAATAAAAAGCGATTATTTTTCAAAAGAAGCGGCAAAAACCTTAGCCGCAAACGGGATCAAAGTTTATATTTACGAAGAGCTCGAACCCACGCCATGCCTTTCATACGCCATAAGAAAGTACGGCACCTCGGGCGGTATAATCCTTACAGCGTCGCATAACCCGGCAAAATACAACGGCTATAAATGCTATGATTACAACGGTTATCAGATGACGGACGAAGAAGCCGCCGAAACATATGAATACATTCAAAAGGTTGATTATTTCACCGGCATTAAATCAATGGATTTTGACGAAGCCGTTTCAAAAGGGCTTATCGAATATATGGGGAAGGATGTTATTGATTCGTTCCTTGACGAGGTTCAAAAGCAATGCGTTTACCCCGAAATTTGCAAAAAGGCGGATTTAAGCGTTATTTACACTCCGCTCAACGGCACGGGTAACAAACCCGTTAGGCAAATTTTAAGCAGAATCGGCGTTAAAAGCATTTATGTTGTGCCCGAGCAGGAAATGCCAAACGGCAATTTCCCCACCTGCCCTTATCCCAATCCCGAAATCAGGCAGGCATTTGAGCTTGCGCTTAAAGCGGCAAATGAAATTAAGCCCGATATTCTCTTGGCAACCGATCCTGATTGCGACAGAGTGGGCATTGCCGTGCCGAATAAAAACGGTGATTACATGCTTATGAGCGGCAACGAGGTTGGCGCAATGCTGCTTAACTACCTGCTTTCGCAGCGCAAGGCAAACGGCACGCTGCCGAAAAATGCCGTGGCGGTTAAATCCTTTGTTTCCACCGACTTGGCAGAGGAAATCGCAAAAAAATATAACTGCACATTTAAAAATTTGCTCACCGGCTTTAAATATATCGGCGAGCTTATCACCAAACTTGAAGCAGAAGGTAAAGCGGGCGATTTCATCATGGGCTTTGAGGAATCTTACGGTTATCTTGCCGGCACGCATGCAAGGGATAAGGACGCCGTTGTGGGCTCAATGCTTATTTGTGAAATGGCTGCTTACTACAAATTGCAGGGCAAATCGCTGCTTGATGTGATGGAGGATATCTACAAAGAATTCGGCTACTACAGCAATGTGGTTAAAAGCTATGAGTTTGACGGCGAAGCCGGCATGAAGAAAATGGCTGCGATTATGGATAATCTGCGCCAAAATCCGCCTGCCGAATTTGCAGGCTCACCGGTTGTTTATGTCGGTGATTATAAAACAAGTATTGCCAAAAATCTTGAAAGCGGTGAAGAAAGCAAAATCGATTTGCCGAAATCGAATGTGCTTGCATACAAAACCGCGTCCGGCAACGGCGTTATAATTCGCCCCAGCGGCACGGAGCCGAAAATCAAGGCATATATCACGGCAATCGCAGGCAGCGAGGAAGCTGCCGAGGCTCTTGCAAACGAGCTGATTGCGGATTCAAATAAATTTATGGTATAAAAAGAGCAGGAAAATATATAATATGAACAACAGAAAATGGGTTAAAATCACAGCAATAATACTTGCCGTGCTTATGGCAGGCAGCGGGCTTACCGCAGGTATTTTTGCGCTTTTTGCCAACTGAAAGCGAAGCCGGTGCAGCACACCGGCTTCTTTCATAAACCGTGTGTCGTGGCAAACGGACCATAACAGTAAATAAGGATATATGAATATGAAAAAGAAAACAAAAATCATCATCGGTTGCGCCGTGCTTGCGCTGGTGATAATCGCCGCCGCAATTGTGGGAATAAAAATAAGCGATTTGCAAAGGCAAAATGCTTTTGTTGATCAGGTAAACAAGCTTTCTCAAATTGTGGACGCGGAATATATTTCCGATATCGACCGCGATGAATTTAACACTTTTATTGACACCCGCGTTTGCAAGGGCAAATATGCCAAGCTTGAAAATGCCGTTAAAAGCTATTATAAGGAGCTTTACACCGTTCAGTTCACATCGGAAGACGCAATTGCAAATTCAAGCTACGATAAAATGCTGCTTGCCGATAATTTAACCTCTGACGGCCCCGATTTTGAAAATTCGCGTGCCGAGCTTGAAACGCTGCTTCAAACGCTTAAGGATTGCTCCGCAAAATACAGTGAACTTATCACGGCAGAAAAAGCAAAATCCTATTTTAACGAAACAGGGCTTTCTGAAAAATACGAAACACTTTTTAACGATTCCGTTTCAATTGCCGCAAGCGAAACAGAAAATGTTTATTTAACATCGCTTGAAAATTCCGAAAAGGCAATTTCGGCTGTTTCTTCCGTTATCGATTATTTGGCTGAAACAAAAAACGAGTGGAGCGTTGATAACGGCAAATTGGTTTTCAACACAAAAGAAGCCGCCGAAAAATACAACGAAGCCGTGGCGGCACTCGGCGATGCTCAAGGCAATCAATAAGGCAAAAAATCACAAACGCACATTGCAAAAGCTATTCTTGCAATGTGCGTTTTCTTTTCGGCATAATTCCGAAAATTTTTTTAAAAAGGTATTGACTTAAAGCTGACTTTAACTTGTACCATATATACAAAATAAAATTTACGGAGGAAAAACAAATGAAAACTTTAATAATTTATTATTCGTTCGGCGGCAACACCGAAAAAATCGCAAAAATGATTGAAAAAGAAACCGGTGCCGATGTGCTTAAAATCAACACAGCCAAGCCTTACATCGGCAGCTATAATGAAACAGTAGAGCAAGGGCAGCGTGAAATAAACTCCGGATTTTTGCCAGAATTAAAGCCGTTTAACGCGGATTTCAATAAGTACGGAACTGTTATAATCGGTTCGCCCGTGTGGTGGTATACCTATGCGCCGGCAATGCACAGCTTTTTAAGCAAGGTGAATTTGAGCGGCAAAACGGTTTATCCCTTTGCCACAAACGGCGGTTGGATAGGGCACACCTTTGAGGATTTTGCCGCCGTACTGCCCGATTGCACAGTTAAAAAAGGGCTTAATGTGCGCTTTGACGAAGCGGTCCTGCGCACATCGCAGTCGGAAATCATCGCCTGGGCAAAGCAGATCGCCAAATCGATTTAACCATGCCCCCCCGCGTCAAAACGCACGCATGAGGGGCGGCTTTAAAAATGCTCTTATTTAAATAACATCTTTTTTATTAACCTCTCGTCAGTCAACTCCTTTGACAGCCTCTTTATCGGGGAAGCCAAAGAAAAACTCTCACAACCGGCTTTCCAAACCAAGAGCATCATTATTTTCTGTTCAAATACTTGCGCATATCAACTGCGCAGGCAGCCAAAATAATTGCGCCCTTAATAACATAAAGCATATTTGCCGAAACGGAAAGAAAATTCAGCCCCACAAAAATAAGCTGCAACAAAAGCACACCGACAACAATACCGCCGACATTGCCTGTGCCGCCCACAAACGACACGCCGCCGATAACGCACGCCGCAATAGCGTCGCTTTCGTAAGTTAAGCCTGTGTTTGCGGAGCAGGAGGCAATGCGTGCCCCCTCGATAAAACCGGTTACGCCGTACATTGCACCGGCAAGCACGAAAACGCAAACAACCGTGGAAAACACATTTATGCCCGAAATTCTGGCGGCTTCCGCATTTGAGCCTACTGCAAACATTCTCTTGCCGAGTTTCGTTTTATTCCACACAACCCACATCAGCACGGTGAGCACTGCGGAATAAAGCACATATTTGGGCACGGCAACGCCGCCTATGCTGAAAAGCGCGCCGCGGATAAATTCTGTGTAAGACGAATCAAGCCCGGAAAGCGTTTGCCCGTTATTGTTGCCGAGCATTAAAAACATAAGCACCGCGCCGAACGCGATGAGCTGAGTTGAAAGTGTAACGATAAAAGGATGCAGTTTAAATTTTGCAACGAAAAAGCCGTTAATAAAGCCGATTGCCGCGCCGACGGCAATCGCCGCTGAAAGCGCTGCCCACACGGGCACTGCTTCAAGGCTCGGAAAAAGCTTGTTTGCATAATCGGCTGATTGCAAAAGTGCGGCGGAGATGCATGCCGTCAGTCCCACCGCCCTGCCGGCGGAAATGTCTGTGCCGGAAAGCACTATGCAGCCTCCCACGCCGAGCGCAATGGGCAGCCGCGCCGCAGTCAGCGATATCACATTTATTATTGAGGAAAGCGAAAGAAACGCCGGCACGCGCAGCGCGATAAAAATTACCGCCGCCGCAATTATTATATATATTGCATTGTTGAGCAGGAGCGTGTAAAGCGCACTCTGCTTATCCTCTCTGCTCATTTGCACGAATTCGGCAAGTCTGCCGACGCGCTTTGCGCCTGATTTTTTTGCCATATATTTACCACCTTTGACTGTCCGAGCGATGAAAATTGTGCGTGAAAACGGGATTTCCCTGTTTTCGCTTTTTTATTGCCGTGCGGCGTTATGCATATTTTGCCGCCAGTGTCATAATCTGCTCCTGAGTGGCGGTTGCCGCGTCAACAATGCCGGCAAGCCTGCCGCCGCTCATAACAAGAATTCGATTGCATATTCCCAAAAGCTCCGGCATTTCGGAAGAAGCCATAATTATTATTTTTCCGCTTTGTGCCAGGCGCGAAATGATTTTATAGATTTCGTACTTTGCGCCCACATCAATGCCTCGCGTGGGTTCGTCAAGCAAAAACACGGTGGGGTTGTTCAAAAGCCACCTGCCAAAAATCACCTTTTGTTGGTTTCCGCCCGAAAGGCACGAAATCGCAATATCGCGGCTTGCCGCCTTAACATTCAGCTTCTTTATAATTTCATCCGTTTCGCGCCGCGCCTTGCTCTCGCTTACAAACGGACCCCAACCGAGGCGGTTGAGGCTTGCCGCCACGGCATTTTCCGTAAGCCCTAAAATGCCGAAAATCCCGTTTGCGCGGCGCTCCTCGGGCAAAAGCGCAAATCCGTTTTTAACGGCTGCCGCGGGGCTTTTGTTGTTTGCTTTGCTGCCGCAAAGATATATGTCGCCGCCCGATGCCGATTGCGCGCCGAAAATCGTTTCCAAAAGCTCCGTTCTGCCGGAACCGTCCAGCCCCGCAACGCCGAGGATTTCGCCTTGCCGTGCATTAAACGAAATATTGCGCAGGCGGTTGTGCCCGCCCGAAAGATTTTGCACGCCGAGCATTTCGCAGCCCGGCTCATTAAGCTTCGGGGGATAGCGTTTTGTAAGCTCTCTGCCGACCGTAAGTCTTATTATTTCCGAAACGCTCATTTCCTTTGCCTGCCGCGATGCTATTGTTTTGCCGTCTCTCATAACGGTGATTTCATCGGAAATGCGCAAAATTTCCTCCATTTTGTGCGATATATAGATTATTCCGCAGCCGCGATTTTTAAGCGAATTTATAATTTCAAAAAGGTGCTCCGCTTCAGGCTCGGTAAGCGAGGAGGTCGGTTCATCAAACACAATTATCCTTGCGCCGAAAGAAACCGCCTTTGCAATTTCAATCATCTGCCGCTTTGAAACGCTCAGGCGACTCATTTTTTCCTTTGGATTTGCGTCTATGCCGAGGGAAGCAAAAATCGCCTGCGTTTTTCTTCGCGCTTCGCCGTCGCTCACAAAAGGCGAAAACGCAAATTTTGAGGGATATCTGCCCATCCATATGTTTTCAGCCACGCTGCGGTTCAGCGCCTGAGTCAACTCCTGCTGCACCATGGCAACGCCGCTTTCCGCGGCGCGTCGCGGATTTTTAAAATTCACATCTTTGCCGTTCAAAAAAATGCTGCCCGAATCCTTTTCGTAAACGCCCAAAAGGCATTTCATCAGCGTGGATTTTCCTGCGCCGTTTTCGCCCATAAGGGCGTGCACCGTGCCGGCTTGCACGCAAAGCGAAGCTGAATCGAGCGCGCGCACTCCCGAAAAAGTTTTCGTTATGTTTTTCATTTCAAGAAGCCTGCCGCCGTTTTTCATAAAGATTCCCCATTTGCGCAAAATTGCCAACGCATTTATTTATACTGTTTCCAAAAAAGAGGCGGCTAATCAAAAAATTGATTTAAAACTCAATATCGCAGCTTTATAAATTCCACTCTTTAAAAGGGAGAAATTTTGCGTTCAAAATAAATATTGTGAACATTATTTTGTTGCAAATGAAATATTTGTGAATAACTATTGCAATTTGTGGAATATAATGGTAAAATACGCTTAACAAATGATAAGGAGATTCACAAAATGAAACAACAATTCAATGTGTTGATCGGAGAGAACGGAGAATTCGGCAAAGAATGTAAGGCGGAACTTGAAACCTGTGGCTTTGCCGCCGAGTTGTGTGAAAAAGACGGAGAAAAAATTATGCAGCGGTTGCAAGGCAAAGCCTACAATGCCGTGCTGCTCAATCTTTTTATGCCCGGTGCAGACGGCGCGGATGTGCTTGAAGCTTTATCACAAAGCGACAAAGAAAAGCCGATTGTAATTGTTCTTTCATCCGCAAACAGCAGCGAGCTTGAAGAGGAAATTATGCAGGCGGGCGCGGATTATTATTTCATCAAGCCTGTTTCCGCCGCCTCCGTTGCAAAGCGAATTAAGCGGCTTTCCGTGTGGAAAAGCGAGCGTATGCCGCACGGCGGCACGGATATGGATGTTGTAATTTCCGATATTATGCGGCAAATCGGTGTGCCGGCGCATATTAAGGGCTATCAATATTTGCGCACGGCGATAAAGCTTTGTATAAACGATTCCGAAATGCTCGGCTCGGTTACAAAGCTGCTTTATCCCACCGTTGCAAAAATTTACGGCACCACGGCGTCGCGCGTGGAGCGCGCAATCCGCCACGCAATTGAGGTGGCTTGGGATCGTGGCGATGTGGATGTGCTTGCCTCTTATTTCGGTTACACTATCAAGGACCAACGCGGCAAGCCCACAAATTCCGAATTTATTGCCATGATTGCCGATAAGTTGAAGCTTTCGCTTAAATCGGCATAAATGCAAAAAGCGCAAAAGTGGCTTGAACGCAATGCTCAAGCCACTTTTTTGAAATGTTTTTTATTTTGCAAATATGTAATTTCGATTTTATTTAATAATTTTACCGATTGTGTTCGGAGCCATGCCTGCGGCATTTGATTCATCCGTGTCAATATGCATTGCAAGGGCATATTTTTCGGAAACGCGAACAACAACATCGCCGAAGGTAAGCTTTCTGCTATTTGACGTGGGAATTTCAACGGAAACGATTTCGCCGTTTTTAAGCCCCATTCTTTCCGCATCCTCGGGGGTTGCGTGAATGTGGCGCATTGCTGCGATAACGCCCTCTTTAACCTCTACCTCGCCGCACGGACCCACAAGCTTGCATGCGCCCGAGCCGGCAAGATCGCCGCTTTCCCTAACGGGAGCGGAAACGCCGATTGAGCGTGCGTCCGTGAGCGAAAGCTCAACCTGGGTGGCAGGGCGAACGGGTCCCAAAATCGAAACTGCGGGGAATTCACTTTTTGTGCCGATAACCTTAACCTTTTCGTTTGATGCAAATTGACCCGGCTGGGAAAGCATTTTTTTAACGGTAAGCTCATATCCCTTGCCGAAAAGTGTTTCAAGATCCTCTTGGGTAACATGCACATGGCGTGCGGAAATTTCAACTAAAACTTCATCGTTTTTCATTTAATTGCCTCCATAAAATTTTCTTGCCTTTATTCTATACCTCTTTTGTGCGTTTTTCAATAGTAAATTCGGCAAAAAACTTGTCTGCTGCGCAGCACTGTGTTATACTGAATAAAATGTGCGCAATGCACCGAATTATTTTGGAAGCACGGTGATGAAATTGACTCTTGACGAGCTTGAACTTCAATGCAAAAACTGTCGCAAATGCTCCTTGTGCGAGGACAGAACAAATGTGGTTTTCGGGCAGGGGAAAAAGGATGCGGATATTATGCTTATCGGCGAGGGACCCGGCGAAAACGAGGATTTGCAGGGTAAACCGTTCGTAGGCAGAAGCGGTCAGCTACTGGATAAATTTTTGGCGTCCGTTGACCTTTCGCGCGATAAAAACGTTTACATAGCAAATATGGTTAAATGCCGACCGCCGAAAAACAGAGACCCTAAACCCGAGGAGCAAACAATGTGCATCGATTGGCTGCGTGCGCAATTTAAGGTTATCAGACCCAAAATCATAGTTTGCGTTGGCAGAATTTCAGCCCAGCGGCTGATTTCGCCTGATTTTAAGGTAACAAAGCAGCACGGTGAATTTATCGAGAAAAACGGCGTGCTTATGATGGGCACTTACCACCCGGCGGCAATTTTGCGCAATCCGAACAACAAAGAAGCCGCATTCGGCGATTGGCTTGCCCTGCGCGACAAAATAAACGAAATGGGAATAGAAATTTAAACGGCGCAATTGATTTTGCCGGTTACCGCAGTTTAATAAAAATCAGCGAAAAGGCGAAGCAGTCCTTGGGGTTGCTTCGCCTTTGTTATATTCGCCGCTATTTGCAAAATTTGTGGCTGCCTATAATCGTAACCACCGGGCGCGAATGCATAAAAGAATCACTTGTTTTGTCGGGGTTGAAATAATAAATTGCACCGCAGCTCGGATCCCAGCCGTTTATCGCATCTATTGCCGCTTTTTTTGAGGCTTCGGAAACGGGCTGATACCAATTGCTGTCGTTCACACAGGAAAATGCACCCGATTGATAAACAACGCCGCTGATACTGTCCGGAAACGAGGGGTGTGCCACGCGGTTTAAAATAACCGCGCCCACCGCCACCTGCCCCTCATAGCTTTCGCCGCGCGCCTCGGCAGAGATAACCTTTGCCAAAAGCTCGATATCCGAGGCAGAATATCCTGCCGCGCCGCTGCTTTGGCTGCCGCCGAGCCCCAAATAAAGCAGTGTTTTTGAGCCAGCAATGCCGTCTGCCGTGAGCCCAACGCTTTTTTGGAATTTTTTAACGGCATTTTGAGTGGCGGTGCCGAAAATGCCGTCCGTATCGCCGCTGTAGTAACCGAGCTCTTTCAGCTTTTTTTGTAATTCCTTAACCTCCGTGCCGTTTGAGCCGTATTTTGAAACGGCATAAACGGCATTTTGCCGCCCGTAGCATATTTTATATGCCGCAAAGCCGCCCAAGATGCCGCCGAGCAGTACGGCAAGCGATATCAAAAAAATGTAAAAATTGCGAAATGCTTTATAAACTGTCATTTTACCGCGCCTTTCTTTTATTGTATATTGTTATCAGCCGAATCTGCCGAGCAGATACATTATTGCCACACCCGCGCCCGTGCACAAAAGCCCCTGCCCGATAAAATAACGGATTTGTTTGCGCGTCTTGCGCGATTTTGGCGGCTTTTTCGCCTTAGCGGCATACAATTGTGCCTCTTTTTTTAATTTTTCCGCGTGACCGCTTTGATATTCGGGCTTAACGAAAAAAACTATTCTTTCAAAATAAGGATTGTCGGTGTTTGTAACCTCCAGCACCTGTTTGTTTACACCCTTTATCATCCCGATTTTCCTTTCTTGTTTTTCTACGAACAGTGTTGGCAAAATTGCGATTTTTATACAGAATTCCGATAATTGATTTTTGGTGAAAAACGCAATAAAATAATGCTTGACAATGTTCTTTATAACAACTTGTATATAGATTTCAACAGCGCAAAAATGTTGAAAACTATGTTCAAAATGTTAAAAACCTTGCTAAAAACGCCTTGAAATCGCCGAAAATCGTTGTTGAAAAGTTAAAATCAGGCAATTTTCAATAATTTACACAGAGTTTTCAACAATTTGTAAAGTTACAAATGGTTACAGTTTTTTTAGCTATTTTGCTATTTTTTTGTTTCCGCACGGGCGATATTGTGCTATAATTTTATTATCAAAATGCGGAGGAAAATAAGAAATGAATGTTCGCTGCGAAAACGGAAATGTAATTTTAAGCGGTGTTTGCTGCCTGAACCTGCCGCTCACCCTTGATTGCGGCGAAGCCTTTCGCTGGCAGTGCGAAGAGGACGGCTCTTGGAGCGGTGCGGCTTACGGAAAATTTTTAAACATTAAGGAAGAAAACGGCGAATTTGTGCTCAAAAACACATCACTTGCGGATTTTGAAGGCGTTTGGCGCAATTATTTTGATTTGGATCGCGATTATGCAGCGATTTGCGACAGGTTGAAAGAAGATTCGCTTTTGAGCGAAACGATAGACGAATATTACGGCATACGGATTTTGAACCAAGACCCGTGGGAAGCGCTTGTTTCCTTCGTAATCAGCCAGCAAAACAACATTAAGCGCATAAAGGGCATAATAAAACGCCTTTGCGATACATACGGCGAGTCGATTTGCCCGGGTTGGAACGCTTTTCCCCCACCAAAGGCACTTGCCGCCTGCTCGGAACAAGATTTCGAGGCACTTGGGCTTGGATACCGTGCAAAATATGTTAAGCGGCTGGCAGATGATGTTGCCTGCGGCGCAATCAACCTTGCCGAAATCAAAGCCATGGATTTGGCAGATGCAAAAAAAGCCCTGCTTTCAATTTACGGCGTGGGCGAAAAGGTGGCAAACTGCGCGCTGCTTTTCGGTTTTCAGTTTGTGCGCTGCTTCCCCGTTGATGTGTGGATGAAGCGAGTTTTGCAATATTATCCAAACGGATTGCCGAAGTGCTTTGAAGGCTTTGAGGGCATAGCGCAGCAATATCTTTTTCACTGGGCAAGAAACAATTTAAAATAATCACTGTTTCGCCTATTATAATGTATATAAATATTAAGGCAATTAAAATATTAAATAAAATCACAGAATCGGCAGCCGAAATAATTTTGCGCCGAACGGAGGAATTATGCAAAAGCTTTTTATACCGGAATACGACGGCGGCGAGAAAATTTATCTTAACGAGGAGCAAAGCCGCCACCTTGCCAAAAGCCTGCGAATGAAAACGGGCGATATGATAACCGTTTGCAGCGGCACGGGCGAGGATTACGGCTGCATGATAAACGAAATCGGCAAGGAGGGGGTTGTGCTTTCCGTTTGTTATCGCAAAGCAAGCGAAAGTGAGCCGGATATTGAGGTTTCACTTTATCAGGGTGTGCCGAAGGGCGATAAAATGGAGGATATTATTCAAAAATGCGTGGAGCTTGGCATTCACGATATCACCCCGGTGCTCACAAAGCGCAGCGTAAGCCGCCCGCAGGAAAAACAGGCGGAGAAAAAAAGAACAAGATATTCCAAAATTTCGCTTGAGGCAGCGCAGCAAAGCGGCAGGGGCATTGTGCCGCAAATAAACAAAATGGTTTCGCTTAAGGAAGCCGTTGCCATGTGTAATGCGGAATGCAAAATAGTCTTTTACGAGGGCGGCGGCGATCCGATTTCAAAAATCATTTCACCCGGCATAAAAAGCGCGGCGATTTTCATAGGTCCGGAGGGCGGCTTCGAGCAAGAAGAAGTGGAGCAAATCTCGGCATCGGGTGCAATCTGCGCCACACTCGGCAAAAGAATTTTGCGCACGCAAACCGCTCCCGTTGCCGCACTTTCTGCAATTATGCTTTTAACCGGCAATTTGGAATAATGCGATTTTACAAGAATATTATTTTAGATAAATCGAACGGAAGGCGTTTGAGTCTTCCGTTTTTGTACTGAAATAGGCGAAAAAATAAAATCCTTGAAATCCTACTAACTTTATAGTATATTAGGGATAACGATAAAATACGAAAGGCAGAGCAAAATGAAAATATCAACAAAAGGGCGTTACGCTTTGCGCACAATGATAGATTTGGCAATGAATGACACGGGCGAAAACATTTCCATAAAGGCAATCGCAGCGCGCCAGGGCATCAGCACAAAATATTTGGAACAAATTATTTCCACGCTCAACAAAGCCGGCTATGTTAAAAGCGAGCGCGGCGCAAACGGAGGCTACCGTTTAACAAAAAAACCCGAGGAATACACCGTGGGTATGATTTTGCGCCTTACCGAGGGCAGCCTTGCAATAACCACCTGTACGCAGGATGAGCAAAACCTGTGCGAAAGATACGGCTGCTGCACCACGGTTAAGGTTTGGGAAAAGATAAACAAAGCCATCAGCGATGTTGTGGACAACATAACAATTGCCGATTTGGTTGCGGACGAACAAAGCAGCACAAATAATTTTGTGATTTAATTAAAAAAACACTTGACAAATGCATTTTTGCGTGATATTATTATCTCAAGCTAATTCCCACCAATGCCGTAGGAATAGTAGAAATTACAAAATCACCGATAAACAGAAAAGGAGTGTGATTTATCCCAATGAAAAATGCGGTTAAAACAAAAGAGATAATCTATTCCTCTTATTCGCGAATGCCACGATGTTGCAAATAAAAATAAAAAACATCAATCATCAATCAATTCCAATTTTAAATTTTAAGGAGAAACATCATGGCAAATAACAAATATCATTTTGAAACAATTCAGCTTCATGCAGGTCAGGAAAATCCCGATCCCGCAACGGATTCCAGAGCGGTTCCGATTTATCAAACCACATCCTATGTGTTTAAAAATTCGGATCACGCACAGGCAAGATTCAATTTAACCGACGCCGGCAATATTTACGGCAGGCTCACAAATTCAACACAGGGCGTTTTTGAAGAAAGAATTGCCGCTCTTGAGGGCGGTGTGGGCGCACTTGCAACGGCTTCCGGCGCAGCTGCTTTGTCTTATACATTCCAGGCACTTGCAAAGGCAGGCGACCACATCGTTGCCGCAGAAACAATTTACGGCGGCACTTATAATTATCTTGAGCACACCTTCCCGGAGCACGGCGTTAAAACAACCTTTGTTGACCCCGATAATCTTCAAAATTTTGAAGATGCAATTCAGGAAAACACAAAGCTCATCTTTTTTGAGACACTCGGCAACCCCAATTCAAATCTCGTTGATATAGACGCACTTGCCGAAATCGCACATAGGCACAATATTCCGCTTGTGTCGGACGCAACTTTCACAACTCCCTATCTTCTTCGTGCATTTGACCACGGCGTAGATATAGTTGTTCATTCCGCAACAAAGTTTATAGGAGGGCACGGTACTACGCTCGGCGGTGTTATCGTAGACAGCGGCAACTTCGATTGGAAAGCAAGCGGCAAATTCCCGCAGTTCACCGAGCCGAATGCAAGCTACCACGGCATAAGCTTTGACGCTGCGGCAGGCAAAGCGGCGTTTGTTACTTACATTCGCGCAATCCTGCTTCGCGACACCGGTGCGGCAATTTCCCCGTTTAACGCATTCCTGCTTTTGCAGGGTCTTGAAACACTTTCGCTTCGCGTTGAAAGGCATATTGAAAACACCAAGAAAGTGCTTGATTATCTTTCCGAAAATCCTCTTGTTAAGAAAATCAATCACCCCTCGCTTGACCCTAAATACAAAGACCTTTACGATAAATATTTCCCAAACGGCGCAGGTTCAATCTTCACATTTGATATAGACGGCGGCGAAGCGGAAGCAAAGAAATTTATCGATAATCTTGAAATATTCTCGCTTCTTGCAAATGTTGCGGATGTTAAATCACTTGTTATTCACCCAAAAACAACCACGCATTCACAGCTTTCCGAAGAGGAATTCAAAAAGCAACACATCAACGATTCAACTATCAGGCTTTCAATAGGTACAGAGCATATTGACGACATCATTGCAGACCTTGAAAACGGCTTCAAGGCCATCAGCAAATAAGCGCGGCTAAATAAGAAAGGAGCAAATCATGGCTGTATATAATAATGTAACGGAACTCATCGGCAAAACACCGATTCTTAAGTTAAACAATTTCGCAAAGGCAGAGGGCGTGGACGCAAATCTTTTTGCAAAGCTTGAATATTTCAACCCCGCAGGCTCTGTTAAAGACAGAATTGCCAACGCAATGATTTCGGATGCAGAGGCAAAGGGCGAGCTTAAGCCCGGCGCAACAATCATTGAACCCACCTCGGGCAACACCGGCATCGGTCTTGCAAGTGTGGGCACCGCAAAGGGCTACAAGGTTATTCTTACAATGCCCGAAACGATGAGTGTTGAAAGGCGCAATCTTGTTAAGGCTTACGGCGCAGAGGTTGTTCTTACCGAGGGCGCAAAGGGCATGAAGGGCGCAATCGAAAAGGCAAACGAACTTAAGGAAGCCACACCCGGCGCTGTTATTCTCGGTCAGTTCGTCAACCCGGCAAACCCGAAGGTTCATTATGAAACCACAGGTCCCGAAATTTGGGCAGACACAGAGGGCAAGGTTGACGCATTTATCGCAGGCGTAGGCACCGGCGGCACGCTTTCAGGCGTGGGTAAATATCTCAAAGAGCAAAATCCGGATGTTAAAATCTTTGCCGTTGAGCCGCAAACCTCTCCCGTTCTCAGCGAAGGTCACGGCGGTTCGCACAAAATCCAGGGCATCGGCGCAGGCTTTGTGCCCGACACGCTCGACACAAAGATTTACGACGAGGTTATTCCCGTTCCGAACGAAGCTGCGTTTGAAACAGGCAATAAAATCGCAAAAACAGAGGGCATTCTTGTGGGCATTTCAAGCGGTGCAGCTGTTTGGGCTGCTGAGCAGCTTGCCGCAAGGGATGAATTCAAGGGCAAAAACATTGTTGTTCTTCTTCCCGACACGGGCGACAGATATCTTTCAACCGATCTTTTTAAATAATTAAAATTCCCAATGAAATCACAAGGCGGCGCGGTTTTAAAATCGCGTCGCTTTTGCGGTTTAATTGGCGGCAAAAGTTTCTATTGCATTTTCGCCGCATATATTGTAAATTTATATATGATAAAATAATGAAAAGCGGCACTGCCGCGAAAGAGAGATTTTTATGAATATTCGTGAACTTCAGGACGAAATTTTAAAAATAAAAAAAGAAAAAGACATTTGCATTTTGGCGCATTCGTATCAGGCAAGGGAAATTTGCGAAATTGCTGATTTCACGGGCGATTCATACGCGCTTTCAGTTAAGGCGCAGAGCGTGCCAAACAAAACCGTGATTATGTGCGGCGTACGCTTTATGGCTGAAACGGTTAAAATCCTTTCACCAGAAAAAAAGGTTATCCTTTCCGATTCGCAGGCAGGCTGCCCGATGGCGGAGCAATTCACAAAAGAGGCAGTTTTGCGCCTTAAAGATGAGCACCCGGGTTATGCTGTTGTGGCTTATGTTAACACCACTTCCGAGCTTAAAACGGTTTGCGATGTGTGCGTCACTTCTTCCTCTGCCGTGAAAATAGTTAAGGCAATGCCGGAAAAGGATATAATTTTTATTCCCGATATCAATTTGGGCGATTATGTTGCAAAGCAGTGCCCGGATAAAAATTTTGTTTTGCTTCAGGGCGGCTGTCCCAGGCATATGGTTGTTTCCGAGCAGGATGTGCTTGAAGCCAAAGCCGCACATCCGAACGCGCTTTTCCTGGTGCACCCGGAATGCCGCGAAGAGGTTACAAAGCATGCGGATTATATCGGTTCCACCAGCGGCATAATGAATTACGCCAAGGAAAGCGGCGCAAAAGAATTTATCATCGGCACGGAAAACAGCATTTTGGAGCATTTGCAATACGATTGCCCGGGCAAAGTCTTTTACCCGGTTTCAAAGCACCTTGTTTGCATGAATATGAAGCTTACCACCCTGCCGCAGGTTTATAACTGTTGCCTCGGAACGGCGGGCGAGGAAATCGAAATGAGCGAGGATATGCGCCTTGCCGCAAAAAAATGCATTGACAAAATGATTGCATACGGCGGCTGATAAATTTTTGAACGGAATTTGTTTTTATGAGAATGAGAAGAAAGAAAAATCTTGAAACGCGGCTCAGCGGCTGCGCCGAGATTTTAATTGACTGCGAAAACGAGGATTTGAATTTTGAAAACGCCGCGCCGGCAGATGCCGTGCTCGATTTAAAACAGCTTTTCGGAAACGGTAATCCGCTTGTGCTTGAAATCGGCTGCGGCAAGGGCGGCTTTGCCTGCGAATTTGCAAGGCAAAACCCGAATGTGAATGTAATAGCCGTTGAAAAGGTAGGCAATGTTATAGTTGCGGCGTGCGAGGCTGCAAAGCAAGCCGGGCTGCAAAACATAAGGTTTATGAAATGCAATGCCGAATATCTGCCATGCTATATCCCCGCAGGCAGCGTAACAACGCTTTATCTTAATTTCAGCTGCCCGTTTCCTAAAAAGAAATATGCAAAGCACCGTTTAACCCATCCTAATTTTCTTAAAATTTATAAGCAGTTGCTTGCTCCCGGTGCGCCGATTTGCCAAAAAACGGATAATATGCATTTCTTTGAATTTTCGCTGCAAAGCTTTTCGCAATGCGGATTTAAGCTTTCAAACATAAGCCTTGATTTGCACAACAGCGATTTTGACGGCAACATAGTTACGGAATACGAAAAGCGGTTTTCCGATATGGGTATGCCGATTTACCGCCTTGAAGCAAGGCTTGATTAAATAATTCATAAACACCAATCAAACAAAGAATAAATTTAAGCGTGGCACACTTCGGTTTCAGGAGCGTGCCACGCTTTTTTAATTCTTTATTATTTCCGGCAAAGCAACACCCGCTTCAAACCGAAGCGGGCATTATTTTATAAGTCTATTTTTGCAAGCGTATTCAAGAGGGTAAGGATTATTTAACCCAGCCTTTTTTAAACATAATGTGCGCCGCAAGCAGTGAAACGACAACGCCCACGGGAATGAGCACGCCCACTGCCAAATCGCCCTTAAAGAGCAGCATAAGGCATATAACGGCAATCGGCACAACACTGATTTTGAAGTGCTTTGCTATGTAGGACATACCAAGCGCGCCGAAAAGGGCGGGCACAACCTGCCTAAATGCAGGCGCAAGCACGGAATCGGAAGCCGTTATGCGCGGCAAAAACGGCGCAAACGCGATTACGCCGATGGCGATAATAAGCGTTGTAACTATTGAGGATGCCGCAACGGCGATTGTAGAAAGGATTTCGCCCTCGTCGCTGTTTGGGCTTACACCGGCACTGTCCATTGCCGAAAGGGCGCAGGGCAGCTTTAAATTGTTTATGTTGCCGGTTACAAATGCAACATAGGTTGCGCCGGAACCGAGCATTGGTGAATATGTGCAAACCTCTATAACCGCCGTGGGGTAAAAGAGCAGTGCAATGGGCGCAAGCCCTTTAAGCACAACGGATGCCTGCGGAAACGCATTCAGCTTTGCCGAAATCGCCACGGGAATCATCAAAAAGGCAACCAGAGCGGTAATTATCCAAAAACGGCCTATTATGTGGGTGCGTTCGTTATAACTGTCCATAATCAACCCCTCCATTCAAGCACGGCGATATCGCCGGGTAAAACAAGGCTTAAAACCGTAACAACAGCCAGCGCAATAAACATGCTCAGCGGCATTGCAAGCGGCTCCAGCCATGAAATGTTTTTCTTTTTTTGCAATTTCATAAAGCCCAGCATGCACAGCATGGAAACTGCAAGTGCGGTAACGCTCATAACGCCCGCACCGTCACCGAGCTGATCGGGTTCGCCGCTGCCGAGCACGGCTCTGCCGATAAAGGCACTGATTAAGCCGATAAACGCCGCTGCGCTCATTGTGTTTGCCCAAGCGGCATTTTTGTTTGCCACGCCGCCAACCTTTTTTTGAATGAATTTAAGCATAAACGGCAACAGCACAAGCGGCATAACCGAGCCGAGGGTCATAACCCACGCAATTGTGGAAAACTGCACCGGGTCGTTAACCTCTTGCGAAAGTCCGCCGATTTGCCCCAGCGCGTTAAGCGCGCTTTCTGCGGCAGGCACTTCATAGGTGATTGCGCCTATAACCGTAAGTCTTATCCAGGGCAGCACAAGCCCGAGCGCACCTGAAAGCGTTATAATCGTTGCCAAAATTGAAATTGACGGAGCAATTGAAAACAGTGAGCTTGAAACGATTGTGTTTTTCATTGTTTTTTCGGAAATGCCGATTTTTTTGCCCTGCCTGTAGGCGCGCACAAGAAAAAATATCGATTGCGCCAAAACAAAAGCAACCACGGCACCGCCGAGGATATACATAAATGTACTTTCTTTAAAATCCATATAAATCTCCACAGCCTTTAAGTCAATATAATTTAAAAAGTGTGATTTTCACATTATTTTTCTTCTGCCGTCATCGCCCTGATATAGCGTTTGAAGAAGGTGATTCCGGCACCGAGTTGCTCTATCGGGCACCTTTCGTTTGTTGAATGGGTGGTGAGCAAAAGCTCGGTGGATGCCGTAAACGGAGCAAAGCGGTAAATGTTTTCGCAAATCGGCTCGTAATGGTAAGCGTCTGTTCCGCCCATAACAAGAAACGGGGTCACAATCGCAGTCGGGTTTGCTGCCTCGGTTATTTCTTTAATCGTGTTAAAGGCTTTTGTGTCGGTGGGGGAAATGAGCGACGGTTCCTTGCCCTTTAAAAGTTCTATTTCAATATTGTCGTTCTTAATGGCTTTTCTGATGTGCTCTTTTGCGGAAGCAATGCTTTCACCGGGCATAATGCGGCAATTTATCGTTACGCTGGCACTTTGCGGTAGCACGTTTGCCGCAGGGCTTCCGCTGCTCATTGTAACGCCCATGGTGGTGTGCACCATTGATGCGGCAGGAGGAATTTGCAGCATTGCAAATTTAACAAGCGGTTCAAGCAATTTGTAGTTGCACATAACAAATCTGCCCGGGTAAGTGCAATGCCTGCCCACTTCCATAAACATTTTGTTTAAATAATCGGGAATTTCGCCCTTGAATTGCTTTTTCTCAAGGCGAACAACGGCTTTCGAAATTTCGCCGATTGCCGTGTGCTTCGGAGGCTGAGACGAATGACCGCCTTTTGCCTTAACGGTAAGCTTGAAATCGGCATATCCTTTTTCGGCAACGCCTATGCCGGCTAATTTGCCGTCCAAAAGCCCTTTTACCTGTGCCGGAACCATTGCGCCGCCTTCGTCTATAATGCTGTCTAATTGAACACCGCGGGCTCTGAGCGTTTCCATAATATCATTTGCACCCGAATTTGCGGATGCAACTATTTCCTCGTTGTGCCCAAAGCAAAGATAAACGCTGCGTGCCGGCACAAAGCCCTCCTCAAGCAAAGTCTCAATGCTTTCCATCAGGCAAATGAGGTGGTTTTTCATATCAAGCGCGCCGCGACCCCAAATGAATGTGCCGTCGTTATGCCCCTCAAACGGGGGATATTCCCAGTCCTGCTCCGTGCCGTCCGAAATCGGCACCACATCCATGTGCGATAAAAACGCAATCGGCTTCAGGCTTTCGTCCGTGCCCTGCCATTTGTATATAAGGCTTGCCTTGCTCACTTTTTCGCGGCTGAGCGTTTCGGTTATGTGCGGAAACTCCTCTGCCAAAAAAGCGTGGAACTTTTCAAATTCGCCCCAATCAACCTTGCTGCTGTCGTCGTTTGAAATTGTTTTGATTTGAATTGCCTGCGAAAGGTGATTTGCGGCTCTTTCAATATCAACATTTTCGGGCGGCAGTTCGGCGTGCGCTTTGCTTTCCGCTTTAAAATTTGCGGTCTTAACCGCCGTTGCGGCAAGCCCCGCGCCTATTGCGGCGGGAATTGCCAATAATGCTTTTTTCATAAATTTTACCTCCGGGGTGAAATGATTTTGCCCTTTACAGGCAACCAAATCGCCGTGTAAGAAAATATTGTGCGTACAATAGCATTATACACCGCCTCGGTCAATCTTGTAAAGAAAAAATATGCTTTGTGTGAAATTTTGTTTTGCGCCCGAATATCACGCCCTCTGTGTGTTCTGCATGGGGCAAAAAGAAAAGGCTGCAATCTGAATTGCAGCCGAGGTTCTTATTCAAATATTTCTTTGTTTTTCATAACAAAGCTTCGGATATAAATATCGTATCCCGAGGCAATGCCGCCGATAAGCCCACCCAAAATAATGTTAACCACAAGGAAAATAATATTTGCCGTGCCTTGTTTTTCGTAATATGCATAAACTCCGGCAGGCATATCCGCAAGTGTTTTGCTGTGTTTGATTCGCTGAACGCCCGTGTAAATATTCCAGCAACCCACAACAACAGGCGCATAGTAGGTAAATGAACCGACGATAATCTGCAGCGCGGCTATAACAAACCAAATGATTGCCGCTGCTTTTTCATGCCCGGCAAGCTTTTTATACGCTTCTTCTTTGCTTATAACCGTGCCTGCTTGGGGCTGTGCGTTTTTTTTGATTGCAACGCCGCAATGTGTGCAAACGGCGGCGTTTTCATTTACAGGCTCTCCGCAGTTTGTGCAAAATTTATTGCCGCTCCCGGCATTTACGCCGCAATTTAAACAGATTGCCTGATTTTCATTCATTGGTTTTCCACAGTTCTTACAAAACATAATCAATTCTCCTTTTCTGCATATACTTAATATGTTAAGTATCTTCATTATACTCAATATATTGAGTATTGTCAAGCTGTTGAGTATGATAAAATTACAGCGGTGATAATATGATAAGTTATGAGCCGTTTTACGAAACGCTGTTTAAAAAGAATATAACGGAATATTATCTTATCTTTAAACAGGGCTTTTCGGCAAACACATTTTACAGAATGAAAAAGGGCGAGGCAATAAGCACAAAAACTTTGGATGCCCTTTGCTATGCGCTTGATTGCGAAGTTGGCGATATTATAAAGTTCGTTAAAGAATAAATCCGCAGCATGAGGGAAACCTTTCGGTGCTGCGGATTTTTTTGTTTTGCAAACCTCCGGCTTGCAAATATTTAAGATTATAAAAAAATTATTTTCCTTTTCCCTCATTTTCAATGCGAAATGTAATTGACGAGGGATGATGTCTGCCGATAAGAACATATATTATGACAGACAAAATGTTTGCCGCCGCAATTATTGCGAACATATGATTATATCCAACCAAATCTATAAGCCATCCGGCAAGTCCGCCGCCGACGCCGATTCCTATATCATATGCGCAAAGAAATGTGGAATTTGCGGCACCTCTTTTGTTCGGCGGTGCAATGCTGACAGCCATTGCCTGAAGCGCAGGCTCAAGTCCGCCAAAGGCATAGCCCGAAAGCAGTGCGGATATAACAAACGAAGTATTGCACGGCACAAAGGCTATGAGCATAAGTGCGGCAAACATTGCACCGTTGCAGGAATAAACAAAAATGCTTTCACCCCTTTTGTCGGAAATTTTGCCGATTGATATTCTTGTTAAAAAAAGCATAACCGCCATAAGCGCAAAATAAACGCCGCCGGAAACTGAAACATCATCGCTTTCCATTGCAAATTTGATTGTAAAATTTTCAAGCGACCCGTATGTGACAAGAAAAATCAGTGCTGTGAGCGACGCCGGGAGAGCATTCCCGTCGATAAGATTTTTAAATGAAAACGGCTTTTTTTCGATATTGATTTTCGGCGTTTTTAAAAATGCAAAAAGGATAAGAGACAAAACCATAATCGCTGTTGCGGCGATGAAAAGATATTTAAAATCGTATATTGTTTTTTCACCGACCTGCGCCGTTTTTTTCATAAGGAGCTGCCCGATTGACGGTGCAATTGCCGTTGCAAGCGCGGTTGCCATACCGAACATGCCCATGCCCTCGCCGAAACGCGGTTTCGGAATGACATCCGTTGCGATTGTTGAGGTTGTAGTATTTGAAAAAGCAAGCGCAACGCCGTGAGCCATTCGGCAAACAATCGCAAGAGCAATAGAAACAAGCAGAGTGCTTGCAAAAAGATAGCCCATAGGCATAAGTGCCATAAGAATCAATCCTGCAATCAAAATTGAGCGGCGCTTTCCGTTGTCAAGCATAACGCCGACAAACGGACGGCACACAACACCTATCAGCGAAAAAACCGTTGCACAAGCTCCCGCTATCGTATCCGAGCCGATTTCGGCAAACGCTTTACTGTTTGTGATGAAAAGCGGGAATGCCGACAAAACCATCAAGTGATTTAAAAACACAAGAAAATTAATGATTATAATTAAGATAAAATTCCTGCTCCACAATTTGTTATTTTCTTTCATAAAATACCTCCGTAAAAAATAAAAAAGCGCAAGTCCTTATCCGGACTTACGCTTTTTGCTACTCGATATTGCGTATTTTAACGCAAAAAATTTCTTTTGTCAAGTAAAATTATAGCTTATAAATTTGCTTGCAGGGGGTGACCAATGCCGCCCAACAAACTGAAAACCGTTACCGGCGGTATATTTTTTGCTTGTCATGAGGGATGTATTACAATAATGCTGTTGAAAAAACAAATCTTCCCCTTGTGGGAAGCCGAATTGCATTCAACAAAAGGAAAAGGGCACCTCCGAAGAGGTGCCCTGATTTTTAGGCTTTTGCTTTATTCAATTTGAATTAAGCAAGAGTTTGAAGAAGTCCGCAAAGATCGGAGATAACCTGATCTGTGTCGCCGGTAAGCATTCCAAGAACCTGATCAACCACCTGAGATACGGAGCTGCTTGCGCCGCCGATGAGGCTGCCGATGAGGTTGCTGATGGTGTTGTAGTTATCCTTGTAGTTAACTGTGTTAATCAGGTAACGAAGAACAGCTATAAGCACCTCGTTTGAATCGGCTTGAACATAAACTCTCTTGCCTGTGGTGGAAGCCTGCGAAGCTTCATCGGTGATGTATTCGCCGTGAGAAGCAAGCTGGAACCAATCGATAGGCATAAGCTCAATTCCGAGCGGTGTGCCGGAAATCTTGATCATACCGAGAACCTTGTTGAGAAGGGAAACGATATTGTCGGAGCCGATAAGCGGCTTAAGCGAAGCTGTAAGATCGTAGATATCGAACTTATAGTTGCTGCCGACAAGACCGAGACCGGAAAGCGTCTTCTGAATATTGAGACCTGCTGCCAAAAGAATATCATTGATATTTGCAATGGGCTTAAGTGCATCAATAAGTGCTCTGATCGGAGTGGTAAGGTTTTCGATAACCTGAAGCAATCCGTCGTTTGCAAAGAAGAGTGAAAGGTTCGGAAGCATGCTCATAAGAGTTTGGATAGGAGCATTGAGGATGTCCTCAACCTTGTCGAGAAGAGGATTAAGAATATCAAGCAGGATAGCGTCGTATTCTTTGCTTATATCTTCTCTGTATTGATACTGAGTCTTAATGTTGTAAAGACCGAATGCCTCCATGATCGGAACTATTGTGGAAGTATATCCGTCCGAACCTGGGAGATAGATAAGATTGAAGAGACCGAGCGAGCCGTCGTTAAGAAGCACATCAAGCACTCCGTAAATCGGGCGAAGCACTGCGCAAAGCGCGTGGAGGAAGCTGTCTCTGTCTGTAACGCCCCAAGAAAGCTTGTCGGATTTAACATTTGCCCAAGAGCCTGCGCTCTTGATTGTTTTTGCTGCGGATTCAAAGGTTTGACCGTAAGTCTTATCCGTAAGAAGCGATGCAAAGTTGTCGGTTGTGAAATCAATGCCTGTTTGAGCAAGAAGGGAGGTAAGGCTCATATTGCCAACCTTAACCTTTTCAACCGCACCGTAAAGACCTGTAGCCATAGAACTGATAATGCTGTCTTTATAAACATTTGCAGTTACAAGGCTTGAAAGTCCGCCGGTAACAAGACCGCTTACGAGACCGTCGATCATGGGACCGATAACCTCTAAGAAGTCAACATCAACCGTTGAGGGATAAGAGAATGAGTAATCCTTAAGCTGGAAGTTTGAATAATCAAAGAATGTGTCTGTCGGCTGAGCAAGAAGGAGATAGAATATTGCAAGAACGATATCGTCTCTGTTTGCCGTTGCAATGTTTGCGAATACGCTGTCAAGTATACCCTTGATTGTTGCGTTATTCTTGATTGCATCGATGTTGCCGAGCAGCTTGTTGATTGCGGAAGCGTTGTTGATAAGAACGCTTTCGATGTAACGAAGCAGGGTAACAAGAACCTGACCTTGGTTTGCGGTGATTTGCTTAATTGAACCTGCTGCGCCGTAAACCGTGTTAAGATCGCCGAGGCTTGCAAGGAAGCCAAAGTCGATATTGCCGATCTTGATGTTAATGTTGTTCTTCTTAAGAACGGCATTGATAATGTTTGCAAGGTAATCCTGAATGTTGCAATTCTGAAGATTGCCTATTCTCAAATCAAGACCGCCGAGGTCTGCGCCGATGGCATTGCCGATAATATCTGCAAGCGACTTACCTGCAATGGCTTCGATAATCTTGTCAACGCTTACGCCGTTGTTGTCAAGCACTTTAATAATGCCGGTTACGGGTGAAAGCAGATTGTCAATAACCTTGCCAAGACCGTTGTTGTCGATAAAGTAAGCAAGGTTCGGAAGAACAGCCGTGATTGTGTCAAACGGCTTGTCGGCAACCTTGTTTACAAAGCCGAAGATAGGATTAAGAATGTCGATAAGGAGGTTATCCTTAGCCTTTTTGTAATCGCTGAGATACTGTGAGGGTGATTTAACATTATCGCACATAAGAGCTTCAAGAAGCGGAATAATTGCGCTTTCGTATCCGTTGCCGCCCTTAACGCTGAGCTCGTTAAGCTGAGCGATGATTTCGTTAAGATCAACCTTAATTGTGTTTGTTTTTGCGTCTGATGCTGCCGTGTTAAGAAGCTCAACAACAAGAACCTTATTGCTGAGAGAAATCTTAATCTGAATATCGCCGGAGGTTGTGGTTGTGTTTATTTCAAGATTGTCAAGAACGGTTTGAAGAACTTCGCCGAGATTTACATCGCCGCCTGCAAGGAATGCAGCAAGAATGTCGTTTACAGGTCTGCAAAGAGCTGCAAGCGCATTGATGAAGCCCTGCTGAGCGGAGGAAGAACCGTTTGTGAAGCCCCAGTTAACCGATTTAACATCGCTCCAAGAAGAGCAATTCTTAAGTGTGTTTGCTGCCGATGAATATGTTGTGCCATAGCTTGAATCCGTAAGATAAGCGGCAAGGTCGGCAGGGGAGATAAGGTCTATACTCTTTTCGATTGCGCCGTAAACGCCGGTAGCAATCGATGTGATAAGCTCGTTAGTGAAGAGTTTATCGTTAATGATGTCGTTAAGACCGTCTGCATCAAGAACACCGAAGCTCTTAAGAAGCGGGAAGATATTCTTAACAAGATCATCAAGGCTTGTAACAGCCGAATTTGCGTCGGAAGCGGTGATTCCCTTGGGATAAGAGAATGTGTTGCTTTCCTGAGCGGCATAATCGGTGAATGTCCAAACAATTTCCTTCGGGTTTTGTGTTGAAGAGATAACTTCTCTGATTATTGCAAGAAGCTTGCTCGGAGAAAGTTTGGAAACCATATCAACAATGCCCGGATACTTGCCGTTGAGCAAGGAGGAAAGTATTGAGCTGTCTGTGATAACGCTTACTGCAACCGTGTAAACAAGAAGCAGAAGCTGAGCATTTGTTGCCTGAGAAACAGCAGAGAAAATGCTGTTCAGATCCATATCAATCAATTCTTTACCGAGCAGGGAAAGAATAACATTGACTGTGTTTACGAAATAGTTGCCGTCTTTAAGAATAACATTGTTTACAGTGTTGTCAACAAGATTTGCATAGCCTGCAATTGTTTTGCCGAGCGACTGTGAAAGAAGTGAAACAATGTCGGCAGCGCCGTTGATTTCGTTTGTAATGGGAGAAACAACCGCCTTAACCGTTGTGCCGAATTCAGCGTCGGTCAGGTTGGAGGCAACGCCCTTAATAATGCCAAAAAGTGATGAAGCCGGAGCTTCAAGAACCTTGTTTATAATGTTGGAAGCAACTTGAATGATTGCGAATGTTGCATCCTTGCCGTCTGCGTTTGCGGGAAGAGTTTTGGTGTAGGAAACGCCGATGTTGCCGCAAACATTCGAAAGAACATGGCTGAATACATTGTTGTAGTAGCCTGTTGCGCAAAGAAGTGTGCCGAAAACAGCAGGGATAACGCCGAGCGAATCAATAAGGTCTTTATAGAAGGTGTCCTTATCGCCTGCGGAAAGATTGCTGTAGCCGAGGTTCTTTGCATAGCCTGTTGCCGAAAGATCGGTCCAGCTTTGCTCTTTCATAATCTTCTTGTTGATTGAATCGGAACGAACCGCAATTGCGCTCGGAGAAATGATTCCCTTGATTGCGCCGTTTACAAGCTTGTTTGTATCGCCCTTAACATTCAGTTTTTGGTCGATAATAGTTTCAACAAGAACATAGGTTTGAGTTACAAGGTTTGAAAGGTTTTCTTTGCAATAAACCTTTTTGTCGTTTACGGAGCCGTCGTCCTCTGCAACATTATCGGCATTTATTGTTTTTGCATACTGCATAACAAGATTTACGATATCGTTTGCAGTGTCAACGCCGAAGTGGTTAACAAGGAATGTTACCGCGCCGGAAAGGATTCCGTCTGCCTGGTCAACGGTAAAGCCGTCAACATATGTATTTGAAAGGAGAGTTGAAAGAAGTTCGTCAACTGCATCTAATAAGTCTTCCGCAGCTTTGGTATTTTCGCTGTCGGAAACCACATTGTAATATTCTTTTGTGATTTCATCAATGTTTATTGAATTTGCGATATCATCGGTAACTGCAGCCGTAACGATATCCGAGCCGGATGTGATGGAAACATTTGTGGTGCCGTCCGAAGAATTTGCGTTGATAACGCTGATAATAAAGGTTACGATCGGTTCAACATTGCAAAGCAGGAAGTAAGCCGAAAGTGTGCTGATGCCCACATAGCCGTTATCGCGCTTTTCAAAAGTGAAAGAGTCTGCGTGTTCTCTGTTCATAAGGAAGAAGCCGTTAAGAACATCGGTAAGAACACTCGTTTCGCCGAAGAGGTCAACACCCTGAAGCAGTGAAGCCACAATCGGAATATCCTTTGTGATGGTGTTATCCGTGGAAACAACATCGTTTAAGAAATCAGTGAGCGCGTTGAACCAGTTGTTTACAAACATATCAACGAACGTTTCAAGCACCTTGGCTGCCGATTCGTTGTTTTTGCAAAGGTCTTTAAATTCTTTAGAGGAAACATTGTATGTGCAGCCGTCAGAATCCTTGGCAAATTCGCCGAAAGTCCAGTCGCTGGGAACATTGTATGCTGCAAGTGCGCTTTCGCCTACAGAGCTGATGATGCTGGGAAGAGCAACAAAAACATTGTTTACTCCGCGGAAAACGATTTGCTTTTCGCCGCCCTGGTCGGTGATGTATTTGCCGATATCCGAGCCGTGATTTGCAACATAGCTGTCAACATCGGAAACGAGCAGGTTCATAACGGTTGCAAGAATTTCTGAAACCGCGTCGCTGCTGCCGAGGTCTGAAACGGCAGCGTCTGCAAGCTTTTTATCAACGGCATAAACATTAAGGATAACCGGAACATGGTCAAGCTTGTTGCCGTCGTCATCGTATTTGGTGCCGTTTGCGCCTGTGGTGGGCGTGCCGTAAACGTATTTTGCTTCGTCTGTTGTGTCTACATTATAATATGTATAGGTGTAGCTGTTGTCGCCATTGAGCCAGTGAAGCAATGTGGGAAGCACTTCGTTAAGGTTCCAGCCGATTTGACCGATACCCGTCGGGCTACCCGATGCCTGAGAAAGATTCTTTTCGTTAAGAAGGTTTGAAAGAATACCGTTGATTTGTTCGAAGTATACATCGCCCTGTTGGTTAAAGAGCAGGGGAACAAGTATATCGTCAAGAACAACAACTATTACGGGAAGCAGCTCAAAAATTGTTTTAACCGGGTCATTTGCAAGGTTTTTGTAAATGTCGGTAACCTTTTCAAGCAGTGTGTTCAGTGTAAGTGAATCGGTAAGGTTTGATATAATGCCGCTTGCGAGTGTGTAAATGTCAAGACTAACACCGGGAATACCTTCTCTTACATAGTTGATGTAAGTGTTAATGTTGGCGTTAACAATTTCAATTGCAAGGTCGTTATCGGGTTTAACCTGATTCCAATCATATGTTGCGGTGATTGTGGGCTCAACTTCTTTTGATGTTGCAAAGGTAAGATAGCCCTCAAAAATATACTGTGCATGTGAGCCGGCAACATTCATTGCGTCGGTGATGCCGTCTTCGGTACCGTCCCAAGCGTAGATTGCCGCAAGCGGAATGCTTGAGAACAATTCGTTTGTAAGATAGAATTTAACAAAGCTTGAAAGGCTGTCGTCTGCCTTAACAGCAGAAACGGAGCCTGTGCCGTTAATGAATTCATCCTCGGTGATTGCGGAAACTTCCGTTGCGCCCTTAGCCTTGAGCAAGTCTTCGATTCTTGTTTTAATTGCAGCAAAATCGCTTGCTGTGAAGCCCTTTTGATACATCCAACTGCTGACAGTGGGATCCGAGGATTGATTTGCGAAAACAGAAGAAACAAGTTCGCACCATACAAAGCTGGTGTCATAAAGTGCATACCAGAAAGAATCTTCGGTTGTTGTGGCGGGAGCTCCGGTAAGCTCTGCAAAGAAACCGTATGTCATGTCGTTCGCTCTGCAGGTGTCGTAGAAATATTCTCCGGGTTTAATCTCAAATATCAAACCTAAATCATCAACGAAGATTGATTCGCCGCTGACATCGGTAAGAACCTTGGTAAGAACTGCGTTTGAACTTCTGAGCGGTTGGTTATAATACCAATAAGCAGCTTCGGCAAGAGACGGGTTTGCGCTGATGGGAGCGTTTACCGCTTTGCAAAGCTCAACAACCTTGTTGATGAACGTTGCAACATTGCTGTCGCTCGAAGCGTTGATGTCCGTAAGCTTTGTACCCTTGAATGCGCTGCCGCTTGCAACGATTTTCTTTGCTTCTGTAAGAGAAGCCGGAATCGCGGTAAGTTCTGCGCCGCCGCATGAAGCAATAACATTGCTTGCTTCGCTGAGTTCGGATTTGCCAAATGAAGGTGCATTCAAAAGATAGGGTGTAAAGAACGAAGAGGAAACCATTCCTGCAAAGGCGTTTTCCTGGAAGGCACCGTCGCCGATAACCTTTGTTCTTACATATTCTTCAACCGTTGCAAAATCTGCACTTACTGAGTTTTTCGCAACATTGTAAGCGTTGCTGAATGCCAAAATCAGCGGCTTAAGAACATCTTTTGTGTCTGTGCAATATTCTTTGAGGTCTTTATTATCTGATTTTTCGTTGTCCATGCAGAATTTATAAAGACTCCAAATGCTCATTGCAGCGTCGTCGTCGGCAAGATAAGTGTATTGCGCATAAACCAAGCGCATTGCTTTTTCCTTATCCGTGTCTGCCATATCCGAGCTAATCGCACCGGCATCTATAAGCACGGATTTGATAACAGCGTCGGAATCGCCGTTACTGCCGCCCATAAGCTGGATGAGCGTTGGTGAAAGCTGCGCCAAAAGCTCGTAAATCGGCTTTTCGGAAGCGCAAACCGCATCTACGTCAACGCCGAGATTTGTGAGCTTACCGCTTTGGTCAATAAGCTTAATAATTTCGGGAGCGTAGGTGTTGACAAGGTTATTAAGCGATTCATATGTGATATCTACCGCTTTACCCTCGTCGGTAACATAGGTGAAAACATCGTCGCTTTTATCGGCAGCGAATGCGCTCATGCCGACTGAGCAAGTTGTTATCACCATTACCACAGCCAAAAGCAGGCTGAGTAATCGTTTGCTCGTTTTCATAATCATCTCTCCTTTTTTATGATTTGGGGAACATAAGTATGCCCTCAGTAAGCGCACGGGCGTTTGTTTGCAGCGCATTTTATGAACGAAGTGTTAACAAAATGTGCTGCAGGGCGCAAAATGCCCACACGCACGAACAATACAATATATTTATACCAAATATAAAAGCGGAAGTCAACACCTTTTTTTGAGAATTTTAACAAATTGTGAACAAAATCCGGTAATTATATGTAAATCATTTCCGAAAATAAGTAAAATTTTTGTTGTTCTTTCGTTATGCCTGCATAAAAGTCGCGTTCAAAACAGTGCAAATTCGCGCAAGCAAATCGCCTTTGAAAAATTGTTGAATTTTGAAAAATATTGCCGAAAAATATACAAGATGTTGTTGTGTAAAGGGGTTTGCATTTACTAAAACTACCCTCTGTAATGGGTTACGAAACTGTTACAAAGTAAACTTTATGTAAGAAATCTATGAACAAATTGTAAATTTTTAAATGCTCAAATTGCACAAAAGTGCGCTTGCAATTTCGTTAAAAGTGCCAAAATCGCTGTTTTGACTTTGTTCATATTGACTTTTTAAATTGCTTGTGTTTTAATAAATAATGAATGGAGTAGTATTCGTTTTTGTAAACAGTTGCTCACATCTGTGCGTTTCAATGCGCACTTCCGCTCTGTTCGGATTGCCCGTAGGTCAGAGAGTCGGAGTGTGAACATTCTATGAATAAAACTTCATTGTGTTTAAAATTTTCACGGAGGTAAAAATTGTGAAAACGAAATTTGGCAAGAAATTGCTTGCTTTGTTTCTTGCGGTTCTGATGGCACTCACCGCATTCACGGGTGCTTTCTCCGCGTATGCGGCCTCCGCCGATCCCGAATATCATGACGACGCGCTTAAGTCAAATGCTTTGGCTTGGGTTGAACTCACTGATGAGCAAACCTGCGCGGCTCTTCTTGATTATGTGGACGACATCCTGTATGATCTTAAATTACCTGTTTCAATCAGCGGCAGTTACGTTGTAATCAATGTTAATGTAAACGGCACGCTGGACAGTGTCAGCGGTCTTCTTGATATAGTAGATCAGCTGAAATCCACTGTTGATCAGGCTAACAGCTTGGGCGGCGATCTTAAAAACATCACCCTCAGCCCTCTTACCGGTATGTCTTACACAACAGTAACCGGCGATTGGCCAGCATGCGGAAAGGACTACAGAGCCAACAATTCCGCGAAAAGCATTGTCAAAGCTCTTTTGAACGCTGTTTATAACAATGTTTCAAACTGGGACGGCGGTAAAGCGGTTGTTAACCAGCTTCTCAGAGGCTCTTTCAGTATGCCCCTTAACCTCAATCTTTACAGCATTCTCAACAGTGCTGCAAACCTTGGTATGAAGGATGGCTACGAAAAGAACCTTGTTTATAACATTATAGTTAAGCTTCTCACCGAAAATACCACTTGGTACACAAGCGACGAAGTTACTAAGATGTATAATAATGAAACGGGTTACGATCTCGATACTATGCTTTTCAGATCTTTGCAGAATGAACTTTTGCGTAAGATCAATGTTAATGTAACTTATGCAGACGGCACAAGCTCTCAATCACGCTATGCCGCAGGTCAAAAAGATTCCGGTCTTTGCTACACTGCAGACGGTAATGTTTACCTCTTCCAGTATGATAGCAACGGAGACGGCGTTGATGATGCAAATCTTACATTAACACCAAGTACAACGCTGTATGAGTTTTCTTATAACGCGTTGGGTATTGCCTGGAAAACCGTTCTTCAGCCAACCTTACAGCTTCTTAACTCGGCTATTAAGGATTATGACTGGGAATATATGGAATGGTTCCTTGGCGAGGGCAAAACTTGGGATTACTCTAATCCTGAAAACAACTATTCCTCGGCAAATGTTCAGGCTTGGGCTAAAGATTACAATCTTAACCTTGACGATGTTAAGGCAGATCTCACTTATGACAGAAGCGTTGTAGAAGACGCTCAGTATAATTGGAGAGATATTGATTCCACGAAGCTCTTTAACGAAATTCGCAGAAGCCCGCTTATGGTTTATTACTTTAAGGCGGAAACCGGTCCTCTTAACACAAACTTTAAGTGCACCGGCACTCCTAATCTTGATGCATTCATGGCAAATCAGTACGGCAATTACACTAATATTCTTGCCGGCTTTAATGATTTCCTTGTTGCAGCAGTTAAGGATTTCCTGCCCGATTATGCAGGCGCTTCTTCTCTTACAACAATCAATACCAATGATGCCAAAACAATCGGCAAAACTCTTACTGCAAACGCACTGAAGGTTATTCAGTATGTTGGCGATGCAACAGATAAGAACATCCTTTCGTCGTTCTATCACACAAGCGGCGATTCTGCTGCGCTTTCCGAGTCAAACCTCGAAACCGCAATGATTCCGCTTCTTATTGCTTGCCTTCAGAATAACATTCAGGATCTTAAATCCATCCACTACGACAAGTGGGATAAATGTGATGACGCAGAAGGCGTTGCAGCAGTTATTCTTCAGGAACACCTTGCATATATTCTTCCTCAAAACGATTACTCGCAGTTCTTAACTGTGGGCAGCGACGGATATTATGATATATCTATGGAAACAATTTATGCACTGTGTCGCGATGCCGTTGGCTATGTTATGATGCAATACGTGCCGATTACAGATAAAACCGGTAAGTTCTGGAGCATCTATAATGTTACATCTGTTCAAACTTATGATGAGCAGGTAGCCGACGGAACAGATATCTTCAGCATCCTTAATTCCGTAATTTCGTATTACGCAAATGATAAGGGTGTAGGTCCTCTTCTCGGTTGCGCAGATTCGCAAGGCAACAGCCTGATTACTCTGGACAACACTTTGTGGGAGAACCTCGATATCATCGCAAATAAACTTCTTCCCGTTCTCGGCGAGCTTCAATTCGGCTCCGCTTCAAAGCGCGGCGCATTTGATTCGCATGCTCTTATTATGGACGATCTGGTAACAGGCGCACTTAATATTGCAAGCACTCACACCGTAGACGGTGAGGAACTCGGCGGCGTAACAAACTTTGTTTACAGATTTGCAACAATTCTTAACGCACCTTCTCTTTCAACAAAGGGCGTAGACCTTACGGTTTATGATGTTCTTAAAGAACTGTTGAACGGTCTTCTTAATGCCCGCAGCAGCAATCAGCCGCTGTATGGCAAGAATATTATTCCGGATGTTTCCGGCGATAATGTTAATAAGCCGTTCCACAATCTTGTTCAGAGCAGCGTTATTGCAGGCACTTCGTCAGACGCTTCCAATTTCGGCGTTATCTCAAGTGCAATTGTAAATATTGTTCAGTTCGCCGGCGTATTTTCCGGTTATAACGATACTGTTTGGAAGGGCGCAATGTTCGTAGTTCAGTCCGTTGCAAGCTTGCTTGACGGATTCCTTCCTCAACTTCAAAACTACAAGGTTAGCAACCTTGATGCTAAGCTTACAAGTGATGTTGTTAAGGGCTACACTGCAGGTAACACCCTCACAAACACTATCAATCTTGAAAACCTCGGTAAAGGTCTTAACCGTTTCACTATTAAAACGGATGGCTCCACCGATGAACTCGGTCGCTCTTGGATTAAAGTTAAGGGCGTTAAGGCCGATAAGGGCACATGGTCATTTACGGGCGATACTTCCGCAACCCTCGATCCCGAGGCAAGAGGTTCTATCGGCGTAAGCGGTTCTCTTTCCGCAAGCGATCTTGGCTCTTCAAACGCAACAGCTGTTGCGTTCACGGTTACATATCAGGTTGTTAATAAGGATGGCACCGCTTATTCATCAGAGTATGAAAGCGATTTCACCAGAACAATGTACTATTATGTATCCGCTGAACAGGATCTGTATTCGCAAACCTATAGCAGCACTGCTGATACCGGATTTGCTGACCCGGTTAGCGGCATAAACAAATCTAATGCAACAACTTCGTCAACTGATGCAATTGTCGGTAATTCAAGGTCGGCAGTCTATCTTGTTGTTCCGAACAGTATCGCTGTTTCAACAGACGATCCTGCTTCGGTTTCCAACTCAACGGTATATCTCAACCGCACAACTGCGACAGCTTCAAACATCAGATTTGAAGCCTACATCACTGTAGACGGTCAAAAGTATGTTGCGGCTGCAGCAGATCCCACAACGGGTAACCTCGTTAACACCTCTTGGTATGATTATTATCAGTATGAGTACACCACCACCACGGTGGACGGCACAACCGTAAAGAATATCGTTTATGATGAAGACGGTAATCCTAAGGGTGCTTGGGTAACTGCGGAAGACAAGATTCTCAGCAGAGACGATGTTGTAAATCTTGTTAATACCGACACAACAGTTCCCGAATACAGGCAGCATGTTGTTTGCTCGCTTGATGCTATCACCACCACAGGTGTAAACGGTTATGTTCCCGCAAGCATCATTGCCGACAGAAATAACGACGGTTCTTATAACTGCGTTTATATTTCAACAAGCGGCACAGGAGATTACAGTGCAGCCATCAATAAGGGCGTTAAGGCAAGCGCAACCGCTTCCACAGGCTCTCAGGGTCTTGTATTCTCCCTCACTCCCGGCTCAATGTCCACATCCAGCACAAAGCTTGACTTTATTGAATGGGATAAAGAGCACAGCGTTAAGCAGGGCCGCAGCGATGTTAAACTCAGCGTTGTAACATCAAAAGGCTTTGATCTTGCAACAAATCTTATCGTCAGTGACCTTTCGGATATTTCCACATCTGAAAGCCTTTATGCCACAGGCGAGGAATTCCTGAATAACTACACGGCAGCCGATGCTAAGGACGCCGCTTATTATAACTATTATAAAGAAGCAGTTATGCAGGCTCTTTCCACAACTGCAACCGTTATTACTGCAGATAATGCAGCAAAACTCGGTTCTCAAAAAGCTAACTTTGCAAAAACTTCAAACACAACCAATGTTGTTGGCGAAACAGCATATGCCACCGCAACGGCAGATGCTATGAGCAGTTCAAACTTTGCAAGCCTTAAAGCTTCTGCAGTTGTTAAGGATGGCGTATATTACCTTACCCATTACACAGAAAATGGCACCGAGGTATTCGCTAATCCGATTTACGGCAACACTAAGCTCACAAGCTCTGATGTTACCAAAACAAGCGAAACCGTTTCCGCAACGGTAAACGGCACAGCAACCGATCTTGATGTTTACACTGTTAATTCAACAGGCGTTAAGGTTGTAAGCGTAAACGGCGAATGGCATTTCGTTAATGCCGCAGCTTATGAAACCGAATGGCAGGATGCAGGCTCGGGCACAGCTCCTTATTTTGAAGCTCCCTATCTTGCAACCACCGATACTCAGGTTACAGACAGCCAAGGCAATCTCGTTTACTCCGCTGTTGAATACACTCATAACGATGCCGATAATAAGGCTGTTGCCACCACGGATGATTGGGTTGTAATGTATGCAAATACACAAAATCAAATCGTTCCCGGCACGGCTTCAAGAGGCACTGTTGCAGCTGTAAACGATAAGGTAACTTATGCTAAGGAAATTCTTGATGAAAATCTTGATGTTTCTTATGCTAAGAATGTGTTTGAGGATGTTTATGTTCTCAGATCCGGCCTTAATAATGTAAACTTCGATGTTATTAAGTATGAACAAATGGCAGAAGAAGGTCGTAATGCCGAGGCTCTTATTGACGTTGATCTTTACAGAGATTATTACTACACAACCGAAGACGGTGAATCAACTCTTGTTATCAGCTCACTCGATTCCGAGAGAGATGATGCACTTGAGGCATATAACACTGCCAATAAGGTAAATCGCAGTTTCAGAGATTTCGAAGCCGTTGTTAATTACGACAAGTCTGTTGTAACTTCCACCGCTTCCACCTTTGAACTTCGTGAAGCTCTTCGTAACTTCAACGATTATATGGCAAAGGTTCTTGAGCGCGGCTATATTCCGAATCAGCTCTTAACCGAAATCCGCTGCGCAGTTGCCGGTAAGAACAGCACAGGCTCCGCTTCACTTGATGTTATAACTGTTGATGCAGATCCGGATGCTAAAACTTACACTGTTGGCTCCACCACTTACACAGCATCTTCAAACCCGGATGGCGTAACCTATTCGGATGAAAGTTGGTCGGCATTTATTGACGCCCTTTATGATGCTGTTGATGCAGTTAACTTCCAGGCAGGCATTTATATGCATAGGGATATGGCTCCGTTCGTTACCACCGATAAGGATGGCTACACGCTCAGCGTTTCAAACCTTTACACAATAAGGCAAAAGCTGATGCTTGCAGAAAACGGACTTACGGAAGCTTCCGAAGAGCCTCCGGTATCTTCCGGTCACAGCGTATCTGCTTATATCGGCGCAATGACCGCTCCTGCGGACACAGAAGGTAAGTATGCAGTAACAGGCGCAGTTGTTTCTGTTGATGTAAACGGCGGCACAGTTTCGGCAACCACCGATGATTCCGGTAAGTTCACTCTTACGGATGTTCCGGACGGCACTTACACAGCAACCGTAACCTATAAATACGGCTTCACAAGAACCTTCACCATCGTTGTAAACGGTGCTGATGTTTCTTCTTCCGCTATGATAGGTATCGTTGCCTGCAACTGGAGTAATGACGGAACTATCAATGCAAGTGATAAAGCAGTTTATCTGAAAGCTGTTGGTGCAAAAGCAGGCACTGATTCTTATGATGTCGGCTTAGATATCGATAGAAACGGTACTGTAAACTCCAGCGACAAGCTTATTTATCTTAAGTTTGTAGGTGCTAAGTCGGGCACAATCAGTTATGCTGATGTTACTGTTAAATAATAAGTGTGTGCTTTATTAGGCAAATGCTGATATCCGGCATTCGGCAGGGAAACCTGCCGAATGCTTCGGTTGTTATTCGTGTTAGGCGAAAATATATTTAAACGGAGTAGCTTATGCAACTCGAAAAATTCAAAAGGAAATTATCGGTTGCATTGGCATCCGTTCTTACCTGCACTTTAATCATATCTTTTAATATTTACGGAGCTGCCGCAGAGGGCTCCGATTCCTCCGTCGGCACGCAATCGCCGGTAATTTCCGCTCAATTCACGGATTCCGCCGGCAAAGCGGCAGATGGCAATGCATTAACACCCGGCACATATGAAATGGTTTTGCGGGTTGATGATCTTTCGTCAATCTCTCAAATGCAATTCACCGCTTCTTATGATTCATCGCTCCTGGCTTTTTCGGGCGCTTCTTTGCCCCTGGCAGCTGCGGGCGTGAATATAAATGCCGTGCAAAGTGAATTTTCAAACGGTTCCTTTGTGTTTGCTTATAACTCGGCAAATTATGATTCCTATTCGGTTCTTGCCGCAAACGAAGCCGAATTGCTGAAGATTAATGTTACCGTGTCTGATGCTGCGGATACCGCTGTGGATATGAACACTGCTTTGCAGGTAGACGAAAATCCAAATCGAACCTTTATCGAAGTGGATTACGGCGATGTAACCGTTTCCGGCACATCGTATTTTTATAAATGCTATGCGTTAAGCACGGCGGCAGATTTTAACGGAGAGGTTTATCCTATGAAGTGTGACCTCTCTCCCGAATTGGCGACCGGCCATTCGGTGTCTGCTTATATCGGCGCATTAACTGCGCCGAGCGATGAATATGGCTCCTATCCCGTAACGGGCGCGCAGGTTTCTGTTGAAATCGGCGGCGAAACGGTTTCGGCGGAAACGGATGAATCCGGAAAGTTCATTTTAAATAATGTTCCCACCGGCTCTTACACCGCAACCGTTTCTTATAAATACGGCTTCACGCGCACCTTCACAATTGAAGTTGCGGATTCCGATGTTGAATCTTCAACAATGGTTGGCATTGTTGCCTGTGATTGGAGCAAAGATTCGGTTATAAATTCAACAGATAAATTATCATATTTAAGACTTGTTGCCGCGAAAGTAGGCAACGCTAATTATGATGTCGGAATTGATATAAACAGAGATGGTGTTATCAATTCCAGTGATAAACTTGTTTATTTAAGATTTGTTGGTGCAAAGTCAGCCGACTTTGTATATCACAACACAATTATTAGCTCAGCGGAGGTAATTCAATGAAAAGCTTGAAAAAAGCTTTGGCTGTGTTGCTCTCTGTATTGATGGTGGCTTTCAGCTTCCCTCTCACTTCGTTCGCACTCCCGAACCCGAATAATGCAGACGGTAAATACAGTACCGACGAAGACATCGTACTCCATGCCTATGTTATGGACTACGATGGTCAGGACGCATATGCATATTATTCAGAGGCATATGGCGGAACCGGTCCCGCAAAAACTTATGATCTCCATAACCTGAAGAAGTCAGACCTTGCTTCCGAAGACGGCACTTTCGTGCTTGTTTTCACTGTTGAGGGCTATGACGGTGGTCCTACTATGCAGGTTATGTTCGATTATGCAAATGCTATCGGTGTGGATGTTCAGCCTGCTGTTTACGGCAGAAAAAACAAACTCACTGTTGGCGAAGATGCTGTTGCTGATTCTATTCTTGAAAACTTAACAACATATCATCCTGAACAGAAAAGCGACTCTGATACATCAACATATTTCACATTGGCAGATGGCACAAAAACTATAGCGATTAATGAATCCTCAGTAAGTGGTCTTATATTTGATGAAACTACTCAAATGGATGAGGATAATGCTGATTCCGTATTCCCGGGTCAGGTTATTGCCGTTCTCGGCATGCAGATGTGCAAAGACGAGTTAGACCTCGCCGAAGCACTTCCGGCGCACTTGATCGATGGTGACACTTACTTCTCAGAAGAAGAAGGTAATGTAAACACAAATGTTGTTGGTTATGGTTCTATAGACAATGAAAACAATTGGCTTCCCACAGAAAAAACAACATTCACTATGCCAGAATGGGGCGTTCAGCCCGCATCCGAAGATGTAACTTATACTTACATCTACAACGACAAAACAAGCACAACCGTTACGGCTGCTGCAGGTGAAACTCCCACAGCTCCCAAAAACACGGCTACAGTCGGTCCCACATCGGACGGCAAAGGCAATCATGTAACAAAGAGTTATTCTTGGCCCGAGTTCGTTGAAGGCACAACAACCTACACCGAAAAAGAAACCGTTAACACTGTTTCTTGTGAAAAAACTTTGGAAAAAATAAAAGATGCCGTTCCTTCCACTCATACTGCAACCGGTAAAACGGCTGAGTATAAGTGCTCCGTTTGCGGCTACACCACAGGCGGCACAACAGTTGATAAAACAACCGCTCACTCTTGGAATAAGACGGGCGAAACACCTTCAACATGTAAAACACAGGGCACAATTTCTTACGCATGTGCATGCGGGCAAACAAAGACCGAATATAAGGTCGTTGATCCCACAAATCACGAAAATGTTGTAACAGACGCTGCAGTACCTGCAACTTGCGTTGACACAGGCTTAACCGCAGGCTCGCACTGCGCAGCTTGCGACACTGTAATCGTTGCTCAGCAGCAAACTTCTGTTGATAAAACCAACCATGTCGGCGATATCAAAACAGGCGTTAACGCTAAGGAAGCTACCCGCGGCGAAGACGGTTATACCGGCGATTCCGTATGCTCTGCATGCGGCGTTGTAGTCGTTAAGGGTCAGGCAATTCCTGCAACAGGCGTTATGATCACTGTTAATGCTTCCGATAAGGGCGCAACAACTCTTAACGGCGCTGCAACAACAGGCGCAGCTCAAAAGGTTGCTTATGAGAAAGAATATACTCTCACCGCAACTCCGGCAGCAAACGCTAAATTCGTAGGCTGGCAGGTAAACGGCAAGCTCGTTTCCACCGATTCCACCTACACAACAGCTGCTTATGCAGATCTTACTTACACACCTGTATTCGCAGCAGACGAGGCTAAGGCATTTAATGTAACATTTGTTGACCAATTCAACAATGTTATCGCTGAGCTCAGCAACGAAGATGTTGCTGCTCTCAACGCAATGCCCACTCCTTATGAATATAAGGGCTTCACCTTCAAGGGTTGGAGCATGGATCTTGACGCGGTTAAGGCTCTCACCGGTGCCGCAACCGTAGTTGCAAGCTATGAAAAGGATGCCGCTGTAACCTACACGGTAACAGCTCCCACCGGCTGCACAATCACTGTAGACGGCAAGGATATGGGCACCGTCGCAACTGTTTCTCATGACGCTAAGGTAACTGTTTCGGCAGCTAACGAAGGCACATGGAAGATCAACGGCAATGACGCAGCATTCGGCAGCGAATACACATTCTTCGTAACAGCAAATGTTAACGTTGAATTTGCTGAAGGTGCCGTAACGGCTCAGCCCGTTGTAACCGCAGTTGCAACCGACAAGCTTGCTTCCAACAAGGTAAGATTCCTTGCAACGCGTTCCGTTCCTGAGGATTACAATCTTCTTGAATCCGGTTTCGTATTCGGCAAGGATGTTGCCGACACTTCAACTCTCGTTCTTGAAAATGTAGGCAACGGCGCTTACTGCTATAAGAACAGCAACACCGCAGCAGACGGTCAGTTCGCTCTTACTCTTAAGACAACTGCTTCATCTGTTTCGGCCCGTGCATACATCATCGTTGAAAAAGACGGTGTATCACAGGTAATTTACGCAGAACCTCAAACTGCTACACTCGCTTAATTTAGTTTAAGCAATGAATTCGGCAGGGTTCGCTCTGCTGTATCTATAAACTAAACGGAGGTCTTTCATAATGAAAGAAATTTACACAAAGCCAGTTGTAGAAGTTGAGCAATTCCTTTCTGTTGATGTTATCACAACATCCACCGAGGAAGGATACTTCGAGTTCTAAGTAACTTCTGCAACAGTCCGCTTCTGCAAGGAAGTCGGAATATGCAAAATTAAATCGCAAGATTTGGGAGGGCGCTTCGGCGCCCTCTTTTTTTGCGCGCTTTTTTGCTTTCCCCACCGCGACAAAACAATTTCCGTGCCGGCTTCCCCCCCTGGGGAAACAGTCGACGCAGTAGACTGATGAGGGGAAGTTTGAGCAGCATTCTTGCAACAAACCTTACGGTGATATTCTTGGGCAGAGGCTTGATTTGTTGCCGAACACCGCTTGACCTTGCTATGCGTTTATGATAAAATATAATTGCGGCAAAAGTCGCCTCGCCTCTGTTCGGCTGCACAGGGTAAGCGTGCTATTTCGCAGTCGGAAAGGTTATGCACCTAATGGCAAAAAATAAAAAAGCGGCAAAAGCCGCTTCTTTAGATAAGCAAATAATTAAGCAATCCGCAAAGGAAATGTTTAAAAATCACAAGGGCGGAATCGTTGCAATCGCCGTGCTTGCGGTCGTTATAATCGCGCTGATTGTTGCTGCCGCGTGGACTTCAAACGATTCAAATCAGTATAAACTGTTCAATAAGTTTGTGCCCTCGCAGCTGACGGATGAGGTTACGGGAATCACTTTCTATTCCGAAAAAAACCCCGATTTCGTTTATGATGCGGAAACAAGCAATGTGCTTAATTCGCTGAACTATTATTATTATCCGGGCGGCGACACATCACACGAAAAAATGTATCTTGCAAACGGCACCTACTATTCCGAGGAAAAAGGTACAATTCATGTTGATTTGGGTTTCACATTTTCCGCTTTGCAAAAGATAAACAAGCTTGCAGACGGATTTAAAATCGGCGCAGGCATTGCGGCGGCACTTATTGCGGTTGTGCTCATTTGGCTTTATTATCTTTCGTATAAAAAGCACGAGCGTGCCGAAAAGGAAAAAATCAGAAAGCGTTTTAATCAAAATCAAAAGCCTAAGGAAATTAAAGGCGATTCAAAAAAGAAATAGATTTGCAAGGTGCGCTCCGCGGAGCGCACTTTTTCTTTTGTGTTTTTGCAATAATTTCGCCTTCTGTGTTTAAATAACAGCGTTCCCGCAACCGACTTTGCCTCTCTTATCTGAAAAGGATGTTTTCTTTCACCGCAGTCACCCGAAATCATTTTTACAAAACAAAAAACAGGCAACCGAAGTCACCTGTTTATTACCGATATTAAATTATTTGCAAGGTGATTGCGCAATCAAACAAGCTTTCTGCCCATCAAAACGCCGTGAACGGAAGCCATCATAAGTCCGCGCGTCCAGCCGCTGGAATCGCCGAGGCAGTGAAGCCCCTGAATGTTTGTGTTAAAATCCGTATCCATCTTAACACGGTTTGAATAGAATTTCAGCTCGGGGCTGTAAAGCAAAGTTTCGTCGCCCGCGAAGCCGGGAACAACATGGTCCATTGCGTGGATGAAGTTTATAATATTCGTCATTGCGCGGTAAGGCATTGCTGCGGTGATGTCGCCTGCAACGGCATCCGGCAGGGTGGGGCGCAGGTTGCTTTGCGAAAGCTCCTTTTGCCAAGTGCGTTTCCCCTCAAGAATATCGCCGAAGCGTTGAACAAGAATATGACCGTCACCGAGCATATTTGTAAGCTCGCCCACCTTTTGCGCGTATGCAATAGGCTGATTAAACGGCACAGAGAAATTGTGAGAGCAAAGAATTGCCAAATTTGTATTTTGGCTCTTAAGTTCTTTGTAGGAATGACCGTTAACAACGGCAAGGTCGTTGTCGTAATTTTCCTGAGCAACAAAGCCGCCGGGGTTTTGGCAGAAAGTGCGCACCTTGTTTTTAAACGGCTTGGGGTAGCCCACAAGCTTTGATTCATAAAGCACATCGTTGATTTTTTCGATGATTTCGTTGCGAACCTCAACGCGAACGCCGATATCAACCGTACCCGGTTGGTGGGCGATATTATGGTCGGCGCAAAGCTTTTCAAGCCAGTCTGCACCGCGCCTGCCCGTTGCCACAACAGTGTCGCCGGCATAGATTTCCTCGCCGTTTTCAAGGCGAACGCCGAGGCATTTTTCACCGTCCAAAATCAAATCGCTGCACTGGCTGTCAAACATAATGTCAACGCCCTGCGCAAGCAGGTGTTTTTCAATTTCAAAATAAAGGTCCTGCGCCTTTTCGGTGCCGAGGTGGCGAATCGGGCAGTCAACCAATTTAAGACCTGCCTGAATTGCGCGCTTGCGGATTTCCTTAACCTCTTCCGTGTTGCCGATGCCCTCAATATGAGTGTCTGCGCCGAATTCAAGATAAATTTTATCCGTGTAGTTGATTGTTTCCTGCGCCAAATCCTCACCTATAAGTTCGGGCAGATTACCGCCGACTTCGTAGGAAAGGGAAAGCTTACCATCTGAAAACGCACCTGCGCCGGAAAAGCCTGTTGTGATATGGCAATAGGGCTTGCAGTTCATGCATTTTCCCGTTACCGCCTTTGGGCACTTCCTTTTTTCAACGGATTTGCCCTTTTCAATTATAATAATGCTTTTTTTGCTGCCTTTTTTAATCATTTCGATTGCGGTAAAAATTCCTGCAGGACCTGCGCCCACAATTGCAACATCGTATTTTTTCATAATTTCACCATTTTAAAATATTTAAACATAAAATCAGCTGCCGGTGTATTCCGTTGGACTGAGGAATACCTGGCAGCTTTGTTTACCGATATATAATATCATATCTTATTTTACTTGTCAAACCCAAAAAGGTGTGATATTATTGTAGGCGTAAAAGTATGGTGTTTTACGAAAAAATTGCGGCGCTTAAACGCATTTTCGGCGCGGAACGGAGAAGATTATGAAAGAATATAATGTTTTGCAATACGGCGCGGCGGGCGACGGTAAAACGAACGACGCCTTTGCCATTCAGCATGCGATTGACGATTGCGCAAAAAACGGCGGCGGCACGGTTGTGTTGCAAAGCGGCTTTGTGTTTTACAGCGATTCGGTGCGCATTAAAAGCAATGTTGATTTGCACATTCAAAAGGGCGCAGTGTTGAAAGCCACTTCAAATATAGACGGCTATATCCGCCCCAATAAATTGATAAACGACCCGAAAACGGCTCTTATCGGCAACCCCGTAACGGGTAAGCCCAGCTTCGTTTTCATCTATGGTTTTGAAGCGGATAATTGCACCGTCAGCGGCGAGGGCACTATTGACGCAAACGGTCACGCTTTTGTGCAGCGCAAGGATCAATATTATGTTACGGGTGAATTTTATCCGCGCCCAACGGTTATTTACATAGAAAAAAGCAACCACATCACATTTAAGGATTTCAGGGTTGTTGACGCTCCGTTTTGGACTCTTCACCCTGCCGGATGCGATGATGTGCTTATTGATAAAATCAGAATTTTAAATGACCTTGATGTTGCAAACAGCGACGGTATTGACCCCGATCACTGCTCGAATGTGCGTATTCTCGGCTGCCATGTAACCTGTGCGGACGATTGTATTTGCCTTAAAGCCTCAAAAGGCAACAGCGAATACGGTCCCACGGAAAATGTTATTATAGACGGCTGCACGCTCGTTTCCACCTCTGCGGCAATCAAAATCGGCACGGAGGGCGTTGGTGATTTTAAAAATATTATCGTTTCAAATTGCACCGTAAGCCGCTCAAACAGGGGACTTTCCATTCAAATCAGAGACGGCGGCAATGTCGAAAATGTTTCCTATTCAAACATCATCATAGAAACGCGCCGCTTCTGCCCGGATTGGTGGGGCACGGCAGAGCCGATAACCATCACCACGTTTAACAGGGATGAAAACACAAAAAGCGGCAAAATCAAAAACATTCGCTTTTTTAATGTTACGGCAAAGGGCGAAAACGGTGTTTTAATTCACGGCAATCCGGAAAATGTGATTGAGGATGTAACCTTTGAAAATTGCCGAATCACCCTCACGAAAACAAGCAAATGGCCATGCGGACTTTATGATTTGCGTCCTTGCCTTGATTGGGGAGTTGAAAAATACGACAATTCGGCATTCTTTATCAGGAATGCCAAGGATATCACAATTATGAAAACAAAAACTTCCTGGGGCAAACTCTGCGAAAATTACAGCAGCGCGATCGACGCAAAGGATGTTGAAAATTTGGAACTTATTCGATTCGAGGGCGCGGCTGCGCAGCCCGAAAAAGAGGATATTAAGCTTGAAAATGTGCGCCTTGTCAAATAAAATCGGCGTTTATTGCGATTGTATAAATTATTTTAAGTTTTCTTGATTTATTATATTTTATATATTATTATATAACAGTAATATTTTTACGAAAGTGCGGTTTAAATGAAAATACTTATTGCAGGTTTGGGACTTATCGGTGCCAGCCTTGCCAAAACTCTTAAGAAAAACACGGCTCATTATGTTATGGGTTGGAACAGAACAAAATCCGTTTCCGAAAAAGCGCTTGAGGACGGCGCGGTGGACGAAATCGGCGAGCTTTCCGAGCTTATCCCCAAGGCGGATATCACCTTTGTGAATTTTTATCCCGATGCGATTGTGCCGTTTATAACGGAACATAAAAATCTGTTTAAGCCCGGCAGTATTGTTACGGACAGTTGCGGCATAAAAACAAAAATTTGCCGCACGCTTGAAAAAGAGAATTTTGATTTCACCTTTATCGGTGCTCATCCCATGGCGGGCAGAGAGGTTTCAGGCTATGAAAACAGCCTTGCAACTTTGTTTGACAACGCCTCCTTCATCTGCACCCCCACAAATGCGCCGAAATCAAAAACAGACACTTTAACCGAGCTGGCACGCGAGGCGGGCTTTGCGCGAGTGGTTGTTACCACGCCGGAGCACCACGACGAAATGATAGCCTTTACCTCGCAGATTGCGCATGTGCTTGCGTGCTCCTATGTGCTCAGCCCTCTTGCCCCGATGCATGTCGGCTTTTCGGCAGGCTCTTACCGCGATGTTTCGCGCGTGGCAAGGATAAACGGCGAAATGTGGAGCGAGCTTTTTATTGCAAACAAGGAGCCGCTTTTGCGCGAGATAGACGATCTTGTTAAAAATCTTCAAAAATTCCGCACGGCGATAGAAAATGAAGATTCGCAGGAATTGGAGTCGCTTATGGCGAGAGCAAATAAAATTAAAGAGGAGATCGGCTGATGCGCAAAATCAAGGTCAATGTGGGCAGCGGATATGATATTCTTATCGAAAAAGGGCTGCTCGAAAATTGCGGCAAGCACATAAAAGCCGCAGTGCCGCAGGCAGTCACGCTTGCTTTAGTGAGTGACAGCAATGTGGCTCCGCTTTATTTGCAGGGCGTCGCAAATCAACTTGAAGCACTCGGCTTCAGGGTTGTAAGCTATGTTTTTAAGGCGGGTGAAAGCTCCAAAAACACGGCGCAACTTATTGAGATTGTTGAATTTTTGGCTCAAAACGAACTTAAAAGAAAAGATGCGGTCATCGCCCTCGGCGGCGGTGTGTGCGGCGATATGGCAGGCTTTGCCGCCGCAGTATATTTAAGGGGGATTAAATATATTCAAATCCCTACTACTCTGCTGGCACAGGTTGATTCCTCCGTCGGCGGAAAAACGGCGGTTGATTTGCCGCAGGGCAAAAATCTGTGCGGTGCATTTCACCAGCCGGCACTTGTGGTTATTGATCCCGATGTGCTTTCAACTCTGTTGCCGCACTATTTCAGCGACGGTATGGGCGAGGTTATCAAATACGGTTGCATAAAATCGGCGTCGCTTTTTGAAACCGTTCAAAATCGCGACGCGCACGAATATATTGAAGATGTTATTTACGAATGCGTTGATATAAAGCGCGGCGTTGTGGAACGCGATGAAAAGGAAGCCGGTGAAAGGGCTTTGCTTAATTTCGGGCACACTGCCGGTCATGCAATCGAAAAACTTCACAATTTCACCGGCGTTTCGCACGGCGAAGCGGTCGGAATCGGCATGGTCATGATTTCGAGGGCGGGTGAAGCCGCCGGAATCACCGAGCCGGGCACGGCGGATAAAATCGCCGCCGTCCTTAAAAAATACGATCTTAAAACAGAGAATGAAAACAGCCCTTCCGATATTGTTTCGGCAATGGCTTTCGATAAAAAAAGCACCTCCGCCGGCATAAATTTCATTATGCTTTCAAAAATCGGCAGCAGTTTCATTAAGCCTGTTGCCACGGCGGATATCAAAAAGCTTTTCGGGCTTTGCAAGTGATTTTGCCCGTGGCTTTGCAGGCGCAAAATCGCGCCGGAAAAATCACATTTCAGTTTATTTAAGGCGGACAGTTTATGAAAACCGTGTTGCTTAAAAATTCAAAACCGAACGGTACGGTTGTTATGCCGCCAAGCAAATCCGCCGCGCACAGGGCGCTGTTTTGCTCGTTTTTGGCAGGTGGCGGCAATGTGGAGCCGATTATCGATTCAAACGATATGAAAGCCACAATCGGCGTGCTTAATGCGCTTAAAAGCGGTAAAGAAACTCTTGATTGCATTGAAAGCGGCTCAACGCTTCGCTTTGCAATTCCCGTTGCGGCGGCACTGGGCAAAAGCGTGCGCTTCGTGGGCAGCGGCTTGTTGCCGCAAAGACCCCTCGGCGAATATTTGCGTCTGTTGCCTTTGCACGGCGTTTCTGTTAAAAGCGAGGGCGGTTTGCCACTTGAAATAAGCGGCAGGCTTGAAAGCGGCATTTATGAAATCCGCGGCGATATCAGTTCGCAATACATAACAGGGTTGCTTCTTGCACTTCCGGTGCTGGAGGGCGATTCCGAAATCCGCCTCACCACGCCGCTGCAATCGCGCTCTTATGTGGATATGACCCTGCGCGTGCTCGCGCTTTACGGCGTTACCGTGCAGGAAACGGATTGGGGCTATTTTGTGCCCGGCAATCAGAAATACGAAAAAAAGAATTTAACCGTTGAGGGCGATTGGAGCCAGGCGGCATTTTTTATGAGCGCGGCGGCAATCGGCGGCGATGTCATTTTGCAGGGGCTTGATTTTAATTCCGCGCAAGGCGATAAAGCTGTTGTAGATGTTATGCGGCGCTTCGGCGCGGAGGTTTCCCTCGGCGAAGGCACCGTGCATTGCAAAAAAAACAAACTCGTCGGCATTGATATAGATTGCTCGGATATTCCCGATATGGTGCCGGCAATCGCCGTAACCGCAGCGTTTGCGAGCGGTGAAACGGTTATTCTAGGCGCAGAAAGGCTTCGCTTTAAAGAGTCGGACAGATTAGCCGCAGTCGTTTCAAATCTTCGCCTTATGGGCGTGGATGCGCATGAAACGGAAGACGGTATGATCATAACCCCCGGCGGCAATGTGCACGGCGCAAGCCTTGATGGGTATAACGACCACAGAATCGTTATGGCTTTTTCCGTGGCGGCAATGTTTGCCGCGGCAGACACTGCAATTTCGGACGCCGAAAGCATAAACAAATCCTATCCGTCTTTTTTTGATGATTACAATAGCTTGGGAGGGAAAGCATATGTCTTCGATAACAGGTGAAAAAATAAAGCTTTCCGTTTTCGGCGAAAGCCATGGCGAGGCAATCGGCTGTGTGGCAGACGGGCTTCCTGCCGGAATCAAGCTTGATATGAATGAAATAAATCGCGAAATGGCGCGCCGTGCACCCGGTAGGGATAAAACCTCCACCGCGCGCAGGGAAGCGGATTTGCCGCGCATTTTAAGCGGCGTTTTAAACGGCACCACCACGGGTGCTCCTCTTGCCATGATAATTGAAAACACAAACACACGCAGCGGCGATTATGAAAATGTGCACCTTGTGCCGCGCCCGGGTCACAGTGATTACCCGGCTTTTGTGAAATACGGCGGCTTTAACGATATTCGCGGCGGCGGTCACTTTAGCGGCAGGCTCACCGCGCCCATTGTTTTTGCCGGAGCAATCGCAAAGCAGATTTTAAGAGAACGCGGCGTTCACATCGGTTCGCATATTTTGCAAATCGGCAATGTGCACGATGCCGAAATGAACCGCGTGGATATTTCCCCGAAAACTCTTGAGGATTTAACACACGAATTCTTCCCCGTGCTCAGAAGCGGCGCAGAGGGCGAAATGCGTGAATTTATTGAAAACGCGCGCCTTTCGGGCGATTCTGCAGGCGGCGTTATTGAATGTGCCGTAACGGGCTTGTCCGTCGGACTCGGCTCAAATATTTTTTCAACGGTTGAAAGCAAGCTTTCCGCCGCGCTTTTCGGAATCCCGGCTGTTAAGGGCGTTCAGTTCGGCGCAGGCTTCGGCTTTGCCGAAATGCTCGGCAGCGAGGCGAACGATCAGTATGAAATCAAAAACGGCAAGGTTGCTTTCAAATCAAACAACAACGGCGGCGTGCTCGGTGGCATGAGCAACGGCGCACCGCTTGTGTTTTCGGTTGTTGTTAAGCCCACACCCTCCATCTCCAAGGAGCAGGACAGTGTGGATCTTTCAACCATGCAAAACGAAAAGCTTGTTGTTAAAGGCAGGCACGATCCCTGCATTGTGCCCCGTGCCGTGCCCGTGGTTGAGGCGGTTGCGGCTCTTGTGGTTTTGGATTTGATTATGCTGGATGATATAAAAGGATAATTGGCTTTAATGGATTTACTTGATTTAAGAAAACAAATTGATGATGTTGACGAGCAGCTTATTCCGCTGCTTTTGCAAAGAATGGATATTTCAAAAAAGGTTGCCGAATATAAAGTTAAAAGAGGGCTTCCTGTTTTGAACGAGCAGCGCGAGCGCGAAATACTTGACGATGTGCAAAAAAAATGCGGCGAGCAGGGTGATACCGTGGCAACGGTTTTTGCTGCCACAATGGATGCTTCGCGCGCTTTGCAGCACAAGATAATCGGCGGCGGCAGGGAACTTCGCGAGTTGATAGAGGCTTCCGAATGCCAAGCGGTTCATACTCCGGGCACGGTTGTTGCATGCGCCGGTGTGAACGGCAGCTATGCGGATAAAACTGCAGAGGCACTTTTTGAAAATCCATGCATAAAGCACTACAGGTTGTTTGAGGATGTGTTTGAAGCTGTTAATAAGGGTGAAGCGCCATTCGGCGTTATCCCGGTTGAAAATTCCACCGCAGGCTCCGTGCATGAAGCTTATGATTTGATTTTGAAATACAGATTTTCTGTTGTCGGCTCCTATTCGCTTGAGGTTAATCATTGCCTTTGCGCAAAGCCGGGTGTGGAATATCAAAATATAAACGATGTTTACAGCCATCCGCAGGCTCTTTTGCAATGCTCGGATTTTCTTAAAAATTTCGATTTCACCGGAATTAACTACACAAACACGGCTGCAGCCGCAAAATTCGTGGCTGAAAACCCGCGAAACGATATCGGCGTGCTCTGTTCGGAGGATGCGGCAAAAAAATACGGTCTTAAAGTGCTTAAATCTTCTGTACAAAATGTGAGCAACAATAAAACCAGATTTATCGTTATCTCCAAAAAGCTGATAATTGAGGAAAATGCGGATAAAATTTCCCTTATTTTCTCGCTGCCGCACACCACCGGCTCGCTTTATCGCGTGCTCGGCAGGTTTTCCATGGCAGGTCTTAATTTAACAAAAATCGAATCCCGCCCCATCGGAAACGGCGATTTCAGCTATTATTTTTATATCGATCTTATGGGCAATGTTAAGGATGAAAAAACGCTTGATTTAATTTGTGCGCTTTCTTCCGAATTGCCCGATTTTAAATTCCTCGGAAACTATCACGAGTATTGATTTTTGAATCGGAGTGATGCGTGTGCGTAAAAGTAAACGCCGCCAAACAAATTTAATATCTCTGATTATCGTGCTTGTAACGGTTGCCTGCGTGGTGGCACTTATTATTGCCCTTGTGCACCAGGCAAGCCTTGAAATGCGATTTGATGCAATAATAAATTTTCTTGAAAGAATTGAAAACGCCGTTGCCGGGCTTGATACCCATATTGAAATTTTGGTGTGCATTTTTGCGCTTTGGCTTGCGAAAACCCAGCTTCCGCTGCCCGTGAGCGTACTTTCCATTATCGCCGGTATGGTGTTTCCGCTTTCAACTGCGCTGATTATAAATATTTTGTGCAGCCTTATGTTTTTCGTTATAAAATATGAGGAGGGCAAATTTATCGGCGGCGGCTGGGCGATGATGATTTTAAATATTCGCCAAGCCCATTTCATAAAAAATTGGGTGCTTTTTAAGGGCAGGGGCAATCCTTATATTCTTGCCGTTTCGCGCCTTGTGCCCACCGTGCCGCTCGGCATGGTTTCAAAGCTTTACGGCTCAATGCGCTATGATTTTATTTATTATATAATGCTCAGCCTTTTGGGCTTTTTTCCCCGCATTTTTGTTTACACCAAAATCGGCGCGGAAATTTATAATCCTTTTTCAAAAAGGTTTATTTTGCTTGCAATCTTAATTGTGGCGTTTACAGGCGTTTCAAGCCTTGTTTTCAATATCTTTTACGGCATTAAATCACGCCAAATGAATCAAACGCTGCTGCTTTATTCGCAAAAGGAAAAATATAAAATCGTGCTTTGATTTAAGCCGTGTGTGCCGAATTTTGCCGTTTTTGCGCGGCGGGCGGCTGCTATAAAAATTTAAGGAGTAAATTTATGAAACCACAGGAAATGATTCTTGCTCTTTCAAGGGGCGAGTTTGACGCACAGCTTAAGGCGGTTTATGTAACGAATTCCGCCGTGGAGCTGCAAAGAGCCAGATATATCGATTTGGTGAATGACTTTATCAAGGCGTTCGGTGATACGCGCGATGTTATCGTCACCTCCGCTCCCGGCAGAACAGAGGTTTGCGGCAACCACACCGATCATAATAACGGCAAGGTGCTTGCCGCCTCTATAAATTTGGATGCAGTTGCCGTTTGCGCAAAAAATGACGACGGAATTGTGCATGTAAGGTCAAAAGGTCATGCCGCAAATGTGGTGGATACCTGTGAGCTTTTGCCGAATGAAAAGGAATTCGGTCGCTCCACTGCACTGGTGCGCGGCGTTATTGCAAAAATTGCCGAAATGGGTTATAAAATCGGTGGATTTGACGCCGTAACAACCTCGGATGTTATGGGCGGAAGCGGTCTTTCCTCCTCCGCGGCGTTTGAGGTGCTTCTCGGCACAACGCTTTCTTATCTTTATAACGACGGTATTATCAGCGCCGTTGATATTGCAAAAACCGCCCAGTATTCCGAAAATGTGTTTTTCGGCAAGCCCTGCGGTTTGCTTGATCAAATGGCTTCTTCCGTGGGCACTTTCGTTACCATTGATTTTGAATCCACGGAAAACCCCATTATTAAAAAGGTTGATTTTGATTTTTCAAAAAGCGGTCATTCGCTTTGCATTCTTGACACGGGCGGCAATCACAGCGATTTAACGGGCGATTATGCCGCGGTAAGAACCGAAATGGAAAGCGTAGCCAGGGCAATGGGCAAAAACGTGCTTCGTGAAATTGAGTTTGATGATTTCAAAAAGGCAATTCCGCAACTTGTCGGCAAAGTAAACGACAGGGCTTTGCTGCGTGCATTTCATTTTTATAAGGATAACAAAAGGGTTGATTCGGCTGTTTCTGCACTTGAAAGCGGCGATTTTGAAGCTTTTAAAACCGCCATCACGGAAAGCGGTCGTTCCTCGTTTATGTATAATCAAAATGTTTATTCTCCCAAAAATCCCACACAGCAAAAGCTTTCGCTTGCGCTTTGCGTAACGGAGGATATTCTTGCGGGCAGGGGCGCATTTCGCGTTCACGGCGGCGGCTTTGCCGGCACGATTCAGGCATTTGTGCCAAATGATTTGCTTGCCGAATATAAAGAAAAAACAGAGGCGATTTTCGGCAAGGGCAGCTGCCATGTGCTTATTATTCGCCCGGTCGGCGGCACTCGCGTAATTTGATAAGTCACTAAATCAGAACAGTGGAGAAGGAATTATGAAATACGTTTTTATTGAAAATCCTATTGCGGGCAGAAAAGACAGGCAGCTTCTTTTTAAGCAGGTTCAATCCGCTTTCAGAATGCTTGATGATGAAATGATTGTGGAGGAAACACGCTGTAGCGGTCACGCCAAGGAAATTGCGGCGGATTATGCCTCAAAATACGGCAGCGATTGTGTTATCGTTTCCTGCGGAGGCGACGGCACCGTGCACGAAATCGCAAACGGTCTTGCGCACACGCAAACTCCGATTATGATTTTGCCGTTCGGCACGGGTAACGATTTTGCAAAAAAAATTTACGGCAGCAAAAAGCTTGATGCATTTAATGTTGTTAAGGCTTTCGGTTTGCACAACGGCAAAATAAAATACGATGTTAAGCCCATGGATTTGATTGATTACAATGGTGAAAAATGCGTTAATGTTATGAGCTTCGGGCTTGACACAAAGGTTGAAACCCTCGGCAGAAAAATTGCCGGCAAGGCAAAATTCCTCGGTCACCAGGCTTATAACATTGCTGTTGTGCCGGCGCTTTTGCAATCGCTTCATTATCAAATAAATTTTGAAATAGATGTTGTTGATAAAGACGGTGACACTTATAAATGGACTCTCACCCCTGCGGATTACACGCTTTTTGCAATCTGCAATGCCAGCTATTACGGCGGTGGCTTTTGCCCGGCTCCCAATTCGCTGATTGATGACGGCTTGCTTGATTTTTGCCTTGTTGAAAGCGTTAATTTGGCTCAGGCACTGCCGCTTGTGCCACGCTATAGCGCAGGCACCGCCAACGAGGAAACCTCAAAATTCATACATAACGGCTATGCTGTTTCGGGCAAAGTTTGGTCTGTAAACGGTGAAGCACTCCTCGGTAATTGCGACGGCGAAAATTTCGATTATCCCGAGGTTAATTTTAAGGTTGAAAAGCACGCGCTTAAAATTTGCCTTCCCCAAATATAACAAAATGCATTTAATGCTCCGTGGCTTCACGGGGCATTTTTTTGCGTTCTTTTGCTCCGCAGCGCATTGAATTTGCGATATGTATGCCGCTTACCCGGTTTGCCGAGCGATTATTCTTTGCGGAATTTGCCTCCCGTAAAGCAAATGTGGTTTTTAAATTCTGTTTCCGCAAGAATAAGCCCTGCCCTACGTAATCACTTAATGGGAATTTTAGCACGGCACGTTTTAGCCACTTTATCGACAGTCTGATGATCTTATTAAATCACATGCCTTTAATTTGATTGACAGTGCCGCCGCACAAGCCTATAATGATACTATGGGGTAAAAATTTATGCTTTTTGCAAAAAATTCGAAGCAAGGCTTCGGGTTTTGTAATCGCGCGGCTTTGCACGGCGCGCATGGGGGTATTTATATGGCTAAGGTTAAATCCGCCCCGTCGGCGGAAAACACTTACACAAAAAAAGAAGCCGGAATGTTTTTAACCGGTATGTTCGGTCAAAATATGATATATAATATCGTGGCAACGGGGCTTTATTACTATTTTCAAAATGTTATTTGCCTGCCTGCCGTTGCGCTCGGCTGGATTTTCGCGCTTGCCCGCGTGTGGGATGCGATAAACGATCCCATGATGGGTTCGATTGTTGATAAAACAAAATCAAAATGGGGCAAGTGCCGCCCCTATCTGCTGTTTGCGCCGCCTGCCGTGTGCATTATCACCTGCGTGGGTTTTTTAAACGGCAACTATGCCGCAGCTAAGGAAAGCGGAAATTCCGGCGCAACGGTTTTAATCGTGGCATGGGCGGCGATCGCCTATGTGCTGTGGGGTATGAGCTACACAGTTGGCGATATTCCGCTTTGGGGCATCATCAGCCGAATGAGCGAAAACGAAAAAGACAGGGCTAATTTAATCTCCCTTGCCAGAATAGTTGCTTCCGTCGGTGCGGCATCCGTTGTTGTTTCCATAGTTGCGCTTTCTCAGGCGGCAAACGACGCTTTCGGGTTGGACAAAAATGCACGAAAGGGTTTTATCGTTGTCGGTATGGCGATGACGGTGTTTGCTTCGCTTCTTTTTGAACTGGCAGGGCTCGGCACAAGGGAACGCGTGCCTAATTCCGGTGAAACGAAAACGATGCGGGAAAGCATTGCCCTTATGTGGCAATGCAAGCCCTTCAGAAGAATTCTTATCAGCGGCTTGCTTCGTTCGCCTATTCAGCTTATGATGACGGTGGTTATGACTCTCTTTTCATATTATTATTGCGAGGGTGATCTCACTACCGCATTCACAAATCCGCAACGCCTGGTGATTGTTATAATAGTTGGCGGCGGCTTTTTTGTGGGGCAGTTTGCCGCCACCGTAATTTGCCCTGCGCTTATGAAGAAGCTGGATATCAAAACAATGTATAATTTAACCGGCTTGGCAGGGCTGCCGACGGCCTTGGTATTTGTAACATTTCTTATCGCTCCCACCGAGCTTGCAAAAATCGGCTGGGTGGCTGTAGACGGCGTATTACTGCTTTGCTCGGGCGCAGGCATAGGTGCGGTTAATGTTTGTCAATCCGTTATGATTTCCGATTGCATTGATTACGAGGAATATACAAACGGCTACAGACCGGACGGCATTTTCTTCAGCGGTCAAAGTTTCATCACAAAGTTTTCCGCAGGCATCGCCTCAATAATTTCGGCATATGTTTTTGCCGCTGTGGGTTACACGGATGTTAATATAGATTCAATGAATAAAGCTCTTGCAAACGGCGCAAGCTTTGCCAAGGATTACGGCGGATATTCGTGGGCAATGTGGTTTCTTATCACCGTGCCGCCGGCAATCGGCATGGTGTTTGCGATTTTGCCAACTCTTAAATACGAAATCACAAAGGAGAAGCATCAAAAAATGCTGTCGGAGCTTGTTGAGCGTCATAAAAAAGAGGAAAACGCCTGATAAAAGCCCGTTTTTGATTGCCGCTTAGGCGGTGAGCGTTTCAACAAAAAACGCGGCGCAACATCGCTGCGCCGCACTAAATAAAATTTAAATTTTGCACTCAGCTTCGTGCAAACGCTGCCGGGGCAAACTGCGCCGGCTTATTTGTGTGATTTTTATTGACAAGACAAATATTTTATGTTATATATTAGTTGAAAACTGTATTATTTGTTATAGTACAGTGTGAAGCTTATATAAAAAGGAGGGTCGAGCGTTGTTTTCAATTGATGTTTCCGGTCGCGAGCCGATATATGTGCAAATCGAAAAATCAATAATCAAATTTATAAACCATGGCGTTTATGAAAAAAACAGCCCCTTGCCCTCAGTTCGTTCGCTTGCAACGGAGCTTGGAATAAATCCGAACACCGTTTCAAAGGCGTATAAGGATTTGGAGCAGCAGGGCGTTATTTACACCGTTGCCGGCAAGGGCGTGTTTGTAAATAAAACAAATCTTGACGGTGTGCACGAAAAAATCGCTGCCGAAATCAAGGCTGTTGCCGAAGACGCCAAAATGGCAGGAATGAGTAAAAGCAGCGTGGTAGATATCATAAACGGCGTTTGGAGGGTCGACGATGATTGAAATTAAAAATTTAACAAAGCGTTTCGGCAAATCCACCGCGCTTGATTCAGTGTCCTTCACGGTGGGTGACGGCTCTGTTTTCGGGCTTGTCGGCTCAAACGGCGCAGGAAAAAGCACATTGCTTCGCATTCTTTCCGGCGTTTTAAAGGCAGACGGCGGTGAGGCTGTTGTTTGCGGCGAAAATGTTTTTGAAAATGTTAGCGTTAAGGAAAAAATCGCCTTTGTTTCGGATTTTCCTTATTTTAACCCGGGTGCAACGCTTAATTCCATGGCGTTTTATTTTAAAAATTCCTTTTCCGATTGGAATGATGATGAATATAAAAGACTTAAAGAGCTTTTTAAGCTTAACCCGGCACAAAAAATTTCTTCCATGAGCAAGGGCATGCAAAGGCAGGCGGCTATAATTTTGGCACTTTCGCATAAGCCGAGCCTTGTGCTCTTTGATGAAATATTTGACGGGCTTGATCCCGTTGTGCGCGAACTTGTTAAAAAAATACTTATCGAATATGTAGCCTGCACAGGTGCAACGGTTGTTATTTCCACCCATAATCTGCGCGAACTTGAGGGATTTTGCGATCATATCGGAATGCTGCACCGCGGCGGATTGCTGCTTGAAAAAGATATCGATTCCGCAGACATGGGCGTGTTCAGAATTCAGTTTGCAATGGATGACGCCGCATATGCCGCATTGAAGCCGAAGCTCAATATAATTAAGGAGCGCAGAATCGGCAAAATGGCAGAACTTACGATAAAGGGCAACGAAGATGAAATTCTGAACTTGATAAAGCAGTCAAATCCGCTGTTTTACGAAATGTTGCCGCTCACCCTTGAGGAACTTTTTATAAGCGAAATGGAAGAGGCGGGCTATAATATCAACAGCTTGTTTGCTTAAATGCGCAAGTTCTGCTTGCTTTGGCGGATTTTGCAGCTGATTAAGCAGTCGGTAATCTAACCCGATATGCCTAAAACGCGGCGATTTGCGGCTTGTGCTTTTTTTGAATTTTTGAATAAAATGCTTTTGTGCAGCGGTCAAACGCTTCGGCAAGCAGCAATGTAATCACAAGCGACGCAATCAAAAACGCATATTTGTTTTGCTCTGCAATGCCAAGGTGCGAAAGCAAAATCATCGGCAGCCGCTGAAGCATATAAATGCTGAAAACATGGTTGCCAAACCATTCAAGAACCGGGTTTGTGATTTTAACTTTAAGTGTAATCATCACAATTCCGAGCGTGAAAAACACCGCCCAAGCCGAGTAGGTGTAAATTTTGAAATCGGTTGTCATGCGAATATCGTATGCCTTAAGGTAGCCTATGGCAACAACGGCCAAAATCGCAAGGTAAATCAAATCGTTTTTCATTAAAACCTTTTCGATTGCGTTTTTGAAGAACGAATACCACATTCCGAGTGCGTATAAAATCAGGGTGTCGTACCAATAAGCTAAGCCGGCTTTGCCTTTTGCAAGTGCAAAAACAAGCGCAACCGAAAGCACGCTTGTGAGGCATAAGCCAAAAAACTGAGCTTTTTTGCCGTTTCTCTTTTTTATGATTAAGAATGATAAAAATGTGATAATATAAAGCGCAAGAGTGTCGAAAATATACCAGTTTGAATTGCCCACGGAATCCCAATAAATTAGGGAAAGCAAAATTTGCTTTGCGCCGAAGGTTTTGCCGATTGCAGCGTTTAAAACAAGAAACAGCATCACACAGATTTCTGCATTAAGAAAAAGCCTCGGAAAGCGTTTTTTCGGGATGGTGTCTATATATGCGCTGCCACGGTGCTTTATTTGCTCCATTATTCCGAAGCCGGAATAAAAGAAAAACATAGCAACAATCAATTGTTCTAAATATTCCTGAATTTTCACATAGGGTAAATCAAACACACCCGTGGCGTCAATATATGTTTTGGCATGGCTCAGAAAAACCAAAAAAACGAAAATTCCTTTAACGGCAACGGTGTCGTTTTTTTCGATGTAATCCCTGTTAAATTCGTTTGGCTTTGAAAAAACCGCACCGCAAAAAACAAAAAGAAGCAAAGCGGCAATGAAAAAAATCATGAAAAACACCCCTTTAAGTGCATTATGTCAAAATTTTAGCACACGGCTTCGTTAAATTCAATATGTTTGCATGCAACTTGCAACTGCAAACAAAATTTTTGCCGAAATTATTATTGCGTAAATATAAAATCAATAAACAAAAACAAACTCAATTCATATCTATTTTGTTTGGGGCTTTGTGCCCGCTCGGCACGGCTTTTGCATGCGCCGCAATCAAAAAAAATTAAAACGGCAGGCTCACGCTTTGCCGATAAAACAGAGGAGGCAGGTTATGACTTCAACCACCCGTTTGCCTAAATCGAAAAAAAGCAAGCTCGACAATGTGCTTAAAATGAATTTCAGGCGTTATTTGCCCGGCTTTTTAACAGTGCTTTGCAGTTGCGTTGCGGTTGCAATCGCCGCCGTGCTTATTGAATACGGCTATGCATTGCGCGACACATATGCCGCATTTTCCGTTTTTGATGTTACAAGCGCATATAAAACCGTTTTCGGAATAGTTTTTTTCTTTGTTTTACTTTATGATTTAATTGCGCCGACCCATTATTTTTCGGAAATTTACAGCAAAAGAGCCTGCGATTCTTATTTTTCCGCGCCGATAAAAAGGGCGGATAGGTTTAATGCCGCTTTCATTATGGGTGTTGTCGTGAATGTAGCTGCGCCCATTTTGGCAAGCCTAATCGTGTCGGCAATAAAAATCGCCGGTGCTTCGGGTAAATTTGCGTTTTCCTGTAATTTTAAGCTTGTGTGCATATACACGCTGTTTTCCGTGGCGGCTTTACTTGCTTTTTGGTCTGCGTTTATGCTTTGTGCAGTAATGGCAGGCAAGCTTGTTCAATATCTTGTGCTTTGCGGAATTTCGTCGCTTTTTGTGCTTATAGGCGCGGTCGGCGTGGCATCAAGGCTTAATCTTGTGTGGGGCATAATGGCAGATTATGAAAGTTTCACCTCAGTCAGCCCGATCGGTGCGTTTGTGAATATTTTAAATTCGGGAGGCACAAATTATAAGTCATTTTTGATTTGCATTCCTGTTTCGTTTGCGGCAGCGGTGCTGCTTTATTTTGCCGGCTTAACCGTGTTTAAAAAACGTCCTGCCGAAACGGCAGAGGGCGGCATTTGCGGCAAAGTAATGCCTTATCTTTTGCTTGCACTCTTTGCTTTTGGCGGATTTGTGTTTTTTGAAGCCGCCGATAACTTCATTGTAACTGCCGTCGCGGGAATTATCACTGCGGCAATAAACGGACTTGCTTTTTGTGTGATTTTCTTTAAAAAGGCATACACAAAGCGCGGCGCCGTTTGCGTTGCAGTCACCGTTGCCGCAGGAATTGCGTTGCTGCTGTTTTCGTATTTTCCTCCGGAAAAATCGTTTGTTGCCGCCGTTCCATCGGCAGACTCCGTTGAAAGCGCACAGCTTGAGGTTGAGCAGTTTTCATATGGCAATGCAATTCCGCTTGCAGATTATTTAAGCACTTCGCTTTATGTGGGTTATTCGGAAAGTGAAGGCGTTTATAAAATTACCGAGCCGGAAAATATCAAAAAGCTCATCGCCTTGCATCAAAAAACCGTTTCGGCAGACGCACGCCAAAAAACCGAGGCTTATTATAAAAATCTTGAAAGCAATGTAATTGATTACGACAGCATGAATGACGATTTGACCGCTTACAACGAAAGTGTTCTTAATTACACAATAAGATACACGCTGAAAAACGGAAAGAAAATCACCCGAAAATATAATGTTGCCTATTCTGCTGTTATTGACGAATATGTTGCCGCCGTGCAAAACGAAGAGGTGCTCAATCAAACCTCGCTCGGCGAAGATAGTTTTAAGAATATTTATTATTCGTATTTTAACAATTACGATTACGGCGAAATGACCTATGACAGTGAAGGCGAATATTCAACTTCGTACGACAGCGCATTTTCAAACTCTTTAACAGAGCAGCAAATTCTTGAATTGCGCGAATTGCTGATTGCAGACAGGATTTCAGAAAGTAAAAATGATTTTCTTATCACCGAAAGCGAACTGTTTTCGGAAATGAATTGGTATTATCGCGGCTCCGTGAATGCCGCCGTATACGGCGATATAATGAATTACAGCATTTTGCCCGAACTCTCGGACAAAAAACGCGCCGAACTTGAGGCGGTTGATTTTTCAAAGCGCGGTGATGTTGTTAAACGCTATGACGCCGGTGGATATACGGATGAAAGCGGTGTTTCTCTGTTTGAAATGCATGCGCAGGCTTATCAGATTTTGGAATCGGATAAAAAAGCCGCAGCATATATCGATTCTCTCGGCTACGGCAAATGATTTAATATTGCCTGCAAAGGCGAAATAATAAGCGGAGGAGTTTTTGCTCTTCCGCTTTGTTGCACTGCAAGCCCTGTTTTGGTAAAAACCGGAACAGGGCTTTTTGCGCTTCGTTGATGAATTTTAACCGGTGCGCATTGCGGCATACAAAAAAATAAGCGCACCCGAAAAAGCGAGTGCGCAAGAATTAAGGTTATCTTAAAAGAGAAAATGCCACATCAATCGCGCCTCCGAGCAGGCGGGATGTTTTCTGCATTCCCAGTGTTTCGGTTATCCACAAAATAATAAGTGCCACAAAAATTGCTATGAGCAGGGTTTCCTTTTTCATAATTATCCTCCTTTGGGGCACGCCCTTGCGAGCTTTTGAATTTGTTTTGCTTTATTGCTAATAATATTATAAGCGATTTTAAAAATAAATCAATAGGCGTTGTATAATATTTTTGCTGCGGAGTGATAATTTTTTGACAATATATATAAAAATATAATTTTACGGTTGAAAATCAGAGGCAACTGTTTTATAATACTACTAATTTGGATTTTCGGAGGGATAAATGATGCACGGTGCAGAATTATTGAATATTGCAGCCCCCGTTGCAGCCAAAATCGATTGGACTCAAACGGCAACGGTTGTTATTTCGGGCATAGTTATCGTTATGCTTGTTTTGGTTGTTCTTATCTTCATTTTTAAGGGCTTCGGCGCAATAATGTCTAAAACAGGCAAATCAAAAAAATCAAAAAGCAAAGCGGCACAGGCTCCTGCGGCTCCCGCAAAAAAGCCTGCGGCTTCAGCGGTTAAGCCGTCCGCTCCTGCGGTTCCCGCGGCAGGCGGCATTGACCCTGCCGTCGTGGCGGCAATCACGGCAGCTGTTTCCGCTTATGAAGGCGGCGGCTCATTCACTGTCAGGTCAATCAGGGTTAAAAAGCCGGCAGGCAGAAATCCTTGGGCGGCAGCAGCGGCTGCGGATAACGCAAGACCGTTTTAACAGCTAATCGGAGGGCTTTTATTGTGGAAATTTTACAAGGCGTTTGGGGCGCAATAACCGATATTATAACAAACAGCGGTTACGCCTATTTCTTCACCGCAGACGGCGGTTATAAAAACTTAATCATGATTTTCATGGCTTTCCTGTTCCTTTATCTGGGAATCAAGAAAGGCTTTGAACCCTTGCTTATGGTGCCTATCGCATTCGGCATGCTTCTGGCGAATATTCCCGGCGCAAACCTTGCCGTGCAATATCACGATTTGCAGGGCTTTATAGATTTGATGGCAGGCAGAATGGTGGATGAAACCACCGGCGCAGTGTGCACGCCCGGGTTGATGGATTTTCTGTATTTCGGCGTTAAAGCCGGAATTTATCCGCCGCTCATATTCCTCGGAATCGGCGCAATGACGGATTTTGCACCTCTTATCGCAAATCCCTCAAGTTTCATTCTCGGCGCAGCGGCTCAGCTTGGCATTTTCTTTACCTATGTGGGTGCAATTCTTTTCGGATTCACACCCCAGCAAGCAGGCTCAATCGGTATCATCGGCGGCGCAGACGGTCCCACTGCTATTTTCGTAACATCTAAATTGGCTCCGGAATTGCTCGGCACAATCGCCGTTGCCGCATATTCGTATATGGCACTCGTTCCCGTTATTCAGCCACCGATTATGCGTGCACTCACCACTAAAAAAGAGCGCAGCATCGTTATGGGCAACCTGCGCTCCGTTTCAAAGCTTGAAAAAATACTGTTCCCGATTATGGTAACGGTTATCGTTTCTCTTCTTCTTCCCGATGCAGCATCTCTTGTGGGCATGCTTATGTTCGGCAACCTGCTTAAGGAAAGCGGCAGAACGGAAAGAATCGCAAAAGCGGCTCAAAACGAGCTTATGAATATCATAACGATTATGCTCGGGCTTTCCGTAGGCGCCACCACAAGCGCACAAAGCTTCCTGAATTTGAATTCGATTTTCATTATCGTGCTCGGTCTTGTTGCTTTCTCGGTAGGCACGGCAGGCGGTGTTCTTTTCGGCAAGCTGATGTGCATATTCACAAAGGGTAAGGTAAATCCTCTTATCGGTTCTGCGGGTGTTTCTGCAGTTCCCATGGCTGCCCGCGTAAGCCAAAAGGTGGGTCAAAAGGAAAACCCCTCAAACTTCCTGCTTATGCATGCGATGGGTCCGAATGTTTCGGGCGTTATCGGCTCTGCGGTTGCGGCAGGTGTTTTGCTTACTCTGCTTAAATAATTTAAATTTTAAAGGCTTAAAGGGTGTGATAAACACACCCTTTTTTTCGGCTTAATCGGCAGCTTATATATTGCGCCGTTTGGCGGAATAAATCAAAAATTCTTTTCTGCCCCCCCGTGTGGACTGCAACGGGTGCGGCACTTAAAAAAACAGCAGTCGGAAAGGCAGCGCAATAAAATGGCTTTAAATGCAATGCAGCAAGAGGCTGTTAATCAAACAGAAGGTCCGCTTTTAATTCTTGCGGGCGCAGGCTCGGGGAAAACCACCGTGCTTGTAAACAGAGTTCAGCATATAATCGGCAGCGGTCTTGCCCTGCCGTGGCAAGTGCTTGCCATCACATTCACAAACAAGGCGGCGGGTGAAATTCGCGAAAGACTCATAAATGCAATCGGTCCCGAGGCAAACGATATTTGGGCTTATACTTTTCACTCGTGTTGCGCCAGAATTTTAAGAAGGTTTGCCGACAGGCTCGGCTACACCTCCCACTTCACGATTTATGACACGGACGATCAAAAAAGGGTGATGAAGCATTGCCAAAAGGCACTTGAAATTTCGGATAAAATTCTGCACCATAAATCCATTCTTTCGGAAATCAGCTCGGCGAAGGATAGCCTTGTTGATTATGGGGAATATAAAAAACTGGCTCAAAACGATTTCAGAAAGGCGCGAATTGCCGATTGCTACGAACTTTATCAAAAAGAACTTTTGAAATCGGACGCCATGGATTTTGACGATATAATTTTCAACACCGTGCGCCTGCTTGAGGGCAATCCCGATGTGCTGGAACTTTATCAAAAGCAATTTAAATATGTTATGGTGGATGAGTATCAGGACACTTCGCACGCGCAATACATATTGGTTTCCCTGCTTGCCGGCGGATATAACAACATCTGCGTTGTGGGCGACGACGACCAAAGCATTTACCGCTTCAGAGGTGCAACGATAGAAAATATTCTTTCCTTTGAAAATCAATATAAAAACGCGCGCGTTATCAGGCTGGAGCAAAATTATCGCTCCACCCAAAATATTCTTGACGCCGCAAATGCCGTTATCGCAAACAATAAAAACCGCAAGGGCAAGAATTTGTGGACGCAATCCGGCAACGGCGAAAAAATTATTTTCAACACGCTGGAAGATGAGGCTGACGAGGCAAACTTCATTGCACAGGAAATTCTTAAAAATGTTAAAAACGGCAGAAAAATGAGCGATCATGCCGTTCTCTACAGAATGAACGCCCAGTCGCGAAACATAGAAATCACATTTGCAAAAAGCGGCATTCCGCACAAGGTTATCGGTGGAAACAGGTTCTTTGACCGCAAGGAAATCAAGGATATCATATCCTATTTCGCCGTTATCAACAATCCGGCGGATAATGTGCGCTTGCAAAGAATCATCAATGTGCCCAAAAGAGGAATAGGCGACACCATGGTTGCTCACGTTATGGAAATTGCAACGGGACTCGGCATGTCTGCGTTTGAGGTTTGCGAGCGTGCCGATGAATTTCAAAAAACCTTGCGCTCCGCACAAAAATTGCAGGCTTTTGCCGCAATGATAAGTCATTTTCAAAATTGCCTTGAGGATGAAATGCCGCTTTCGGATCTTTTGCAGGAGGTGCTTGAAAAAACAAAGTATTTTGATTATCTTGACGAAGACCCCGAAACCGCGGAAGACAGAAAAAACAACATAAACGAGCTTTCCTCAATGTTTGTAAAATATCAGGAGGAGGAAGAAGAATTTGAACTTTCCGATTTTCTGGAGGATGTTGCGCTTGTTTCGGATATCGACTCTTATAATGAAGATGACGACGCCGTTGTGCTTATGACGCTTCATGCTGCAAAGGGGCTTGAATTCCCGGTTGTGTTTATTCCCGGTATGGAGGAAAGCGTGTTCCCCGGCAGCCAATCCGTTTTTAACGAAGAGGATTTGGAGGAAGAACGCCGCCTTGCATATGTGGGCATAACAAGGGCAAAGGAAAAGCTCTATTTGCTCAATGCACGCCGCAGAATGCTTTACGGCACCACAAATCGCAATCAGGCGTCGCGCTTTTTGCGTGAAATTCCGATGGGCGTAACGGAAGATATCACAGTTCAAAGCTATGTGCCCCATTCAAAATTCGGCTCGTTTACTCAGCCGGCGCACAGTTCGTCCTCATCGGCGGCTCATAAATTCGGTCAGGTCGGCGGAGTATCCGTTTCGGCTCAAAGTTATTCTGCGGGAGACACGGTGCGCCACAAGGCGTTCGGCACGGGCGTTGTGCTCTCTGCCAGGGCAATGGGCAATGATACCATGCTTGAAGTGGCTTTTGACCGCGCAGGCACCAAAAAGCTTATGGCAAATTACGCCAAGCTTGAAAAAATCTGATTTTGCATAAATAATTAAGGGATTACGATGCTCCGTAATCCCTTTTTTGTGCAGAAAATTGCTTCGGCTGTGTCGCGCAAGCGGTGTTTGATCGGCTTTACAAAGCGCGCTTTTTGCCGATTTTAAGCCAAACTCAATCAGTTGCCGTTTGCGTTTGAATCACAGCAGCATGTCGCTGAGTCCTCCTTTTCCGGCGGGAAAAATTCATCCACGGGAAATTCTATGCTTTGGAAAGTGTCACATGGGTTTTGCGTGTTGCATTCGCACTCTCTTTCGGGAATGCAATAATCATATGCCGGAATAAGAATTTGCACATCTCTTTCCATTTGCACAATGCTGAAAAGCCCAAGGGTAACAAGCACTGCTTTTGACGCTCCTGCGCCGGGCACGGTGTCCTGCGTGTTTTGCAAAACGGATTGCGGAAAGGATGTGGAAAGCGGAATGCAGCAATCGCATAAATCCACTGTGTTGCATGCCAAAATAACCGGGTCAACCGCCTGAACCTTGCAGGCCGGGTTGGTGTATTGCGGTGCTTCGGGGCAATCCGTGGCTTCGGAAACGGGGTTTGAAACGAAAACTTTCACCTTTCCGTCCGAACCGTAAAGTATGCACTTTTTGGTGAATTGCGCGTATCCCACCGCCACCTCCGGCGTTGTGCACGGCGCCGAATAAGTATCAAATTCAAGGCGAAAATAAAATGTGATGTCAACGGAATAATAACCTCTGTTAAAAGGCACTTCCTCCAAATCAACGGAAACGGAGGCAACCTCGCATTCGCGGCACTTTACCGTTACGGCTTCGTCTATAAGTCTTTGGCTGCGCGAAAAAAATGTTACGCGCAAATCCTCCAGGCAGTCTTTGGAAACGCAGCTGTCGTAAATCCGTTTTGTGTCTATGCAAACGGCTTCGTTAATGCGCGTTTCGTCTGCGTCGATGATATTGCTTGCCATAAAAAAACTCCTTTGCAGAATATTTGAAGCGGACTTCATATCATTCTATGCATTCGGCGTTTTGTTGACAACGCTTTTTGCACAGTCTTTAAATCACGGTAAAATAAAATCTCTCCCGTGCATTTTTGCAACGAGAGAGATCGATTTTTTTCTTTGGTTTTTGGCTTTATTCTTCGTCGAAAACAGGATACATTCGGCGATATACGGAATTGATTTTGCGAAAATAATCGCCGTCTGCGCAGTCGATTGTTTCGCGCGTCGTGCGAAAACGCCAATTTTTATCGGGCACTCCGGGAACATTCATTCTTGCGTCTGCGCCGAATCCGCACATATCCTGAAATGCGATTATTGCCACGTTTGATGAACTGCGCCAAACGCATTCAATTATTTTGCGGCAGGAAGGGCTGCGGTATCCACCCTCGCCCCAATTATCGCCCTCAAAACCGGCATAATCAAGCGCAAATCTGCGCTCTGCCTCGCTAGCCTCCCAAAGCCAGCCGAGCAAAGTATTATTGTCGTGCGTGCCGACATAATTTATGCTGTTTTGCGTGGCGTTGTGCGGCATGTGGCTTGAATCCGAATTGGGATCAAAGCCGAATTGCACCACCTTCATGCCCGGAAAGCCCGTGTCTTTAAGCAGCTCGGTAACATCCTCGCCGAAAACGCCCAAATCCTCGGCGATAACGGGGGCGTTCGGGAATTTTTCAAACACTTTGTTGAATAAATCCATGCCGGGTCCTTTTTTCCATTCGCCCGTTTTTGCCGTTTCGGCGTCTGCCGGCACCTCCCAATAGCTGGCAAACGCCCTGAAATGGTCTATGCGCACAATGTCATATGTTTTAAGTGCCGCGCCCAGGCGCGAAAGCCACCATTTATAGCTGTCTTTTTTCATGGCTTTCCAATCATAAATCGGATTGCCCCAAAGCTGCCCGTTTTCGCTGAAATAATCGGGAGGCACGCCTGCCACTTTCTTTGCCGCCAGCGTTTTTCCGTCTATTTCAAAAAGCGGCAAATCCGCCCAAACATCAACGCTGTCCATCGCCACATAAAAAGGCATGTCGCCTATAACGGCAATGCCTTTTTTGTTGGCATATTCTTTTATTTCAAACCATTGCTTAAAGAAAATGTATTGCACAAATTTCCAAAATGCCGCACTTTCTTCATAGGAAAAAATATTCTTAACGCAGTTGAAATATCTTGCCTGATTTTCATTCCACTGCCACCATGGCGCGCCGCCGTTTTGCTCCTTGACCGCCATAAAAACGGCATAATCGGTGAGCCACGGATTTTCAAGCTCGAATTGCTTTATCTTTTTTGCCGTTTCCTCGTCAATATTTAAAAATGCTTTTTTCAGCAGCTTGTATCTGTGTTCGGCTGCAAATTCGTAGTCTGCCGTGTAGGGCGAACCGGTGTAAATGTTTTCCTCGGCGTCAGTTTCGGTTACAAACCCATCCTCAACAAGCCCCTTGGGGTTTATGAAAAGGTAGTTGCCGGCAAATGCGCTCGGCGAGCAATAGGGACTGTTTGCACCGTCAAGCGGGTTGAACGGCAGCACCTGCCAATATGTGAAGCCCATTTCGCTTATTTTATCTATAAAATGCAGGGCGTTTTCATCAAACACGCCAACCCCGTAATCGCCGGGCATTGAGCTGATGTGAAAAAGAACGCCTGCGCCTCTCTTTTTTAGCATAATTTCCGCCTTTCGTTCGGCAAAGCCGATTAAAGTTTTAACAATCAATAATTTTATCAAATATGCGCAAAAAGTGCAAGCCGCGAATTTTCCTTTATTATATATTATTTTTAATAATTTAATAAATAGCTGTTGAATATGCGCTCTGTGTTTGATATAATTAAGGATATTATGGAATAGTATGAGTAACTGCATATTCCAAATCGAAAAAAAGCAGAAAAGGAGGGGGATTTAATGGAAAAATCCGGCAGAAAAACCGCGGTTGTAGGCGATTACGAGCTTTTGCGCCAGCGTGAATTTTGCACCAAGGTAAATTCCGTTATTTCAAAAAGATACAGTGCCCCGCCGCTTGCCTGCGTAGTAACCTACGGCTGCCAGCAAAACGTGGCAGACAGTGAACATATAAAAGGCATGCTCGCCGAAATGGGCTACGGCTTCACCGACGAACGCACAAAGGCGCAGCTTATTATTTTTAACACCTGCGCAGTGCGCGAGCATGCGGAGGATCGCGTTTTCGGCAACGTGGGTATGCTCAAGTCATATAAGCTTGAAAACCCCGGCGTTGTCATTGCGTGCTGTGGCTGCATGATGCAGCAAAAGCATATCGCCGATAAAATCAAAAAAAGCTATCCTTTTGTGGACCTTGTGTTCGGCACGCATGTTGTTTATAAACTGCCTCAGCTTTTGTTTGAGGCACTCACACGCAAAAAAAGAGTTTTCGAACTTCCGGATACGGACGGTGCCATTGCAGAGGGTGTTCCCGTGCTTCGCGACAACGATAAAAAAGCTTGGATTCCGATAATGTACGGCTGCAATAATTTTTGCACCTATTGCATTGTACCTTATGTTCGCGGCCGTGAGCGCAGCCGAGAATCGGCTGATGTTATCAAAGAGGCAAAGGAACTTGTGGCAGAGGGGTATAAGGAAATTACCCTGCTTGGGCAAAATGTAAATTCCTACGGCAAAGACCTTGAACCGCGCGTAAGCTTTGCCGAGCTCCTGAGGGCGATAAACGATATTGACGGCGATTTCAGAATCAGGTTTATGACAAGCCATCCGAAGGATTGCACCAAAGAGCTGTTGGAAACAATGGCGTCCTGCAACAAGGTTGCAAAGCATTTGCACCTGCCGTTTCAAAGCGGCAACAACCGCGTGCTTCGCGCCATGAACAGAAGCTACACCAGGGAAAAATATTTGGAACTTATCGATTATGCAAAGCAGCTTATGGGTGATGAGCTTTCGATAACCTCCGATATCATAGTCGGCTTTCCCGGCGAAACATACGATGAATTTTGCGACACGCTTTCGCTTATAGAGCAGGTTAAATTCACATCGCTTTTCACATTCATTTATTCCCCGCGCGAGGGCACGCCGGCCGCAAAGCTTGCAGATCCGATTTCCGCAAAGGAAAAGGGCAAATGGCTTCGCGAACTACTTGCTGTGCAAGAAAAAATTTCGGCGGAAAATATGCAGAAATATGCCGGCAAAACTTTTAAATGCTTTGCTTACGGAAAAGGCAAGGCGGGCGATAATTACATTGCCGCCAGAACGGACGGTAATTTGATTATAGAATTTGAGGGGAGCGAAGATATGATCGGCTCTTTCCTCGATTTAACGGTAACGGAGCCGATGACATATGTGCTCAAGGGCCGTTTGGCAGAATAAAAAAAGAAAGGAAATTTACTACAATGGGTTTGGAAGAAACACTCCGCAGACTCGGCAAGGAAATTCAAAGCGATCCCCGCTTTGCAGCTCTTAAAGCCGCAGCGGCAAAAAATGATGAGGATGAAGAACTTCAAAAGCAAATGCAGGAAATGCAGCTTTTGTCGCTTAAATATCAGCAGGAGGCAGGCAAGGGCGACGAGGCAGACAGTGCCAAAATAGAGGATTTGCAAAAGCAATATTCCGCTCTTTATGAGGAAATTATGAAAAACGGGAATATGGAGGCTTATTCGGCTGCCGCTTCTCAAATGGAGGAAATGGCTCAGTATATCAGCAAAATGATAGGTCTTTTCTTTGACGGTCAGGATCCCGAAACCTGCGAGGTTCCCGAGGAAGCCTGCACACATAATTGCTCAACCTGCGGCGGTTGCCACTGATTGAAGCGGTTTTCGATATTGAAACGGCGCAGAAAACGCCGCCGTTTCAATATTATTGCGAGCCGAATAGCTCGTTAAACATATTCACATTAACAATCACGGGTAATGCCCGTAAAACAGAGGAGGAAAAATATGGCAGCCAAAAAGAACGGCGGATTGTCTCCCATGATGGAGCAGTATTTTGATGTTAAAAGCCGATATCCCGGCATGCTGCTTTTTTTCCGCCTCGGTGATTTTTACGAGATGTTTTTTGACGACGCCAAAACAGCCGCCGATGAGCTTGATTTGGTGCTCACCGGCAAGGAATGCGGTATGGATGAGCGTGCGCCCATGTGCGGCGTGCCGTTTCACTCGGCGGATTCTTATATCGCAAAGCTTGTTAACCGCGGCTATAAAGTGGCGATTTGCGAGCAGCTTGAAGATCCGAAACTTGTTAAAGGTCTTGTTAAAAGGGATGTTGTAAGAATCATAACCCCCGGCACGGTGATAGAAGGCAATATGCTCGACGACTCCACCAATAATTATCTTTGCTGCATTTGCCGCGACGATAAAGAAACAGGGCTGTGCTTTGCCGACGTGTCCACCGCGGAATTTCATTTAACCGCTGTTAAAGGATCGGACAGCGAAAACAAAATAATCGATCAGCTTTCCGCATATATGCCTAAAGAGGTGCTTGTCAATTCCGCTGCGCTCGATTACACTCATGCCGCAGATTTTCTTAAATCGCGAAACGGCACGCAGGCGCAGTTGCTTGACGATGAAAAATTCGATTACAATGCCGCCACGGAACTTATTCTCGAAACTCTTAAAAAGGACGAAATTTCAAGCCTTTCCCTCGGCAGCAGCAAGCCGGTTGTGCGCGCTCTCGGGGCAGTTATCGGCTATCTTAAGGATGTGCAGAAAAAGGACGAAATCGAAACCCCTGCCGATATCGATTATTTTGAAAGCGATCAGTATTTAAAACTTGATATGAACGCACGCCGCAATCTGGAACTCACAAAATCCATGATGACGGGCGATAAAAGGCATTCGCTGCTTTGGGTGCTTGATAAAACAAAAACCCCGATGGGTCGCAGAATGATAAGAAATTGGCTTGAAAGACCGCTTGTGTCTGCCGCGCAGATAATCAAAAGGCAAAATGCTGTGGGCGAGCTTGCCGATAATCCCGAACTGCGCGACAAGCTCAGAACCTCGTTTTCGGGGATCAGCGATATGGAAAGGCTGATGACGCGCATTGCTTATTCAACGGCAAATGCAAAGGAACTCAAATCGCTTCAGCAAGCCGTGCAAAGGCTGCCGCAAATAAAATCGCTTTTGGCAGGATGCCAAAGCGCATTGCTTAAAGATATAAGCGGCGGCATAGATTTGCTTGAGGATGTTGAAAATCTTATAGACCGCGCCATTTCCGACGAACCGCCGCTTACCGTGCGCGAGGGGGGAATGATAAAAACCGGCTATGATGATCAGGTGGATGAGCTTCGCTCAGTTATGCAGGACGGCGCAGGCGTTGTTGCTTCAATAGAGGCACGCCAGCGCGAGGAAACCGGCATTCCCAAACTCAAGGTGGGTTACAACCGCGTTTTCGGCTATTATATCGAGGTCACCAATTCATACAAAGATATGGTGCCGGAAACATACATAAGAAAACAAACTCTCACAAATTGCGAAAGATACATAACTCAGGAATTGAAAGAGCTCGAGGGCAAAATAGTGGGCGCAAAGGATCGCTCCGTGGCACTCGAATATCAGGTGTTCTGCACCGTGCGCGAAATGATTTCGCGCGAAACGCAACGCATTCAAAAAACGGCAAAGGCACTTGCCGCGCTTGATACCTTGGCAAGTCTTGCCGAGGTTGCCGTAACAAACAATTATTGCTGCCCGCAAATTTCAACTAACGGCACGATTGATATTAAAGACGGTCGCCACCCCGTTGTGGAGGCAATTATGAACGGCGCACCCTTCGTGCCCAACGATACCGTGCTTGATACTTCGGATAACCGCTGCATGATTATTACGGGTCCCAATATGGCAGGTAAATCAACCTATATGCGCCAAATCGCGCTGATTGTGATTATGGCGCAAATCGGCTCATTCGTGCCTGCGCGCTCGGCGGATATCGGCATTGTGGACGCCGTGTTCACCAGAGTGGGTGCAGCGGATGATTTGGCAACCGGTCGTTCCACATTTATGGTTGAAATGAGCGAGGTTTCCGATATTCTTAAAAACGCCACGCAAAGCAGTCTGATTATTCTTGACGAAATCGGCAGGGGAACCTCAACTTTTGACGGTATGAGTATTGCACGGGCCGTTTTGGAATTTGTGTGCAAAAAGAAAACGCTCGGCGCAAAAACGCTTTTTGCCACCCATTACCACGAGCTTACTGCTATGGAGGGCTTGCTTGACGGCGTTAAGAATTATTCTATTGCCGTTAAAAAGCGCGGCGACGATATCACCTTCCTGCGCAGAATTGTGCGCGGCGGTGCCGATGAAAGCTTCGGCATTGAGGTTGCAAAGCTTGCAGGCGTGCCCGATTCGGTGGTTCGCAGGGCAAAGGTGATTTTAAAAGAGCTTGAGCAAAATAAAATCGATATAGAATTTAAGGCGGAGGACGCCGTGCTTGAAGAGGAAGAGGATATTCAGTATAACTTTGCGGCAAACGGCAAAAACGAAATCCTCGAAATATTAAAAGCCACGGATGTGAACACGCTTACGCCTATCGAAGCAATGCAAACGCTTTATGATTTGAAGAAAAAGGCTGAGGAACTTTAATTTCGCCGCATATCCGATAAAGAAGGTGAGAAATAAATGTCTGTTATAAATATTTTGCCTAAAGAGGTTTATAATCTTATTGCCGCAGGCGAAGTGGTTGAAAGACCGATGAGCGTTGTTAAGGAAATGATTGAAAATTCAATCGATGCCGGTGCAAAGCACATAACGCTGGAAATCAAAAACGGCGGCACAACCTATATTCGCATAACGGACGACGGCAGCGGAATTGCGCGCGATGACGTGCAAAAGGTGTTTATTTCTCACGCTACATCAAAAATTGCAAAAAGTGAGGACCTTAATTCAATCGGCACGCTCGGCTTTAGGGGCGAGGCAATGGCTTCCATCGCCGCGGTTGCAAGGGTGGAAATGCTCACCAAAACAAATGCGGAGGAAATCGGCACGCGCTATGAAATTTGCGGCGGCGAGGAAAAGGATTTTTCGCCGGCAGGCTGCCCGGTCGGCACCACAATTGTTGTGCGCGATATATTCTTTAATGTGCCGGCAAGAATGAAATTCCTTAAAAAGGATGTAACGGAGGGCAATGCCGTTCAGGGTGTGGCAGACAGAATTGCACTTTCCCACCCCGAAATTTCATTTCGCTTTATTCGCGAGGGCAGGCAGGTTATGCTCACCTCGGGCAACGGCGATTTAAAAGGCACCGTCTATTCCGTTTTTGGCTCGGATTTAACGGATACTTTGATTCCCGTTGATTATTCGCTTAATTCAATGCGCATAACAGGCTTTGTTTCAAGACCGCACCAATCAAGAAAAAGCCGCGCAATGCAGTTTTTCTTCATAAACGGCAGGCTCGTTAAAAGCGGCACGGCAATGGCTGCGTTGGAGCAGGCATATAAAAATTCAATAATGGTGGGTAGGTATCCCGCCTGCGTTTTAAATATAGAAATGGATACAAAGCTTGTGGATGTTAATGTTCACCCGGCTAAAACGGAGGTGCGCTTCGTTAACGAACGCCCCGTGTTTGATTTGGTTTATTACGGCGTTAAAACCGCAGTTGAAACACAAAACAGCATTAAAGAAGCCGCATTTTATTCCGACGAAAGCGGCAGAAGTTATAAAAAGCTTGAAAAAAGCTCCGCAAAAATAGATTTCGGCGTTAAGCCGGCGCAGCCCGCTCAAATGAAATTCAGCACGGCGCGCCCCGTTTCAAACAACGCCGGCTGGAATTTGGCTGATTCCTCGGAATATACGGTTCATCGCAGAAAAGAAAGTTACGGCAACCCTGCCGATTACAAAATAACCTCAAATTCATCGTTTTCGGATGAGGAAAAATTGCACGACGACGATAAAAAAATCGTTGTAAAAATCGATTTTTCCGACTCGGAAAAGCCGTCGAGCAATGCTTCGGCAAAGCACGAGTCCGCCGAAAGCGAAAATCCGCAGGTGTTCGCATCGCAAAACGGCGGCGAAGCTGCCGAAAACACCTTGCACACCGCCATGAGTGAAAATTCATCGGCAGGCGGCAATCCGGTCGGCGAGAACGCTTCTGTTTTTGTGGTTGAGGAAAGCAAGGCTGCGCCCGAATTTAAAATAGTGGGCGAGGCTTTTAACACCTACATAATAATCGAAATAAAAAACGATCTTTATTACATCGATAAGCATGCTGCTCACGAAAGAATGAATTTTGAGCGTTTTAAGGTAGAGGCTGCAAGCAGCGGCATAGCATCGCAAATGCTGCTTTCGCCCGTTGCCGTTTCACTTTCTTCCGATGAATATGATTGCATTGTTTCAAATTTAGACTTGCTTTCAAAATGTGGCTTTTCGGTTGAGGATTTCGGCAACAGCACCGTTATTGTGCGCGAAACGCCATCGTTGCTTGACGGGGATGATGTTAAGGATTTAATTCTTGAAATTGCCCAAAAGCTGCTGGAGCATAAAACGGATATCGAGCCGGACAGAATGGATTGGATATTCCATTCCGCCTCGTGTCGCGGCGCGGTTAAAGGTGGCGATCACACCTCGCCGCAGGAAAGGGAGCTTTTTGTTAAAAAGCTGCTCTCTATGCCGGATATCAGATATTGCCCCCACGGCAGACCGGTTATGATAAAATTTTCAAAATATGAAATCGAAAAGCAGTTTGGCAGAATACAGTGATATGGGTAAAACAAAGCTTATAGTTGTGGCAGGTCCCACTGCAAGCGGAAAAACGGCTCTTGCCGTGCAAATAGCAAAAGCTGTGGGCGGCTCGGTTATCTGCGCCGATTCAATGCAGGTTTATAAGGGCATGAATATTGCCACGGCGGCACCCACAAAGCAGGAAATGCAGGGCGTGCCGCACATACTTAATGAATTTTTGGATCACTCTGCATCTTTTTCCGTTTCGGATTTTTGCAATGCGGCAAAGGATGCCGTTTCGCAAATAACGTCGGCGGGCGGTGTGCCCGTTATTGCCGGCGGCACAGGGCTGTTTATAGACAGCTTTGTGGATAACATTTCTTTCTCCTCCGCAAATCCGAACGAGGAACTGCGCTCGCGCCTTTCGGCGCTTGATGAGGATGAACTTTATTCCCGCCTCCTGCAAATTGACCCGGCGGAGGCGCAAAAAACTCATAAAAACAATAAAAAGCGTGTTGTTCGCGCACTTGAAATATATTACTCCACGGGAAAAACAAAAACCGAGCAGGATTTGCTTTCAAGGCAGCAGTCGCCTTATGAAACGCTGTATCTTGTTATCGGCTTCAAAAATCGGGATTTGCTTTATTCTCGAATAAACGCAAGGGTGGATCAAATGGTTGCCTTGGGTCTTGTTGAGGAAGCAAAAGCAAATCTTGCTTTCGGCGGAAAAACAGCCACGCAGGCAATCGGGCACAAGGAACTTGCCCCGTATTTCGCAGGCGAGGCTTCGCTCGATGAAGCCATTGAAAAAATAAAGCGCGAAACACGCCGCTATGCAAAGCGGCAAATCACATGGTTTAAAAGGCGTGAAACCGCCGTGTGGCTTTATGCGGACGAACTCGGTTATGATAAGCTCGCCGAAAAAGCCGTGAATTTAAGCAGGGATTTTATAAATGGAAAGCAATGAAAAAGCAAAGGGCGTTAAAAGAAAGAAAACGCTTAAAGTGAATAAAGAATGGCTTGCAATGGGCTTTGTTGTGTTTTTAATCGTTGCCTATCTTGCCGTGCAGTTTTACGGGATTTTCAATGTGCGTTTAAAAACGCAAACGGCGGTTGTTTCCACCGTGTATGAAACCGTGCAGGCAAAGGCACTTGCCGTGCGAAACGAAAAGGTTGTTTCCGCAGGCGATAATGCCGTTACGGCTGCTTCGGTTGATGATTGTGAAAAGGTGAATAAGGGCGGCGAAATCGCAAAAATTTTTGCAAATTCCGAAAGTGCCCGACAATATTCAACCTATAAAAGCCTTGAAGAGCAGCTTGAATATTATGACGCCATGGAAAGCCAGACGGTAGGGCAGGCAACCGATGTAGAATCCTTGAACAAGGATGTTATCACGGATATAAACGGTCTTGTGCGTGCAAATGCCGCAGGCAATGTGCAAAGTGCGCAGGAATATTGCTCCGAGCTCAACGACAAATTCACCAGAATTCAGATTTTGGTGGGCGATAACATTGATTTTTCCTCGGTGATGAAAGAAATCGAGGAAAAGATGAATGAAATAAACGAAAACGAATGCAAGCCCACCGGCTATGTGCAGGCGGATGAATCGGGAATTTTTTCAAGCTATACGGACGGACTGGAAGAAGCATTCGATTATTCGGCAATTTCTTCGGGCGTTGGTGTTGAAACCCTTCAGCAGTGGATTGACGAAGCGGAGGATACCGAAGCCACGCAGTCGCTCGGTAAGCTTATCACAAGCTTTGAATGGTATTTTTGCGCAATAGTTGAGCCGTCGCAGATAAAAGGGCTTGAAAACGGAAAAAAAGTTGATGTTTCCGTTTCCGGCACGGATCATGTGTATTCCTGCAAAATAGTGAGCGGTGCGGAAAATCAGCCGGGCGTTCAAAAAACCGCACTTGTGCTTGAATGCAGCGAAATGAACAGCGATATAGCCTCGTTGAGAACGGCGGATATCGAGCTTCGCCTCAATTCTTATGAGGGAATAAAAATGCCGGCGTCTGCGGTGCATGTGAATAACGGCGAAAAAGGCGTTTATGCCCTTGTGGCGTCCGTTGTGGAATGGCGTAAGGCAGAAGTGCTTTACACGCAGGGCGATTATGTTGTGCTTGAGTATGACGCAAAAAACACAGACGGTATTCGCCTTTACGACCAAATAATAACCCAGGGAAAGGAGCTTCGCGATGGGAAAGTATATACTTGATGAAGAAAGGCTTAAATCGGTTGAGGAAAATTACAGGCGAATTCTTGAAAGCGTTAAGGAATGCGCCGTTAAAGCCGGCAGAAGCGAAAACGCCGTGCGCCTTATGTGCGTAACGAAAACGGTTGAGCCACCCTATATTAACAAAGCGCTTGAACTCGGCGCGGATTTGATAGGCGAAAACAGAGTTCAGGAATATTTGGGCAAAAAAGACGAACTTGAGCTCACCGGCGTTGAACGCCATTTGATTGGGCATTTGCAAACAAACAAGGTGCGCCAAATAATCGGCGAGGTTGATATGATTGAATCCGTTTCATCGTTTAAGCTTGCGAAGGAAATTTCAAGGGTGTCTGCTGCAAAGGGACTTACCACCGATTGCCTTGCCGAGGTTAATATAGGTATGGAGGAAAGCAAAAGCGGCTTAACTCCATGTGAGCTTGAGGAAACGCTTTATATGATATCCGAATTGCCGAATATCAGAATAAAAGGGCTCATGGCAATTCCGCCCGTTTGCGAAAGCGAGGCTGAGGCACGCAAATATTTTGCCGCTCTTCGCCAATCTTTCATTGACATTAAAGATAAAAAAATAGATAATATAGATATGGAAATTCTTTCAATGGGCATGAGCGGCGATTACAAAGCCGCAATTGCCGAGGGTTCCGATATAGTCAGAGTGGGCTCCGCAATATTCGGTGCCAGAAAATATTATTAAGCAGGGAGGTAAATCAAATGGGATTTTTGGATAAATTCACCGAGATACTTCGTGATAATGACGAAGATGAATTTGATGATTTTTATGATGAAAACCCGGGCTATTCCATGCCGGCACCGCCCAAAAGGGAAAAGCATAAAAGCGTGAGAGTGCCCAAGGAGGAAAAGCCCGAAAAGATTCACCGCACACGCGCAGAATCCGACAAAGTTGTTAATATTCACACAACGGCGCAGCTTCAGGTTGTGCTTGTTAAGCCGGAAAGGTTTGAGGATGCTGCGGCAATCGGCGATAATCTTAATGAAAAGCGCACGGTTGTGCTTAATCTTGAATCCACAAACAGGGATATCGCCCGCCGTTTGCTTGATTTTTTAAGCGGCGTTGCATATGCGAATAACGGTCAAATAAAAAGAGTTGCAAACAGCACTTATATTATCACCCCATATAATGTTGATGTTATGGGCGATCTTATAGACGAGCTTGAAAACAACGGCATGATAATGTACTGAAAACACATATTAAGGAGGAGAGATATATTATGATAACACCTGCGCAAATCAGGGAAAAAGTGCTTTCAAAAGCACAATACGGTTATGATATTGATGAAACAAATGCTTTCATTAAGGAAATAGAAGAATCATTTATCGCCATTTATGACGAAAATAAAGAACTTTACAGAAAAATGGAAATCCTTGCTTCCAGAATAGAGGAATACAGGGAAGAGGAGGATTCCATTAAGGACACCTTGCTCACTGCGCAAAAAGCAGCCACTGAGGTTAAGAAAAAGGCGCAGGAAAAGGCAGATGATTTGCTTTCCGAAAGCGCGCGCACCGTTCAAGCCACGGTAACGGACGCTAAAGAAAAAGCCGAAAAAATCATTTCAGACGCTCGCGAATACGCCGCAAAGCTCACTAAGGAAAAAACAGAGGCGGCAGGCGAAATTCTTTCGGAGGCAAAGGAAAAGGCAGATAAGGAAACGGCAGGGGCAAAAGCGGATTGTGCAGCCCTTTTGGAAGAGGCAAAGGCAATTTCCAATCAGCTTATCACAAAAGCCAAGGAAGAAAAAGAACATTACGGCAATTTGGCAGAATCCCTTAAAGCCGAAGCCGAAGCATTTAAATGCAGTCTCGTTTCCCTTTATGAGGATCAACTCGGAAGGCTTGCAGATATGGCGGCTTATAATAAATCCGATGCCGATGAAAAGCTTGAAAACGCCATTGAAGATGCGGATCGTGAATTTGAAGCCGCTTCAGCCAAGGCAAGCGATATGCAGCAGTCTATAGAGAATGTTGAAGCCCCGGCAGAGCAATCCGAAGAAACTGAGCCGGCTTTGCAGCAGTCGACAGAGGAGGAAGCGACTCCCGAAACAACGGCCGATGAAGCCGAAACGGCAGAGCCGGAAAATGCCAAAACCGAGGAGTTTGAGGCTGCGCAGGAAATTATGCCAAATGAAGCGGAACCCGAAACCGCGGCACCTGCCGAGGAATTTGTTGACATAAACACAAAAGCGGCAGAAGAACCGATTCCCGAGGAAGTTGAATACGAACTTGAGGAAGCGGAACCCGAAACCGCTGCCGAGGAGCCGGAGTCGGCTGAACCAGAGGAGGATGATGAGCCCGCCGATGTTCACAGCGCGGTTGCCGCATTCTCGCAGGATAATTCCGCACCCGAAGAAAAGCAGGAGCATCTTCCTTTTGAAGATTTCTTCCATGTGAAACCCGAGGGGCAATACAGAACAAACGAAAAAATCAGCCTTATCCCCCCGGATGAGGAAGATGATGAAGATGAAGGCTCAAAATTCAAGGGCTTCTTCAAAAAGAAAAAGAAATAATCAAATAAAGGTTGATGATAACAATGGATTATAAAAACACACTTAACATGATGAAAACGGAATTTCCCATGCGTGCCTCACTTCCGCAGCGTGAGCCGGAAATTCTTAAAAAATGGTATGAAAACGATCAATATGAAAAGCTGATGGAGCGTAACGACGGCAAGCCGCTTTTTGTGCTTCATGACGGTCCTCCGTATGCAAACGGCGATATTCATATCGGTCATGCGCTCAATAAAACCTTAAAGGATTTTATCGTAAGATATAAGAACATGACGGGCTTTAAATCCCCTTATGTTCCCGGCTGGGATACTCACGGTCTTCCCACGGAGCTTAAGGCAAGAAAAGAAGCGCATATCTCCGCAGAAACGAATATTTCCGATTTGGAACTTCGCAAAATCTGCCGCGAAACGGCTCTCGGCTTTGTTAATCTTCAGCGCGAAAGCTTTAAACGCCTCGGTGCAATCGGCGAATGGGATAATCCCTATATCACCCTCACAAAGGATTTTGAAGAAGAACAGATTAAGGTTTTTGCCGCAATGGCAACAAAGGGCTATATCTATAAGGGCTTAAAGCCCGTTTATTGGTGCCCCGATTGCAACACCGCACTTGCGGAAGCCGAAATCGAATATGCCGAGGACCCATGCCATTCCATCTATGTTAAGTTTAATGTAACGGATGATTTGGGCAAGCTTGCGGCGATGGGTGCCGATATTAAAAACACCTATTTCGTTATTTGGACAACTACTACCTGGACCCTGCCTGCAAACGTTGCAATCTGCGTAGGTCCTGATTTTGAATATTCGCTCGTTAAAAGCGGTGATGAATATTATGTTATGGCAACGGATCTTGTGGCTTCCGCCATGGAGGCAAGGGGCGTTGCGGAGTCGGATTACGAAACCGTGGGCACAATTATGGGCAGTGAGCTTGAATATATGAAGTGCCGGCATCCGTTTATTGACAGAACTTCGCTTGTTATCGTAGGCGACCATGTAACTCTCGAATCGGGCACGGGCTGCGTTCACACCGCTCCCGGTCACGGCGTCGAGGACTTTGTGGTTTGCAAAAATTATCCCGAAATTCCGATTATCGTTCCGGTTGACGCTAAAGGCGTGCTCACCGATGAGGCGGGTCAATTCGCAGGTCTCACCACCGAGCAGGCAAACAAGCCGATTGCCGAGCACCTTGAAAAAACAGGCAATCTTTTTGCGCTTCAAAAAATTATTCACCAATATCCTCACTGCTGGCGTTGCCATAAGCCGGTTATCTTCAGAGCAACTTCGCAGTGGTTCTGTTCTGTTGACGATTTTAAAGAAGATGCCGTTCGTGCCTCAGAAGATGTTAAGTGGTTCCCGGAATGGGGCAAGGACAGGCTTCAGTCAATGGTTAAGGAGCGTGCCGATTGGTGCATTTCCCGCCAAAGAAAATGGGGCGTTCCGATTCCTGTTCTTTATTGCAAGCATTGCGGCAGGGAAATCATTGACAACGATATTATGATGAAAGTTTCCGAAATCTTCGGTAAAGAGGGATCGGACGCTTGGTTTGCACATGACGCCGAATATTTCCTGCCCGACGGATTTAAGTGCCCGCACTGCGGCGAAAATCAGGGCTTCGATAAGGAATCGGATATTATGGATGTTTGGTTCGATTCGGGCTCGTCTCATCAGGCGGTTCTTGAAAAAAGACCTTACCTTTCCAGACCTGCCGATGTTTATCTTGAGGGTGCGGATCAATACAGAGGTTGGTTCCAATCCTCGCTTCTCACCTCCGTTGCTCAGGGTCTTGGCGCACCGTTTAAGCAGATTATCACCCACGGTTGGACGGTTGACGGCGAGGGCAAAAAAATGTCCAAATCCCTCGGAAACGGTATCGATCCCCAGGATATTATTCAAAAATACGGCGCAGATATTCTTCGCCTTTGGGTTGCTTCCTCCGATTATCATGCCGATATCAGAATCAGCCCCGAAATTTTGAAGCAGCTTTCCGATAATTACAGAAAAATCAGAAACACGGCTCGCTTCTGCCTCGGCAACCTTTATGATTTTGATCCCGACAAAGATCAGGTTGCAATCGACGAGCTTGAAGAGCTTGATAAATATGCTCTTATGAAGCTTGATGAGCTTATCACCACGGTAAGAAACAGCTTTGAAATTTATGAATATCACACCGCAGCGCATTCAATTCACAATTTCTGCGTTGTTGATATGAGTAATTTCTATTTCGATGTTCTTAAGGACAGGCTTTACACCTCGGTTGCCGCATCGGCAACACGCCGTGCAGCCCAGACCGTGCTTTATAAAATTCTTGATGCGCTCACCCTTATGCTCACACCGATTCTTGCTTTTACGGCAGATGAAATTTGGAGCTTTATGCCGCACGATAAATCAAGAAATGCCGAATCTCCGCTCTTTAATGAAATTCCGCAGGCGGATTTCATCGAAACGGATCAGGCGTTTATGGATAAATGGGAAAAAATTCACGCCGTTCGTGTTGATGTTCAAAAGGCTCTTGAGCTTGCAAGAAACGAAAAAACCATCGGCAAATCGCTTGAGGCTCAAATCACCCTCGGCGCATCCGGCGAGCTTTATGATTTCTTAAAGGCAAACGAAACCGCTCTTCCGGAAATCTTCATCACCTCTGCGGTTAATGTTGTTTCCGATAAGCAGGAATTTACAGGCGACGTTGAAGGTCTTTCTGTTTTCGTTTCAAAGGCAGAGGGCGAAAAGTGCGAACGCTGTTGGAAATTTTCCTCCACCGTCGGCAAGGATGCAAATCATCCTCAGCTTTGTGCTCATTGCGCAGCCGTTCTTGCTCAAATGCAGCAATAAGCGGCAAATAAATAATTAAAAAACTTTTATCAAGGCGGGCACTTTGCAAGCTGCCCGCCTTGTGCTTTATTTCTTTACGGGAGTGATATTTTGCACAGAAAAAAGCATATTTGGTGCGCTGTTATGATTTTTCTTATCACTGCGTTTGATCAAATAACAAAATATTTTGCCGTAAAGACTTTAAAGGGTGGCGAGCCTGTTGAATTTATAAAAGGCTTTGTTCGCTTTAATTATGCGGAAAACACGGGCATGGCGTTTTCGCTTTTCGGCGGAGCACGTTGGGTTTTTGTTGCCGTCACCGCAGTTGCCTGTGCGGCGGCGCTTTGGTATGTTTTTTCAAACCGCTGCAAATCCCTGTGGCTTTATTGGAGCATAGGCGTAACGGTTGCCGGCGGTGTCGGTAATCTTATCGATCGTGCGTTTTACGGCTACGTGGTTGATTTTATAGAGCCGGTTTTCGTTAATTTTGCCGTTTTCAACATTGCGGATTGTGCCGTAACACTCGGCGCGGTTTCGCTTGTTGCATATCTTGTTGCGGACTTGTTTAAGCCCGGCGATGATGAATCCGAAAAGCCGAAAAAGGGGGGTGTTCCCCGTGAGTGACGCTTATCTTTTTAATGCTTCGCCGGAAAATGCAGGCGAAAGGCTCGATAAATTTATAAGTGACAGCGCAGCGCAGCTTTCCCGTTCTGCTGCGGCAAAAATTATTGACGGGGGCGGGGTGAAGGTTAACTCCGTTACGCAAAGCAAAAATTATAAATTAAAGCCGGGGGATGCGGTATCCGTCGTAATTCCCGAACCGACTCGGCTTGATACTTTGCCGGAAAATATTCCGCTTGATATTGTTTATGAGGATTCGGATTTGCTTGTTGTCAATAAGCCGAAGGAAATGGTGGTGCACCCTGCGCCCGGCAATTACAGCGGCACGCTCGTTAACGCGCTTCTTTATCACTGCGGCAACTCGCTCAGCGGCATAAACGGCGTGCTTCGCCCGGGCATAGTTCACAGAATCGATAAAGACACTTCAGGGCTTTTGATTGTGGCAAAAAACGATTTTGCTCATGCCGGGCTTGCCGAGCAGATTAAAGAGCATTCTTTTGAAAGAGCTTATGAATGCGTGGCACACGGAAATGTAAAGGAAGATGCTTTTACAATTTCCCGGCCAATCGGCAGAAATCCTAAGGACAGGAAAAAAATGGCAGTCACCTATAAAAATTCAAAGCCTGCCGTAACCCATGTGGCAGTGATTCGCCGCTTCGGCAATTTCACCCATTTGCGCTGCACCCTTGAAACGGGGCGCACTCATCAAATCAGGGTGCATCTTTCGTATATCGGTCATCCGATAGCCGGAGACGGGGTTTACGGACCCAAAAAGCCCGTTAAAGGGCTGAGCGGTCAGTGTCTGCACGCAAAGCACATCGGCTTTGTGCATCCGCGCACGGGGCAATGGCTTGAATTTGAAAGCGATTTACCGGAATATTTTACTTTGTTTTTAAATAAACTTGAAAATCACGGTATATAATTTTGTTAATGTAATTCGGCGGCAATTTAATAAACACCGATTTTGCCGGGCACGCAAAATCAAAAATACTCTTAATTTTTAAGGAGAAAAATTATGGCGCAAACATTTGAAAATTGGCTTGTTGTTTCGGATATAGACGGCACCTTAAACAATAAATTCAGAAAGCTGCCTAAAAGAAATTATAACGCCATAAAAAAATTCACCGAAAACGGCGGCAATTTCACATTGGCGTCAGGCAGAATGGTTTCAAGCCTTAAAAGAAATTACGATCGCGTAACGCCAAATCAGCCTGCCGTTGTTATAAACGGCGCAGGCATTTATGATTATGAGCAGGAAAAAATGCTTTGGCGCAGCACAATCGGGCCAAAGGGACGGGCGTTTGTTAAGGAAATATCGGAGCTTTTCAACACTCACGGTCACAGTGTTGATGTGGGTATATTTTTTGACGATTATGTTTATATTGTTAAAAAAGGCATACTTTCGCGCGGGCAAATGTTTTTTGATAAAAGCCATTATGAGGTTACGGATATTGATAATGTGCCAGAGGAAGGGTGGATGAAGGTTATTTTTTGGTCTAACCCATTCACAATCAGCGAGCTTGAAAAATATGTAAGCCGCCACGAAAATCCGGACGCCAATTTTATGATGTCCTCCCTTTGGAGCTTTGAAATGCTGCAAAAAAACACTCATAAGGGCACCGGTGTTATGAAACTTGCCGATAAGCTTGGCATCGAAAAAAGTCATGTTGCCGCCATCGGCGATTATTACAACGATTGGGATATGCTTAAAACGGTCGGCTTTCCTGCCTGTGCCGGACAGGCGCCGAAGCCCATTCATAAAATCTGCAAATATGAAGCCTGCCATTGCAATTACGGCTGCGTGGGCGATTTGCTTGAATACATAATGAGCGGCAAGGCGGATGAGGATATTACTGCCGCTGCCACAAAAGGAATTGATGCCAAATGATTATAGGTGCACATTTAAGCGCGTCTAAAGGCTATGCTCATATGCTTGATGAAGCCGTTTCAATAGGCGCAAACACATTTCAGTTTTTTACGCGCAATCCGCGCGGCGGCAAGGCAAAGGAACTTGATCCTGCTGATGTGGCTTGCTTTAACGAAAAAAGCAAGGCGCAGGGCGTGAATGTGATTTTGGCGCATGCGCCCTACACTCTTAATTGCTGCTCCGCAAAGCCGGAGGTCAGGCAGTTTGCAGTAGAAACCTTTGTCGACGATTTAAAAAGAATGGAAGCCACTCCCGGCATGCTTTATAATTTTCACCCCGGCTCGCATGTGGGGCAGGGTGCAGAGGCAGGCATTTCCATGGTGGCAGATGCTTTAAACAGAATTCTTTATAATGATATGACCACAACCGTGCTGCTCGAAACAATGGCGGGCAAGGGCACGGAAATCGGCAAAAGTTTTGAGGAGCTGCAAGGCATAATTGAGCGCGTGGAGCTTTCGGATAAAATCGGTGTTTGCCTCGATACCTGCCATGTTTTTGATGCAGGTTATGATATAGTTAATAATTTGAACGGCGTGCTGGAGCATTTCGATAAAATTATCGGCATAAACCGTTTGCGCGCCCTGCATTTGAACGACAGTAAAAATCCCTTCGCCTCGCATAAGGACCGTCATGAAAAAATCGGTGCCGGCAGCATCGGCGAAAAGGTGTTTGAAAATATAGTAAATAATAAGTATCTGCGTGATTTGCCTATGTTTCTTGAAACGCCGAACGAACTTTCAGGATACAAGGCGGAGATTGCGCTTTTGCGTTCTCTTCAAAAATAAACGGCTTGCGTGTTGCGCGCCGCCTGCTTTTTATGCTTGGCTATAACAATTTTGTTTGGTGGTAATGGTTTGCGTGTGTTCTTTATTTTGCTCGGTTCAGCACTGCTGATTTGGTATCTTGCTCCGCTTGCGGCAGCAATATTCAACATCGGCAATGCATGCGGCACGGCGTTTTCCGTGCTTCTTCTGCTGCTCGGCGTATTTTACGGCGTGCTGCCTCCGTGGGTGCGAATTTCAGGCTGCCTAATCGTGCTTGCAGTTTTCGCTGCTGCGCTTCCCGTTTCGCTTAAAATGGCAAAATATGCAAATTACAAGGCAAATTGCGGCGCAAAAACGGTTGTTGTGCTCGGCTGCCGCGTAAAGGGCACCAAGCCCAGCCTTTATCTTTATAAGCGCTGCATGGTTGCTGCGGCTTATCTTAAAGAAAATCCTGCCGCTGTTGCAATTCTTTCGGGCGGTCAGGGCAAAGACGAGGATATCAGCGAGGCTTTGTGCATGCAAAATGTTTTGCTCGGCGAGGGTATAGAAAAATCGCGCCTGCTTTTGGAGGATAAATCCACAAATACGCGCGAAAATATATTTTTTTCAAAGCAAATTATCGAAAGCCGCACTCTTTCAAAATCCGTGCTTATCGTCACAAACGAATTTCACGAATATCGCGCCCAAATGCTGTGCGCCGAAGCCGGGCTTGATTTTCATTCCGAATGCAGCTATTCGGCAAAATACACTTTTTTAACCTTTTACACCCGCGAACTTATGGGCGTTTACAGGGATTATTTTTTAAAACTTAAAAGGAAATTCAAAAATGAGCGAAAATAAGTGGCTTGATTGGGCGGTTGAATTGCAAAGCCTTGCCCAGGCGGGGCTTAAATACACAAATGATGTGTTCGATCGGGAGCGCTTTGAGCGCATCCGCGAAATATCGGCGGAAATTTTGACTCACCAAAGTGATATCCCGCTTGAAAAGGTGCGCGATATTTTTTGCTGCGAGCAGGGCTATCAAACCCCGAAGCTCGATTCCCGCGCTTCCATAATCAAGGATAATAAAATTCTTCTTGTGCACGAGAAAAACGGCACATGGTCGCTGCCCGGCGGTTGGGTCGATGTGGATATCTCCGTGGGCGAAAATGTTGTTAAAGAGGTGCGCGAGGAGGCGGGCTTGATTGCCGTGGCGGAAAAGGTGATTGCCGTGCAGGATCGGGAAAAGCACAACCGCCCCGTTTATGCCAATAAGATCTGCAAGGTGTTTGTGCAATGTCGTGTTATCGGCGGCGAATTTAAAGAAAATCCCGAAACCACGGGCTTTGATTATTTCGGCATTGACGAATTGCCGCCGCTCGCCGCGGAAAAAATCAACAAAGAGCAAATTCAAATGTGTTTTGACGCATATAATGACGATAATTGGCAAACTCTGCTCGATTAAACCTGCAATCCGCAATTCATGCTTGATAAATCATATATAAAAACAAACGGCATTCTCAAATGCCAACACCGCATAAGGATGTTTTTAATGTAACAGCCACGGTGCAACTCGGAGACGGGTTGCACCGATTTTTTGCTTAGGCGATAAACCGAAATTCGGCTTTGTCAATAAAAACAACACAGAAACCGCACAGCCGACAGGGTTCGTTTCCGGCAGCTGTGCTTATTTTTAAGCGCAAATTAAGTTTTGACAATGAAAAGTATGTAAGCTGTTATCTGCGTAAACGATTTTACGGATGTGTATACTGCCCGTGCTTTTTTGTGCTTTTGCCGTATTGAATAGCAAATTTAGGACAGTGATGTAAGCAGGAAAGGCACATTACGCATTGCGCCTTAACCCATTCAGGCTTGCGGTCTTTGATTTGAATGGCTGCTATAGGGCAGTTTTTTGCACAGAGTCCACAACCAACGCAGCTATCTTCAACCGAAAAATGCTTTGTTTTGCGCATGGAGTCATATTCTAAGGTATGCCCTATCTTGGCAAGGGGATAAGGCAGCTTGTTTTTCATAAAATCCCCATTGGCAAAGTGCTTGATTTGCTTGATAATATAATCAATTTCAGGTTCGGCATTATCATTTATTTGTTGAACCCTTTGTTTATTACTTAAATCAAAAATCGGAGTCCAAGTATCCGGCATTTTCACGCTGAATTTTGCGGACAACGGCAACCCTTTAGAAGCAAGAATGTTATCTGCGAATTTTCCGGTTTGCCCCGGAGTTGTTCCGTAGGTTGCGATAAAAAATATATAGTCCGGCTTATGGCTTAAATCTAACCCTTGTAAAAATTCAGTTACGATAACAGGCAATCCCCAAGAGTATGTGGGACTTACTATACCGAGTGTTTTGCATTTCTCGTCAAATGAGAAAATTTGTTTTTTAAAGCAATCCGTAACAGAAACGGCGGTGTCGCCTGTTTCGGCTGCAATCCTTTTTGCAACATACTCGCTGTTTCCGGTTGCCGAAAAATATAAAAGCATAATTTATCTCCTTATCCAAGACCTGCAAATTTAACAAGAAGTGTATGCGGAATAAGCTTTGCAAGTAATCGGTAGCATTTATAAAATGCTCCGGTAGTATAAACGGCTCTGCCGTTCTTTGCTGCTTTTAAGGATTTCAAGGCGGCAGTTTTGCGGTCAATTACAGGTAAGCGGCTTTGACTTTTTGTAAGTTCAGACTTTGTCATTTCTGTAAGCATAAATCCCGGGCACATAGCACATACATTTATGCGTCTGTCTTTGAGTTCCTCACGCAGTCCAAGAGAAAGTGCGGATACATAAGACTTTGACGCACAATAAACGATTAAGTTTGTATTTGGAACGAATGCAGAGGTTGAGGATACTTCCAAAATTGTGCCACCGTCTGTGATATACGGCAGACATACCTTTGTTACCGCTGTTGCTCCTTTGCAATTCAAATCAATCATTTTAAGCATACGCTCAAGTTCCATATCTGCAAATTGTCCTCCTGCTGAAACGCCGGCATCATTTATCAAAACCTTTATTTGCGGATTGTCGGCTTTTAATTTTTCCTCAAGGGTTTCAAAGTTGCCAATATCTGCCATATCCATAGGGATAATTACACAACGCTTATTAGGGTGTTTTTCCGCAACTTCTTTTAATCGATCTTCGCGGCGGGCAATCAGCCATAACTCATCTATTTCGGGAAATAATTTTGTAACAGCATCAACATAGCAAACGCCAAGTCCTGATGATGCTCCGGTTATAACTGCAATGCTCATAAAAGCACTCTCCTTTACACAAGCGAACAAAATTAGACACTTGCAAAATTTCTGACTTCATACTATACTGTAACCGGAAACAAAACAAGTGACAAATGAATATACCTGTTTAAAATTAGACAAATATTGAATTATGCAAAAGGAATCAGTTATGAAATACGATATTACAAAGCCGTTAACAAAAGGAGCAAAGCGAACATTGGAGGCATTCAGCAGGGAAATGTTTATGCTTTTATCTGAGAAATCTTTTGAGGAAATCACTGTCGGTCAGTTATGCGAAGCGGCACAATATCCCCGTGCGACATTTTATAATTACTTTGACGATAAGTATGATTTGCTCCATTACTGTTGGCAGACGCTTTCCCAAAAGGTAGGATTCAGTGATTATCATCATGCCAAAGAAAATGAAATGCTGTACCTTTATTTTGACCGAATTTATGATTTTACGAAGCAAAATGAAGATGTTATACACAAGATTCTTTCGCATAACAGCGAAGTCGGATATATGTTTTCAAGTTTCAGAAATTTTCTGAACACTGAGATGCGTTCGATATTCAAATCTTGTCCTGAAGCCACGCAAAAGGATATTCCGAACGAACTGCTTGCAGACCATTACAGTAATACTTTGTTTCTTGTGTGGCAGTGGACTGCAATAAAAAACGATTGCATAAAAGAACAGGCTCATAAATATCTATGCTTATTAGTCTGTAATTTGTGAATTCCCCGGCATATTTTCGGTGTTAAAAAAGATTAACATAATAATTATAAAAAACGAGTGAGAGAATTTAACATTTCTTTCACTCGTTTTGATTTGTGTCTCGGGAGTAATTAATTGAATATCAGCTCGGCAAATTCGGCGCAAAGCGATTTTATGGTTATCTGCGAATAACCTTTTTTAAATAAAGCGCAATAAATCCGTGCTTTATTTTGTTATCATACTCAGTCCTCAAAAAAACGGCAGTTCCCGAATTTCGGTTACTGCCGTTTTTTTAAAATATTTCAGCCGCATTTTCAATCAACCTGTTAAACTCGTGCCTGCCGCATTTTTTAATAATTTCTTTTGCGCCCGGTTCGTATTCCGGCGGGCGAGAGTCCATATTGTGGCAATCACTGCCTATCAACGTGATTTTGCCGCTTTCGAGGTATTTGAAAAGCTTTTTCTTTGTGTGGCGCGATTCATCGGCAAAGGAATTTATGTTCACCTGCGCAATGCAACCGAGCGAAATCAAGTAATCGAGCTTATCCGGTTTATCCATAAGTGATTTATATCTTTCTATGTGCGCCAAAATCGGCGTTATGCCGTGGTCGCAAATCAAATCGATAAGCCTGTTACAGGTGCGCTCCGAAAATTCTTCGGAAAAAGGATGCTCAATCAGCGCGTAATCCGTGCCCTCAATCTTAATCGGGCTTAAATCCTCGTTTGAAAAAAGATATTTGCTTATGTAAACTTCTGCGCCGAGCTTTATTTCGGGGCTGTCGGGCGGCAATGCCGCTTTAAGCTTTTCCGCTGCCGAATTTCTTCTTCTCATAAAATCCGCAAGCGAAATTGCATCGCTGTAATAATGCGGCGTGCAAATTATTTTTTCTGCACCCTGCGCGCTCAGCTTTTCAATCATTTTAAGGCTTGTTTCCACATTCTTGGAGCCGTCGTCAATCCCGGGCAAAATATGGCAATGCGTTTCGATAAGTCCGTTTATAATCGTGGTTGTCATCTCCCGTCACAAGAAAATCGGTTTGCCGCAGTTGTTTAATAAGTGTAGTCGCCGTAGCCGTATTTTGAATAGCCGTATTTGGAGCCATTGCCGTCTCCGCGCTCGTAATTTACAACAAAGCCCAATATTTTGGCGTCAATGAATTTAAGTGAATTAAGCGCCTTTTGCAGCTCCGGATGGGTTGATGAATATGCGCGAACCACAAGCACAACTCCGTCCGATTCGCGGATTATGGGCAAGGCGTCCGAAACCACGTTTATCGGCGGTGTGTCTATAATTATGTAGTCAAATTTTTGCGAAACATCGTTTAAAAAATCAGCCATCGGCTCGCTTCCGAGGATTTCACCCGGGTTCGGCGGTATTGAGCCGGAGGCGATAACGGATAAATTCGGATATTTCGTGGGGTGAATTATCCCGAAAAGATCCGCCTGCTGCGCCGTGCGACTGTTTACGGAGGCGCTGAGGTAATTGGTGAGTCCCGGCGCGCTCGGAATTGAAAAATAATGGTGGATTTTGGGCTTTCTTAAATCCCCGTCAATAAGCAGCACACGCTGGTCTGCCTGCGCTATCGAAACTGCCAAGTTGGCAGTGGTGGTTGTTTTGCCCTCGTTTGGAGCACAGGAGGAAACAACTATTATTTTGCACCCTTTTTTCATAACGGAAAGCATAATATTTGTTCTTATCGTTTTATATGCCTCTTCAACCCTGAATTTAAGCCCGGGGTCCATTATTGAATTTTTCAGCAGAAAGCGCGATGATTTTTCGCTGTTTCTATTATTTCTTGCCATTGCGCTCTGCCTCCTTTTTCGACTTTGTTAAATTAAATTCGGGAACTGAGCCCAAAATCGGAATGTCATATTTGCCGTCGAGGTCATCGCTGCCCTTGATTCTCACATCAAGCAAATCCCTCAGCACAGCGTAAAGCCCGGCAAGGAAAATACCTGCCACTGTGCCGATTATGCATTTTTTTGGGTAATTCATGCTCTCTGCCGCGGTGGCTTTTATCGGTGGGTCTTCAACGGATGCAAGCACAAGCCCCTGGTTGGTGCTTTTCATTCTTTCTGGCACGCTTTTTTCAAGCGATTGCGCAATGTGGTAGCTTAAATCTGCATCGTTTGTGGTGATTGTAAATTCAAACATCGCCGTATTGTCTATATTATCCACCTGCGTGGAATTCTTGATTACCGAAGTCGGGTAATCCGTGCCGTAGGTTTTGTTCAACTCGTCCGCCACGGTTTGGTAAAATTCGTTTGTGGAAAAGATTTCGATATATGTGTCCAGCATTTTCATGGCATAGTTCATTTTGCTTGTTTGGCTCACCTGCTGCGAATTTGCGCTTTCCTTGGCAGAGGTGGCTTGCGCCGTGCCGGTGCTGTCTGCAAGTTCCTGATCGGAATCGTTAACATATGCCAAAAATTCTATTGTGGAGGTGTATGTAAGCGTTGTGAATTTAGCCGTTGCAATTCCGGCAACGATTGCTCCGATTATTGCAAAAACGATTATCAGCTTCCACTTTTTTAAAAGTGCGGAAAAAACCTTTCGCACATTTGCGTCTATATTCAAACAAATCCATCCTTTCGCATAACAGGCGATTTTATATTAAAATAACAGAATATAATATCAGTATTAAGTTTATCTTAAAAAAATTGCTTTGTCAATAACGACATTACCCTTTTTCTATTGACAAAATAAAAAAAATAAATAATAATATATTGAATATTTATTATATAACCGAATCGTTTTTTCGATTCCGCGAACAGAGGTATTGCTATGACTCTTGAAAAAATGCCCGTTTGGGGTCCGTATTCAAAAAAATATATGGGCATTTCCCGCGTGGTTGATTCAATGCCGCAATCCGGCGCAAGATTTGATTTTTCCGTGCATCCCACCGTTTGGAATTCCTCGGTGCCCGTGCCTAATGTAACTTTTCCGAGTAATTATCATCTTTGGCATTGCAACGGCGATTATTCATATTATTCATATCGTTATGAGTTGATGTGGAAAGATATGATTTATTGCGATGTTTCCTTTTCAAAAATCAGCAACAAGGCTTATCTTATGCGCTGCGAATTTTTCAACAACACCGATTTAAAGCAAAATTGCATTTTGAATGCTTATTCGGCAATGGAATTTCCAAAGCCGCTTTATTGCGAGGTTTCGCTTCCCCAAAAATGCGTATTTAAGGGAGCAAACGATTATGTTGAATATAATTATGCAAATCCCCGCCCGTGGGATACGGAAAATCCGGACGGTATGCATAAGGGTCAGTTTTCCGATTATCGCTTCACAGGCGGCTTCGGTCTCGGCGACAGATGCGAAAATTACCATGTGCCGGTGCTTGGCTTAAAGCCGTTCGGTTGCGAAAAGGGCGATTTCGTTTCTTATAATTTCGATATCTCGGGCTTTGATAATCCAATTCTTACCGTAAGATATAAATCCGTAACGAATGAAAACGCCGAATTTTTGCTTTGCGGCGAAAAAATCACTTTTTTCCGCAGCGGCGAGCTCGCAACGGCGTCTTTCCCGATTTCTTCTGGCGCGCTTGAATTTGTAAGCCTCGGCAAGGGCGGCGTTGAGCTTGATTTTCTTGCCGTAACCGAAGCGGGCGATGAAAATTTGATTAGAACTCAAATCAAAAAGCACGGCTTCACTCCCGAAATAAAATCCGAGCCCTGCGGCAAGGGCAAAAGGATTGCGCTCACATATCCCGAAACGGGCGACACGTATTATGTGCTTACCCACAACGAACGCACAAGGGAGCGCACGCTTGATTCCGGCTGCCTTGAGGACGCTTTGCCCAACAGGCTTTCAAACGGCGACCACACTTATGATGAATTAAGGCGCACCTTCTCCGAAAGCTTCACGGAAAAGAAAAGCGATGAGGGCTTTTTCCACAACGCCCTTATTCAGTCTATCTTTATTGATCCCCGTTCAACGCATGTTGAATATATGGTTGTTTCCGAGGAGGCTTTTGAGCCGCTTTCCGAGTCCGAATACGAAGAAATTTATAAAAAAGCAAGCGTAACCGAGGAAGCCGGCTATAACGTGGAGGGCAAAAAATACACTCTCTCAACCGAAATTCTTAAATCAACGCTGCTCACAAATGTTGTTTACCCCGTTTACAAGCACGGCGAAAATGTTATCCATTTCACGCCCGGCAAAAGGTGGGACAGCTTCTATACCTGGGACAGCGGCGTAATCGGCGCAGGCGTTTTGGAATTCAGTCCCGAAAAGGCAAAATACATTCTTGAAACTTATCTTTCGGATGACGATAACAAGGATTTCGATTTTCTGCTTCACGGCAGCCTTGTGCCCACTCAGTTTGTGCAGTATCTTGAAATGCTCAAGCGCGAAAACGACAAGGAAAAGCTTTTGTCGCTCTATGATAAAATGATGCGCTATTACCGCTTCCTTGCAGGCGAAAACGGCTCCACCACGGCAAAGTTCAAAAACGGCTTGCTCACCACCTACGATTATTGGTATTCCTGCTCCGGCATGGATGATTATCCGGCTCAGGTTTATATGATAGATAAGCAGATGATGGATCATATTTGCCCCTGCATTTCAACATCTCACATAATCCGTGCGGCAAAAATTATGCGCATGGCGGCTCTTGCACTCGGCAAGGAACAGGACGCACAGCGCCTTACTGAGGATATCGAGCAATCCTCGGCAGCTCTTAATGCCCTTGCATGGGATGAAAAAGCAGGTTATTATTCATACACGGTTTATGACGAAAACAAAAACCTTTGCGGCTATCTCAGAAACGAGCAGGGTGAAAATATGAATAAGGGCATGGACGGCGTTTACCCGATAGTTGCGGGTGCAGCCCCGGCAGACAGGGTTAAAAGGCTTCTTGCTCATATCAAAAATCCGAATGAAATGTGGAGCAAAAGCGGCATTTCCGCCGTTGATATGAGTGCCTCTTATTATTTTAACGACGGCTATTGGAACGGCAATGTTTGGATGTCGCACCAATGGTTTTTGTGGAAAACAATGTTTGATCTCGGCGAAGCTGATTTTGCATTTGAAATCGCAAAGCGTGCGCTTGATATGTGGAAGGCGGAAACGGATTTTTCGTATTGCACATATGAATGCTTCGGCATAGAAACCCAGCGCGGCGGCTGGTTCCACAATTTCGGCGGTCTTTCCGCTCCCGTTTGCATTTGGGCGAATGCTTATTATAAGCCGGGCACGGTAACAAGCGGTCTTGATGTGTGGGTGGATAATGAAATCACAACGGCAGATTCGGCTGAAATTGATTATAAATATTACGGCGGCAGCGATAAGTATACAATTCTTGTGTGCCTCGGTGATAAAAACAAATACTGCGCCGAATTAAACGGAAGCCCGGTTGAAATAAACGAAAGATCCGCGGGCATAATCGAAATCACGCTCGGCGGTGATGTTAAGGGCGGCAAGCTTTGCATTTCCGTGCGTGAATGATTGCAGAAAGGCAGTGTAAATATTTATGGCAGGTAAAATTTGGGGGAGTAATAACGAGCCTCTTAAAATCCAGTTTATAACGGACACTCATTATTATTCAAGAAAAGGCGGCGATCACGGCGCTGCATACGATAAAGCAGAATCAAAAAGCCAAAAGGTTATTAAGGATACGGATCTTGTAATCAAAAAAGGTTTTGACATGCTTTGTGAAGACGAGTCCACGGATATTGTTGTTCTTTCGGGCGACACCACCAAGGACGGCGAAATCGAATCCCATAAGGAAATTATCGAAATGCTGCGCGATTTGAAAAAGCGCGGCAAAAGGGTTTATGTTATCACCTCCACCCACGATTTTAAAGAGGGCGGCAAGGCAGAGGGGTACGACGGCGATAAAACCGTAACCGTGCCGGCTGTTGAAAACATTCACGATTTGTGGGATATGTATTACGAATTCGGTCCCAACGAGGCAATTTCCGCATATGAACTGTCGCTTTGCTATGTTGTGCAGCTTGCGCCGGGCTACAGGCTTTTTGCTTTGAACGATGATAAAAACGGCAATCCGGACGCTCCCGGTTCCGGCTACAGCGAGGAATGCAAAAAGTGGATTTTGGAACAGCTTGAGGACGCACGCAAAAACGATCAATTCGTTATCGCAATGACCCACCACCCGATGATTGCGCCGAGCCCGTTTTATGCGATAATCGGCAAGGGCGATATGCAGCGCGGTTGTGAGGACACGAGAGAACTTTTTGCGGATAACGGCATTTCATGCATGCTTTCCGGTCACACGCACATTCACGATATTTCTTACACCGTGTCGAAAAAAGGCAATGTGTTTTATGATGTTTCGTGCGGTGCTATGATTGGCTGTCCGCCCGTTATGCGCACGGTAACCTTTGATCCGCGAGCAGGCGAAATCAGGGTGGACACTCAGGTTATTAAGGATGTGCCAGGTCTTGACACCGGCGGCAAGCCGTTCGACGAATATATGAAAGGCTTTTTCTTCGGTATGATCGGCGAGGTCGTTTGGGCAATGGGCAACGATATAGATCGCCTTGCGGAGCTTACGCCGGCATTTTCAATCCCCGGCGAAAAGGTTAAAAAACTTGCCTGGCTTATTAAGCCCATAGGCAAGTGGCTTAATAAACTCACTTTCAAAAAGGTTTGGCGGCTTTGCAAAAAGGAAAGCGGTCTCAAAAAAAGCGATATCGCCGATATTGCAAACAACAAGGTTGTGGATTTCATTCTTGAATTGGTGCAAAATCTTTATTGCGGCGATTCGCCTTACGGTCCCGAAACCCGCGAATATAAAATCACCTGCGCTTTTCTTAATGTTGTGGACAGCTTCCTTAACACAATCGGATTTAAACTCGGCAAGGTGCTTAAAGGTGCCACCACGGCAAGGGCGCTTGTTGAGCCGCTGCTTTGGAATAACGGCATTTGCGATGAAAAGGCAACTTTAAAGCTTTATCCGATTAACGACGGCAGCGAAAATTCAACCGAGCCGAAGGATTTTTACACTCATTTTAAAGACCCGGTTAAAAAGAGCAAAAAAGGTCCGCTTGTGCTTATTATTTTAATCCTGCTTGTTATTTTGCTGCTTGCAATTATCGCCGGAGTGATTGCGCTTGTCGTTTGGGCAATCATTGCAATTGTGCATGCTGTTACGGGCAGTCTTGCTTTGGGATTGTTTCTTTAAAATCACAAATATAAACAAAGTGTTAAATAATTCTTGCATATTGCAGGCGTATTTGATATACTTTAATAGATAATTACCTGAAGCGGCGTGATCGGAATTATCGCCGCTTCGCAATTTTTTATTTAAGGAGTAAAAATTATGGCAGAAAAGAAAAAGATCAGCCTCGGCGGAATTGACGATAAGGCCGAGGGTAAAGGCTCATTCTTCAAAACACTGTGGCAGCTTGTTAAGTTCCTTGTTGTTTCGGGTCTTGTAACAATCATTCAGCTTGCACTTGCGGCACTTCTTCCGCTTGTTTGCGACCAAATTCAAACATTGCTTCCGGAATTTTTAAGAGGTATCTTTACCCCTACAATGTTCACCACCGGCTCAGCAGAAGCCCAAAAATATGTTATAGACGGCGTTGTAACTTGGGGCTATGTACTTCCGTTCCTGCTTTCAAATCTTGTTGCTAATATTTACGGTTTTTATCAGAATAAGAAAACCACCTTTAAATCCGATGCGCCTTGGTATAATTTCGCAATTTATATCGTTCTTCTTCTTGCGCTTATCCTGTTCTCCACATGGATGCAGGGTGCAATCGTGGGTGCTCTCTTAAAGGTTGAAGCCACAAACTGGTTCCTTAATATCGTAACGAATGAATCCGTTGCCCGTCTTATCGCTTCAATGGCAGCAGGCTTCGTTCAAATGGTTGTTCTTTTCCCGATGGAAAAATTCGTTCTCCTCAAGGAAAAGAAAAAGGACGGCGAAGAGGTTCCCGCAGCGGAGTAATCCAGAATCGCTTTCAAGTTTTAAATTCAAAAGCCGTGCCTCAGAGCACGGCTTTTTCACTTTTCTGCCGCTTAGTATTTGCGCTTTCCTCGCGATTTTAAAAACAAGTTTTGTCCGTGTAAAATATGAGTCAAATATGCGGCTTCGCGATTGACTTTTGCTTTTGTTTGTGCAATAATATCTCCGTTAAATGAATAATATTGCCGCCGCCGGGCGGTATTGTAACCGTGTTTTGCATCGTTAGGCTTTAAAAGATGCAGGATACGGTCGATTTTTTATTGGGGTTTTAAAATGAAAAACAAAGATCTTGCCTTGTTTGTAAAATACACTTCGCTCAATATAATAGGAATGATAGGTATGTCTGTTTATATTCTGGCGGACACATTTTTTATTGCAAACGGTGTTGGGGCAAACGGGCTTACCGCCCTTAATCTTGCCCTACCGATATTCAATCTCGTAAACGGCACGGGACTTATGCTTGCTATGGGCGGCGCAACAAAATACAATGTTTGCAAAAGTCGCGGCGATTTGCGCGGAACGGACGGCGCTTTTGTAAACACAATGTATGCCGCCGCGTTCTTTTCGGCGGTTTACATGCTTTGTGGGGCGCTTTTTTCGGTTAAAATCGCTTCGGCACTCGGCGCAAACAGCGAGGTGCTGCAAAGCACGGCAATTTATTTAAAGGTGATTATGCTTTTTTCGCCGGCGTTCATTTGCAATAATATTGCAATTGCATTCGTAAGGAACGACGGCGCACCCGGGCTTTCCACCGCGGCAATGACCGTTGGCAGCCTTTCAAATATTTTAATGGATTATATTTTTGTTTATCCGCTTGCCATGGGCATTTTCGGCGCGGTGCTTGCCACCGGCTTTTCGCCGTGCATAAGCATGCTTATATTGTCCTCTCACAAAATAAGGGGCAAAAACGGCTTCCGTTTCCGTCGCATGGCTCCGAATATTAAAATTATCGGCAATATGGCGGCGCTCGGTGTGCCGTCGCTTGTTACGGAGCTTTCTGTCGGCATAGTTATTTTTGTGTTTAATATGATTATTTTGCGCCTTGCCGGCAATATTGGTGTTGCGGCTTACGGCGTTATTTCAAATATGTCGCTTGTCGTCACTTCGGTTTACACAGGCGTGGCTCAGGGCATGCAGCCGCTTTCAAGCCGTGCCCACGGCGAGGGCAAATTTAAGTCGGCTTGCAAATTCTTTAAATATGCCTGCGTAACGGCGATTGCCGGTGCAGCAATTATTTATCCTTTGCTTGCCTGTTTTGCGAACCCCATCACCGCGGCTTTTAACAGCGAAAATAACGCCACCCTGCAGCAAATTGCTGTTTTGGGGCTGCGGCTTTATTATATCGCTACACCGTTTTTGGGCTTTAATGTGGTGCTCACGGTGTTTTTAACCTCCGTGGAAAATCCGCACCCGGCGCAGGTGCTTTCAATATTAAGGGGCATTGCCGTTATCGTGCCCGTGGCATTCGCGCTTTCCGCCGCGTTCGGCATGGCGGGCGTTTGGTGCTCTTTCCCGGTTTCAGAATTTATTTGCGCTGTTTTGGGAATAATCGTCTTGGCTTTGTATTTCAAAAAGCAATCGGCAAAATCGGAAGGCACCCGCTGAACTGAATAAGGCTCTCGATTCGCTTCGCCTGCCGTTTGATTGCATATAACCGTGTTGCACGGGGCTTCTGCCCTGTGCTTTTTTTGAATGCGTTTCTGTGAAAAATCAACAATTCATGGCGCTTTTGTGCCGCCGCTTTTGTTTTAACTAAATCAACATCACAATTCCTATTGACAAAGTAGGAAATAACCGTTATTATTTATGTGTATAAAAAAGAGTAACGCCTGGATTGCCGTTTGCGGCAGGCAGGTTGAAAGGATGGCTGAATATGGCTGAAAATTTACTTGATGTGCAAAATTTGCAGGTTTCCGTTGGCGAAAAGGAAATTCTGCACGGTATAGATTTCAAGGTTAATAAGGGCGAAACCCATGTGCTTATGGGACCAAACGGCGCGGGCAAATCCACCCTCGGCTATGCGCTTATGGGTAATCCCGTTTATAAAATCACAGGCGGCAAAATACTGTTTCACGGCAAGGAAATAAATGCCGATGCGGCAGACGCGCGTGCAAAGCAGGGTATATTTCTTTCTTTCCAAAATCCTCTTGAGGTGCCGGGAATAACTTTAAAGGGCTTTATTCGCAGCACTTTGCAGCAAAGGGGCGGCAAAAGGGTGCCGCTTTGGGAGTTTAACAAGCAGTTTGAAGCCGCGGCAAGGTTGCTTCAAATGGATCCCTCTTACGGTGAACGCGATTTGAATGTGGGTTTCTCTGGCGGCGAAAAGAAAAAAGCTGAAATCTTGCAAATGCTTATGCTTCATCCCTCACTTGCAATATTGGATGAAACGGATTCCGGTCTTGATGTTGACGCCGTGCGCACCGTTTCGCAGGGTGTTATGGAATACCAAAAAAGTAAAAACGGCGGTCTTATAATCATAACCCACAGCACCAGAATTTTGGAATCCCTGCATGTGGATTACACGCATGTGCTTGTGAACGGCAAAATAGTTAAAACCGGCGACGGCTCTCTCGTTGACGAAATAAATGAAAACGGATTTGAGGCGTATGAAAACGCTGCCGAATAATTCGGCACTTTTTCAAAGGAGGAATTAACTTGGCAGAAAAATCCTATGTTGCGGATATAGACCGCAGTGTTTACGATATCAAAGACGATGAAAAAGATGCCTATAAAATAAACGAAGGCTTAACCGCGGAAATTGTGCAAAAAATATCCGAGGAAAAGCACGATCCGCAGTGGATGCAGCTTTTCAGGCTTCAGGCACTTCAAATATATAATGAAATGCAGGTGCCGGATTGGGGTCCCTCGATTGACGGGCTTGATATGGATCATATTGTTACTTATGTAAGACCAAACACGAAAATGAGCGCGAAATGGTCAGAGGTTCCAAAGGATATTAAGGAAACTTTTGAACGCCTCGGTATTCCGCAGGCAGAGCGCAAATCGCTTGCCGGCGTCGGCGCGCAATATGATTCGGAGCTGGTTTACCACAATGTGCGCAGCGAGGTTGCCGAACTCGGAGTTGTTTACACGGATATGGAAAGCGCACTTAAGGGTCCTTATGCCGATATGGTGCGCAAGCATTTTATGAAGCTTGTTACCCCGCACGATCATAAATTTGCGGCTCTTCACGGCGCGGTTTGGAGCGGTGGCTCGTTTGTTTATGTTCCGCCCGGAGTTTCGGTTGAAATTCCGCTTCAATCTTATTTCAGGCTCAATGCACCGGGTGCAGGTCAGTTTGAACACACCTTGATTATAGTGGATGAGGGTGCGTATCTTCATTTTATAGAGGGCTGCTCCGCACCTAAATACAACATTGCAAATTTGCATGCAGGCTGTGTTGAATTATTCGTAGGCAAAAATGCAAAGCTGCGCTATTCCACCATCGAAAACTGGTCTAAGAATATGTATAATCTTAACACCAAGCGCGCTTTAGTGGAAGAAGGCGGCACAATCGAATGGGTTTCCGGTTCGTTTGGCTCGCATGTTTCTTATCTTTATCCCATGAGCATTTTAAAGGGCAGGGGAGCAAGAATGGAATTCACCGGCATCACATTTGCCGGTAAGGGTCAAAATCTTGACACGGGCGCAAAGGTGGTTCACAGTGCGCCGGAAACAACTTCTTATATGAACACACGCTCAATTTCCAAGGACGGCGGCATAAGCACCTTCCGCAGCAGCGTGGTTGTGAATAAGGATGCAAAAAACAGCAAATCCTCCGTTTCCTGCCAGTCGCTTATGCTTGATGATGTTTCAAGGTCGGATACAATTCCCGCAATGGATATCCGCACCAAAAATGCCGATATCGGGCACGAGGCTAAAATCGGCAGAATCAGCGATGAAGCGGTGTTTTATCTTATGTCCCGCGGAATCAGCGAGGAGGAAGCAAGGGCAATGATAGTAAGCGGCTTTGCCGATGATGTTTCAAAGGAACTGCCGCTTGAATATGCTGTTGAAATGAATAATCTTATTCGCCTTGAAATGAAAGGCAGCATAGGCTGAGGAGGTTTTGGCAATGAATGATAAAAATATAATATCCGTCAATCCTTTGCCTGCCCCCACCTGGAATTGGATGCATTTAAACAAAACGGCCGCCGAGTTTCCCACAAACTTCGGCTTGGCAAAGGCGACGCTTTCCGATGCGGCTGCCGAAGTTTCCGATTGTGAAATTTGGAAAAATTATTCCTCGGGTATGGGCACGCAATTTGCAAATGCCATGGGTAATGCAAACGGCGGCTCCGTTTTGCTTGCTTCGGCAGGTGAAAACGAAACGGCGAAGGCAAAGCTTTATTTTGATTTTAACGGTGGCAATTTGTGTCGCCGTGTGGCAATAAACGCAAAGTCGGGCGCGGATTTGACCGTTATTATGGATTATTCCTCCGCCGCAGACTGCGCCGGCAATTTAGCCGTGCAAACTGAAATCACTGCCGAAAAGGGCGCGAAAATCAAACTCGTGCAACTTCAGATGCTCGGCAAGGGCTGCACGGTGTTTAACGATATTGCGGCAAATTGCGAAAGCAGTGCTTCGGTTTCGCTCATTCAGTTTTTCCTCGGCTCGGGCAAAACATATTCGGGCTGCGAAACGCGCCTTGCAGGCGATGAAAGCCGTTTTGAGGCGGAAATCGGCTATTTCGGAAAGGGCAATCAGGTTTTTGATATGAATTACAACGCCGTTCATCTCGGCAAGCGCACACGCAGCATTATGAATGTCGGCGGCGTGCTTAATGATTGCGCCGAAAAAATATTCAGGGGCACCATTGATTTTAAAAACGGCTCGGCAGGCTCAAAGGGAGATGAAAAAGAGGATGTGCTTCTTTTGGGCGACGATGTTGTAAACAAAACAATACCGCTGATTTTGTGCGCGGAGGAGGATGTGCAGGGTAACCACGGCGCAAGCATAGGCAGGCTTGATGAAGCATTGCTGTTTTATCTTGCCTCAAGGGGGCTTACTCCCGAGCAGGCAGAGGCTCTCATGGCTCGCGCAAAGTTTGACGCACTCTGCGCAAAAATCGGCGATACCGAAGCGCAAAAAACGGTTGAAGAATATTTGGAGGCTGCCGAATGACGGAAAAAGAAGTTTTGAAATATCGCAACGATTTTCCGATATTTTCGCAAAGCGAAGTCGCGTATCTTGATAACGCCGCCACGGCGCAACGCCCTGTGCAGGTGCTGAATGCGGTTGACGATTTTTACAAAAGCCGCAATGCAAATCCGCTGCGCGGTCTTTATAAGCTTGGGGTGGATGCCACCGAGGCATATGAGGGTGCGCGCGAAAGAGTGCGCAAATTTTTAAACGCCCCCTCCGCCGCAGATATTGTTTTCACCAGAAACGCAACGGAAAGCATAAATCTTGTAGCTTACAGCTACGGGCTGAATTTCATTAAGCCCGGGCAGGAAATAGTTGTTACTATAGCGGAGCACCACAGCAATATTTTGCCTTGGCAAATGGTGGCAAGGCAAACGGGCGCAACGCTTAAATATCTTGAATGCGATAAAACGGGCGCATATTCGGATGAGGCTCTCGAATCGGCAATAACGGATAAAACCGCACTTGTGGCAATGGCTCAGATATCAAATGTGTTCGGCAGGGAAAACCCGATTAAAAAGGTTGCCGCCCTTGCTCATAAGCACGGTGCCGTTTTTCTTGCGGACGCGGCTCAAAGCGCACCGCATGTTAAAATAGATGTTTGCGATTTGGATGTTGATTTTCTTGCCTTTTCGGGGCACAAGCTTATGGCTCCAATGGGAATAGGCGTGCTTTACGGCAAAGCCGAATTGCTTGAAAAAATGCCGCCGTTTTTATCGGGCGGCGAAATGATTGAATATGTAACACGCGAGGGCGCAACATATGCCGAATTGCCGCATAAGTTTGAAGCCGGCACGGTTAATGCCGGCGCTGCCTGCGGTCTTTCCGCGGCGATTGATTATATCGAAAGTGTGGGATTTGACAATATAGCCGAAAGGGAAAATTATTTGGCTGAAATTGCTCTTTCCGGGCTTAAAAAGCTTAATGAAGTTAATGTTATCGGCTCGGAAAATCCCGCCGAGCATTGCGGCATAATCACCTTTACGGTAAACGGGGTTCATCCCCACGACATAAGCGCGATTTTGGATGCCAACGGCATTGCCGTTCGCGCCGGTCACCATTGCGCTCAGCCGCTGATGAAATATCTCGGCACGCCGTCCACCGCAAGGGCAAGCTTTTTCTTTTACAACACGGAGGATGAGGTGAGCCGCTTTGTGAACGCCGTTTCCGAATTGAGGAGGAAAATGGGATATGGAGAATAGAAGCTTTTACAACGAAATATTAACCGAGCATAACCTGCACCCTTATCATAAGCACGATTTGCCGGATGCGAATTTGGTGCTTGAGGGCGTTAATCCCAGCTGCGGCGATGATATTTTCCTTAAATTAAAGGTTGAAAACGGCGTGATTGAGGATGGCGCTTTTATAGGCGACGGCTGTGCGATTTCACAGGCGTCTGCGGATATTATGCTTGATCTTATTATCGGCAGAAAAAAGGAGGATGCGCTTCATCTGGCAAATCTTTTCCTTAAAATGATTAAAAGCAGCGTAACGGACGACGAATTGTGCGAGCTTGAAGAGGCAGGTGCGCTTCAGGATGTTTCGCATATGCCGGCGCGCGTTAAATGCGCCGTGCTCGGCTGGCACACCATGGAGGAAATGCTTGATAAGCCGAAAAGTGAATGATCTGCCGCTCGCAAATTGCATTAAAAAAGAGCTTTGGGATTTAAATCCCAAAGCTCTTTTTTATATAATACATTTGATTTATTCCGCCTTTTCGGCAGGCTCCTCGGTTTTTTTATCTTTCGCATCGCGGAAAACCACGAATTTATCGTAAAGAAATTCCGTTATCATATTGCATGCCATTGTGCAGCCGAGCACTATGTAATTTATTGCCGTAAGGTCGGAAAACTTTGCAGTGAAATAGTTGCCCAAAATCGTTGAAATCGGGGTGAAAACAAGATAAAAGGCAAAAACCTTAAGCATTGCAATCGGCACATTCGCCGCGGATTTAAAGGTGAATTTTCTGTTGAATGTGAAATTCCAAATCACGGAAAGAATCAATGCAATTAAATACATGGGACCGTATTCGTTTTGCATAATTCTTTCAAAGCCTTTACTCGTTTCCATTAAGTTTTGGAAAAACGGCAGCTTGATGATAACTTCGCTCAGCAAAGTAAAGCTTGCCACCTGAATAAAGCCGGCAGATGCCGAAAACAGCGCAAATTTCACAAATTGCCAAATGTTTTTTGATTTTTTCTTTTCTTCGCTCATATATGAGCCTCCTTTATGCCGCAAAAATTATATATCCATTTTATCACACAAAGGCGTATTGTTCAATAAAAATCGCAATCACGGCAGAAAAAGCAAAAGGAGGCGCAAAAAACAGACTGTAGAAAAGCCCCGTTTCGGAGAAAGCCGGAGCAGGGTTTTGTAGTATAATCGGAAAACATTGAATAAATATGCCGGTATATGGCTGTCCTTTGATTTCCATATTGCCGGCTGAATTTAAGCCTAACCCGTTTTGTTACTTGGGATAAGCCCCGATACGGAGTATATCGCATTGTTTGTTTTTCTTTTGCGTCTGCAAATACTCGTTCAATTTTCTCTTTTCGCAGACGATATATTTGTCATCATACATTAGTTTTTGACCAATATCATCCCGAGATAAATGCTCATTATCTTCAATTTTCAAATATGGGATGTATTCGTCTGCAAGGAGGAAAAAACAGGCATAAAAAAACCGTAAAATCTTTATATGTAATAAAGAAATTACAGTCTGTATATAACTTTAGTTCGGGTCCGGGCGGTGAGGCAGCAATAAATTCTCTTATAAAAAATGAGGTCTGATTTCGAGAAATATACGCTTCACCGGTTCAAGTACTTTTAGTCGAACATTCTATTTAATTTTGTGCCATAAAATTATCTTTTAAAAATTGCCCCTAAAACAGCGAAAAACCCTTGATTTCTCAAGGGTTTTGGGCTTTTGTGCTTTATAGTCGCACAATCATGGCTCCCCAAGTTGGACTCGAACCAACGACCCTGCGGTTAACAGCCGCATGCTCTACCGACTGAGCTATTGAGGAATGTGTTGCAATCTCAAGTGCGTAAATATAATAGCAAATTATGCCGGCATTGTCAATAACTTTTTTTATTTATTTTTTATTTCTTTCAGAAATATTCTCTTTTATTTTATTTGCCTTTGTGTTAATATCGAATTATGGAAGAAAAACATATAATTCACCCGTTCTCGCCAATATATAATTCGAAAAGCAGGGTGCTGATTTTGGGCACAATGCCCTCTCCCAAATCGCGCGAAAACGATTTTTATTACGCAAATCCGCAAAATCGCTTTTGGCGTGTTCTTTCAACCGTGCTCGGTTGCGAAATTCCTGCCGATAACGAGGGCAAAATGCGCTTTTTGCTAAGCCGAAAAATTGCTCTTTGGGATGTGCTTTGTGAATGCGATATTTGCGGTGCGGCGGATTCAAGCATAAAAAATGCGGTGCCTGCGGATTTAAATGTTATTTTGCGCTCGGCACCGATTAAGGTGATATTCACAACGGGCAAGGCGGCTTATAAATATTATTGCAAATATCAGCTGCCGAAAACGGGAATAAACGCCGTTTGCCTGCCCTCCACAAGCCCTGCAAATGCAAGAATGGGTGTTGAGGAGCTTGCGCGCGAATATTCCGAAATAAATAAATATTTGCAGTAATTTATGATTTTTTAAGGGGGAATCATTTTTATGCAACATGAAATCACAAAGCCGCAAAGGCTGCTTAACGATATGGGTAACATCGCTGAGCCGGGCTTTGCCAAAAAGCTTTATTGGCAGTATTCAAGGGCGGATATCAAGGCGCCTGCCATGCGAATAAAGGAATGGGATTATTATTATGTTGGCACGCAGGATTACGGCATTTGCCTCACAGTTTCGGACGCGGGTTATGTAAGCTGTGTTTCGGCTTCTATACTTCGCTTCGGAAAATGCCCACGCCAAATGAACGATTCGGAAATCGGCGCATTTCCCATGGGTAAGCTTCATATGCCGGTTTCGTCAAAAATCGGCGATGTGCACGCCAAGGTGGGTACGGCTGAAATGACCTTTGAAAACGACGGCAAATCAAGGCACCTTTTCGGCACATATGCAAATTATTGCAACACGAAAAAGCCGCTTAAATTCGATATTGTGCTTTCGGATATTCCGACCGAAAGCATGGTTATAGCCACGCCTTTTGATAAGGATAAGCATTTTTATTACAATCAAAAAATCAATTGTATGTGCGCCGAGGGTTGGTTTTCATTTGACGGTAAAAAATACGATTTCAATTCCGAAAACGGCGCTCTTGCCACCCTTGATTGGGGCAGAGGTGTTTGGACTTATGATAACACTTGGTATTGGGGGTCCGGTCAGATGGTTTTGGAGGATGGCAGCCGCTTCGGCTTCAATATTGGCTACGGCTTCGGCAACACAAGCGCAGCAAGCGAGAATATGCTGTTTTATAACGGCACTTCGCATAAGCTGGAGGAAGTTACCTTCAATATCTCCAAAAACGGCGAGGAATATCTTTATATGCAGCCGTGGACTTTTACTTCGTCCGACGGGCGGTTTGAAATGACTTTTGAGCCGATTATAGACCGCCAAGCGCCGTTGGATATTAAGTTTATGTGCATGCTGCCGCACCAGGTTTTCGGCAAAATCAGCGGCATCGCCGTGCTTGATGACGGCACCGAAATCAAAATTAAGGATAAGCTTGTGTTTGCCGAGCGCGTGCATAATAAATGGTGATTTGCCTTGTGGGCAAAAATAAAAGTATTTAATTAAAAACTAAATAAATGTAAAAGAAAAACGCGTGTGCTTCTTAATCGGAAGCCCACGCGTTTTTATCTGTTATCCTAATAATAAAAGCCTTAGCTTATTTGCTAAGGCTAAAAAGTGTAAAAATCAAGCGCGGAGTGAATGAAATCACGATAACATTTGACACACGGCGCTAAAGTGTCACACTCACAGAAAGAGGGGAGAGGTTGCCGCCGCTCCCCTTAATTCTATATATTGTTTATTTTATATAATTGTAGCACAAAATATAAGCTTTGCAAATGTTGGCAATAATATTTTATTATGATTATATATTTTTACATATTATAAAGGCGGCGCGCATTTTCGTTTGTGATGCTCAAAAGTTCCTGCGCCGAAACATTCAGCTCGGGTGCCAGCCTTTCGGCAATGTAACTTATATATGAGCTGTCGTTTCGCCTGCCCCTGAAAGGCTCGGGTGCCAAATAAGGGCAATCAGTTTCAAGCACAAGGCGCTCAAGCGGAATTGTTTTTGCCGCTTCAAGGCTTCTGCGTGCATTTTTAAAGGTTGCAACGCCGTTCAGCCCTATATACATGCCGAGGCGAATGATATCCGCCGCCATTTCCTTAGAACCGGAAAAACAGTGCACAACGCCCTTTGGGCGTGTTTGCTTTAAAATATCAAGTGTGTCTCCGTGGGCTTCTCTGTCGTGCACTATAACGGGCATATCAAGCTCGTTTGCAAGCAGGCACTGCCGCGTGAAAAATTCGCGCTGCTTCTCTTTTGAAGAACTCATCCAGTGGTAATCAAGCCCGATTTCGCCTATGGCAACGCATTTTTCGTGCGCCGCGTATTCCTTGATTTTTTCAAGCTGCGAAAGCTCAGCACCCTCCAAATTTTCGGGGTGAAAGCCGGCGGCAAAATATATATAATCGTATTCTTCGGCGATTTGCCTGTTTTTTTCGCAGGTTTCCAAATCGCAGCCGCAGGAAACGGCAAGCTCCACGCCCTTTTGGGGCAGGGAACTTAAAAGCTCGTTTCTGTCGCCGTTAAACCGCTCATCGTCATAATGGCTGTGGGAATCGAATATGCATCGCTCCATAAATCAGCGAAGCCTCATTCCCGGCTCCATGCCGTCTGCAAAAAGCACCTTAACGCCGCCGTCTGCCGTGTCTGCGGCAAGCAGCATGCCGTTGCTCATTTCGCCGCAAAGCTTTGCAGGTTTTAGGTTTGCAACTATGATAACGGTTTTGCCGATAAGCTCTTCGGGATTGTAGTATTCCGAAATGCCGGAAACGATTTGCCTGGGCTTATCCGTGCCGTCGTCCGCCTGAATTTTAAGCAGCTTTTTGGATTTTTTTACCGGCTCGCATTCAAGGATTTTGGCTGCGCAAAGTTCAACCTTTGCAAAATCGTCTATGCCGATTTGGGCAATGCCCTCGGGAGCAGGCTTTTTGCCTGCCGCCTTAGCTTCAGCTTCTTTCATCTGCTTTGAAATCAGCTCGTTAAGCTCATCTATCTCTTTTTCAACATCGATTCTCGGGAAAAGCGGCGCACCTTTTTTTACCGTAACATCGGCAGGAAGTACTCCGTATTTGCCAGCGTTTTCATATGTGATAAGGCTTTCGTCTGCCCCGATTTGCTCCCAAACTTTTGGCATTGTTGTGGGCATAAAGCAGGAAAGCAGGGTGGTGCTCACTCTGATTGCTTCAAGCAAGTTATAGAGCACGGTTGCAAGGCGTGCCTTCTTGCTTTCGTCCTTGCCGAGCACCCAAGGCGTTGTTTCGTCAATATATTTATTGGCTCTTGAAATAACCTTGAAAATTTCCGCAAGTGCGTTGTTAAGTTGGGTCAAATCAAGATATTCGTCCGTTTTATCGCGCAGCGCAAGCACCGTTTCGATAAGCTCGCTGTCTATCTCTGCAGGCTCTCTGTCCTTCGGTAGGGTGCCGCCGAAATATTTTTCAACCATTGCAACGGTTCTTGAAACAAGGTTGCCCAAATCGTTTGCAAGGTCGGAATTTATTCTGTTTATCATAATTTCGTTAGAGAAAGAGCTGTCTGCGCCGAGAGCCATTTCACGCATAATGTGGTATCTGATGGCGTCGCAGCCGTATCTTTCGCCAAGCACAAACGGGTCAACAACATTGCCGATGGATTTGCTCATTTTTTGACCGTTAAAGGTTATCCAACCGTGCACGGCAAGGTGCTTCGGCAGCGGCAAATCAAGTGCCATAAGCATTGCCGGCCAAATGATTGCGTGAAAGCGCATAATGTCTTTTGCAACCATGTGCACATCCGCGGGCCAGAATTTATTGAAATCGTTGTATTTGCCGTTTTTGTAGCCAAGTGCTGTGATATAGTTTGAAAGTGCGTCTATCCAAACATAAACAACATGCTTTTCGTCAAACGACACGGGAACGCCCCATGTGAACGATGTTCTGGAAACGCAAAGATCTTCAAGCCCGGGCTTGATAAAGTTGTTTACAAGCTCGTTTGCTCTTGTTTTGGGCTGCAAATAATCGGTTTCCGTAAGCAGCTTTTCAATGCGCTCTGCAAACGGTGCCATTTTAAAGAAATATGCTTCCTCGGCAGCTTCGGTAACCTCTCTGCCGCATTCGGGGCATTTCCCGTCCGCAAGCTGGCTTTCCGTCCAAAAGCTTTCGCACGGAGTGCAATATTTGCCCTTGTATTCGCCCTTGTAGATATAGCCCCTGTCGTAAAGTTCTTTAAATATTTTTTGCACCGCTTCAACATGGTAATCGTCCGTTGTGCGAATATATCTGTCGTAGCTGATGTTCATATATTGCCAAAGACTTTTGAATTTTTCAACAACTTTGTCAACATATTGCTTTGGGGTAACACCCTCCGCGGCGGCTTTTTGCTCAATTTTAAGACCGTGCTCGTCCGTTCCCGTAAGGAACATAACATCTCTGCCCTGCAATCTTCTGTATCTCGCTATGGAATCGCAGGCAACCGTTGTGTAGCAGTGCCCGATATGCGGATTTCCGGAGGGATAGTATATAGGGGTGGTGATATAAAATTTCTCTTTTTCAGCCATTTTGTTCCTCTCCTTAAATTGTAATTTCTATTTACATTCAGATAAGTGAAGCTGCACCCTTGTCCAGCATAAGGGTAACATCCGTGTGGAATTGAAGCACGGATGCCGGGCACATCGGTGTAACATTGCCGTCAATAACCTGCTTGATAGCCTTTGCCTTGTGCTCGCCGAGTGCTATGATAAGGATTTTCTTTGCCTGCATGATTGAGCCTATGCCCATTGTAACGGCTTTCGTCGGCACCTCTTCAATAGACTTGAAAAAGCGGCTGTTGTCTTTAACCGTGCTTTCTTTAAGCGTAACCACATGGCTCCATCTTTGGAAGCAGTCGGCAGGTTCGTTAAATGCAATGTGACCGTTTGAGCCTATGCCCAAAAGCTGAATGTCTATTCCACCTGCTTTTTTGATCTTTTTTTCGTAATTTTTGCATTCGGCTTCAAGATCTGCCGCATTTCCGTTAAGGAAGTTAATGCTTTCCTCCGGAATGTTAATCTTATCAAAAAGATTGTCATGCATAAATCTGTGGTAGGAATTAACATCGTTCACATCAATGTTAACATATTCGTCAAGGTTAAATGTGGTAACCTTTGAAAAATCAACAACGCCTTTTTCATAAAGCTTTGCCATTTGAACATATGGTTTCAGCGGTGTGGAGCCCGTTGCAAGCCCCAAAACGGACTCGGGCTTTTGAAGCACCTGACCGCACATGTAGTTGCCTGCCGCAATGCCTATCTGCTCTTCGTTGTCATAAACAAGTACATTCATTAGTTTGTCTCCTTATAATTAACCGTTATTAAAATATAAAAACATTATAATTTAATTAAACATTATATTCCAATTGCAGTCGCCTGTCAATCGTGCATTGCAAATGTCTGCTTGCTGATATCAGCTTTCGTTTTGAGCTTTGCTTTTGCAGGTCTTGATTTTTGCAAAAACGGTTATTATCAGCAAAATCAAAAGTGCACCAAGTGCCGCACCGCATGTGTCTATTCCCCAATCAAGCGCGCGGCAGGCTCTGCCCGGCACAAAGATTTGGTGAATTTCGTCCGTTGCGGCATAAACCGATGCGCTTATAATCGCCGTGGGCGTTTTTGTTTTGCCTGTTTGCACTTTAAAGGCAATTGCAAAAAGCAGACTCAGCCCGGCAAATTCGCAAAAATGCGCACCTTTCCTCACTATAAAATCCGAAAGGTTGCTTATGCCGAAGATTTTTGTTATCAGCTGTGCAAAAAAACCGCTTTGCTTTGAAGATTCATCCGCCGTGCGCGACGAAAAATAAAATATTGCCGCCATGCACGCAGCAACAAGCAGCCAGCAAATAATTTTTGCCGCTTTGCCGCTTTTGCGCTCAGCTTTATTATGCTCTTGTTGCATTTATAAATGAAACCCTCCCTGAGCCGGGATGAAACTGAACCCCGCTCACGCCTTTTGCCTGCGCATAGTAGTTTGATTCGTAAAAAACGGGAATAAAGCAATAGGTATCGTAAAGTGCGGCTTCGCATTCCCCGCACACGGAAATCAGCGAATCAGAATCGGCTGAATTTGCCGCCTCAAGCGCGCTTTCAAAATCGTTTCTGTAAAAATCAGTGATTTTAAGACTGTCAACATCGCTCAAAAAGGTCACGGGGCTTGCCGAGTTGGAAACAAGGGGATAAAGCACGATATCGTAATCGCCGCTTGCCGCCTTGCTTTTAACTTCGCTTTCCGTTGCCGTTTCCAGCTTCAGCGAAAATTCCGTGTCGCGGTTCCCCACCTTGGAAACCGTGCCTATGCCGGATTGAATTCCCTGAATAAGTTCTTTGGCGGCGTCCTTCATTGTGTCCGGAGCCAAAATTGTAATTTCCACGCTGTATGTGCCGGCGTCTTTAAGAGCTTTTTTCCAAAGCTCGATTGCTTCGTCCTTGTTTTCGCTTTCGGTTATCGTTGCGCTCTGCTCGCTGTATGATTTGCCGTTTGCCGTGCAGGATGGCGGAATGTAGCCCTTTGCGTCGCTCAAATAATCAAATTCGCCGTAATCAATATCTGAAACGGAAAGCGCAAACGCCTTGCGTGCGTCCTTTTTTGCAAAAACGCCCTTTGATGTGTTTATCACAAACGCCCAGGTTGTATTGCTGTAGGGCACAAACGAAATTCCGCTTTTTTTGCTCACCTTGTCGCTTTCGTATCCGCGCAGGTAAGCTGCGTCGTAATATCCGCTGGAAAGCTTATCTACCACGCTTTCGTCATCCTCAACGATTTTTAAGGTTAGGTCGGAGGCTTTTGCCGGCGAGGGACCCTTGTAGGCGCTGTTTGCTTTCATAATGTATGATGTTTCAAGCACGCTCGTAAGCACGAATTGCCCGTTGAACATCGTGTATTTCAAATCAAGTCCGTATCTGCCGTTTGTGGAATTGAAAAATTCTTTGTTGCATGGCATTGCTACCGCCGTGGAAAGCGTTTGCAAAAAATCATTGTCTGCTGCGGTAAGATTTATTTGCAGCGTGTATTTATCCGCAGCATAAACGCCGAGTTCGCTTTCGTCGCGCTCGCCGGAATGAACCTCGTTTGCGTTTTCAATGCCGGAAATTGTGGCAAAAAGCGGGCTTTGCGTTAGATCGTCCGCCGCTCTTTGCAGGGCAAAAACAAAATCATCCGCCGTGATTTCCGGATCGTAATCATCGCCCATTGCTTTTTTTACCGAGGGGAAGATATACCATTTTAAGTTTTGCCTTAGCTTAAAGGTGTAGGTTAAGCCGTCGTCACTTACCTGCCAACTTTCGGCGCAGCCGGGGGTGATATTGCCGTCGTCATCGCAGCGCACAAGCCCCTCAAATCCGTTTTCTGCAATCAAAAATTCATCTTGCGTGGAAGCCACCTGAGGGTCATAGCTGTTTACATTGCCGGAAAAGGGGTATATAAGATCTATTTTTTCGTTGCTTTTTGAGCAGCCGCCGAAAACACAGGCGGCAAGTGCTATGCACATTAAAACGGAAATCAGCTTTTTCATAATTCATCACCATATTTTTCAGTTATAATATTATAGCAGATTATATTGCGTATGAAAAGATGAATTTGCCATTTATTTTGTTTTTCCCGGCTCTGATTTTTCGATAAAATACACGGCGAGAGAGGTTGCTTTTGCCGCTTTTTCTAAAACACGCGGCGCAGTGTAACAAAAAGTTTTCAAAAATCGGCGCATTTTTATAAATATTTAAAAAATTTTTATTGACTTATTTAATACGGAAGCTTATTATAATAGCACGCTAAAAATGGAAAGTATGCCCTTTTTGCCTTTGTGCCTGCCGAAAACGGGCGCAAAAAAGCGGCAAAACATTCGTGATTGTGCGAAATTTCGCCGCCTGCGGCAAAGGCGTGTTTTTTGATTTTTACAGTAATTTACAAAGAAACGGAGTGATTACCTTTATGGTAAATGTGAAGGACATTCAGCTCGGCACCACTACAAGGAAAAGCTTTGCAAAAATCAATGAGGTTATGCCCATGCCCAATCTTATTGAAGTGCAGAAAAAATCCTATCAGTGGTTTCTTGATGAGGGCTTGCAGGAGGTTTTCCGCGATATCGGTCCCATCACCGATTACACGGGCAATCTTGTGCTTGATTTTATCGATTATTCAATGGATGACGCCCCTAAGTACACCATCGCACAGTGCAAATCCCGAGATGTAACTTACGCAAAACCCCTCAAAGTAAGGGCTCGCCTTCAAAACAAGGAAACCGGCGAGGTTAAGGAAAATATTATCTATATGGGCGATTTCCCGCTTATGACGGATGCAGGCACATTCGTTATCAACGGTGCGGAAAGATGTATCGTATCTCAGCTTGTTCGCTCACCCGGTGTTTATTATCATATGGATCATGATAAAACCGGTAAAGAGCTTTTTACAAACACAGTTATCCCCAACAGAGGCGCATGGCTCGAATACGAAACGGATGCCAACGATCTTTTCTATGTAAGAATCGATAAAAACAGAAAAATCTTTATCACCACTTTCCTGCGTTCTCTCGGTCTCGGCTCGGACGATGAAATTCGCGAATTTTTCGGAAACGACGAAAGAATCGAAGCCACAATAGAAAAAGATACAACAAAAAACACTGAGGAAGCGCTGCTTGAGGTTTACAAGAAACTTCGCCCGGGCGAGCCGCCCACACTTGAAACGGCTCAGGCTCATCTTGACGGTTTGTTCTTTGATGCTCACAGATATGACCTTTCAAGAGTCGGCAGATATAAATATAATAAAAAACTTGCCCTTTCGGATAGGCTTGCAGGCAAAACTCTTACTCAGCCGATCGTTTCTCCTCAGGGTGAATTTCTTGCGGATGCCGGCGAGGTTATCAGCGAGGAAAAGGCTCTTGAAATAGAAAACGCAGGCGTTATGAATGCGTTTGTTGACGCAGAGGGCAAAGAGGTTAAGATTGTTTCAAACGGCATGGTTGATATCAATAAATATGTTGATTTCGATTGTAAGCCGCTCGGTATAAACGAAAAAGTATCTTACAGAGTGCTTTCCGAAATTCTTGAAAAATGCGGCGACGACGAGGAAGCTCTTAAAGAAGAAATTCAAATCAGATGCGATGATCTTATTCCCAAGCACATTATTATCGACGATATTTTTGCAACCGTTTCTTATCTTATTAACCTTGCATGCGGCGTAGGCGTAACCGATGATATCGACCATCTCGGAAACCGCCGCATCCGCGCAGTGGGCGAGTTGCTTCAAAATCAAATCAGAATCGGCTTTTCCAGAATGGAAAGGGTTATCCGCGAAAGAATGACTCTTCAGGTGCAGGATGATGAAGAATCCATCACTCCGCAGGCACTTATCAATATCCGCCCCGTTGTTGCGGCTATTAAAGAATTTTTCGGCTCTTCTCCGCTTTCGCAGTTTATGGATCAAAACAATCCGCTTGCAGAGCTTACTCACAAGAGAAGGCTTTCCGCCCTCGGTCCCGGCGGTCTTTCAAGAGACCGTGCCGGATTTGAGGTTCGTGACGTTCATTACACCCACTACGGCAGAATGTGCCCCATCGAAACTCCCGAAGGTCCCAATATCGGTCTTATCTCTTATCTTGCATGCTACAGCCGCCTTAATGAATACGGCTTTATCGAGGCTCCTTACCGTAAGGTTGATAAGGAAACGGGTTGCGTAACCTCTGAGGTTGTTTATATGACCGCAGATGTTGAGGATAATTACACCGTTGCCCAGGCAAACGAGCCTCTTGACGAAAACGGCAGATTCCTCAATAAGCGCGTCACCTGCCGCTACAGGGATGAATTCCTTACCTGTGAACCCGAAAAAGTAGATTACATGGATGTTTCGCCCAAGATGGTTGTTTCCGTTGCAACGGCGATGATTCCTTTCCTTGAAAACGACGACGCAAACCGTGCTCTTATGGGTGCAAACATGCAGCGTCAGGCAGTTCCGCTTCTTAAAACAGAGGCTCCCGTTGTCGGCACCGGCATGGAATACAAAGCTGCTTACGACTCCGGTGTAGTTGTTGTTGCAAAGCGCGGCGGCACCGTAACCGCAGTTGATGCCGAATCAATCGAAATTACGGTTAAAACCGGCGATGTAGACAGATATGAGCTTGTTAAGTTCAGCGGTTCAAACCAGGGTACCTGCATAAATCAACGCCCGATTGTTTCGCTGCATCAAAAGGTTGAGGACGGTCAGGTTATTGCGGACGGTCCCGCAACCTGTAACGGTGAGGTATCGCTCGGTAAGAACGCACTCATCGGCTTTATGACCTGGGAGGGTTATAACTACGAGGACGCTGTTCTTATAAATGAAAAAATGGTTCGCGACGATGTTTACACATCTATTCATATTGAAGAGCATGATGTTGAATCGAGAGACACGAAGCTCGGTCCTGAGGAAATCACAAGAGATATTCCCAATGTGGGCGAGGATGCTTTGAAAGACCTTGATGAAGACGGAATTATCCGCGTGGGCGCAGAGGTGCACAGCGGCGATATCCTTGTCGGCAAGGTAACTCCCAAGGGTGAAACCGAACTTACTGCCGAGGAAAGATTGCTTCGCGCAATCTTCGGCGAAAAGGCAAGAGAGGTAAGAGACACCTCCATGCGCGTTCCTCACGGCGAATACGGTATTGTTGTTGATGTTAAGGTGTTCACCCGTGCAAATTGCGACGAACTCAGCCCCGGCGTAAACAAGGTTGTTCGCGTTTATATTGCACAAAAAAGAAAAATCCAGGTCGGCGATAAAATGGCAGGTCGCCACGGTAACAAGGGCGTTGTTTCCCGCGTTCTTCCGCAGGAGGATATGCCTTTCCTGCCGGACGGTCGTCCGCTCGATATCGTGCTTAACCCTCTCGGCGTACCTTCCCGTATGAATATCGGTCAGGTACTTGAGGTTCATCTCGGCTATGCTGCAATGGCACTCGGCTGGAAGATGTGCACGCCCGTATTCGACGGTGCGCACGAGGATGATATTCGCGAATGCCTTAAGCTTGCAGGTCTTTCGGAGGACGGTAAAACCGTTCTTACAGACGGCAGAACGGGTGAAAAATTCGATAACCCTATCACCGTCGGCTATATGTATTATCTTAAGCTCCATCATCTTGTTGATGATAAAATCCATGCGCGTTCCACCGGTCCTTACAGCATGGTAACGCAGCAGCCCCTCGGCGGTAAAGCTCAGTTCGGCGGTCAGCGTTTCGGTGAAATGGAAGTTTGGGCACTTGAGGCTTACGGCGCGGCTTACACGCTGCAGGAAATCATTACGGTTAAATCCGATGACGTTACGGGCCGTGTTAAAACTTACGAAGCAATTGTTAAGGGCGAAAATATTCCGCCTGCCGGCACTCCCGAATCCTTTAAGGTTCTTTATAAAGAACTTCAGGCTCTCGGTCTTGACACCCGCCTTTATGATAAGGACGGCAACGAGGTTGAGCTTAAGCAGGATATCGACGACGGCACGGAAATTCAGCCGATAGACAGTAATGCCTTTACAGAGGTAAACGACTTTGATTCAAACAGCGAGGGTTACACCCTTGAGGATGCTGATGAAAAAGCCGAGGAAGCAGGCCTGAATTCCGAATTTGACGATTTGTTCGCGGATTCGGATGTTGAAGACAATGAAGAATAATCTTCGGGCCGATAAACCTACATTACATTATATATAAAGGAGTGCTTCCACATGGAAAATAACAGTGAATTCAATTCAATAAAAATCGGTCTTGCCTCCCCGGAACAAATCCGTGCATGGTCTTACGGCGAGGTAACAAAGCCCGAAACCATAAACTACAGAACTCTTAAGCCCGAAAAAGACGGTCTTTATTGCGAAAAGATTTTCGGTCCCACAAAGGACTGGGAATGCCATTGCGGTAAATACAAAAGAGTTCGTTATAAAGGCAAGGTCTGCGAGCGTTGCGGCGTTGAAATTACACGCTCGAAGGTTCGCCGCGAGCGTATGGGTCACATCGAGCTTGCAGCTCCTGTTTCCCACATCTGGTATTTCAAGGGAATTCCCAGCCGCCTCGGTCTTGTGCTTGATATAAGCCCCCGCTATCTTGAAAAGGTGCTTTATTTTGCGCTTTATATCGTAACGGATCCCGGCGATACTCCGCTTGAGAAAATGCAAATTCTCAACGAAAAAGAATATGCCGAAATGCGCGAAAGATATGAGGACGATTTTGAAGCCGGCATGGGTGCGGAAGCCGTTAAAAAGCTGCTTCAGGATATTGATGTTGAGCAGCTTCGCAATGAGCTCACCGCCGAGCTTGAAACGGCAACCGGTCAAAAAAGAGTGCGCATTCTTAAAAGGCTTGATGTTGTTGATGCTTTCTATAAGAGCGGCAATAAGCTTGAATGGATGATTATGGATGTTATTCCGGTAATTCCTCCGGATATCCGTCCCATGGTTCAGCTTGACGGCGGCAGATTTGCCACCTCGGATCTTAATGATCTTTACAGAAGAGTTATAAACAGAAACAACCGCCTTAAAAGGCTCCTTGAGCTCGGCGCGCCCGATATTATCGTAAGAAACGAAAAGAGAATGCTTCAGGAAGCTGTTGACGCCCTTATCGATAACGGCAGAAGAGGTCGCCCGGTAACAGGCCCCAGCAACCGCCCGCTTAAATCCCTTTCCGATATGCTTAAGGGTAAGCAGGGTCGCTTCCGTCAAAACCTTCTCGGTAAGCGTGTTGACTATTCCGGCCGTTCCGTTATCGTTGTAGGTCCGGAACTCAAGATGCATCAGTGCGGTCTTCCCAAGGAAATGGCAATCGAGCTCTTTAAGCCTTTCGTTATGAAACGCCTTGTTGCCACCGGCGCTGCTTCAAACATCAAATCCGCAAGGAAAAAGGTCGAGCGCGCTCAGGATCCGGCAGTTTGGGATGCTCTTGAGGTTGTAATTAAGGATCACCCGGTTATGCTTAACCGTGCTCCCACACTTCACCGCCTCGGTATTCAGGCGTTTGAACCGGTTCTTGTTGAAGGCAGGGCAATTAAGCTTCATCCCCTTGCATGTACGGCGTTTAACGCAGACTTCGACGGTGACCAAATGGCTGTTCATGTTCCGCTTTCGGCAGAGGCTCAGGCAGAGGCACGCCTTCTTATGCTTGCCGCAAACAACCTGCTTAAGCCGTCGGACGGCAAGCCCGTAACCGTTCCCACGCAGGATATGGTTATCGGCTCTTACTACCTCACCATGATTAAAGAGGGTGAGCCCGGTCAGCCAAAATTCTTTAAGGATGAAAACAGAACCGAAGAAATCGATTTCCAAAATGTAAGAAAGCTTGTTGCAGGCAGATTCGATGATACTCAAATCCTCACAGATGAAAAGGATTCCGAACTTGCCGCCGATTTCTCAATCTATAAATCTTATCATATTTACAGAGATAAGGACGAGGCTATGATGGCATATCAGGAGGGTTCTCTCGGTATGCACTCACCGGTTAAAATCCGCTTCTCCAAAGAGAAAAACGGCATCACAAAAAGTGCCGTTGTTATCACCACAATCGGTCGCGTAATCTTCAACAATCCGATTCCGCAGGATTTGGGCTTTGTTGATCGCTCCGTTGCCGAAAACGAATTTGAACCCGAAATCGGCTTTGTTGTTAAGAAAAAGCAGCTCGGTCAAATCGTTGATAAACTCATCTCCGTTCACGGCGTTTCGGTTGCCTCCGTTGCACTTGATCATATCAAGGCGCAGGGCTATAAGTATTCCACCGTTTCCGGCACCACTGTTGCCGTTTGCGACGCTCTTATTCCGGATGCAAAAAAAGGCTTCCTTGCAGATGCCGAAAAGCAGGTTGACGAGATCACAATGAACTATAATTACGGTCTTATCACAAACGAAGAGCGTTCCTCAGCCGTTATTAAGGCTTGGGAGGATTGCACAAATAAGGTCACAAACGAGCTTACTTCAAACTTTGACGGAACTCATAACCCGATTCACATGATGGTTGATTCCGGCGCACGCGGCAGCACCGCTCAGCTTCGTCAGCTTGCGGGTATGCGCGGACTTATCGCAAACACCGCAGGTAAAACGATCGAAATTCCGATTAAGGCAAACTACCGTGAAGGTCTTAATATTTTGGAATACTTCATTTCTTCGCGCGGTGCCCGTAAAGGTCTTACCGATACCGCGCTTCGTACAGCCGACTCGGGTTACCTTACACGCCGCCTTGTTGACGTTTCGCAGGATGTTATTATCCGCGATGATGATTGCGGCTGCAAAGACGGCATCATAGTTAAGGCTATTATGGACGGCAACCGTGAACTTGAATCTCTTAAGGAACGCCTTATCGGTCGCTTCCCGCTTGGCGAGGTTTGCGATCCCGCAACCGGCGAGGTTCTTGCTTCTCCCGACGTTATGATGACCAAGGAAATCGCAGATAAAATCGTTTCCGCAGGTATCACCGAGGTTAAAATCCGTTCTCTTATCACATGTAAATCGCACCATGGCGTTTGCCGCAAGTGCTATGGCTCAAACCTTGCGTTTAACGAGCCTGTTCAGGTCGGCGAAGCAGTCGGCATCATAGCGGCTCAGTCGATCGGCGAGCCCGGTACTCAGCTTACAATGAGAACCTTCCACACCGGCGGTATCGCAGGTGGCGAGGATATCACACAGGGTCTTCCCCGTGTTGAGGAACTGTTTGAGGCGCGCAAGCCCAAACAGTATGCAATCCTTTCCGAGATTGACGGCATTGTAAGATTTGAAGAGGTTAAGAAAACCCAGCATATCGTCGTTACTAATAACGACACTATGGAAGAGCGCAAATATCTTGTTCCTTACGGCTTCAGAATTCGCGAGGAAATCACAGAGGGCGCGCATGTTGCAAAAGGTCAGGAACTCACCTACGGCTCAAAGAATCCGCATGACGTTCTTGCAATCCTCGGCGAAGAGGCTGTTTATAACTACCTTATTCGAGAGGTTCAGTTTGCGTACCGTACCCAGGGTGTTGATGTTAACGATAAGCACATTGAAGTAATTGTTCGCCAAATGCTTAAGAAATGTACGGTTGACGATGCGGGCGATACCAAGCTTGTTTCCGGCACAATGGTTGATGTTTCGGCTGTTGACGAGGCAAACGAAGAAATTGAAGCTCGCATTGCGGCAGGCGAGGCAGATCTTAAAAAGGCAACCTATATTCCGATTCTTATGGGTATCACAAAGGCTTCGCTTGCAACAGATTCGTTCCTTTCTGCAGCGTCTTTCCAGGAAACCACAAGGGTTCTTACGGATGCAGCAATTAAGGGCAAGGTTGATCCTCTTATCGGTCTTAAAGAAAATGTTATCATCGGTAAGCTCGTTCCGGCAGGCACGGGTATGGATGTGTTCCGAGATGTTGATGTTGTGCCGAGCTACCTTTCTTCCGAAGGTTCGGAGGAAATATTAAACCTGGAACAATTACAAAAATTGTTGACAAACAGTATGTCCGAGTGATATAATTGATAACTGTGTGAGCAGGGATAACACCGCTTTGCACAAATATTTTTAATTATTTTGTCACAGTTGCACAAAATATTGAGGTGGGCTTATTGCCCGCCTCAATATGTGCGTATATACGGCGGCTTCAAATTTGTGAAACCGCAGTGTATGCGCATATGATTGCGCATAAATTTTGCAGAAAGGAGATATAAACTATTGCCTACCTTTAACCAATTAGTAAGAACAGGCAGAAAGTCTGTTGAGAAAAAGGCAAAAGCACCTGCACTTTTAAAGAGCCTCAATACCAAGAAGAACGTTATGAACGATAACTGCTCTCCCCAAAAGCGCGGCGTATGCACGGCTGTTAAAACAGCCACTCCGAAGAAGCCGAACTCTGCTCTTCGTAAAATCGCCCGTGTTCGTTTAACAAACGGCATGGAGGTTTCCGCATACATTCCCGGCGTTGGTCACAACCTTCAGGAACACTCCGTAGTTATGGTTCGCGGCGGTCGTGTTAAGGATCTTCCCGGTGTGCGTTACCACATCATTCGCGGCACTCTTGATACTCAGGGCGTAAACGGCAGAATGCAAAGCCGCTCTAAGTACGGCGCTAAGAAGCCGAAGGCTGCAAAGAAATAAGCAGCTATTTTAGGATAAAACAATAGTTTATACCTTGTATTATATATATGCGGTATAGCCTACTTGTTGACTCCACGGAAAAACCGAGTACCTATGAACTCATTAAAATTATGAAGGAGGGAAGCGAAGATGCCAAGAAGAGGCCAAATCGCTAAGCGTGATGTTTTGCCGGATCCGCTTTATAATTCAAAGCTGGTAACCCGTCTTATCAACAACATCATGTATGATGGAAAAAAAGGTGTCGCACAGAAAATCGTTTACGGTGCATTTGACATCATTAAAGAAAAAACAGGCAACGATCCGTTAGAAACTTTTGAAGCTGCTATGGAAAACGTTATGCCCGTTCTTGAGGTAAAGGCTCGCCGTGTCGGCGGTGCAACTTACCAGGTTCCGCTTGAAGTTCGCCCCGAAAGGCGCCAAACTTTGGGCTTGCGCTGGATAACAGCATATTCACGCCAGCGTTCCGAAAGAACTATGAAGGAACGCCTTGCTGCGGAAATTATGGATGCCGTAAATAAAACCGGCGGCGCAGTTAAGAAGTGCGATGATACACATAAAATGGCAGAGGCAAACAAAGCATTTGCTCATTTTAGGTATTGATCCCAGTATCGGAATAGGAGGATATTATGCCAAGAAAAGTGTCGCTTGAGATGACAAGAAATATTGGTATTATGGCGCATATCGATGCCGGTAAAACAACCACTACCGAGCGTATCCTTTATTACACGGGTATTAACCACAAAATCGGTGAAACCCACGACGGCGCCGCTACTATGGACTGGATGGCACAAGAGCAGGAAAGAGGTATCACAATCACCTCCGCTGCCACAACTTGCTTCTGGAAAAAACATAGAATCAATATTATCGACACACCGGGTCACGTTGACTTCACCGTTGAGGTTCAGCGTTCACTCCGTGTGCTTGACGGCTCTGTTACCGTTCTTTGCGCAAAGGGCGGCGTAGAGCCTCAGTCTGAAACCGTTTGGCGCCAGGCTGACGAATATAATGTACCCCGTATGATCTATGTAAACAAGATGGATATTATGGGTGCAGACTTTTACAATGTTCTCAACATGGTAAAAGAAAGATTTAAATGCAACGCAGTTCCGATTCAGCTTCCGATCGGTTCCGAGGATACCTTTAAGGGTATCGTGGATCTTATCAATATGGATGCCGAAATTTACTACGACGATCTCGGAAACGATGTTCGCCGCGAGGAAATTCCGGAGGAAATGAAGGATCTTGCTCAGGAATATCGCGATAAGCTTATCGAAGCTGTTGCAGAGCAGGACGAAGCTCTTATGGATAAGTATTTTGAAGGCGAAGAGCTCACCGTTGACGAAATCAAAAAAACAATCAGAAAGGCAACCTGTGCTTGCCAGATGGTTCCTATCACCTGCGGCACATCTTACAGAAACAAGGGCGTTCAGCCGCTCCTTGATGCGATTGTTGATTTCATGCCTGCTCCCACAGATGTTGAATCAATCAAGGGTGTAAACCCTGATACGGATGAGGAGGAATTCCGCCATTCGTCCGACAGCGAGCCGTTCTCGGCTCTTGCGTTCAAGATTGCCACAGACCCGTTTGTAGGTAAGATTTGCTACTTCCGCGTTTATTCGGGCACTCTTAATGCAGGTTCCCAGGTTTACAACTCCGTTAAGGGCAACAAGGAAAGAATCGGCCGTATTCTTCAAATGCACGCAAACCACAGAGAAGATATCGAAACCGTTTATGCCGGCGATATCGCTGCCGCAGTAGGTCTTAAAAACACCACCACCGGTGATACTCTTTGCGATGAAAACAGCCCGATTATCCTTGAATCAATGAACTTCCCGGATCCCGTTATCCGCGTTGCCATCGAGCCCAAAACCAAGGCAGGTCAGGAAAAGATGGGTATCGCTCTTGCAAAGCTTGCAGAAGAGGATCCCACGTTCAAGGCATATACCGATGAGGAAACAGGTCAAACAATCATCGCCGGCATGGGCGAGCTTCACCTTGAAATTATCGTAGACCGTATGCTCCGCGAATTTAAGGTAGAGGCAAATGTTGGCGCTCCTCAGGTTGCATATAAAGAAACAATCACCGCAGATTCCATGTCAGACACCAAATATAAGCGTCAGTCGGGTGGTTCGGGTCAATACGGTCATGTTAAAATCCGTATGGCCCCCAACCTTGATGAAGAAGGAATCGGCAAGGGCTATGAATTTGTTAACTCCGTTGTCGGCGGTGCTATTCCCAAGGAATATATCCCCGCTGTTGACGCAGGTATTCAGGGCGCAATGAAGAGCGGTGTTCTTGCAGGCTATCCGATGGTTGATATCAGAGTTGAGCTTTATGACGGTTCTTATCATGAAGTTGACTCCTCTGAAATGGCGTTCAAGATTGCCGGTTCAATGGCATTCAAAGATGCTGCCAAAAAGGCTAAGCCCGTTATCCTTGAGCCTATGATGAAGGTAACCGTTATCGTTCCCGAAGAGTATATGGGCGATGTTATCGGCGATCTTAACTCCCGTCGCGGTCTCATCAGAGGTATGGAAGACAGATCCGGCGCAAAGCAAATCAATGCACGTGTTCCGCTTTCCGAAATGTTCGGTTATGTAAACGATCTTCGTTCCAAAACTCAGGGTCGCGGTCAATACACCATGGAACCCGACGGTTATGAACCCGTTCCGAAGTCCATTGCCGAAGATATCATTTCTTCACGCGCAAAAAAAGACTGATTAACGGATAATTAACAATAAAATCATTAAAAAGCCTTGATATTTCATCAATGCTTTGATAAAATAATTATAACAATTTATTCAATTGAAATTCTAAGGAGGAAATCCCAATGGCTAAAGAAAAATTTAACCGTTCCAAGCCGCATGTAAACATCGGTACGATCGGTCACGTAGACCACGGTAAGACCACTCTTACGGCTGCCATCACAAAGTATCTTGCAAACGAAGGCCATGCTAAGTTTGAAGACTATGCTGATATCGATAAGGCTCCCGAAGAAAGAGAACGTGGTATCACAATTAACACTGCTCACGTTGAGTATGAAACAGAAACCCGTCACTATGCGCACGTTGACTGCCCCGGTCATGCCGACTACATTAAGAACATGATCACCGGTGCTGCTCAGATGGACGGTGCAATCCTTGTTATCGCTGCTACCGACGGCCCGATGGCTCAAACTAAAGAGCACCTTCTTCTTGCCCGTCAGGTTGGCGTTCCCTACATTGTTGTATTTATGAACAAGGTTGACCAGGTTGACGACGAAGAACTTCTTGACCTCGTTGAAATGGAAATCCGCGATACTCTCAGCGAGTACGAATTCCCGGGCGACGATACCCCCATCATCAGAGGTTCTGCTCTCCTTGCTCTTCAGGCTGCTTCAAATGACGATCCTGCTTGCGATTGCATTAAAGAACTCCTTGAAGCTGTTGACACTTATATCCCGACTCCCGAGCGCGACGAAAACCTTCCCTTCCTTATGCCTGTTGAGGATGTTATGACCATCACCGGTCGTGGCACCGTTGCAACCGGTAAGGTAGAGCGCGGTATTCTTAAGCTCAACGAGGAAGTTGAAATCGTTGGTATTAAGCCTGAAATCAAGAAGACTGTTTGCACAGGTCTTGAAATGTTCCGTAAGTCTCTTGACTTCACAGAAGCTGGCGACAACGTTGGCGCACTTCTTCGCGGTATCCAGAGAACAGAGATCCAGCGCGGTCAGGTTCTTGCAAAGCCGGGTTCAATTCATCCCCACACAAAATTCAAGGGTCAGGTTTACGTTCTTACTAAGGACGAAGGCGGCCGTCATACTCCTTTCTTCAATAACTACCGTCCTCAGTTCTATTTCAGAACAACAGACGTTACCGGCGTTATCACTCTTCCGGAAGGCACTGAAATGTGCATGCCCGGCGATAACATCGTTATGGATGTTGAACTTATCACTCCTATCGCTATCGAAAAGGGACTTCGTTTCGCTATTCGTGAAGGCGGCAGAACAGTAGGTTCAGGCGTTGTTACAGAAATCGAAGAGTAATTTATAATAATTATTCGCAGGCAGGGTTTTCCCTGCCTGTTTTTTCTTGCTCGGGCTTTGAGGGTGTGTTATAATAGCCTCACGAAACACAATCCAAATTGAAAATTTGGTGTGTTTCGGAGAACATTGAAACGCGGTGTTCGGCGACAGGTACCGCCTCACGCGGGCGTTAAAATAACCTCACGAAGCAGACAGGAACCGAAGATTTCGATTATTTCGAAAATATATCGGTGTCAGTTTCGTATTGCCCGGATGAAAGGGCAATTTTAAAAACATACAAAAAGAAAAGCGCTTGAATTTACAAGCTGAATAAACACAAACACTTAAACAAATCATTTTTCAAAGCAACAAACGGAGCGGTTATGGCAGAAAATCAGTCTGAAAAAATAAAGGGTACTGTTGAGGATGTAACCTATTATAACGAGGATACCGGCTACACGGTTATAACCGTTTCCGCAGATGGCGACTCCGTAACCGTGGTGGGCAATTCGCTGCCTGTTGCAGAGGGCGTGCAGGTGGAAGCCTGCGGCGAATGGGTTATGCACCCAACATACGGCAGGCAGTTGAAGGCGAGCTCCATAAAGCTCACCATGCCTGAAAATGCAGCCGAAATGCTCAACTACCTTTCAAGCGGAATTATCAGCGGAATCCGCCGCGCCACAGCGACCAAAATTGTGGAGAAATTCGGCGAGGAAACATTTGAGGTTTTGCAAAATGATTTAAACCGCCTTGCCTCTATAAAAGGAATAAGCAGAACCAAGGCACGCGAAATACAAAAATCCTTTAATGAAAAATTCGGTTCGCGTGAAACACTTTCCGCGCTTATGAATAAGGGTCTTTCCCAAAAAGAAGCACTTTCCGCATACAAGCTTTTTAAGGAAAACGCAGCTGAAGTGTTTCTTGATAATCCTTTTTCATTCGTTGCATGCGGAATTATAAGCTTTGACAGATGCGACGAATTAACTCGGGAACACGGAATTGCCGTTCGCGACACGGTTCGCGCCGAGGCACTTGTTGCCCACACGGTTGAGTATAATATTGCAAACGGTCACACCTGCCTGCCGCGTTCAAGTGTTGTCAAAACGGCGGCTTCGTATCTTGATTGCAACGAGGACACGGCTGAAATCGCCGTTGATTCAGCACTCGAAAATCATCGCCTTATGAATGAGGAGATAGACGGCAAAGAATTTCTATTTACTCCTGCGGCATATAATGCCGAGCACGATATTGCCAATCGAATTAAGGTTATGGTGAATTATCCGCCGCGCCAAGTGGAAATTTTTCAAAGCGAGGTTTTCGCTTTTGAAAGCTCAAACAGTATTTCTTTTGACGAAAAACAGCGCGAGGCAATAGAAATTGCCGTCAATAAAGGAATGCTGATTTTAACGGGCGGTCCCGGCACCGGCAAAACCACCACTGTTAAGGGAATGATAACCCTTATGAAAAATCACGGGCTGAAGGTGGCGCTTGCCGCTCCAACCGGTAGAGCAGCAAAAAGGATGACGGAATTGACAGGCTGCGAGGCAAAAACCCTGCACCGCCTGCTTGAAGCTGAATTTAAGGACGACGAAAACAAATCCGCCTTTGCGCGAAACAGAAAAAATCCGCTTGAGGCGGATGCCGTCATAATCGACGAGCTTTCAATGGTGGATATATTTTTGTTTTCGTCGCTGCTGGATGCTTTGCCGCTTCATTCGCGGCTTATTTTGGTGGGGGATAAAGATCAGTTGCCGCCCGTGGGCGCAGGCAATGTGCTTTCCGATTTGCGAAAAAGCGGTCTTATTCCCGTTGTGGAGCTTGATAAAATCTTTCGCCAGGCAATGCAAAGCAGAATTGTTACCAATGCGCACCGTGTTGTGCGCGGCGAAATGCCCGTAATTGATGATAATTCGCCGGAATCTGATTTCTTTTTGCTTCGCGAGCAATCGCCGTATACGGCTTCCGGCAAAATTGCGGACCTTGTTACACGCCGCCTGCCGCAGGCTTACGGCTTTGATTCCGTGGCGGATATTCAGGTGCTGTGTCCGTCGCGCAAGGGTGAGCTCGGCTCGGAAAGCATAAATCGGATTTTGCAGAAAAAGCTTAATCCGCCCGAAAAGAGCAAGCGCGAAATCACCGTTCGCGGCTGTACTCTGCGTGAGGGCGATAAGGTTATGCAAATCAAAAACAATTACGATATTCCGTGGTTTAAAAGCGGCGAAAACGGCATGGGTGTTTTTAACGGCGATGTGGGCGTGCTCACGCGCGTTGATAAGGCGAGCGATATAATCAATGTTGTTTTTGACGATAAAGAGGCAATGTATTCGTTTGCAAATATTGCGGAACTTGAACTTGCCTATGCCATGACGGTGCACAAAAGCCAGGGCTCGGAGTTTGACGCTGTGATTATGCCCGTGCTTGCCACTCCGTCCAAGCTTGCATACAGAAATCTTTTTTACACCGCGCTCACAAGGGCAAAAAAGTTGCTTGTGCTCGTCGGAAACGAAAATGCGGTGCGCGCAATGGTTGAAAACGATAAAAAAAGCAGGCGTTACAGTGCGCTTCTTCACTTTTTAACTGTTGACAACTTCGGCAGTTTACAGTAACATTTAATTGTGCGCTTTTTGCACTTCAAATCAAAGTCGCGCATAATTTTAAATGATTTTTCGGATTTGCCGATTATATAATTTTTTTAAGGAATGACGATATGTTTGGTTATGATCTCGGTATAGATCTCGGCACAAGCTCTTTGGTGATCTCCGTGCCGGGCAAGGGCGTTGTTGTGAACGAGCCCTCCTATGTGGCTTATGACACGGAAACCGAAAAAATGCTCTATGCCGGCAGAAGGGCTTATTATCTTGAGGGGCGCGAGCCGAGCGGAATTTCCGTTATTCAGCCGATTGTCGGCGGCGCAATCACAAATTATTCAATCGCCGTGCAAATGGTGCGGTTTTTCATAAATAAAATAATCAAAAAAAGCATTTTTAAGCCAAGGGTTGTTGCCGCAGTGTCCGCGCTTGCCACGGACGTTGAAAGGCGCACGATAATTTCCGTTATGATTTCCGCCGGTGCAAGGTCTGTTTGCCTTGTGGAAGAGCCGCTTTGTGCCGCATTCGGCGCAGGTGTTGATCCCTTGCAGCCCACGGGTGCTTTCGTTATCGATATCGGCGGCGGCACCACCGATATGGCGGTTATAAGCCAGGGCAGCATGAGCCAAGTAGACACCGTGCGAGTGGCAGGCAACCGCTTTGATGAGGAAATCACAAAATATATGCGCGAAAAATACGGCGTTTTAATCGGCAAAAGAATGGCGGAGGAAATCAAAAACCGCATTGCCGGCGCCGTGGAGCGTGAAGAGGATGTAAGTATGCAGGCAAAGGGGCGCGATATGTTTTCCGGAATGCCTTGCGTTGTTGAAATCACGGGAAATGAATTATACGAATGCTTAAAACCTCTTTTTGAAGAACTTACGGATGCGGCACGCGTTATTTTTGAGCGCACCACGCCGCAAATAGTTGCCGATATAACAAACAGCGGCATTATTGTCACCGGCGGCTGCTCAGAACTTTATGGTATTGATAAGCTCTTTTCAAACGCACTCGGGCTTGACGTTTCAATTGCGCCTCGCGCAGAGCTTTGTGTTTCAAAGGGCGCAATGATTGCACTTAATAAAATGCATATTCTTGATCAATATGGCTATCGTTTTCAAACAAAACAGGATGTGAGAATAAGATGATTCAAATTTATTACGGATTCGGAAAAGGAAAAACCACTGCCGCGCTCGGTCAGGCAGTCCGCGCCTGCGGTGCCGGAAAATCAGCCTGTGTTTACGCTTTTTTAAAGGATAATTCATCAAGCGAAAGGTTTGCAAATTGCGATGTTGATTTTTATCCGACGCCGCAAAAGCTGCCGTTTTTATTTAAAATGAGCGACGCTGAAAAAGCAGAATATGCCGCATTTGCACAAAAAATGCTTTCCGACGCATTGTCCTCAAATTATGATGTGATTGTGCTTGATGAGCTTTTGGACGCGGTTTCGCTTTTTGACTCCGATTATATAAAATCGCTTTCGTTTTCGCCAGATAAGGAATATGTGATTACGGGTCATACGAAAATTGAGCCGCTTTTTGAAAAGGCGGATTATATAACGGAATTTAAAAAAATCCGCCATCCCTATGATAACGGCGTTTCGGCAAGGCGCGGAATAGAATTTTAATGCGCTTTTGCCTTTGCCGCACCGCAGATTCGGCAAAATGAAGTTCGGATTTAAAATCCGTTTAATTAAACAGAGTAACACGGAGGAACGATATGGATAGATTTTCAAAATTTCATCCCGCTGTCTGCTTCCTCTTTTTTCTTTTTGTGATTGTGCTCACGCCGGTTTACATAAATCCCGTGTTCGGCGCAATTTCGTTTGCCGCGGCGTTTCTTTATGAATTGAAAGTCTGCGGCAAATCCGCTGCGCTCGGTACTCTTAAATTCACCGTGCCGCTCGGCGTGCTTGTGGCGGCGTTCAATATGCTTTTTTGCCGCTACGGCGAAACGCCGCTTTTTTCCGTTTTCGGCTTTCAAATGAATTTGCAGCCGCTTGTTTACGGCGCATGCACGGGGCTTATGCTCGGTGCGCTTGTAATGTGGTTTGCGGCATATAACGAAGTTGTTACAAGCGAAAAATTTGCAGCCCTTTTCGGCGGAATTGCGCCGAATTTGGTGCTCACCTTTTCAATGGCAATGCGTTTTGTGCCGCTTATGATTAAAACGGCAAATCAAATTAAAGAGGCTCAGCAGGGGCTGGGAAATGAGGTTAAGGGCTTAAAAAATGCCGTTGCGCGTTTTTCCGCTCTTGTTTCCGTAAGTCTTGAGCGCAGCATGGAAACTGCCGATTCAATGCGTGCCCGCGGCTTTTGCAAAGGCAATCACCGCGGCTTTTCGCGCTTTAAATTCAGGGTGGGGGATGCCGTGCTGCTTTGTTGCTTCGCTGCCGCGTTTGTGTTTGAAATTGTCGCGCGCTGCCTCGGCGCATTTGAATTTTTGTATCAAAATTATATTGAAATAAAAAATCCGAGCCCGCTTGCCGCCGCCGTGTTTGCCGCGGTGTGCCTGTTGCCGTTTTTGATTGATGTTTTGGAGGATGCCAAATGGCTGATGTTGAAATCAAAAATTTAAGCTTTTCCTATCCGTTTGCTTCAAATGCGGCTCTTTCGGATGTTTCGCTATCGGTTGATTCGGGCAGGCTTTGCCTTGTTTGTGGCAGCAGCGGCAGCGGCAAATCCACGCTGCTTCGCCTGCTTAAAAGCGAAATTGCCCCACACGGCAAGAAATGGGGCGATATCTTTGTGCGCGGCAAAATAGGCTTTGTCGGTCAGGATGCGGAAAGTAATATTATAACAGACACGGTTTACGGCGAATTGGCGTTTGGGCTGCAAAACACTTCGCTTTCGCGCGCGGAAATCGCCCTTAAAATTGCCGAAACGGCAAGCTATTTCAATCTTAATAAATATATAAATTGCAAAACAGCAGAGCTTTCGGGCGGTACGAAGCAAATGCTTGCGCTTGCCTGTGCCATGACTTCTTCGCCCGATGTGCTTTTGCTTGATGAGCCCTGCTCGCAGCTTGATCCTGTGGCGGCGCGCAGTTTTTATTCGGCGGTTTTGCGCCTTAAAGCCGAAATGGGAATAACTGTCATTGTGGCGGATCATCGCTCGGATCTTTTGCCGAATGCCGATTCGGTGCTGTATCTGAAGTGCGGCAAAGCGGCGTTTTTCGGAAGTCCGTGCGGTTTTGCCGAATATCTGCCCCCTCACGGAGATTCAATGGCGCAAATGCTTCCTGCATACACACAAATTCTAAAAAGTCGCCCGCTTGATTTTTCGGCGGCAAAGCAAATGCTCAAATCCGTGATTGAAAAGCCTGCTTCACCGATTCCGCAGGCGGCGCACGCGCTAACTGCGCGCGGCGTCGCCTTTGCATATAAAAAAGGTGCCGATGATGTGCTTTTCGGTTTGGATTACACTGCCGAAAAGGGTTGCATAAATGCCGTTGTAGGCGCAAACGGCTCCGGAAAAACAACTTTGCTCAAATGCCTTTGCAAAATTCTAAAGCCTTACGGCGGCAAAATCAAAATGCAGGGCAAGGCGGTTTATATGCCGCAAAATGTGAAGGCAATGTTTTTGCAGGACACGGTTGAGGCGGAAATTCCCGATGAGGAGCTGCGCCGAAAATTCGGGCTTTTCGGGCTTTCCGGCGCAAATCCGTTTGATTTGTCCGGCGGCGAGGCTCAGCGGCTTGCAATTGCAAAGGTTGTGCAAACGGGCGCGGAAATTTTGCTGCTTGACGAACCCACCAAAAGCGTGGACGCTGCTTTTAAAACCGAGCTTGCGGAATTTTTAAAATCGCTTTGCGACGAGGGAAAAACTGTTGTTCTTGTTACTCACGATATAGAATTTGCCGGCAGATATGCGGATTTTGCTTCGTTTTTGTTTGACGGAAAAATCGCCGCTTCGGCACCGCGTCGCGAATTTTTTGCCGCGCTTGATATTTACACCACCGCGCTTTCGGCAATGACGGGCGGCAGAATCATAAGCGTTGACGATGCGGAGGCGGAAATATGAAAAAGGGCGCAAATCTGATTTATTTGCTTTTCACCGCGGCGGCACTTGCCTTTATAATTTTGTGGCAGCTGTTTTTTAAGGCGGGCACATCGTTTTATATTGTGTGCGTTATCGTTATCGTGCTTTCGCTTTTGCCGTTTTTTATCAGCTACGAAAGCTCAAAGCCCTCCGCACGCGAGGTTTCGCTCGTGGCGGTGCTTTCGGCACTTGCCGTTGCCTCAAGAGCGGTATTTTATTTCGTGCCGCAATTCAAGCCGATTGCCGCTGTGGTTATCGTTTCGGCCGTTTGCCTCGGTCCGCAAAGGGGCTACATAATCGGCTCGCTTTCGGCTTTTGTTTCAAATTTTATTTTCGGTCAAGGGGTGTGGACGCCGTTTCAAATGGTGGCACTCGGTATTGTGGGCTTCGCTGCCGGCGCTTTGTTTAAAAAAATCAAACCGAATCGGTGGCTGCTTGCCACAGTCGGCTTTGTGCTTGCCTTTGCGCTTTACGGCATTGTTGTGGATGCAAGCTCCGTTCTCACCATGCTCACGGATTACACTCTGTCAGGCGTGCTTGCGATTTATGCGGCAGGTGTTCCTTTTTCTGCCGTATTCGGCGGTGCAACCGCGCTGTTTTTGTTCGTTTTCGGCGAGGCGTTTATAAAAAAAATAAATCGCGTAATTGTGAAATACGGCATTTTGGAGGAGGCTGAAAATGAGCAAATTGCGGCGCAAAATTAAAAATCCAAACGTAAAAAAGCAATCCGAAAAGCAACCCACGCAATATGAAAGGGCTGCGCACAGCGCATTTGTATGCGGCATAATCGGCATTGCTTCGGCAGGGATTTTGCCTCCGTTCGGAATAGCGGCAATAATTGCCTCGTGCGTGCTTAAATCAAAGCCTCTCGGCGGGGATTATGAATTTATGCGCCAAAAATCTTTGGTTGCCGGAATAATCGCCCTTGTTATGTTTGGGTTTGATATTGGAATTTATTGTCTTTTTAAATTTAAAATCTCTCAGTAACAATTAAAATTAAATCGGATTGCTGTTTTTATGAATACCGAAAACGGCGATTCGATTTTTATATCTTATTACACAATGAAAAGGATTTGTTTTTGCAATGTTTGTGCAACATATACAAAAGACTCTGTGTCTCGATTGTGGATTGTTACAAAATTATCAAAGAACGAAAATTGTTTGCCTGTTGAGTATTGTAAAATTAATATATTGCATTATAATTGAATATGTAGACGATTTGTTATGAATCGTATTCGGATTATATAATAAAGGAGAGATAATTATGAACAAAAAAGTGTTAAGCTTTGTTTTGGCAATTTTAATGGTTCTCTCAACATTTTCCGCAGGCATTTATGCGATTGCCGCGGAAACATCCGCCTCCGAGGAGTTTGCAAAGGATTCTGCGGTGCAGGAAGTTGAGGATGCCATTGAGTCTTTCTATGCAAACGGCTACGGCACATCGCTTTTTTCCACAAAAGCGGCAGATGCCGATAAAAAAGCTGCGGCAGAAAAAGAGTTTACGGCAATCAATGCAAAGCTTTCTCTGCTCACCGAAGCGCAAAAGCTTGAAATTCAGCTCGGCACTTATATATATTGGCTTGGCATTGCCTCGCAATATGTTGGTGTGCAGGCAGGCAAAACAAGCTCTGCGGCAAAGGAATACGGCGCCACAACCGGATTTGAGGATGTTATTAAAGCCGTCGGTGCACTTCCGAGTGAATATCAAACCGCATACAATGCTATGAGGGCGTTTTATGTTAAAATCGGAAACACGCTTTTTAACTCAAGCTTTGATTTTAAAAAGAACAGTGCAGGTTTTGCTCATTTCGAGGAAAGCTGGAGCACAATTTCGGCTTTAACATCAAATGAAGCGGCATTTGCAAATTATTGCTATCCCAGCGGCTCGGGTTTCTATTTTAATATAAGCAAACCTGCCGACACTAAAACTTATTTGAACGAAAATCTTATCTCAATGTGCTTTAACTATTATCAGGATAAGGAAACAATATCGGGCACAAGCCCGAAGGCTCCCTCTTACAGCACATATATTCAAAGCACGCGCAATGAGGATAAAACATATACTTATTCTTGGAAATCCGGCGAAAGCGCAACGGCTTGGTTGGCGGATTATCAAAATTATTATGCAGAAATGCAAAGCGATGTTTTTGCTCCGGCGCAGCACGCCGCGGCAAAACTTGCAGAACTTTTCGGTACCGCTTATGGCAGCGATTTCAGCGATGCAATCACAAAAACCCTTAAAACGGGCATTGCATATTACGAAACCGGCAAAACAACAGTTGATGAAATCAACGATGTTTTAAGCAGCGTTAATTCATTTTCCGGTGCTGCGGAAACGGCATTTTCAAAAATAATGAGCAGCAGCACGCTTAAAGTTGCCGGCAAGTTTATAAACGGCACGGAATGGGATGAAAACACCACTGCCGCCGAGGCATATGTTACCTACAGCAAAATCAAGGTTGAAACCAAGACCGGCAGTAATTTGCTTCAGGCATTAAACGATGTTCTTTCGCAGCTTAAGGCAGATGAATTTAAGGAATATGTTGCGTCTGTTGATCTTGATAATCTTGATGCAGATATTATCGGCAAAGCGCAGCAAATGTGGGTTGATCTTCCAACAGATTACCAAAATGCTACGGATAATGGAACCTACACCAAATTTATGAAGATAGTTAAGCCTGCTCCCTCAAGCTACACATTTGAAAAGGAGATTAAGGCTTTCCAAACCACCCCGATAGACAGAAATGCGATCGGCGGCAGAGTTGTTATGAGCAAGGGCGGAATCCAAAGCGCGGCTTACAATCTTTACGACACATTTGTAAGCAGTATTCTTCCGCTTATTACAAACGATATTGACCTTTCAAACGGTCTTGAACCGGTGCTCAAGGATAATGTTTATCAGGTTGACACGGTTGAAGTGGTGTTTGATCTTTATGCAACGCTTTCGCATAACGAAACCGAAACCGGCGTAAGCATTGCTCCCACTCTCGGCTCCGTAATCAAATTGATTATAAGCCCCTCCGTTATTTCAAATCTTTTGAAGCAGGATGACAGTAAATTTGCCGCCGCAATCGAAAAAATTTCCGATATCAAGCTTACCGCAGAGGATAGGGCAAACGGAATCAACGAGCTTGACAAACTTTCCGAAATCAAATTCACGGCAGAGGATTTTGGATTTAAAGCAGGCGACAGAGCCGGATTTACAGACGCTCTGCTTGCGGTTCTTCGCCCGGTTACTCAAATTCTTGCAGGCGATAATGCCATCGCAAGTCTTGCACAAATTAACTTCAATATGTTTGAAGGCGTTGATGAAAACGGCGATTACAAAGTAATCGGAAGCGGTAATTACGGCACAAACGGCATTTATGCAATGCTTCTTCCCATGCTTGAAGAGCTTGGCTTAAATCTTCCCACCCCTGCCGATTATCGTTATAATTATTACAATGTTCGTGAAACAAGCGGGAAAAATCCTGCTTACGACGAGGTTTTAAGACCTATCATCAACGCATTCTATACGGATATTGTTGATCTTATTACAGAGGATACGCTCGGCGGTACTCTTACCGTTCTTCCCAGGGTTGCGCATATTATCGAATCCGATATGCTCACCGCAACCCTTAAAGAAATTATCATGGCAACCGGTGACACTCTTTCCGGTCTTGCAGGCAATCTTGATTTTTCCGCAGACGCAATCAATGCAAAAATCGCAGGCATTTCGATTGACCTTTCTTCAACGGTGAATGACGGTAAAACACATGTTATCACTCTGAAGCCGGTTGATTGGACCGCGCTTTCGCATTGCGCAACGGTTGAATCAAAAGCAAGCAACAGCAACGATAATGCTTACTTTATGTTCAGAACAGGCGATTTTGATTCCGCATTCACACAGCTTTTCTATTATGTTTACGGTGTTGCAATCGCAGATTACGATAATTACGACACTGTTAAGCAGGTTATCGGTAAGCTCGGCGTAGCTTCGAGCGCGGTTTCCACAATTCTTACAACATTTAAATCCGAGGGCGTTTACAAATCTTACGGTCGCGTTCTCACAATCTTCGGCAGTGTTACCGGCGGCAATGCAGATGTTGTTGATCCCGAAAAGGGGCTCGGCAAGGTTAAGGGCTTTAAGGTAACCGGTCGCGGCGAAGCGGGTACGGCTCTTTGGTTTGATTTTGACGATGTTTCCTCCGCAACGGAATACAGATTTTATGATGTAACGGATAATGTTTATACATATATCGGCACATCCGAAACAAGCGATTATGTGTTCACAAATCTTAAACCGGCTTGGGAATATGATATCAAGGTTGTTGCATCAAACAACGGCAATCCGATTGCTTCCGGCACTTACAGAATTTGTGCGGCAACTCCGCCCGTTGAAAATCTTGCAGTCGGTCACTCGGATGCAAACACGGTTTCTGTTTCCTGGGATTATGCGGTTTGTCACGGATATTATGTTCAGTGGTCCACAACATCGGATTTCTCAAGCGATGTTCACGGTCAGTATATAAACGGCACTTACAGCACTTCGTTTAAATTTAATGCCGACGCGGATAAGGAATATTTCGTTCGTGTTCGCAGCTGGAAGATTTATCAAGGCAGTTATGTTTACAGCGATTTCAGCGACGCATTAAGTACAACATTGCCGCTTCCCGCAACGAACATTAAGGTAACCGGTCGCGGTAACGGCGGCACATCGATTTGGCTTGATTGGGCAGATGTTTACGGCGCTGTTTCCTATGATGTTTATCAGGTTGTTCAAAGCGATGATTCCGAAGACGCGGAACTCAAACTTCTCGGCTCAAGCAACACAAGCGACATCAATATAAACGGTCTTGAAGCAGGTTCGGTTTACAGCCTTTGCATCATCACCACAAATGAAAACGGAAACACTTCATTTGCGAATTTCACTGCAGTTACCGCCACGGCTCCCGTTGAAAAGTTTAAAACGGTAAAGAATGACGGCACATTGTATACCTTCTCGTGGAGTGCTCCCGATTCGGCACAGGGCTATTACATTCAATGGTCAACAGACGCAAGTTTTGCAAGGTCTGCAACAAGCGGCGCGTTTATCTCGGGTGCCAAGAAATCCAATTACATTGTTGATACAAACGGCGCGGAATGCTATGTTCGTGTTCGTGCCTACAGCCTCGACAATAACGGCGAAAAGGTTTACAGCGATTTCAGCGACGCCGTTGCAATTCAATAATCGAAACTCGTTTTTCACAATGAGGTTTTGTTGACAGAAAAACGCTTATGGGTGCGGCAGTGCTTTTGCGCTGCCGCATTCGTTTGTCTGCAAAAAAAATCCCGTTCGGTTTTGCGCCGAATGGGATCTTTGTTTTTTATTTGGTTTTGAATTTGTTTTATCAGTCGGGATATCCGTCGGGATTTTGCTGTTGCCAACGCCAACTGTCCTCGCACATTTCCTCAATGTCTCTTTCTGCTTTCCAGCCAAGCTCTTTGTACGCTTTGCTCGGGTCGGAATAGCAAACCGCAAGGTCGCCTGCGCGCCTGCCGACTATTTCGTATTTGATTTTGATGCCGGCTGCTTTTTCAAATGCGTTTATAACATCAAGCACGCTGTAGCCCTTGCCGGTGCCGAGGTTGTAAATGAAAAGTCCGTTTTCGCCGTCAACTTTCTGAACTGCTTTAACATGACCGAGCGCAAGGTCAACAACATGGATATAATCGCGAATGCAGGTGCCGTCCGGCGTGTTGTAATCGTTGCCGAAAACGCTTAAATGATCTCTTTTGCCGATTGCAACCTGAGTGATATAAGGCATAAGGTTGTTTGGAATTCCGTTTGGTGCCTCGCCCATGGTGCCGCTTTTGTGTGCGCCGATAGGGTTGAAATAACGCAACAGGCAGATAGACCAATCCTTGTCCGAAACATATAAATCCTGCAAAATGCATTCAATCATATATTTTGTTCTGCCGTAAGGGTTTGTTACGCCGCCGATTTCCATATTCTCCGTGAGCGGCGAAATGTTGTTCATTCCGTAAACCGTTGCGGATGAGGAAAAAACGATTTTTTTGCAGCCGTTCTTTCTCATAACATCAAGCAGCACCAAGGTGCCGGTAACATTATTGTCAAAATATTCAAGCGGCTTTTGAACGCTTTCGCCAACGGCTTTTAAGCCGGCAAAGTGAATAACCGAATCGATTTTTTCTTTTTTAAAGATTTTGTCGAGCCCGTCACGATCGCGAATATCGCATTCATAATAGGGAAAATCCCTGTCAACAAGAGCTCTGATTCTGTCTATGCTGGATTTTTTACAGTTGTAAAAATTATCAACGATAACCACATCAACGCCCGCATTCATAAGCTCAACGCAGGTGTGGCTGCCGATATATCCCGCACCGCCTGTAACTAAAACTGCCATTTAAATCCCATCCTTCGGTATGTTATATTATTCGGCATTTGCCGATAGCTTGTGCCAAAATGCCTGCCGCCCGGTTTTGAGGGCGGTAAAGCAAAGGTTATCAATAAGCCTTGCCCCAATAAAGCATGTGCTTTGCAGGCTTGCCGCAGCAAATGCAGGTGTCTGCAATATGCTCCTGCTCAAGCGGAATGCAGCGAGAGCCAACACCCGTAAGCTCCTTAACCTTGCTTTCGCATTCCTCGCTGCCGCACCACATTGCTTTGATAAAGCCGTCGCCGTTTTTATCAAGCGCTTCGGTAATTTCGTCAAGCGATTTGCATGCGTATGTGCGGCGTTCTCTGTTTTCAAGAGCGGCTTCGTATAAGCCGTCGCGCACCTCCTGCAGCTTTTGAGGAATAACCGTTTCAAGCTCATCGAGCGAAACAAATGTTTTTTCTCTGTTGTGGCGCGTTACGATAACGCATTGATTGTTTTCAATATCTTTGGGACCGATTTCAACTCTGAGCGGAACGCCTTTCATTTCGTATTCGGCGAACTTCCATCCGGGTGAATTTTCAGAGGCGTCTATTCTTGCGCGGCAAATCTTTTTAAGCCTGTCGCAAACCTCGTTTGCTTTTTCAAGCACGCCCTCTTTGTGCATCGCAATCGGAATAACCATAACCTGAATCGGGGCAACGGCGGGTGGAAGCACTAAGCCGTTATTGTCGCCGTGGGTCATTATGATTGCGCCTATCATTCTTGTTGTCATGCCCCAAGATGTTTGGTGGGGGTATTTAAGTTGGTTGCTTTTATCCGCAAATTGAATGCCAAATGCCTTTGCAAAGCCGTCGCCAAAATAGTGCGATGTGCCTGCCTGAAGTGCTTTGCCGTCGTGCATAAGAGCTTCAATGCAATATGTGCGCTCTGCGCCTGCAAATTTATCGCTTTCCGTTTTCATGCCCTGCACAACGGGAATTGCCAAATATTTTTGGCTGAATTCCGTGTAAACATTAAGCATTCTTTCGGTTTCATCAATTGCTTCCTCGGCTGTTTCGTGCAGCGTATGACCCTCTTGCCATAAAAATTCTCTTGAGCGCAGAAACGGTCTTGTGGTTTTTTCCCAGCGCACAACGGAAACCCATTGATTATATAATTTCGGCAAATCTCTGTAGGAATGAACGATTTGCTTAAAGTGGTCGCAAAAAAGCGTTTCGGAAGTTGGACGCACGCAAAGCCTTTCCTCCAGTTCCTCGCTGCCGCCCACGGTAACCCATGCGCATTCCGGTGCAAAGCCCTCAACATGGTCTTTTTCTTTTTGAAGCAGGCTTTCGGGAATAAACATCGGCATGCACACATTTTCGTGACCCGTTTCTTTAAACATTCCGTCAAGTATTTTTTGTATATTTTCCCAAATGGCATAGCCGTAAGGTCTGATAACCATGCAGCCCTTAACGCTTGTGTATTCGATAAGTTCCGCCTTGCGGCAAATATCGGTGTACCATTTTGCAAAATCCTCGTCCATGGAGGTAATATCGTCCACCATTTTCTTTTGTTCTTTTGCCATTCAAAATTCTCCTTAAATATATGTATGTTTATATTTATCAGATTACTATTATAAACTAACTTTTCAAAGTTGTAAACCTTAAATTTTCACATTCCACCAAAGCTGTGCAAAAACGGCGCGTATGCCGCCGCTGCGCGAAAAATCATATTTTTACACAAGGCTTATTTCGGTAAAAAAGCACAGAATTTTCTGCGCTCAATTAAATAAAAATGCGCCTTTTCAAATAATACAAATTATGCAATTTGCCGATAATGAAAAATAATCGGCAAAAAATTTGAATTTTCAAAAATGTTGGTGTATAATCCAAATAGCGTAAGGCGAGCCTATACTATATATAAGATATGGCTGCCAAGCAGGCGCCGCAGACCTTTGCCTCGGCGTTATAAAAACAGGAGGTGATTATACGTTTGCTCCCATCACAATGGATTTGCAGGAGGAATTAACCAAGCAGCTCGAAATCGCAACATGGAAGGATCTCGGCTTTAAAATTTTCGGGATTGAGGTTACGATTGATGAATGCACGGTTGTGTCCTGGATCATAATGGCTGTGATGACTGTTGTTGCTATTCTGCTTACCCGCAATTTAAAGGTGCAGGGCAAAATCAGCAAAAGGCAGGCGTTGCTTGAACTGTGCTATGAAAAGGCAGAAGGTTTCTTTAAGGAAATTATGGGTTCCAAGGTGGAAAAATACATTCCTTACTTAATGAGCGTTGCCCTTTTTATCGGTGCTTCAAACATCATTGGTCTTTTCGGTATGAAGCCGCCCACCAAAAGCATGCAGGTGGATGTTGCAATGGCAGTGATGACTATCGTGCTCGTTGAGTTTAACGCGTTTAAAGACAAGGGCTTACTTGGTAGGTTTAAAAACTTCACCAAGCCTGTGTGGATTGTAACCCCAATCAATATGCTGGAAATAATCACTAAGCCGCTTTCACTTTCAATGCGTCTTTTCGGTAATGTAATCGGTGCTTTCACAATTATGGAGCTTATTAAGGCAGTTGTGCCGCTTTTCGTTCCGGTTGTGCTCAGCCTTTATTTCGATATTTTCGATGGCTTGCTTCAGGCGTATATCTTCGTGTTCTTAAGTGCCCTCTATTTGCAGGAAGCTGTTGAAACCGAAGAGGAAACTAAGTCCAGAAAGCAAAAAAAGAAAATGAAAAAAGCTAATAAAAAAGCAAAAAAGCAAGCGCTTGAGACTTCAAACGCAGCTTGAAAATAAAACCAAAATCATTTAAATTATTTAATTTTGTTTATGTTTAAGGAGAATTTATTATGACAGGTTCAATTATTGCAATCGGTGCAGGTATTGCTCTTATTTGCGGTCTCGGCGCAGGCGTCGGTATCGGTATCGCAACAGGTAAAGCCGTTGAAGCTCAGGCTCGTCAGCCCGAAATGGCAAGCAAAATCCAAACAACTCTTATTCTCGGTGCCGCTCTTTCCGAGGCAACCGCTATTTACGGTCTTATCGGTGCTATCCTTATTATCTTTATGGTTAAATAATCGGCTGAATTTCGGCACCCGATATTCTTTATGAAAGGATATAATTAAATGTTAAAGTTTGATTTAAATCTGCTTTGGACGGTTATTAACCTGATTGTGTTCTTTATCCTAATGAAGGTTTTCCTCTTTAAGCCGATAAAGAAAACTCTTGATAAAAGAAAAGCTCTTATCGATCAGCAATTCAGCGATGCCGAGGCAGCGCAAAAGCAGGCGGACGAGCTTAAAGTTCAATATCAAAACGAGCTCGGCGGCGTTGAGGATGAGAAAAAGCAAATCATCAACGAAGCCAGAACAAACGCTAAGGCAGAATATAATAAGATTATAGACCGCGCTCAGGCAGACGCAGATAAAATCAAGGCAGATGCCAAAAAGGCTTCCGACTTTGAATGTGAAAAAGCAAGAAGCGCAGTCAACGAACAAATTGCCGCTTTGGCTATGGAAACCGCTGAAAAGGTTATCGGTAAAAATATAAATGCCGAAACAGACAGCGAGCTCTATAACAAATTTTTAAATGAAAGCAGTGATGAAAAATAATGGTTCAGAATATTGAAAATTATCTTGATTCCCTGTTTTCAGCCAATATCGGCGTGTCCGGTCTTGAGGATGCGCTTAAGCTGATAAAGGCAAGCAGTGAATTAAGAACTGTTCTTGATGATCCGAATATTCCTGCTGAGGATAAAGAAAAGGTTGCGGAGGATCTTTTTGTGCCATCCGTTAAGGATTTTATTCTTCAGCTTGCAAAGCAAGGCAAAATCGATGACCTTGAAGAAATCATCGAAAAATATGTTTCGGAAATAAATAAAAAGAATAATGTTGCTTCGGCAAAGGTTTTCTGCGTTAATGCTCCCGACGATAAGCAGCTTGAGGGTATTAAAAAATTCGTTTGCAAGGAAACCGGCGCAGAAAAGGCAAATGTTGAAATCGTTAAAAACGAAAAGCTTATCGGCGGCTTCGTTATTGATATCGGCGATAAGGAATATGATTTCAGCGTTAAGCATAAATTAGAGGCTATTAAAGCTCAGGTTATGAAATCCGCGCGCTCCGGCGGCACGGATCCCAAATCGGTTATAGAAGTTCTTCAAAAGGATGTTCGTGGTTTTGAGGAACGCGTAAACGGCGGCGAGGAAATCGGTACCGTTATCAGCGTCGGCGACGGCATTGCCAATATTTACGGTATGGACCATGTTATGTACGGCGAAATCGTTGTTTTTGAAAACGGCGTAAAGGGCATGGTGCAGGACCTTAAAAAGGAAAAAATCGGTTGTATCATCTTCGGCGAAGAAATCGGCATTCATGAGGGCAGCAGAGTAACGCGCACTCATAAAAAAGCCGGCGTTCCCGTCGGCGATGCGTTCATCGGCAGGGTTGTTAACGCGCTTTGCGAGCCGATAGACGGCAATGGCGATATTAAGGCAGACGATTATCGCCTTGTTGAAAACGCTGCTCCGTCAATCGTAGACCGTAAATCCGTATCTCAGCCACTTGAAACCGGTATTTTGGCTATCGATTCAATGTTCCCGATCGGTCGCGGTCAGCGTGAACTTATAATCGGTGACCGTCAAACTGGTAAAACATCTATCGCAATCGATACAATTCTTAACCAAAAAGGCAAGGATTGTATTTGTATCTATAATGCAATCGGTCAAAAAACCTCCACTGTTGCAAAGCTTGTGGGCACGCTCACAAAAGCAGGCGCAATGGATTACACCGTTGTTGTTTGCTCAACGGCTGCCGATTCCGCTTCACTTCAATATATCGCACCCTATGCCGCAACAGCTTTGGCTGAATACTTTATGTATGCCGGCAAGGATGTTCTTATCATTTATGATGATTTAAGCAAGCACGCCGTGGCTTACCGTGCACTTTCGCTTCTTCTTGAGCGTTCACCCGGCCGTGAAGCTTATCCCGGCGATGTTTTCTATCTTCATTCAAGGCTTCTTGAGCGTTCAAGCAGGCTTTCTGATGAACTCGGCGGCGGCTCAATCACCGCATTGCCGATTATCGAAACCCAGGCGGGTGATGTTTCCGCCTATATTCCCACAAATGTTATTTCAATAACGGACGGTCAAATTTTCCTTGAAAGCGATTTGTTCTTCAGCGGTCAAAGACCGGCTGTAAATGTCGGACTTTCGGTTTCCCGTGTCGGCGGTGCCGCACAAACCAAGGCAATGAAAAAGGCTGCCGGCTCGCTTCGTGTTGATCTTTCTCAGTTTCGCGAAATGGAAGTGTTCACCCAGTTTTCATCGGACCTTGACGAGGAAACAAAAGCAGAGCTTACTTACGGTAAAGGACTTATGGAGCTTCTTAAGCAGCCGCTCGGCAATCCCATGTCGCTCTCGCAGCAGGTTATCACTCTTGTGGGCGCGGTGGGGCGCAGGTTTATGAATGTTCCGGTAGACGGGCTTAAAAAATATCAGGCAAGCCTGCTCGAATATTTTGCCGAATCCCGCAAGGATATTATCGATGAAATCGAAAGCGGAAAGGTGCTCGGTGACGCACTTAAGCAGGATATTCTTGACGCAATAGACGAATTCGGAAAGGCGAACAATGGCTAACGCAAGAGAAATTCTGGGCAGAATGAAGTCTATTAAGGACACGATGAAAATCACAAACGCCATGTATATGGTGTCGTCATCAAAGCTTCAAAAAGCCCGCAGAGATCTTAAAAACACAGAGCCCTTCTTTTTTATGATGCAAGACGGTCTTGCAAAAATCCTTGATGTTTCCCCGGATGTCGGCAATGAGTTTTTCGACACACGCCCCCAGCGTGAGGGCTTCGAAAGACGCAAAGGATATCTTGTTATCACTGCCGATAAAGGTCTTGCCGGCGCATATAACCATAATGTTATCAAAATCACGGAGCAAAGTGCCGCCATGGAAGCGCACAATATGCTTTTTATCGTCGGCGAAGTCGGCAGGCATTATTTCAGAAGAAAAAATATTCCCGTTGATATTGATTTCAGATACACGGCGCAAAATCCCACTATGAACAGGGCAAGGCATATCACCAAAACTTTGATAGAGCTTTTTACTGAGGAGAAGCTTGATGAGGTTTATGTTGTTTACACCAAAATGGTGAATTCAATGACGGTTGAAGCCGTAACCCAGCAAATTCTGCCCCTAAAAAAAGAGCGCATAAAAACAAAGGGCGAATCAAATTATTACGAAAATGCCGAATTTATGCCCGATGCAAAAACAGTTTTTCAAAGCATTGTGCCCGATTATGTTGCGGGCTTTGTTTACGGCGCTTTGATAGAATCTTATTGCAGCGAGCACAACGCCAGAATGATGGCGATGCAAACGGCAACCGACGCCGCCAAGGATATGCTTAAGCGGCTCGATGTTGAATATAACCGTGCAAGGCAGGCGGCAATCACTCAGGAAATCACCGAGGTTGTTGCCGGCTCAAAGGCACAAAAAATGAAGAATTAGGAGGAATCCTAAATGAATAAAGGTAAAATCATTCAGGTAATGGGCCCCGTTGTGGACGTTGCTTTCGAGGGCGAACTTCCCAAAATCAAGGATGCGCTTCATGTTGAGTCTGAGGGCAAAACCTTGGTTATGGAGGTTGCTCAGCAAATCGGCTCGGGTGTTGTAAGGTGCATTATGCTTGCGGCTTCCGAAGGTCTTCATAAGGACATGGAGGTTGTTGCAACAGGCGGAGCCATTTCTGTTCCCGTCGGCGAAAAATGCCTGGGCAGGCTTTTTAATGTAACCGGCGAAACGATTGACGGGCTTGAGGACCTTTCCGGTGAGGAGCATTGGGGCATTCACCGTCGTCCGCCGGATTTTGAGGAGCAAAGCTCAAGCGTTGAAATTCTTGAAACGGGCATTAAGGTTATCGATTTGCTTACCCCGTATGCAAAGGGCGGTAAAATCGGTCTCTTCGGCGGTGCCGGCGTAGGTAAAACCGTTCTTATTCAGGAACTTATCACAAACATCGCAAACGAGCACGGCGGTTATTCTATTTTCACCGGCGTAGGCGAGCGTTCAAGAGAGGGTAACGATCTTTGGAACGAAATGAAAGAGTCCGGCGTTATCAATAAAACCGCGCTTGTGTTCGGTCAAATGAATGAGCCGCCGGGAGCGCGTATGCGCGTTGCCGAAACCGGGCTCACAATGGCAGAATATTTCCGCGATGTTGCTCATCAGGATGTGCTGCTTTTTATCGATAACATATTCAGATTTATTCAGGCAGGTTCGGAGGTTTCTTCTCTGCTCGGCAGAATGCCCTCCGCTGTTGGTTATCAGCCTACGCTTGCCACGGATGTCGGCGAGCTTCAGGAAAGAATCGCCTCCACAAAAAGCGGTTCAATCACCTCCGTTCAAGCTGTTTATGTGCCTGCGGACGATTTAACCGACCCCGCTCCGGCAACCACATTTGCTCACCTTGACGCCACAACCGTTCTTTCAAGAAAGATTGTTGAAAAGGGCATTTATCCCGCTGTTGATCCGCTGGAATCAAGCAGCCGTATTCTTGAAATCGAAACCGTCGGTGAGGAGCATTATAATGTTGCGCGCCGAGTTCAGGAATATCTTCAAAAATATAAAGAACTTCAGGATATTATTGCCATCCTCGGTATGGAAGAACTTTCGGACGAGGATAAAACCACCGTTTACCGCGCAAGAAAGATTGAAAAATTCCTTTCTCAGCCTTTCCATGTTGCGGAAATGTTCACCGGCTTAAAGGGCGTTTATGTGCCCGTTAAAGAAACCGTTAAGGGCTTTAAGGCTATCATTGACGGTGAGGTAGACGATATCCCCGAGCAGGCATTCTTCAATGCAGGAACGATTGACGATGTGCTTGCAAAGGCAAAGGAAATGAAGTAATGAACACTTTTAAGATTAAAATTGTTGCATCAAACAAGGTGTTTTTTGACGGCGAAGCGCAAAGCCTCACCGTGCCGTATATTGACGGCGGTTCCATGACCTTTTTGGCGCACCACTCAAACGCCGTTGTGCCGATTGAAATGGGCGAAATGAAGCTTGTTACGGCAGAGGGCGATGTTAAAGAGGCGTTTGTGAGCGACGGTTTCCTTGAATTTCTTTCAAATGAAGCGGCACTTATCTGTGTTTCGGTTGAATTGCCGGAGGAAATCGATAAACGCCGCGCGGAAGAAGCAAAGGAACGCGCCGAAGAAGAACTTCGCCAAAAGATGAGCCAGTTCGACTATTATGTTACCAAGGCAAATCTTTCGCGTGCAATGGAGCGTATTAAGGTTAAAAACAGGCACCAAATTTAGTGCCGATAGTGTAATCGGGGAAATCGTTTTGACTTCCCCGTTTTTCTTTGTTGCCGCATGCTGCGGCATTTTCGAAATAAAAAACGTGTGCCGCGCGGCTGCCGCGGCGCGATTGCAATTTTGCAGCCGGAAAGGTTGATTGCCGTGTCCGTTAAATTTATTGCCTGTGATTTGGACGGCACCTTGCTCGATGCCGATCATATAACTGTCGGCGAGCGAACAAAAGCCGCGCTTTTAAAAGCGCACGAAAAGGGTATAAAAATCGCCATTGCCACGGGCAGAACGCTGCCCGTTATTTATGACACGTTGGATCAAATTCCTTTTGTGGATTATGTTATTTATTCAAACGGCGCGGCGGTTTGCGATTTAAAATCCGCAAAAACCGTTTATTCAAATTATATGCCTGCCGCCGTTGCGGTTAAGGTTATCGAGTTTTTGCTTAAATATCCTGTTTATTTTGAGGTTTATTCCGGCGCGAAGCAATATTCGCAGGCAGGGCGCGAAAAATATTTCAGCAATATGGATTTGCCGCGCGAATTTTTGGAGGCATATATAAATTCCATAAATATCACGGATGATATTATAGCCGTTGCCAAGCAGGGCAAGGTGGAAAAAATCAATCTTTTCTATTTTGAAAAAGAATATTACGGTGAAATCAAAAATTTCCTTTTCTCTTATGCCGATATCGATTGCACATCTCCCGTTGCCGGGGATATAGAGATGACCTATAAAAATGTTGATAAAGCTTATGCGCTTGCAGGTATTTGCGAAAAGCTCGGCATTGATCCATTGCAGGTTATGGCGTTCGGCGATGCGGATAACGATTTGAAAATGCTTTCGTTTGCCGGCTTCGGCGCGGCAATGGGCAATGCCGCCGAAGAGTGCAAAAAAGCGGCGCCGTATGTTACAAAGCGCAATGATGAGGACGGCGTAGGCGTGTTTGTGGAAAAATACGCACTCGGAATTAAGCCGCGCCTTGCCGTTTCGGCTTGCCTGCTCGGCGAAAATTGTAAGTATAACGGCGGCAATAATAAAAGCGAAGCCGTTATAAATCTGCAAAAGGATTTTGAAATTGTGCCCGTGTGTCCCGAATGCTTCGGCGGCTTAAAAATTCCGCGCGTACCTAATGAAATTGTCGGCGGAAGAGCAATCTCCAAAAATGGCGATGATTTCACTGCGGAATACCAAAAAGGCGCGCAAAAGGCTCTTTATGTGGCAGAGGAAAGCGGAGCACGCTTTGCCGTGCTTAAAGAACGCAGCCCCTCATGCGGCAAGGGCATGATTTATGACGGCACATTCTCCGGCACATTGGTTCCGGGAAACGGCATAACGGCGGAGCTTTTCATCAAAACGGGAATATCCGTTTTCGGCGAAAGCGAAATCGATAAATTGTGTGAAGAGGCAGATATAATTTGATTTTGAACGGTTGTTCTTTGTGTATTGAGCCCTTGCAGGCAGGCGCGTTTTGTGGTAATATATTTGCAGGGCGTGCGTTGCCCTAAAATAAAATTAAGGAAAAGCCATATGGATAAAAAGAAAATAATTGCCGTGCTTGCGGCTTTAACCGTTGCCGTGTGCTGTACTTTTGCGGCTTGCTCGGCTGAAAAGGCAGAGTCGGCTTCGTCGTCCGAAAGCACTTTGCAATCCACAAACGAAACCTACACCACCACCGATCCGGCTCTGATTAAAGGCGGTGAGGCGGCGCAGCTTATTCAGTCTTATTCGACGGAGGAACTCGACCTGCCCGAAGCTTGGGATAATTACGATTCCGTTGCGGTAAACGACAGCGGTATTAAGCTGGAAAATTCTGATTATGCCGGATACTATATTGAGGTTGAAGTAAGCAAAAAATACGATATCGGCAGCGACAAATTTGTTTTTGACACCGTGGGAACTTATCTTATTAGCTACGACGGTAAAACCCTGCTTAAGTATGATGAGGAAACCGGCGAGTGCACTCCGATTGAAATGAAAGAGGCTTCCTCTTCCGGCGAAGGCACGGCTTCGGGCGAAACTCACACCCACGAAAACGGCGAGGTTCATTCGGGCGCAGCTCACGCCGATTGATTGCGCTGTGTGCTTTGCACGGAGTTTGATTGTGCGGCTGAGGCAGCCGGACAGATTATATTGAAAATATTGCGGCAGTGTGTTTTGTGCATTGCCGCTTTTTTGTGCGCTTTTTCGCGTTAAAGCAGGCAAAATGGGGCGAAATTGCATTTTTCCGGCAGGTCAATGCGTGGTGATTGTCTATTGAAAATTCACTTGAATTATGATATTATTAAAGTTGAATAGGTGCGCTGTGCGCCTGCGTAAAGGAGAGTTATGCTTATGAAGAGGGTTCCGTTTAAAGCGGGAGTGCACCCGTTTGAGGGCAAAGCATTTTCCGAAAACGAAAAAATAATAAAAATCGAAGCTGCTCCTGAAATGGTGTTTCCGATGAGCCAGCATATCGGCGCGCCCGCTGTGCCTGCCGTTAAAATTGGCGACCGTGTGCTTGTGGGAATGAAAATCGGTGAGGCGGCTTCATTTATATCAAGCCCGGTTTTCAGTTCTGTTTCGGGCAAGGTTAAAATGATAGAGGATCGCCAAACCGTCACCGGCGCAATTTCGAAATGCATAATTGTGCAAAACGATTTTGAAAATGAATGTGCTTCCGGCTTCGGCGAAATTCGCGATCCCAATGCCGTTTCAAATGAAGAAATTGCCGAAATCGTTAAGCAAAGCGGCATAGTCGGCATGGGCGGCGCAGGCTTCCCCACGGGTGTTAAGCTCACGCCGAAAAACGCCGAGGATATTGATTGCCTTGTTGTAAACGGCGCGGAATGCGAGCCGTATTTAACTTCCGATTATCGCTTGATGACGGAGCGCACGGGCAATATCATAACGGGCATTTCGCTTGCTTTGCGCCTCTTCAAAAATGCAAAGGCAATTGTGGCAATAGAGGATAACAAGCCTGCAGCAATAAATGAATTTGAATCCCAGTGCAAGGGGCTTGATAAAATAAGCGTTATGCCGCTTAAAACAAAATATCCCCAGGGCGGCGAGCGCCGCCTTATCGCAAGCGTAACGGGCAGAAAAATCAATTCACATATGCTGCCTGCGGATGCCGGCGTTATCGTGCTTAATGTTGCCACCGCTTTTGCGGTTTATGAGGCGGTTTGTGCCGGCAAACCGCTTATTCACAGGGTTCTTACCGTAACGGGCGACGGCGTTAATAAGCCCTGCAATGCCGATGTTTTACTCGGCACTCCGGCTTCGTTTTTGGCGGAGCAGTGCGGCGGTCTTAAAGAAAACACGGAAAAAATCATTTGCGGCGGTCCGATGATGGGCTTTGCCGTTCCGAGCCTTGATTTTCCGGTAACAAAAACTTTTTCCTCCGTGCTTGCGCTCACAAGCGATGATGTTGTTAAAATGAAAACCACCGCCTGCATTCATTGCGGCAGGTGCGTTAATGCCTGCCCCGAAAATCTTGTGCCGCAGCTTATGGCTGCTGCCGTTAATGGCGGGGATTATGAAAAATACGAAAAGCTCGGCGGCATGGAATGCGTTGAATGCGGTTGCTGCACCTATGTTTGCCCGGCAAAAAGACCGCTTACCCAGTCCTTTAAGCTTGCAAAGGCAGAGGTCAGGGCGTTAAAAAAGGCTAAGTAAGGAGAAATGGCTTTATGTATAATGTTTCGGTTTCACCGCATATAAGGGATAAAAGCTCCACCTCCAAAATTATGCTGGATGTGTGCATAGCCCTTATGCCCACTCTTGCTTTCGGCGTGTGGCATTTCGGCTTGAATGCCCTTGCTGTTATTGTTTCTTCGGTTGCAAGCTGTGTTATTTCCGAGTTTGTGTTTGAGCTTATCACAAAAAAGCCCGTCACCGTGTTTGATTTCAGCGCAGTGGTAACAGGGCTTATAATCGCGCTCAATATGCCTCCTCAGGTGGCGTGGTGGGTGCCTGCCGTCGGCGGGGTGTTTGCAATAATCGTTGTTAAAATGCTTTTCGGCGGACTCGGTCAAAATATTATGAACCCTGCGCTTGCCGCAAGGTGCTTCCTTTTGATTTCTTTCACCTCAAGGATGACGGATTTTTCAACTGCGGACGGTGTTTCCTCCGCCACGCCGCTTGCTGTGCTCAAAACCGGCGGCAGCGTTGATTTGCCGGATGCGTTTTTGGGCTTGAAAACCGGCTGTATAGGCGAGGTTTCCTGCCTTGCAATTCTTATCGGCGCGGCTTATCTGCTGATTAAAAGGGTTATTTCAATCAGAATCCCGGCGTTTTATATCGGCTCCGCGGCTTTGTTCATTTTCATTTTCGCATGGGCAAACGGCGGCAGCATTCCAGATTGGCAGTTCGTTCTCGGTGAACTTCTTACCGGCGGCTTGATGGCAGGCTCGTTCTTTATGGCAACGGATTACACCACAAGCCCCATCACAAAGGGCGGTCAAATCATTTATGCCGTTCTTATCGGCTTTTTAACAGCCGTGTTCAGAATACTCGGCTCAAGTGCAGAGGGTGTTTCCTATGCAATTGTAATCAGCAACCTGGCTGTGCCGCTTATCGAAAAAATTTCCGTGCCGAAGCCGTTCGGTATGTGTAAGAAAGAAGAGGTGTAAGCATGGCTCGATCAAAATCCAAGGTGCTTAAAAACTGCGTTGCGCTTTTGCTTATAACTCTTGTGGCAGGGCTTGCGCTTTCTGCCGTAAACGAAATCACAAAGGAGCCGATAGCAAAGGCGGAACAGCAGGCAAAAATGGACGCTTACAACACCGTGCTGCCGAATGCTTCGTTTGAAGAACCGGAAAACAAGCAAACTCTGCTCAATGAAGCTGCCTCCGCGCTTGACGAGGCAGGGCTTTCAAAATGCAGCGTGGACGATCTTTATTTTGCTTACAACGACTCCGGCAAAAAGATAGGTTGCGTAATGTCTGCCACATCGCCGAGCGGCTACGGCGGCGATATCAAGGTTGCGGTCGGCATATCGTATGAAACAAATCAAATCACCGGCTTTTCCGTGCTTTCAAACAGTGAAACGGCAGGTCTCGGTGCAAAGTGCACCGAGGATGGTTTCACGGCACAGTTTGCAGGCAAATCGGCAACAAAGCTTGAATATGTTAAGGGCGGCGGTGCCTCGGGCGACACGCAGATAGATGCTATCAGCGGTGCCACAATCACCACCAATGCCGTTACCGAAGCGGTAAACGCCGCCCTTGCGTTTTATAATTTTGCATTAAAGGAGGGATAAGCTTTGAATAAAAATCTTGAAAGGCTTAAAAACGGTATTATCACCGAAAATCCTACCTTTGTGCTTATGCTCGGCATGTGCCCCACCTTGGCGGTCACCACCTCCGCCGTAAACGGTATCGGCATGGGGCTTGCCACCACGGCAGTGCTTATAATGAGCAATATGATGATTTCGGCACTTCGCAAGGTTATTCCTGACGGCGTTCGAATGCCTGCCTATATTGTTATTGTTGCATCGTTTGTAACAATTGTTGAAATGCTGCTTCATGCCTATGTTACACCGCTTTACAATTCCCTCGGAATTTATATTCCGCTTATTGTTGTAAACTGCATTATTTTGGGCAGGGCGGAAAGTTATGCTTCAAAAAATAAAGTTATTCCCTCAATGTTTGACGGTATCGGCATGGGTCTCGGTTTCACAATCGGGCTTACATCAATCGGCATTGTGCGCGAATTTATCGGTTCCGGCTCTGTTTTCGGTTTGCGAGTTTTGCCGCAAAGCTATGAGGGCGTGTCAATCTTCGTACTTGCTCCGGGCGCATTTCTTGTGCTTGCTTTTCTTTGTGCTGTTCAAAACAAACTCGGTGTAAATGGCGCAAATCGCCATGTTAAGCAGGATGCATGCACGGGCGATTGCATGAGTTGCTCGCTTTCGTGCAACGGCGAAACGGAGGTGGATAAGAATGTTTAAAACTCTGTTTCTTGTTCTGATTTCCACCGCACTCATCAATAATGTTGTGCTCAGCCAATTCCTCGGCATTTGCCCGTTTCTCGGCGTTTCGCGCAATGTTAAAACTGCCGCAGGCATGGGCGGAGCGGTTATATTTGTTATCACGATTTCAAGCGCGGTCACCAATTTGCTTTATACGGGTATTATCCAAAAGCTCGGGCTTGATTATCTTAAAACAATCGTTTTTATTTTGGTTATTGCTGCAATCGTGCAGTTTATCGAAATGTTTCTCAAAAAATTCGTGCCTAAGCTTCACGAGGCTCTCGGCGTGTATTTGCCGCTTATCACCACAAACTGTGCAGTGCTCGGCGTTTCCCTCACCAATGTGCAGGACGGCAATAATTTCATCACCTCCGTTTTAACCGGCTTCGGCACGGCTTGCGGCTTTGCGCTTGCAATCACAATTCTTGCCGGAATTCGCGAAAAAACGGAAAACAATGATTTTCCGCAGGCATTTAAGGGCACACCTTCGGTGTTGCTCACTGCCTGCCTTATGGCGATAGCCTTTTACGGCTTCAGTTCGCTCAAATAAGGGGGTGCGATTGTGAATTTGCATAATATTCTTATCGCAACGGGAATTGTTGCGGCTGTCGGGCTGCTTATTGCAATTGTGCTCAGCATTGCCGAAAGGGCATTCCGTGTTGATGTGGATGAAAAGGAAATTGCCGTGCGTGAATGCCTTGCCGGCAACAATTGCGGTGCCTGCGGCTATGCAGGGTGCGATGCGCTTGCAAAGGCAATTGCTCGGGGCGAAGCTCCTGTAAACGCCTGCCCCTCCGCCGGAAAAAGCGGTGCAGAGGCAATCGCTGAAATTATGGGCGTTGACGCCGGCGAATTTGTTCGTAAAACGGCATTTGTGCGTTGCTCCGGCACGGAAGATAAACGCACAAAAACCTTTAATTATTACGGCACGGGTTCCTGCACGGCAGTTAAGCTTGCGCTCGGGCGCGGAAATATGTCATGCGCTTACGGCTGCATGGGCTACGGCAGCTGCGCCGAGGCGTGTGACAGTAAAGCAATCAGAATTATAAACGGCAAAGCCGTCGTGGAATCCGATTTGTGCGTTGCCTGCGGCAAATGCGTTAAGGCGTGTCCGCAAAAACTGATTGAAATTGTGCCCTATGATTCGGTTTACAGGGTGCAGTGCAACAACCGCCAGCGCGGCAAAACCGTTAAGCAAAATTGCCAAGCCGGCTGTATCGGATGCGGTATTTGCGAAAAAAATTGCCCCGTGGGTGCAATAACGGTAACGGATAATGTGGCGCATATCGATTATGATAAATGCGTTGCGTGCGGCGTGTGCGCTCAAAAGTGTCCGTCAAAGGTTATCAGAAAATATAATTGATTTTTTCGCTGCGGTTCTCGCCGCAGCGAATGGCTTTTTTCAGCCCGGCGGTGTTGCGCATTACCGCATCGGTCGGTGCGGAAAAAGTGTGCCGAGCGTTGCTTTTTCGGCAAAACCATGCAGATGGGGAGGCTTGCAAAATAAAAAAAACAATCGCATTTTGTGTTTCGGCTTTGCTTGTGCTTTCCCTCGCGGCTTGCTCGCACGGCGGCGAAACATATAAAAAGGATATGCTTGATCTTTTTGACACCGCTTCGTCAATTTCCGCCGCCGATTCCTCGCAGACCGATTTTAACAATCATTATGAGTCCGTTTATAATGAACTTTTGCGCTATTCGCAACTTTTTGATATTTATAAAGATTACGACGGCGTAGTAAATCTTAAATATATAAACGAAAACGCCGCCTCGGCTCCCGTTAAGGCGGATAACGCAATTATTGATTTGCTTCTTTTCGGCAAGCAGGCTTATGAAATCACAGGCGGCAGGGTAAACATCGCCATGGGTGCGGTGCTTTCTTTGTGGCACGATGCTTCGCAGGCGGCTGCCGAAAATCCTGAAAACGCCGCATTGCCGAGCCAAAGCAGCCTTGAAGCCGCCGCTTTGCACTGCGATATCGAAAAACTGATTATAAATGAAAGCGACTCCACCGTTTATTTTGCCGATTCGCAAATGAGCCTTGATGTGGGCGCAATTGCCAAGGGCTTTGTTTGCGAAAAAATCTCCGATTATATTGCCGAAAACAATATTTGGAGCAGTGCGGTGTTAAACCTCGGCGGAAATATCAAAACAATCGGCACAAAAGGCGGTAAGCCGTTTTCAATTGCAATCGAAAACCCAAGCGGAGGATATTTGGATGTGCTTTCCGTTTCAAACGGCACCGGCGTTGTTACAAGCGGCGATTATCAGCGGTATTTCACTGTGGGCGGTAAAAATTATTGCCATATAATTTCGCCCGAAACCTTGATGCCGCCCGAATATGTAAGCTCGGTAAGCGTCATTTGCGCCGACACGGCGCTTGCAGATGCACTTTCAACCGCGCTTTTTGATATGCCGCCCGAGCAGGCGATCGAATTTGTTGAGTCTCAAAACGGCGTGGAGGCGGTTTGCCTTGATAAAAACGGCACGCTTTATTATTCCTCCGGCTATAAGGATTTGGTAAAAAAATGAAAAACGGCTTTTTGAAAAAGGGCGATATCATTGCTTTTTGCGCAGTGCTTGCGGCGGGCATTGCTCTGCTTTTGATTTTTAATTTTGCCTCAAAATCGGGCAGTTATGCCGAAATTTCCGTAAACGGCGAGATTTATGAAACGCTTGATTTGAACAAGGATTTTCGCTGTGAAATCAAAAACGAAAGCGGCAAAATCACGAATGTTGCCGTTGTTGCCGACGGGGCAGTACATATGGAATATGCCGATTGCCCGGATCAGATCTGCGTTAAGCACGCCGAAATTTCAAAAAGCGGCAGCAGCATTGTGTGCCTGCCGAACAGGGTTGTTATAACGGTGCGCAGCGATGAAAGCTCTCAGCCGGATGGTGTGGCGCGATGAAAACGAATAATAAATCAAAAAAAACAGCATATTTTGGGCTTAACGTTGCGCTGGCGTTTGTACTTTCTTATCTGGAAAGCTTTATTCCGCTTAATTTCGGCATTCCGGGCATAAAGCTCGGTCTTGCAAATCTGGCGGTGCTCACCGCGCTTTACACGCTTTCCGCAAATGAAGCATTTTGCATTTCCGTTATCAGAATCGTGCTTGTGGGTGTAACATTCGGCGGAATTTCAGCCATGATTTACAGCCTTGCAGGCGGCATCCTTTCGTTTGCCGTTATGGCAGCGTCAAAAAAACTGCTTTGCCTTTCGCCGGTCGGCGTTTCGGTGCTTGGCGCGGCGTCTCATAATATAGGTCAGCTTGTTGCCGCCGGCATTATTATGCGCAATCTCGGCTCGCTTTATTATTTGCCCGTTTTGCTTGTCAGCGGTTCGGCAACCGGTGCTGTTATAGGTATTGTTGGCGGAATTGTGATTAAGCATCTCGGTAAGGCAAATTCGGTAAAGGGTGATTAAATGATTATGAATTATAAGGGCTTTGTGCCCGATGTACACAATGCTGCTTTCGTGGCGGATAACGCCTGCGTTATAGGCAGGGTGCAAATGGGAACGGGCAGCTCCGTTTGGTTCGGCGCCGTCATAAGGGGCGACGATGAAAAAATAATCGTCGGCAAAAATTCAAATATTCAGGATAATTGCACGGTGCATTGCACGCCGGATTTTCCAGCCGTTATCGGCGATGATGTTTCCGTCGGTCACAACGCGGTGCTTCACGGCTGCACAATAGGCAGCGGCACTCTTGTGGGAATGAACGCCACGGTTATGAACGGCGCGGTTATCGGCAAAAATTGCCTTGTTGGCGCAGGTGCGCTCGTAACGGAAAATAAGCATTATCCCGACAATTCGCTTATAATCGGCGTGCCTGCCAAGGCTGTGGGCACGATAGACGGCGAAAATGCGAAAAAAATAGCCGAAAATGCCGCCCGCTATGCCGAAAAAGCAGCGGAATTTGCAAAAATCGAAAAATCTGCTGCAAATGAAATTAAAATAATTTAGGTTCGCAAAAACACAAATAAAGTAAAAAAATTGCACATTGTCTAAAAAAGCAAAATTCTGTCGGATTTTGCGATGCTTGAGATAAAAACCTGTGCTTTTTATAAAGGAAATGTTGACTATACTGCTGTAATATACTATAATTATATTGTATGCAATGATGAAAGATTAGCACAAAGTGTAAGGACACATGCTTAACGAAAGAACTTTATGAAAACCACGGAAGAATTGAAACAATTGAATATAATCCTTCCGCCACCCGAGCAAATAACGGGTTACAAAGGTGTTTATAACAGATTCGTTAAGCGCGCGCTTGATTTTGTGTTTGCCGCAATTGGCGTTGTGCTGCTTTCTCCGCTTATGCTTATCACGGCGGTTTCGGTTGCCGCAAGCAGCGGCTTTCCGGTTCTTTACCGTGCCGAAAGATGCGGCTATCTCGGAAAACCCTTTCGGATTTTTAAATTTCGCACAATGGTTAAAAATGCCGATAAAATCGGCGGCGGCACCACGGCATTGAATGATCCGCGAATAACGCGTGTGGGTAAGTTTTTGCGCAAAACAAAAATGGATGAACTTGCAAACCTTTTTAATATTTTGCGCGGCGAAATGAGCTTTGTGGGTCCGCGCCCCGAACTTTTGCAATACACGGATCTTTATTCCGGCGTGGAGGAATATATATTAAAAGTCCGCCCGGGAATAACGGACTTCAGTTCCTGCACTTTTATAAATCTTGATGAAATTGTAGGCAGTGAAAATGCCGATGAAATGTACGAAAAATATGTGCTGAAAAACAAGAATGCGCTTCGTGTGAAATATGCTGCGGAGGTTTCTTTCAAAACGGATGTAAAAATTTTTTTTAAAACGCTTGCAGGTGTTGCACAAAAATTTTTCTTCACCGTTACAGAAAAGAATTAAGGTGAGCCTTTGGAATATTTAAAAATAAAGAACAGTGATTTAAATGTCTCCCGCATATGCATGGGCGGTTGCCCTATGGGAATGTACGGATGGGGCAAAACAAATATGGATGATTTGGTTGCTTCCGTGCGTGCTGCGGTTGACAATGGAATAAATTTTTTTGACACTGCCGAAACCTACGGTCTCGGTGTATCTGAAACGATTTTGGGCAAGGCGCTCGGCGAAAACAGAAGCAAGGTTGTTATTTCCGATAAATTCGGCGTGCATGCCGAGCAAGGCAAACCCACGGTTTACGATAATTCAAGGGAATATATAATTTCCGCCTGCGAGGCTTCGCTTAAAAGGCTCGGCACGGATTACATAGATATTTACACCGTGCATTACAGGGATGGCGTTACGCCGCTTACTGATGTGGCAGAAACACTTGAAAAGCTTCGCAGCCAGGGCAAAATCAGATATTTTGCGCTTTCGAATGTGCACGCTGAGGACATGGAAGAAATCCGTGAATGCTCAAATTATTTTGTTTCCGTGCAAAATGAATATTCGCTTGCCTGTCGCAAGTTTGAAAATGAATTGATTGCATTTCGCGATAAATGCGGCTTAACTCCTTTTACCTGGGGATCACTTGGGCAGGGAATTTTAAGCGGCAAATATAACGAAAACAATGTTTGCTTCGGTGCAGACGATCGCCGCTCAAGAGATATTTATGTTAATTTTCACGGCGAAAAATTAAAGAAAAATTTGGAAATAGTTAAAGTGCTTGGGCAAATATCGCAAAAGGTTGAAAAGCCGATTCCTGCCGTAGCCATCAGGTTTATTATGGACAGATTGCCCGGCAGCGTTGTGCTCACGGGCGTTAAAAATCCGAATCAGGTGATTCAAAACGCTTCTGCTTCGGATTGGCATTTGAGCGATGAGGATATGCAGGCACTGTTGGCGGTTTCTGCAGATGATTAAGTGTAAGCGCGGCTTTTGCCGCGCCGATTGGTGGTGATTTCGGTGAAAAGTGAACAGCTTGCTTGGCTCATAAGGCGTCATGCTGTGGAAATGACCCATCAATCACGGGCATCGCACATAGCTTCGATTTTGAGTGTGGCAGATATCGTGGCTGTGCTTTACAGTTGCGCTGTAAATGTTGATCCAAAGCACCCCGATAATCCGGATAGGGACAGAGTTATTCTTTCAAAAGGTCATGCCGGTGCGTCAATTTACGCTGCTCTTGCCGAAAAAGGCTTTTTTGACACTGCCGAGCTTCTCACCATTTATCAAAACGGTTCGCGTCTTTCGGGTCATGTTTCCCACAAGGGAGTTCCCGGCGTTGATTTTTCTACAGGCTCGCTCGGTCACGGCTTGCCGGTTGCCGCAGGCATGGCAATGGCAGCCAAAAAGGATGATAAAAATTACAGGGCATTTGCCGTTCTTGGAGACGGGGAATGTGATGAAGGCTCCGTTTGGGAAGCTGCGCTTGTGGCAAACCATTATGGGCTTGATAATCTTATCGCCGTTATAGACCATAACAAAATGCAAAGCCTTGATTATTGCGAAAACACAATTAAGCTCAGCCCGTTTGCCGATAAATGGCGTGCATTCGGCTGGAATGTGTTTGACATAGACGGGCATGATCACGCCGCGCTGCAACAGGCATTTGAGCAAGCAAAAAATCATAAGGGATCACCGAGCGTTATAATCGCAAACACGGTTAAGGGCAAGGGAATATCATTTATGGAAAATGATATTCTTTGGCACTATCGCTTTCCGCACGACGGTTGGGAGTATGATAATGCCGTTGCCGAATTGCATGCTGCAATGCCACAGGGCGTTAAAGACCCTTATGAAGATAAATAATAAACACATAAAACGGTCAATGCTTTGTTGACCGTTTCGTTTTAGAAGGGGTAGTTGCTTTGAGAGACACTTTTGTTAAAACTCTTATGGATATAGCCGAAAAGGATAAAAATGTTGTGCTTATCACCGGTGATTTGGGCTTTGGCGTGCTCAAGCCGTTTTGGGAAAAATTCCCCGATCAATTTATAAATGCCGGCATAGCCGAGCAAGATATGACCGGATTTGCAGCAGGCATGGCACTTTGCGGCAAAACGGTGTTTGTGTATTCCATAGGCAATTTTCCAACTCTGCGCTGTATAGAGCAAATCAGAAACGATTGTGCCTATCATAATGCAAATGTTAAAATAGTTTGCGTGGGCGGCGGATTTACTTACGGCGCCCTCGGTATGAGCCACCATGCCACTGAGGATATTGCCGTTATGCGCGCAATGCCTAATGTGGCTGTTTTTGCCCCGGGCGACGCGGCAGAGTCGGCTGCCTGCACGCGAGCGGTTTATGAAACCCCCGGCACTTGCTATTTAAGGCTCGGAAGGGGCGGCGAGCCCAAAATTCACGAGGGTTCGGTTGATTTCGCCGTCGGTAAAGCAATTGAAATTCAAAAGGGCAGCCGAGTTGCTCTGTTTTCAACCGGTGCGGTTTTCGAGGAGGTTGCCGGCGCGGCAAAAATGCTTGAAAATGCCGGAATAACCCCGGCGGTTTTCACTTTTCCTTCCGTTAAGCCGATAGACGGTGATTTAATAAAAAAATGCGCCGTGGATTTTGAACTTATCGTCACAGTTGAGGAACACAATATCGTCGGCGGTTTCGGCAGTGCCGTTGCGGAGGTTATGGCGTCCGTTTCCGGCAAGGCACGCCTTGTTTTAATCGGGCTTGAGGATAAATATTCCTCCATAGTCGGCACGCAGAAATATTTAAGAGAAATTTACGGTATGAGCTCCGAAAAGATTTTTGAAAGGGTTTCCGAAGGACTCGGAATCAAATGAAAATGGCACCTAAAATTCTTATAACCGCCACGGAATTGCATTTGCTTCAATTTTGGACGGAACATATAAAAGCCTTTATAGATGATGGCTATTCGGTCGATTTGATTTGCTCCGAGGTTGGCGGTAAACTTGAAAAATTAAAAAGCCGACTTTCGGAATGCGGCAATCCGCACTTAAAAGTTGTAAGCCTGTGCCGCAATCCGCTTTCGCCGAAAAATTTAAAGGGTTATCGCCAGCTGAAACGGTATTTTGCCGAAAATCATTATGACGCAGTTATCACAAACGAGCCTGTTATGGGGATGATGACCCGACTTGCGGCTGCATCTTCGCGAAAGGCACACGGCACAAGAGTTATTTATATGGTTCACGGTTTCCATTTTTGGAAGGGGGCACCCGTGCTTAATTGGGCAATTTTTTATCCGCTTGAAAAATTTGCCGCCCGCTCTACGGATGCGATAATCACAATAAATAACGAGGATTATGAATTTGCAAAATCACATTTTAAAAAGGTGCGTGTGCTGCACTCAAACGGAATCGGCGTAAACCTCGGCAGTAATGCTTTTGATGCGGATATAAGGCGTAAAAAAAGAGAAAGCCTTGGACTTAAAAACGGCGATTTTGCCGTTTTTTGTGTTTCTGAGCTTACGGAACGAAAAAATCTGTTTTTTGCGCTGAATATTATTAAAAAGCTTGTAAATGAAAGCCGAAATGTGGTAAAATTTTTCATAAGGGGCAAAGGTCCCTTGCAGGATAAACTGCAAAAATATATTGATGACAATTCACTCGGTGAAAATGTTGTACTTATGGGCTACGGCGATGATATCCGCGAAATGGATTGTGCTGCGGATGCGTTTTTGCTGACCTCGTTTCAGGAGGGACTGCCCGTTGCCGTGCTGGAGGCAATGAGTTGCGGCTTGCCGTGCGTCGTTTCCGACATCAGGGGCAGCAGCGATCTTTTTGCTTTCGGCGGCGAGGGAATTGCATGCAGCTTAGCCTCGCCGCAGGATTTTGTGCAGGCACTCGGCGATATTATGAAAAGCAAAAACGATTTTTCACGCGCCGAAGCAATCAGAAAAAATATGCAGGTGCTTGAATCGTATTCAATGCAAAGCATTTATTCATTTTTAAAAGAAGCTGTTGAAGCGGAGATTGCCGGCGTATGAGAATTTTGCATATGATTCCCGATATCGAAGTTGCAAACGGGGTTATGAGCGTTGTTTTAAACTATTTTAAAATGATGCCGCCCGATATAAAATTCGATGTTGTTTATTTTTCCGAAAAAGAAAAAACCTTGCAGTCGCAAATCGAAGCACTCGGCGGCAGGGTATATAAAATAAATCAGCCGTCGGCAAAAGGGCTTTTAAAGCATGAAACAAGCCGTTTTTTTGCCGCACATAAAAACGAATGGGAAGCATTGCATATCCATGCTCCCCATTTTGCCGTGTTTATTGCGCCGCAGGCAAAAAGAGCGGGCATTAAAAAAATTTGCTGCCATTGCCATACCACTTGGTATTCGCTTTTTCCGAAAAATGAATTTCGCAATCGGCTGCTTGCCTTGCCCTCAAAGCATTTGGCAGGCACTTGCTTTGCCTGCGGAACGGATGCCGGCAAATTCTGGTTTAAAAATAATTTTTATGTGCTTCCGAATGCGGTGGATTGCGCCGCGTTTCGGTTTGACGGGGAAAGACGCAGAAAAGCCCGTCAAAGCCTCGGACTAGGGGACTGCCTTGTTTGCGGCAATGTGGGCAGATTATATCCGCCGCAAAAAAATCATCCTTTTATACTAAAAATATTTGCAGAGGTTAAAAAGCAGCATCCGAATTCAAAATTATTGCTCGTCGGCGCTGAGGAGGAACCTTCATTGCTTTCGCTTGCGAAAAAGCTTCAAATCGAAAAGGATGTGCTTTTTCTCGGTCAGCGCAGGGATGTTGCCGATTTGCTGTTTGCAATGGATGTGTTTTTGTTTCCGTCGCTTCGCGAGGGCTTACCCGTTGCGGCAATAGAAGCGCAGGCAAGCGGCTTGCCGGTTCTTATGGCAAGCACAATCACGCGCGAGGCACTTGTGGCTGAAAACGCGAAAATGCTTTCGCTTGAAGCACCGCCGCGCGAATGGGCGGTTGCCGCCGTTTCGGCAGCGCTGGAACCGAGAAAAGATAATTATAAAGAAATGAAAGCCGCGGGCTGGGATATTAAAGACCGCGCCGCAAGGCTTGCCGAATATTACAGAACGGGCGTTTTTAAAAACGCCGAATAATTCGCTTAAAATTTAAAATGAAAGGCAGGGGCAAAAATGTTTGTTTATATAATGATTGTAGCAATATTTTTTGCCCTTTATTTTATTGTGCCGCAAAAATATTCGGCAATTCCGTGCGTCATGTTTGTGGCGGCAATCGCCGTAATGTCCTACTTTGTTCAGCCGAGCGAAACGGATGATTTGGCGCGCTATTTTTACTTGATAAATCAAATTCAGGAGGCAGGGTACGAGGGGTTTCGCGAAATGCTGGAAAACAATTATTCCGATTTCGGCAGTTTCCCCGTTTGCGGTTATTATTTTTATTTCATCAGCCTTTTTAAAAATCCGCATTTTCTGCCTTTTTTCACCATCCTTATTTGCTACGGATGCATAGTTCTTGTTATTCAAAAGGCAGCTGTTAAATTTAAGGTAGATAAGTTTTACACCATGCTTGCCATGATTTTCGTAATTTCCACCTATTGGTATTACGATGTTTGCAGCGGCACAAGAAACGGTATTGCTTTCACAATCACCGTTGCCTGTGCCTATTATCATTTAGTGGAGCGTAAAAACATTCCGCTTTGCTTTGTCGGCTATGTGCTTGCCTGCGGCATGCATTCCTCGGGCATTGTGCTCGTCGGGCTTGTTGCCGTTGCCTGGATAAGCTCCGATTTCGGTAACAGAATAGTTAATGTGGTTCTTATTTTGTCCCTTGCCGGCGGCAGCGCGCTGCTAGGCTTTTTCGGTGACAGGGCAGAAAGCGATTTTATGCAAAGCCTGCTTGGGAAAACGGAAACTGCGCTTGAAAATTTGGGAATCACAAAGCAAACAAATTATTTTGTAAATATTGCCACCTATGTTGTTTGTGCTCTGATAATTTTTTATTGCTTGCCGTATATCAAAAAATATGTTAAGGATATAAATCAACGCCGTTTTTTCAGATTTGCCGAGGTGCTTATCTGCTTCATGCTGGGTATGGTGTTCACAAGTCTGCTTTTCGTGCGCCTTGCAAGGTGGGCGCTTCCAATTGTTGCGGCGATTGTTTATATGGTTGGTATGCAGCTTCAAAAAAACAGAATTGACGCAGGGCTTATCGATATAGGCTACACTTCAAAAAGCCCGGATGCGGAAAGGGTAAGGGCGATGAACAAGGGCATTTTTTCGTTTTTCGTTTTTGCTTATTCCGTAGTTCATTTTGTTTATGATATCACCGGCTCGTCGCTTACTTGGCTTGAATTAAACTTTTGATTTTATTGCATTTGGACTCGGCTCAATGCTGCCTGCAAATTAACGGAGATTGCAATGGAAAATGATTTAATCAGCGTTATCGTGCCTGTTTACAGGGTTGAAAAATACATTGATAAATGCGTGCAAAGTATAGTTAATCAAACATATAAAAATCTTGAAATCATTATTGTGGATGACAGCTCGCCCGATAATTGCCCCGCTATGTGTGACGCTTGGGCAAAGAAGGACAGCCGTGTGCGCACCTTTCATATCGAAAACAGGGGCGTTGCAAATTCGCGCAATTTTGCTCTTTCAGAAGCTACAGGCGATTACATCGCTTTTGCGGACGGCGATGATTTTCTTGAGCCTGATATGCTGGAAACTCTTTATTGCAATATGCTTGTAACAGGGGCGGATATTGCTGTTTGCGGCTATTTCAGGCAGGATGAAGGCGGTGCGCAGCTCAGTGATTTTTGCGAATCCGATTCGCCTAACCTCACGGCAATAACTGCCGACGAAGCATTAAGGCAAACGGCTCTCGGCGATTATAAATTCGGCGTTTTGTGGAATAAACTTTATAAAAAAAGCGTGCTCGGCGGCGTGCAAATGCCGCCACTTGTGTGCAGCGAGGATTTGGTGTTTAATTATAGGGCTTTAAAAAACGCAAAGCGCGTGTGCGTTTCCTCGCAAAAATTATATCATTATGTGCTTAGAAGCGGCAGCACCACATCGGCAGAATTTTCAATCGGCGCGTTTGATGCCGTTTCGGCAAAGCAAATTGTGCTTGCCGGCGAAAGCGGAACCGATATTGAGTCTTATGCCGTAATCGGGCTTGCAAAATCCTGCTTCGCCGTGCTTGGCGGAATTGTGCGCAGCGGAAATTGCCTTGATAAATATGACGAAATCAGAAATCTTTTGCTCTCTTATAAAAAGCAAATTTTGAAATCGCCGCTTTGCCCTGTGCGCGATAAGGCAAAGCTTTGCGTTTTGGCACTTTCAAAATCGCTTTATAATAAGCTTGTTTAAAAGGATAGTGGCTATGAATCCGAAAATCAGCGTTATAGTGCCGGTTTATATGGCAGAAAAATATCTTAATAAGTGCGCCGAAAGCATTTCGAACCAAAGCTTTGAAAACATTGAGGTCGTTCTTGTGGATGACGGTTCGCCCGATAATTCTCCCGCAATATGCGATTCTTGGGCTGCGCGGGACGGCAGATTTCGCGTTATCCATCAAAAAAACGGCGGCGTTTCGGCGGCAAGAAACACCGGCTTGCGCTTTGCACTCGGCGAATATGTTGCCTTTGTGGATTGTGATGATTGGATTGACTGTGGCATGCTGCAAAGATTGCTTAATGCCGCCGAAGCCGAAAAAGCCGAAATCGCCGCTTGTGATATGTTTTTGGAAAGCCCCGGCGAATCCGTGCGTTGCCCGGGTGCCGTCGCAAGCCGCTTTGATAATCCGGCGGAGGCAATGCTGCTTGATAAAATCAGACCGGAAGTTACGGCAAAATTATTTGCCAAAAGCCTGCTTGAAAATAAATTTTTTGATGAAAATGTTAAATATGCCGAAGATATGCTTTTTTGCTTTTATGCCCTTTGCGATTGCAAAAAGGCAGTTTATGTTGCAGGCACGGGCTATCATTATTTGCAAAACAGCGGAAATTCATCCACCACGCCTTATATCACCGTGCCGCGTGCAAAAAGCTGGGGCGTAACCGCACAAATTGTGAGTGAATGCACGGGCAGAAGCCGCGCGCTTCAAAATGCAGCGGTGTATCGCCACGTTGTGCACACATACGCGCTTTTAAGCCGCGTTTTACGCAGTAAAAACGATGAGCTTGCAGGCGAATTTTTCCCGATTTACAAAAGGGAAATTCTTAAATATAAAAGCCGTGTGTTTTTTTGCGGCGAATATTCTTTTAAGCAAAAGGTCGGCACGCTTGCGCTTATGCTCGGCGATAAAATATTCTTGCGCTATTTTGCAAATAAACATTAAAACAAACCCTGACGGAGCATTTTAAATATGAAAAATAAACTGTCTAACTCGGCTCAGCGCAAGGCGGGTGCGCTTCTTTCTTATGTGCAGGTGTTTTTAAATGTTATTGTGGGCCTGCTTTACACCCCCGTTATGCTGCGCCTTATGGGGCAAAACGAATACGGGCTTTACGGCACGGTCAATTCTGCCGTGGCGTTGCTCGGGCTTCTTGATTTGGGCTTCACAAGCTCTTACATAAAATTTTATTCAAAATTTAAAGCAGAGGGCAGGCAGGACAAAATAAACGGCTTCAATTCGCTTTTCTTTATCGTGTTTGCTGCAATTGCATTGATTTCGCTTGCCGTCGGCGGTGTGTTTGCCGCAAAGCCGGCACTGCTTTTTGATAAGGGGCTCAGCGCAGCCGAATTGAAAAAGGCAAGTATTATGATGCTGTTTTTAACGCTTTCAACTGCGCTCGGCTTTTTATGCACCGTGTTTAATTGCTACATTGCCGCGCTTGAAAAATTTGTTTTTTTAAAGGTGTTTTCGCTCGCCTCCACCGTAGCAACGGTGATTTTGAATTTGGTTGTGCTTTATTTCGGCGGCGGCGCCGTCGGACTCACCGTTGTGGCACTTGCTCTTGCCGTGGTCGTTAAGCTGATAAACATAATTTACGCGCTTAAAAATCTTAATTTGAAATTTGATTTTTCCAACATCGATTTCGGACTTTTTAAAAGCGTTTTCGCCTTTTCCGGGCTTATCGCCATAAATCTTTTTGTCGATAAGGTCAATTCCGGAATAGACAGCGTTTTGCTTGGCAGATTTTGCGGCACTGCAATTGTTGCCGTTTATGCCGTCGGTGCGTCAATAAACACTTATTACACAAATTTTTCCACCGCAATTTCAGGCGTTTTCACGCCGTATATTCATTCGCTTGTAAATAAATACCCGCAGGATTCGCCGGGGCAGCGCACCGCGCTTACGGAGCTTTTTATTAAAGTCGGCAGGCTGCAATATATGCTGCTTGCGCTTATCGGTTCGGGTTTCGTGTTTTTCGGTAAGCCGTTTATCCGCTTTTGGGCGGGCGAGGAATACGGCGACGCTTATGCAATCGCGCTTGTGATTTTGATTCCAAGCATTGTGCCGCTTATTCAGAATGTGGGCATAGAAATTCAAAGGGCGCAAAACCGCCATTATTATCGCTCTTATATTTACGGCGCAATGGCACTGCTTAATTTGGCAATCAGCATAGTTTTGTGCCGCACACTCGGCGGTTTCGGTGCCGCCCTCGGCACGGGTATCGCAACCGTGTTTGCAAACGGAATTATTATGAATATCGTTTATCATAAAAAGATAAATATAAATATTATCGCATTTTGGAAAAGCATTTTGCGCGCAACTCTCGGCATGCTTGCACCTTTTGCCGCCGGCGCGGCGATTATGGTGTTTGCAAAAATCGATTCGATAATAAAGCTTGTTTTCTGGATTTGCGTTTATGCCGCCGTATTTTGTGCTTGCGTTTGGCTTTTTTCAATGAACAGCTGCGAAAAATCGCTTGTTAAGGGCTTTTTCGGCAAGATTTTCGGCACTTTCAAAAGCAAAGGGGAAACGCCAAATGATTAAAAAATTGTTTGTTAAAATTATTCAGCTTTGGCAAAGAAAAACCCCCGTTTGCCGCCGGCTTATTTTGTTTGAAAGCCGCGGCGATTTGGCGGATAATTCATATCCGCTTTATGAATATCTGCTGCGCGAAAACGCGCCGTATAAATATGTGTGGGTTGTTGAGGATTCTTCAAAATACAAAAGCAGCCGCAAAGTTAAGTATGTTACCCAAGGCAAAACAAGCCCCCTGTGGATTTGGTGTAATGCAAAGGCAAAATATTGCTTTTACACCCACGATTATTGCGGCATAAGCGGCAAAAAGGGGCAACACAGAATTTATCTTACCCATGGTTTTTCGTATAAAAACACAAAAGGTCTTTTCTTTCCGCCCGATTTTCACACGGATATAATCTGCCTTTCGGAAAATCATAAAAGCCTGGAGGAATACATAAATCCCGGCTCTGCCAAAAAGGCTTCGGTTTTGGGCTATCCGCGCACGGATGTTCTCGTTTGCGGCAATTATAAGTTGCCGCACGAATTTCGTCAAAAGATTTCAAATTATTCAAAGCTTTTTGTGTGGCTGCCCACTTATCGCTCTCATAAGAGCGTTTCGCACGCAGATTGCGGTCAGGACAGATATGATTTGCTTTCGCCCGAAAGCCTGCAAATCATAAATGACGCGCTTGCCGCATCAAACAGCGTTATGGTTGTTAAATTTCACCCTGCACAGCAGCTTTCAAAAATAAATGTGGCAGGACTTTCAAATGTACTTGTGTTCGGCGACGGTGAATTTGCCGCCGCAGGGCTTCGCCTTTATGATTTGCTTGCAAAGTCGGATGCCTTGATAACGGATTTTTCCTCCGTTTTTGCCGATTATTTGCTTTGTGATAAGCCGATTGCATTTGATATTTCGGATATTGCCGTTAAAAGCGACGGCTTGCGTGGTTTTGTTGTTGATAATCCGCTGCAATATATGCCGGGGGCGCATATAAGCAATGCAGCAGGGCTTGCCGATTTTATCGCCTCTGTTTCCGAGGGAAATGACGGATATGCCGCCGCCCGTGCAGAGCAGCGAGACGCTCTTCATAAGTTTAAGGACGGAAAAGCCGCATACCGCATTTTAAATCACTTCGGCATAATAAATTCGGATTAACGGGTGTTTTTATAAAATCAAAAAAATCATCACGAAAGGGGATTGACGATGCATGCGTTTATGATAATAGCCCACAGGCAGTTTGATTTGCTTGCCAAGCTTATCGCCGCGCTTGATGATGAGCGCAATGATATTTTTGTGCATATAGATGCCAAAGTGCGTGATTTCGATTTTGAAAAATTTAAGTCGCTTCCCAAGCATTCCCGCATTTGTTTCACTCCCCGAATCGGCGTAACCTGGGGCGACTTCAGCCAGGTTAAATGCGAGTTGCTGCTGCTTGCCGAGGTTGATAAAATGCAAAAAAGCGGCAGGGTTTATGACTATGTGCATCTCATCTCGGGATCCGATTTGCCTATAAAGTCAAACAATGAGATTCATCGCTTTTTTAATGAAAACGCCGGGCGGCAGTTTGTGCATTTCACGGCGGATGATGTTTCGAAAGAATCAGAGGGCAGAATAAGATATTATCATCTTTTTCGCCGCCGTCGAAATCTTTTCACAAAAATTTTGGCGCAAATTGCACTCAGGGTGCAAATGTTTTTGGGCGTAAACAGGCTTAAAAATCAAAATCTGGCGGTGCAAAAGGGCTGCAATTGGTTCAGCATAACGGGTGCGTTTGCCGCCTATATCGCACAGGAAAGCGAGCGCCTTGAAAAAATATTCCGTTTTTCCTATTGCGGTGACGAGGTGTTTGTGCAAACCGCACTTTTGAATTCGCCGTTTGCCGCCGATGTTTATATGAAAAATTGCGGCAACAATCATCTTGCCTGCGCCCGCCTTATCGATTGGCAACGCGGCAATCCTTATGTTTTTAAAATGCAGGATTTTGAAATGATTAAAAATTCACCGGCAATATTTGCACGCAAATTTGATTTGGATGTTGATTCAAAAATAATCGGTGCAGTTTTGCAAAGCATAACTTCCGATAAATAAATCAAAAAAAGCTCGAAGCAGGGTTAAATCCGTGCTCCGAGCTTTTTGCTCTTAAAATATATATTGGGTTTATAATTTTGAACTGCAAGTACCGAAATCGGGATTGATTTGCAATCTTTTTCAAAATTTCCTGCGTCACCGTTTTTGCCGTGCAAGTGCACTACATAAATTTTTTCAGCGCCTTCATATAAAACGTTATTATCGCAGGGCTTTTCTTTTGCAATGCGCCGACAAGCAGCTTTGTGTGCGCCGGAAAACCGCCTGTATTGATTTTGCACGCCGCGTTGCATATTTCTTCGTTTGCGGCAATGCGCTTTATTGCAGGTGCGGGGGTTTTTCCGCGTACCTCGTTTCTGATTAAAAAATTGGTTAAATAAATCAAATAATAATCAAGCTGAAAATCAATCACGCCGCCGCATTCGCGGCTTTTCTCTTTCAGGCGGCGATACGGCAGAAAAATTATACTTTCCAAAATTTCGTCGTATGCGTTGGACATACTTTCAGGGCTGATGTTATAGTGATAAAGCGGCTCGCTTATCATGCAAATTTTTTGCGAATCAAGCAGGCATGGGTAGGTGAAAGCTGCATCCTCGCCCATTTTGATATTGTTGTTCACTTTGGCAAGCTCGCGCTCCAAAATTTCTTTTTTAAAAACCTTGCTCCAGCAGCTCGGCATTATGCCGAATTTGTAAAATTCGCCGGAATAAAGCATTGTTGGGTAAAGCTTTTGTGCAATTTCGGGCTGCTCGGCATATTCGGCAAAAAAACTTTGCATGCTTTTGCTTTGCTCCGTGCCGCAATCATTGTAAAACTCAAAAAGTATCATATCGGGTGCATATTTTTCAATTTGCGCTTCAATTCGCTCTGCGGCAAAGGGCTCCAAATAATCGTCGCCGTCCACAAAAGCAATGTATTCGCCGTTTGCAGCCGCAAGCCCTGCTTTGCGTGCGCTCACAAGCCCGCCGTTCTCCTTGTTTATCACCTTAATGCGCGAGTCCTTTTTTGCAAAATCGGTGCAAATTCGGGGGCATTCGTCGGGCGAGCCGTCATTCACCAAAATTATTTCAATGTTGCGGTTCGTTTGCTGCACAATGCTGCTTATGCACTTTTTTAAGTGCTTTTCCACTTTGTAAATTGGAACTATAATGCTGATCATATTTTTAATCCGAATAAATTTTATCAAGTATTTCGGCAACCGCCGATATATCGTAATTTTTCACAAGGCTGGCTGTGTTTATTCCTTTTCTGTCTTGCTTTATAAGCTCAAATGCCATTTCGCTCCATTTTTTTGTAGGCTGCGAAAGCGGCATAAAAGCCGTATTGGCGTTAAAAGCAACCTCCTTTGTCACCGCGTCCGATATCAGGCACGGCAGCTTCGCCGCCTGCGCTTCAATCAGCGAAACGGGAAGTGCTTCAAAAAGCGACGGAAAAATCATAATGTCAAATCCCTGCAACAGGCGGTCAACATCGCTTCGTTGGTCGGCAAAAATAATTTTGTTTTCAATTCCAAACTTCCTTGCTTTTTCTATAATGGGTTCGTCGTCAACCCGTTCTCCTGCCAAAAGTAGGCGTGCATTCGGCTCGGTTTTAAGCATTTCTGCAAATATTTCCGTCAAAAAAACCTGGTTTTTAATTTTGTAAATCGTGCCAATGTGGCCTATTAAAGGCTCTCCGTCTTTAATGCCGAATTCCCCGCGAACCTCTTGCCGCACTTCTTCATTGAAGATATATTTGGAGCAATCTATGCCGTTTGGCACGAAAATGCCGTTTTTTTCATATTCCTCTTTGCCGTAAAGGTATTCGCCGGCAGTTGTGCAGCAGGCAAGGCGATGGGTGGCGTTTTTGTTTATCAATCGGCGCATTGCAGCTTTGTAGATTTTGAATAAAACATTTTCCCTGTGATTCCATTTTGTTGCGTGTGAATGGGTGATTATTCTTTTAACGCCGCATTTTTTTGCTGCAGCCGCAATAATACCGCTGAAAAACATCACATGCGAATGAACGATGTCGTATTTACCGCCCGATATCACTTTTTTTGCATTAACATATCCTCGCAGATAGCCGTGCGCCGACTTGGGAGCGTTTATTATTTTTGCGCCGCTTGCAATAATTTCTTCTTCAAGCGATTTGTCGTGATTGCTCTCGATATTGACAAGGTAATATGTTATATCATATTTTTCTTTGTTTAAATTCGATGCAAAATTTATTGCCGCAAGCTCTACGCCGCCTCGGCGAAGCTGTTGCAGCACCACCAATAGTTTTTTCTTTTCCATCATTTTCCGAAAATTTTCCAATATGTGTTTAAAAGCCTTGCGGTTGCGTTTGCGCCCAGGATTCTTTGTGCTGTGCGCACGCATTTCACGCTTTTCCAATAGCCGCAGGGGAGTATACTGCTTTCGTTTTTAAGTTTTTCGATTTCGGCTTTTTTGCTTTTTCCTTTTAATCCGCCTGCCATTAAAAGTGCTGTGCAATAAATAAAGGCAAGGTAATTCAGCAACTCTGCCGCAAGCGGCTTGCAGAGCTGTTCATCCGCCTTTTTGCTCCATTTTTGAATGGCATATATGCTGCCGTCTATAATTTTTTCGGCTGCGCTGCCGGTTGCCGATTCGTTTCGACCGCGGCGATAGATGTAAAAGGCGTCGTCAATTGCGGAAAAATCGCTTGCTGCAAAAAAACAGCTCAGCACAAAATCATAATCCTCACCGCTTACGCCTGTTTTAAACCGTATGCCGTTTTTATGCAGCACGCTTGCTTTTACGGCAAAGAGCCACGCCGCGCCGGGGATTTTTTTGTTTTTAAGCAAATATTGCAGGGCTTCGTCTTTGTTTCCGCTTTCAAGCAGCGCCGTGTTGTAATCGCTGCGCGAAATTCGGGTTTCGCCGGTTTGGTTGTTTAAAAGTTTGCAGCCGAAAATGATTATGTCATATTCGGAATTTGCCTTTTCGGCAAGGTGCTGCAAGGCAAACTCGCTTTCCCAATAGTCATCCGCGTCAAGAAAAATTATATATTTGCCGCAGGCAATGTCAATTCCGCTGTTTCTTGCTGCCGACGCGCCACCGTTTTTTCTGTGAATAACTTTAATTCGCTCGTCCTTTCGTGCATATTCATCGCAAATTTCAGGGCATTTGTCGGGTGATTCGTCGTCTGCCAATATCAGCTCAAAATCACTGAGGTTTTGTGCCAAAACGGATTCAATGCATTTTTTTATATATTTTTCAACCCTGTAAACAGGCACAATTATGCTGAAAAGCGGCACAAACCCACTCCCCCGATTTCTTATTTATATTAAAAACATTATAGCATAAAGAAATGCCGTTTTAAACACAATTTTTCCAATTGGCTTTTTTCAACAAAAAATTGCCGTAAAACTATCAACATTTACCAAAAATGAGAAAATAAGTAAAATTACTTTGTGAAAGTATTGCACTAGTTTTAAATTTGTGATATTATGTGATAAAATAACACATTTAGGAGAGAAAAAATGGAAAGAAAATCAAAAATCTTAATCGGCGAAACAAGTTTATTTGCTCAGGATTGCGCACGTGCGCTTCAAAATTCGGGCTGTTCGGTAACTCTTTGCGAGAAAAACGGCAATTCAATAATTTCTGCGCTGTCGGGCGCATATTATGATGCTGTGGTGGCAGAGCTTTTTATGCCCGGTGCAGACGGCACCGATGTGCTTGAGCATATTTCGCGCTTTGAAGAAAAGCCACTCGCACTTATTTTGCTTAATTCAGATGATTATAAATTGCAGCAGCAGGCAATGAGCGCAGGTGCGGATTATTGCCTTGTGTGCCCTGCGGATGCAAATTCCGTTGCAAAAAGAATAATGCGCCTTTTGATGTGGAGAAAATCCAAAGTTCAGCCTGCAGTCAATTCCCAAAGTGCAGAACTTGTTATTTCCGAAACTCTATGCAAAATCGGCGTGCCTGCGCATATTAAGGGCTATCGCTATTTGCGCACCGCCATTGCAATGTGCGCCGAGGATCCGCAAATGATAGGTGCGGTAACAAAGTTGCTTTATCCCGCCGTTGCAAAAATGTATTCCAGCACGCCCTCGCGCGTTGAAAGGGCAATTCGCCACGCCATCGAAACGGCTTGGCAGCGCGGCAATCAAAAATTTCTTTCGGAATATTTCGGCTGCACGGTGCAAAGCAGTCGCGGCAAGCCAACTAATTCGGAATTTATTGCCATGGTTGCGGACAAACTTCGATTGGAATATAAATCCGCCTGAATGGAAACAAAACGGTGAACAGCCGTGCTTTTTGCCTGCTGAAAGCTAATATAATATTCGGATACAATGAAACGGGAGGAGCAACAAAAGCTCCTCCCGTTTAAATATTCTGATTAAACAAACACGAAATGAATCAGCAGCATATAGCCGATTGTGCCCACGGCTATGCTGAGCAGGGTGTTCTTTTTCCAAAGGTGGATTCCTGCGGTAAGCACCACGGAGATTATTTGCGGCAAAATATAATTCAGATTGCCGTTTTCAAAATCGCGCAGGCAATAAACTATTAAAATGCCGAGGATTGCCACCGGCAAAACATTGCCCAAATATTTTATGAATTTCGGCACGTCCTTTTTGCCGCCGAAAAGCGCAAACGGAAAAAGCCTTGTGGCAAATGTGCACGCACCGGCAACGGCAATCATCAAAATAAGCTGAGTGTTACTCATTTTGACCGCTCCTTTCCGCGCCGAAATATCCTTTAAACGAGGATAGCAGCACCACCGTTAATATGAGCGAGGGCAGCAGGAATTTATCCGCCCCGAAGATGAGCAGGCAAAGTATGCCGCAGAAAATTCCCAGCATGCCTATAATTCCGGCTTTACCCTTTTGATTGCGGATTAAATCGATGAATATAACAACAAAAAGAGCCGTCATTGAAAAATCGATTCCAGTGAAATCAATCGGAATAAGCTGGCTCAGCAGCGAGCCGAGTGCAGAACCGATTATCCAATAAATATGGTCGAGCTCGCCGATTAAAAATCGCGCTTTGGCTTCGTCAACATTTTTCGGCACTGATAAAATCGACGAATTAACGGAATATGTTTCATCCGTTAATGTGAAAATCATAAAAGGATATCGCCAGCCGCCCGCCTTGAATTTTTCTATGTAAGAAAGGCCGTAAAACATATGCCGCGTGTTTATGAAAAAAGTCATCAGTGCCGCGGTGGCAAGCCCGGTGCCGGATTCAATCAGCGAAACAAGCAAAAATTGCCCCGAGCCGGCGTAAACAACTATTGAAATTATAACCGCCCAAATCCAATTATAGCCGGCTTTATACAGCATTATGCCGAATGCCGAACCCAAAAAAAGATAGCCGAATAAAACGGGCAGCGATTTTTTTAAAGCAAACTTAAAGGTTGCCGCGTCGTTTTTCATATTTCCCTCTCAATAAAATTATTGCATATTGATTATAACACGCTTTTGCATTTAATCAATATGCAAATTAAGCCGAGCACGGCGCACTTCCGTTACGGAGCGCAACCGCTGCCCGGCTTTTGTTGTTTTTTATGTAGATTAGATTTGATACCACTTGATTTCGTTTGCTTCAAGGTGAAGTTCAAATCCCTTGCCGTCACCCGTGTAAACGGTGGTGTCCTGCGGCTCGTAGGTGTTGTTTACAACGCAGTATTTGCCGTTTTTAACATAAGCGTGCACCTCAACATTGTAGTTTGTTGAGAACCACTTATTAAGCTCGTCCTCTGCATTGGAACTCCAAAGCACAGCTCTGTAAAGCACACGGCTGTTTTTAAAACTGTAGGGAAGACCGCTGATGTAAACTCCGCGCCCTTTGCCGAACGATTTAACCGCCATTTGCACCTCTTCAGCGTGCCTTACGGCAAAGGGAAGCTCGCTTGCGTTTTGAATAAGCACGGTTGTGCCCTCCTGCGCAACAATGTTTTTCTTGCCCTCGCCGAAATCAACCTCGCCGTTCGCATCGGCAAGAATAAAGTGGTCGCGGTGCTCATCGGTGTTGTATCTTCTGGTGTTAAGGGTGAAGCCGTTCTCTCTTTCAACGCCGAGAATATCGTCAAGTTGGAAAAATTTGCCCTGCCACTGATGAGCTGCCGGCTCGCCGACTCCGATGAAGCCGCCGCCGTTGTAAACAAAATCTTTGACCGCCGTGATAATTTCCTCGTCGCACCAATATTCGCCGCCGCCCTGAGCGGTGTCGGCGTCACCCACATTGATAACGGCGTCAAATTGCTTTAAGAAATCCTTGTTTTCTTTAATATCGTCGAAACTGATGAACGAAACATCAAACGGTGCACCGCTGAGTGCCTCAATAACGCCGAAATAAGAATAATTCTGCCTGTAATAAAGACCGTGGTGCACCATATGGTTGCTCCAGGAGCGCATTTTGCCCCAGCAGTTGAGCACGGCAATCTTTTTTACGCAATAGGGTGTTGTGCCCTGAATATTATCGTAAAGCGTGCGAAATTCATCGCAAACTCCCTTGATGTAATCAACAAATTCCGGAAACTGAAGCGCAAGCTTAAGGTAGCCGCCGTAGCCTATGCGCTGAATCGGGCTTCTGAGTATTGCACGCCTTGCCGTTACCCAGTTTACTTTTGCCTCGTAAATCGGGTCGCCGCCCTCATGAAAAACATCCGGGAAGAAATAGGGTAAAAATCTGCCCTCGGTATATTTAACATTTTTGATATCGCTGAATAATCTGAGCGTTGCACCGTTGCCTACGCTGCCCACAACCGCGTCAAGCCCGATGGAGGCAAAATCCTCCATAAACGGTTCCATGCCTATCCAGTGGTCGCCCATAAACATCATGGCTTCCTTGCCGTATTCGTGAACGATATCTACCATTTCTTTGGCAAGCTTTGCAACCTCGCGCCTCTGGAAAGCCTGAAAATCTTTAAATTCCTTTGAAGGAATTCTGTAGGTGTTGTTCATATAGCCTTGGTCGATTATGAATTCGGGGCGGAATTTGTAGCCGACCTCGGCTTCAAATTGCTTTAAGATATAGGGGCTTACGGATGCGGAATAGCCGAACCAGTCAACGAATTTTTCCCTTGCAAGCTCGTCAAAAACAAGGGTAAATTGATGGAAAAATGTTGTGAAGCGCACAACATCAACATATTCGTGTGTTTCAAGAAAGCGGCGGAGCCTTTCAAGCGAATGTGCCTTCGTTTTCGGCTGGCGCACGTCAAAGGTGATTTGCGGCTCAACATCCTTCCATTCGTTAACAACGGCATTGTACATATGCACCGGGTCCCACATAATATAAGCCAAAAAGCTTACGGTGTATTCGTGGAATTTTTTTACAGGGCAGATAACAACATTGCCGCTTTCCTCGTTATAGCTCCAGTCGCTCACGGGCACGGGCTCGCCCGTTGTGCGGTCCATAACTTCCCACCATCTTTTGATATCGTCGTGCGTGTTCACGGCAAGCATATCGGGATAAAGATGATCCATCAGGTGAATTTCAAGTGTGTTCTCCACCGCGGTGTGGAATGATGTCATAATATACATCTGCTGAATTTCATCGGGGTTTGCCTTTGCCCAGGCATTGTCTTTTCTTGTGGTGTAATAGGTGGCATAGATTTTTGCGCCGCTGTCTTTAAGCTCCTGCGGAAATTCCGTGCCGTCGCAGTCGCGGATTGCGTCTGCGCCCCAAACATCCATAATATCAAGTGTTTCTTTAACCACATCCATATCGGTGGGTATTGTTACTCTTCCTCTTTTCTTATCCATCGGGTACCTCGCTGATTTTATATTTCGGTTATTGTGTTGTTTTTTAATGTTTTTTTGCCGTGCATTCTTTTGCGAATAAGCGGCACTTCGCGGCGTTTGTAAAAATGATTGTTTGCGATATAAGCGTCCGGGTTTTTAACCGGGCTTAATGTGCCGCCCAAATCATCATAGCTGATGTTGTTTGTAAAGGTGTTATGAATGGCTTCCTGCATGCAAAACATCACGCATCCGCCTTCGTTGAGCCTGCTGTAATTTCGGTCGTAAACCGTGCCGTCGCCGGAATCTGCGTCATATGCCATGCCGTCCTGATTAAGCTTGGTGTCAACGCCCTCGTTAAATCTAAACATTGCATTTTTGCATTTCCACGGCCAAATCGCGGCTGCCACCTTGCCCATACGCTTACCTGCGCGGCTGTAAATTCTGTCGTTCATTTCGGTTGCGCAGGAATCCGCCGTGTTGTGCTCCACAAGCGGCTCAAGGGCATACATCGGCGTTAAAGCATCGCCGCCGGCAAACTTGATATAGTTGTTTTTAAGCAAAATGTTTTCATTGCCGTATTTTTTAAAGGCGGTTTCGTCAAGCTCCTTGCCCTTGAATTTATCCCAATTGTAGGTGTAACCCACCGCTATGCCCCAGCGGCTCACATTTTTAACAAAGCAATTTTGAATTGTTACGCCGTCGTATCTTGCGGCGCCGGTTTCGGCTTCGTTTGCCGGTTTAAATGCCGTCATGTAAATTCCGCCGTTGTTCATATGCTTGTCGTAAACATTGCCGCTCACATCGTGAATGTATAAATTATCAAGTGTAATCGAATGAAGCGTGCCCCTGTTTTGCGCCACTGCCGCAACGCCTGTGCGCTCAAGTTTTTCCGGGTCGGAATAAGCCTCCGGCGTGGTGTAAGGCTCGTAATTCGTGATTTCGATATTTTCAATCAAAATATTTTCCGCGTCGTAAAGCAGTACGGCGGATGAAACATCGCCCTTGCAAACATGCCCCGAATAATCAAGCTCATTGCCGTAATCCTGGTGCCAAATTCCGCTGCCGTTTGCATCAATGCGCGGCAAAGCTTCGTCGTCGCCGTATGCGGAAATTTCAATTTTGCCGCCGTTTATGTTACCGCAGTTTTTAATGTGCAAAAATTCGTTTTCAAACACGGAGCCTTTTTGAAGTAAAACTCTGTCGCCTGGCATAAGCTTGATGCTGTTTATCGCACCGAGTGTTTTGAACGCCTCGCCTGCCGCCGTTCCGCTGTTTGAATCGTTGCCGTTAAGAGAGCTTACATAATATGTTGTTGATTTCATTGTCATATTGCGCCTCCCTTATTTTTTTCTTGATTATAAGCTTTACTTCGCGGTATCTGAATTTATCGCCGCTGTATCTTGTGAAAAGATCCTTGTTGCTTTTGTAAAACTCTTTCATCTCTTTTTCGGTTATCTCGCTGAATTTGTATGTTTTTTTCACCTGCTCGGTTTCCGCCGCAAAATCAAGTTTAAATCGCGTAAGCTCGTATTGCAGGTATGCCGGCGCGGAAAACTGCTCCGGACCGTAAAAAGCCTCGCCCTTTGCGGCTGCCGCCGCACGCTTTTCGTTTTCGGCGGCGCGCCTTTTTTCAAGGTTGTCAAAACCGCTGCCGTCAATAAGACCCAATTTTTGCGCAAAAATCAGGCATGCCTCGGCGTGCTTAAGCTCGCTTTCGCCGATGCAATAATTTTTGTTCATATTCTCACTCCTGTTCTGCGCGGCAGGGCGAATTGCCGGGGGAAGCGGCTTTTCGCGCGCTTTTCGCACATTACTTTATTATATAATATATTGTTTGTGCCTGTATTTCAAGTTTTATTTAAATATATGTTTTTTAATTTTAAAAGTGTGCGGTTTTGTGATTTTGTGCCGTGCAGCGGCTCCGGAATAAAGGAAGGTGAAAATCGGATATGCATAATGCGAATGTTTCTTTGCTGCTTTTAAGCACCATCGCTGTAAAGCGGTGCATTGAAAAGGCGCTTTTTATATGATAAAATAAAGCGATAATAAATTGCGGCGCCATGTCGCAGATAAGAGGTTTGTTATGGCAGAGAGGGAAAAATTCGGCTCGCGCCTCGGATTTATTTTGGTTTCCGCAGGTTGCGCTGTCGGCATCGGCAATGTTTGGAAATTCCCGTATATGTGCGGAATGTACGGCGGCGCCGCATTCATTTTAATGTATCTTGTGTTTTTGGTTGTGCTTGGGCTTCCTATTTTGGTGTGTGAATTTACGGTGGGCAGAGGCAGCCGCAGGGGCATGGGCACGGCATTTGAGCAGCTTGAGCCCAAAGGCAGCCGATGGCATTTGCTTAAATGGATAAGCATTTTCGGCAGTTATCTTTTGATGATGTTTTACACAATGGTGGGCGGCTGGATGCTTTATTATGCGTATCTTGAGGCGTTTGGCAAGCTTTCCGGGCTTGATTCCGGCGGAGTTGCCGATTATTTCACGGCAATGCTTTCGCAGCCCGGCACCATGGCAGGGTGGACCGTGGCGGCAATCGTGCTCTCCTTCGGCGTGTGTGTGCTCGGTCTTAAAAACGGCGTTGAAAAAATAACAAAGGTAATGATGTCGCTTTTAATAATTTTGATGCTTGCTCTTGCGTGCAATTCGCTTTTTCTTTCAAATGCGGGCGAGGGCGTTAAGTTCTATCTCGTGCCCGATTTTAAATCCGTTGCCGAAAAGGGCTTGGGCAATGCCGTGTTTGCGGCAATGTCGCAGGCGTTTTTCACACTCAGCCTCGGCATAGGCGCAATGGAAATCTTCGGCAGCTATCTCGATCGCAAAAAGCGCATTGTCGGCGAAGCGGTAAATATTGTTTTGCTGGATACCTTGGTGGCTCTGATGGCAGGCTTTATTATAATTCCGGCGTGCTTTTCGTTCGGCGTTGAGCCGGATTCGGGTCCGTCGCTTCTTTTCATAACCTTGCCGAATTTGTTTAACGATATGCCGGGCGGCAGAGTTTGGGGCACGCTGTTTTTCATATTTATGTCCTTTGCCGCACTTTCCACAATTATTGCCGTGTTTGAAAACATTGTTGCAATGTATATGGATATGAACGGCTGGAGCAGAAAAAAAGCCGTGGGCGTTAATTTTGTGCTTATCACGGTGCTTTCAATGCCTGCGGTGCTCGGCTTTAATTTGCTTTCGGGTTTTCAGCCGCTCGGCGAAGGCTCGTCCGTTATGGATTTGGAGGATTTTCTTGTTTCCTCAAATCTTCTTCCGCTCGGCAGCCTTGTGTTTGTTATGTTTTGCGTGCGCAAAAACGGTTGGGGCTTCGAAAATTTCCTTAAAGAAGCAAATGAGGGCAACGGTTTAAAATTCCCAAAGGGTGCGGCAATAAGAATTTATATGCAATATGTGTTGCCGATTATCGTTACCGTAATTTATCTTAAAGGGTATTACGACACGTTTTCGTCGCGCCCGAAGCCGCTTCTAATATTCTGGATGTGCTTTGCGGCGGCTTTGCTTTGCGTTATCTTCGGTATTTCGATTTTTGCAGGCAAAGGCAAAAAATCAAAATAATGCAATTGCAATTTTGCGCTGAGCAACACCGTGTTGAATGTAATCAATTTGATTGAAAGGTTTTTTGATTTATGAGTAAGGCTAAAAAAATAATTATCGGCGCGATTGCGGCTGCTGTGGCTGCAGCCGCAATCGCAGGCGGTGTTGTGTGCGTTGCCGCAAGAAAGCCGGTTGCCGTTTCGGAAAAACCGCAGGCGGTGCAAACTGTCGACCGGCCGTTCGTAAGCAATGTTACGGGCGAAAGCCAAAATTTCAGAATTCCGGCAATGGTTTCGCTTGAAAGCGGCAGAATCATCGCCTCTGCGGACGCAAGATATAACCGCACGCTGGATGGCGGCGGACTTGATACCGTGGTGGCTTACAGTGATGATAACGGTGCAAATTGGAATTCCTACACCGCCAATTACCTTGGCGACAACGGAAACAAATTTTGCAAAAAATCCACCGCTTTTATTGATTCGGAGCTTATTGCAGACGGTGATAATGTGTGGATGATGACAACATTTTATTCCGGCGGTCGCAATCTTGCCAGCTGGACGGGGATTAAAGCCGCTGTTGCAAAGCCTGCTTTTAATGAGGACGGCACTTTAAAGCTTTCCGCAAATCACGGCAAAAGCTATGATTACAAGGTTGATGTTGATAATTTTGAAAACGGCTTTTCTCAAATAGTTGATGAAAGCGGCAAAAACAGCGGATTTAAAATCGACGAATATTTTTATCTTTATGATTTAAACGGCAATCTGCTCGGCAATATTTTTTATCTGAAATCAAAGGTTAAATTTTCAGTTGTGCCCACCACATTTTTATATATGACCAAATCCGAAAACGGCGGCGAAAGCTTCGGTGCACCGAAGTTGATAAATCTTAAAAGGGCGGACGAGGCGTTTTACGGCGTCGGTCCCGGCAGAGGACTTCGCACCTCAGGCGGCACATTGATTTTTTCGGCTTATACATGCGATGTTAAATCGGGCAATCAGCAGGCTTCGTTTATTTATTCAAACGATAACGGCGCAACCTGGCAAAGAAGCGCCGATATCGAATCGCGCGATGATTTTGAATATTCGGGCGAAAGCCAAATCGTTGAACTTCAAAACGGCGATTTGCGATGCTTTTTCAGAAATAACAGCAACAGGATTTGCTATGCGGATGCAAAGCTTTCCGGTTCGGAATATTCATGGGGCGAGGCGGTCGTAACCGATAATGAAGTCACTTCGTCCTGCATGATAAGCGCACTCGGCATTTTTGAGGGCGATAAGAATTACATTCTTGTTTCCTGCCCCACGGGCACAGCAGAGGAAAAGGGCAAGCTCAAGCATGAACGCACCTGCGGCAAAATCTTTGCCTTTGAGCTCGATTCGGCGGGGAATATGAGCCTTGTTAAATCAACGGATATTAACGAGTCCGATTTTATGTATTCATGCATGGCTCGGCTGAATAACGGCAAAATCGCTCTGCTTTATGAAAGCAAGGACGGTGAAATCACCTTCACCTCCTATTCGCTTGGCGATTTGATTTAAAGCAACGGTAATTTATTAATTAGTGTTATAACCGAATTGATTGAAAAAGAAAAAGCAAAAAAACAACAGAGATAAATAATAAAAAAGCAGGTTTGCGCACCTGCCGAATCAATAAAGGCGTTTCCGATTTTGTTCGGAAACGCCTTGTTTCTTGTCTGTGTTTTGTTTTGCTCAGATGTGTAAAATCGCTGTTGCCAATCCGAAATAAATCAAAAGCGAAAGTGCGTCTATAATCGTTGTTATAAACGGGGAAGACATTACCGCCGGGTCAAATTTAAGCTTTTTGGCAAATATCGGCAGCGTGCAGCCGACTATTTTTGCAAAGATTATTTCAATCAGCAGCGTAAGGTTTATAACCAAATCAACCATAACGGTTATTCCGTTTGTGCCGAGCAGCATTTTATCAATAAGCCAAATTTTGGCAAAATTAACCGCGGCAAGCGATAAGCCGCACAAAATGCCAACTCTTATTTCTTTCCAAAGCACCTTGAAAATATCTTTTAAATCAACCTCACCCAGCGAAAGCGCACGAATAACGGTAACGCTGGCTTGGCTGCCGGAGTTTCCGCCCGTATCCATCAGCATCGGAATAAACGCCGTAAGCACAATCATGGTTGAAAGCTTGTCCTCAAACCCGGTGATAATCATTCCGGTAAAGGTTGCGCTTATCATAAGCAGCATAAGCCACGGGATTCTTGATTTCCATGTGTCGAAAACGCCGATTTTAAGATAGGGCTTTTCGGATGTGCGCACGATGGCGTTCATCTTGTGGATATCCTCGGTGTTTTCCTCCTGCAAAACATCAAGTGCGTCGTCGATTGTGATGATGCCCACAAGCCTGTTTTCCATATCAACAACGGGCAGCGCAAGGAAATCGTATTTTTGAAGCAAGCCGGAGGCTTTTTCCTGGTCGTCAAGCGTGTTCACGGAAATAACATTCGTTTCCATAAATTCTTCAATCAAATCGTCGTAATCGTGAAGCAGCAACTCTTTAACGGTTGTTACACCCAGCAGGTGCCTTGATTCGTCGGTAATGTAGCAGGTGTAAATTGTTTCCTTGTCTACACCCGTGCGCCTGATTCGCTTAAAAGCGTCCTCAACCGTCATATCCCTTTTAAGGTCAACAAATTCCGTGGTCATAATCGAGCCGGCGGAGTCATCGGGGTATTTCAGCAGAGAATTTATTGTTTTTCTCGTTTCAAGGTCGGTGTTTTTTAGAATTCTTTTAACAACGGATGCCGGCATTTCCTCAACAATGTCTGCGGCGTCGTCGGCATAAAGTTCGTCAAGCACTTCTTTAAGCTCGGCGTCCGAAAATGCCGAAATCAGGTTTTCCTGTGTGTCGCTGTCAAATTCAACAAAGGTTTCGGCAGCGTTTTCTTTTGTGAGCAGTCTGAAAAAGAATATCCGTTTTCGTTCGTCTTCAACCTCCTCCAGCAATTGCGCGATATCGGCGGGGTTTAATTCGTTTAAATAATTTTTCAGCTTTTTGATATCTCGCTTGGCATGAAGTTCGTCAATGTGTTCTGTCATGTCGTTCAATTCCATGTGCTCACATCCTTCCTTTTTTCTTTTAGGGCAATTTATTCAACAGGAGAGTAAAACGGCTTTTCATCGCTGTCGTAAGGATTAACTGCAATTCGCCTGATTATAAGCAAAATTATAATAATTGCCAAAATTCCGCCGGCAACTGCGCAAAGCGTAACCGTGAAAACGGGCTTTTGGTAAAAAAGCTCGCCTGCCACAAAAGATGTGTAATCCGGTTCTGCCATTTCGGCTTTAACCTCTTCAAGCGTTTTGTTTACCCTTTTGATTTTAAAGGTGTATTTCTTTGTTGTTCCGTCCGATGCGGTAACGGTGGTTGAAAAATCCGTTTCCTGCCCTGCGCGCAGGGTTAGGTTTATCGGCGCGGCAAAGGCGTTAACATCGTCCGTAACCGGGGTTATGGCAAGCTCGGTTAAATCACGCGGAACGTAAATTTTGTAAACGGTGTCATCCTTGTTAATCTCGGGCTGCACTTCGGCATATTCGCAGTTAAGCCCTTTCAGGTTGGCGTTTGATGAAATCGCATAGTTTTGCACATTTGAATAGTTAAATGTGTAAATAACGCTGCCGTTTGCAAAGTTAAGGGTAACGGTTATGCCTGTTTGGTGGTTTGAATTGTCGTATGAATATGTGGCAAAAACATCTGCCTTGCCGTTTACCTTGTAGCTTGCCAGCACTGCACTTTGGCTCGGATCTTTAAGCGTAAGCGAATAAAGGGTTTTATCCTGCTTAAAGCCGCCGTCTATATCGGCGTTTGAAAATTCAATGCTTTCCAAAAAAGGTGCGTTTTTAATCGGCGCCTCTGCCGCAAACGCGCATGTGCAAAGGCTGAACGCGGCAAGCAGAACTGTAATAAATGCAATCGCTTTTTTCATATTTTTAATCCGCAAGAATATATGACGATATTCCGCAATCCTCCAACACAGATTTTGTTTCGGCTTTGTCTGCCGATGTGGTTATGAAATAAACTTCCTTGCCCGTGTCCGCCTGCGGCAATAATTCGTTTATTTTGTTTTGAGTAGTTTCTTCTGTTGCCGTTTCGCCGTCGCCGCTTTCTTCATCGGCGTCCTCCTGATTTTCGCTTTTGCCGATATCGCTTGCGGAAACGGAAACATCAACCTCTTTAACGAATTTTATATCCGTGCCCAAATCGTTGTAAAGTTTTGCGGCAAGTGTGTCAAATCCGCCGGAGTATTCGCTTGCAATCGCCTCGGGCAAATCGGTGCCGTCAAGCACAAAAACGGTGATTCCGGCTTCGGCAGCCTCGGCAATAATGTCCTTAATATATTTATATGCGGTTTGCGAATCGGGATTTAAATAAGTGTTTCCTTTGCTGTCTGTGTAAGGAATCCCGTTTGAATCGAGTATCGCTGCGGATCTGTCTTTTTGCGGCACAAGGTTGTCCGCATAGCAGCAAACTCTGCCCACGGCAAGCAAATCCTGCTCCTTCAGCTTGGAAACAGAGCCTTTTAAATCCGTTGCCGGAAATGCAACGGAGCCGTAGGTGTCAACCGTTGCAAGCGCATTTTTGAAGCCTACTGAGCCGTCGTCGCGCTTAATGTCTATCATAACGGCATTGTAGCCGCCGTCGGTCAATTTGGAAATAACGGAATCCAGCATAACGGAGCCGTCCATCGAAATGCTTTCCTCGTAGGACGCCTTAAGACTCAACTGCATTTCGTTTATGCTGCCGTCGGCAGCCTGATTTTGAATGTCGGAATATCGCACCGGCATGCCGTGCCGCTGCATATAAACATCCATTCCTGTGTAGCCGATTCCGATTATCAGCAGGCAAAGCAGGGCTGCTCCGATTTTTTTTGAAAAGCCTTTTGCTTTTTCCTTTGTGCGCTTTTTCTTTTTCGTTTTTGGGCGCATGTAATCGAATTTGTCGGTGTAAATGCCCTCGTCGGAAATATATTTATCCGCAAAGTCAATCGGATATCCTTTTTCCTCTTCGGTCCATTTGCCGCCGCGCTTTATGTTTTTGTAAAAGCGCTTTTTCTTCATTTATTATCCCACATTTCCTGCGTTTTCTTTAAGAAGCTTTATGGTGGCTTTAGGGTTTTCGCTCTTGAAAACGGCACTGCCTGCCACAAATACGTTTGCCCCTGCTTTTGCGCAGATTTTGATTGTTTCGGCATTTACGCCGCCGTCAACCTGAATGTCGATATCGGGGCGTTTTGCGCGCAGCTTTTCGATTTTCGGCATCATATCTGCCATAAAGCTTTGACCGCCGAAGCCGGGCTCCACCGTCATCACAAGCACCATTGAAAGTTTGTTGAGATAGGGGTAAACAGCTTCGATTTCTGTGCCGGGCTTAACAGCCAGCGCAGCCTTGCAGCCGGATTCGATTATTTTATCGATTGTTTTTTGCACATCGCTTTCGCTTTCTGCGTGGAAAGTGATAATGTCTGCGCCGGCATCTGCAAAATCGGCTATGTATTTAAGCGGCTCGGAAATCATAAGATGCACGTCAAACGGCACATCGCAAACGGCTTTCATCGCCTTTATAACCGGCGCGCCTATCGTGATATTGGGCACGAAATGCCCGTCCATAACATCCAGGTGAATAAGCTCGGCACTTTCGCATTTTTTTAATTCGCTTTCAAGATTTGCAAAATCGCTTGCAAGCATGCTGGGTGAAATTTTTATGCTCATAACGAACCTCCGCCGGCGCAATTGCGCCTTTTTCCTTCTAAAGTATTATACATTTGCACGCCGTTAAAATCAACCTTTAAATATAAACAAATAATACTTGTAATTAAATAATAAGTGTAGTAAAATATACCAAGTTATCGGAGAGATTGAAATTATTATTTTGGAAAGGCAGTGCGATATATGATTCAGGCAAGTAATGTTACCGTGCAGTTCGGCGGCAGGGCTCTTTTTGAAAGGGTTAATGCGGTTTTCTCCGCCGGAAATTGCTATGGTATTATCGGTGCAAACGGCGCGGGCAAATCCACTTTCTTAAAGGTTTTAAGCGGCGATCTTGAGCCGCAAAAGGGCGAGGTTATCATCACCCCGGGTGAAAGGCTTTCCGTTTTGGAGCAGGATCACTTTAAGTACGATGATTATGAGGTTGTGCGCACTGTGCTTATGGGCAATCCGCGTCTTATTGAAATTATGGAGGAAAAGGACGCGCTTTACGCAAAACCCGATTTCTCGGAGGAGGACGGTATCCGCGCAGGCGAGCTTGAGGCGGAATTTGCCGATTTAGACGGTTGGAATGCCGAAAGCGACGCCGAATTTATGCTTAATAAGCTTGGCGTAACTGATGAATATCACTATATGAAAATGGCGGAATTGCCGTCCGATTTAAAGGTTAAGGTGCTGCTTGCAAAGGCACTTTTCGGCAATCCTGATATTCTGCTGCTTGACGAGCCCACAAACCACCTTGATTTGGCAGCTATTCGCTGGCTCGAAAATTTCCTTTTGGATTTTGAAAACACCGTTATCGTTGTTTCGCACGACAGATATTTCCTCAATAAGGTTTGCACTCATATCTGCGATGTTGATTTCGGCAAAATTCAAATGTATGCCGGCAACTATGATTTCTGGTATGAATACACTCAAATGAGGCAGCGCCAAATGCGCGACCAGAATAAAAAGAACGAGCAAAAGATTAAGGAACTTCAGGAATTCATTCAACGATTTTCCGCAAATGCTTCAAAATCAAAGCAGGCAACAAGCCGCAAAAAACAGCTTGACGCGCTTGAAATGATTGATATGCCAGTTTCCTCGCGCCGCTTTCCGTATGTTGATTTTAAGCCTGATCGCGAATGCGGAAACGACCTTTTAAGGGTTGACCATCTCACCAAAACAATAGGCGACAGAAAAGTGCTTGATGATGTTTCTTTCGTTATCCATCCGCGCGAAAAGGTTGCTTTCGTCGGTTCCGACGCCGTTGCAAAAACCACTCTTTTCAAAATCATCATGGGCGAGGTAGAACCGGATGAGGGCGAATTTAAGTGGGGCGTAACCACCTCGCAAAGCTATTTCCCGAGCGACAACAGCAAGTATTTTGACGGTGTTGAACTTTCGCTTGTCGATTGGCTCAGGCAATATACCACGCAAACTCTTGAGGCGGATATCCGCGGCTGGCTCGGCAGAATGCTTTTCAGCGGCGAAGAAGCTCTTAAAAAGGCAACCGTGCTTTCAGGCGGCGAGCGCGTAAGGTGCATGCTTTGCAAAATGATGCTCAGCGGCGCAAATGTGCTTGTGCTTGATGAGCCCACAAACCACCTTGATTTGGAATCCATCACGGCGCTCAACAACGGTCTTATCCGCTATCCCGAAACCGTGCTTTTCACTTCTCACGACCATCAGTTTATTCAAACGATTGCAGACAGAATTATCGATATTTCAGACGGCAGAATCACCGATTATAAGGGCAATTATGATGACTTCCTTGAGAATTTCGACGATGACAGTCTCAAAAAGTATTAAAAATATTGATAATCAAAAATCGCATAAATGCAAAAAGGGGCTGTGTTCGAACACAAGCCCTTTTTGCATATCATATTAAAATTCGGGTTTCAAATGCATTTTTACGGCAGCTGCCTTTGCCTGCGGCAACGGCGCATTGCAAATCCTTTGTTTCAATCAAAAAGCACGCTTCCGTTTTGTTTAATTATAAATATGCTGCGACTTTTGAAAAAATTACAATCAACAAAATAACACCAAATCTTTTAGTAATTGACAAGAATTTATTATCTTGTTATACTATATTGTGTATTATATAAGATATAAATTTATGCAACGGAAGTGTTGATATGGCTAAAAATAAAGTTCAGATAAAAATTTACGGCGCCACATATTCTATCTTAACGGATGACGACAGTGAATATGTTGAGGGCCTCGGCGAATTTATTGATGAGGAAATGAGAAATATTGCCTCGGCAAATCCGAGCCTTTCTTCGATTCAGTGCGCCGTGCTTGTTGCGCTCGATCAGGCAGACGCCTGCAAAAAATCCACCGCATCCGCGGATAATCTGCGCGCACAGATTAAAGATTATTTGGAGGATAGTGCCCGCGCCCGCATGGAAGTGGATGTTGCCCGCCGCGAAATCGAAAGGCTCAACCGCGAAATATCCAATCTTCGCGAAAAGCTCAACGGCTGATTTGATTTGCCGTTTCGGCGTTTATATTTTGTTGCGAAAGCGAAAGTTATTTTATGAAATTTGAAATTTTGGCTCCTGCCGGTTCGCAGGAGGCCCTTGTTGCCGGCGTAAGATGCGGCGCAAACGCGGTTTACCTTGGCGGTAAATCGTTTAACGCGCGCAGAAATGCCGGCAATTTTGATGATAAGGCTTTGGCGGATGCCGTTAAATACTGCCACGAAAGAAATGTTAAGGTCTATTTAACGCTTAATACTCTGTGCGCGGATGATGAAATGCCCGCCGCGTATGAACTTGTGGAAAGCGCGCTTCTTTGCGGAGTGGATGCATTTATCGTGCAGGATATCGGCGTTGCAAAAATGATGCGCGAATGTTTCCCACATGCAAGGCTGCATGCCTCCACCCAAATGAGCGTTATGAGCCCCGCGGGCTTGCGTGAATTGGAGCAAATGGGCTTTTGCCGCGCCGTTTTGCCCAGGGAAATGAGCGAAAAAGAAATCCTTGAAATGCGAAAAAGCACAAATATGCAGCTTGAAATGTTTGTTCACGGCGCACTTTGTATGAGCGTTTCCGGGCAATGCTATCTTTCTGCCATGATTGGCGGCAGAAGCGGAAACAGGGGGCTTTGCGCCCAGCCGTGTCGCCTGCCATTTTCCGCCGATAAAAGCGGCAGCTGCGATTTGAGCTTAAAGGATTTAAGCCTTGTTCGCAGGCTTTCGGCAATTGAAAGTGTCGGTGTTTTAAGCCTTAAAATAGAGGGCAGAATGAAGCGACCGGAATATGTGGCAGCGGCGGTAACGGCGGTTAAAAACGCAATAAACGGCTGCCTTGTCGAAAAGCAGGAGGCGGATTTAAAAAGCGTTTTCAGCCGCAGCGGCTTTACAAGCGGCTATTTTGACGGCATCTTGGGCAAATCCATGTTCGGCACCAGGCAAAAGGAGGATGTTGTCTCCGCAGCAGGTGTTTTAAAGCAGCTTTCGCATCTTTACGATAATGAAAATCCGCTTGTGCCTGTTGATTTCAAACTTGAATTTAAGGCAGGAAAGCCGGCGGCGCTTTGCGCCTCTGCGCTCGGAAAAGCGGTCAGGTCGGAGGGCTCCGTGCCGAAAAAAGCACTTAATAAGCCGCTCGATGCAAAAATGCTTGAAAACCGCCTTTCAAAGTTGGGCGGCACACAATTTTATGCCGAAAAAATCGAAATCGATTGCGATGAAGGCTTGATTTTGCCGGCTTCGCAGATAAATGAGCTTCGCCGCGGCGTTATCGAAAAGCTTGCATGTGCCGAAGAAACGGCGGAGATCAAAAAGCAACCGCTTAAAATGCCCGAAAAGGCGCGTAAAGGCGGTGTTAAATATATGACGGCGCGCTTTGCAGATGCAAAAAGTGTGCCGCAAAATCACCCGTTCAAAAGGATTTTCATTCCGATTTGGTCGGAGAACGGCGATTTCATAAATCTCAACGCAGGGGTTGAAATTCCGCGAGGCCTTTTTGGCGCCGAGGAAAAAATCAAATCACGCCTTTTGCAGCTTCGCGAAATAGGGGTTGACAAGGCTTTGTGCGGCAATCTCGGATCTTACAGGCTTGCAAAAGAGGTCGGCATTGAGCCTTTCGGCGATTTTGGGCTTAATGTTTTCAACAGCCTTTCGGCAGCCCTTATAAATTCGCCGATTCTTTCGTTTGAACTTCAGCTTGATAAGGTAAATGCTGTTAATGCCCCGGAAACCGGCGTTATTGTTTACGGCAGGCTGCCGCTTATGCTCACAAGGAATTGCCCCGTAAAAAACAATATCGGCTGCGTAAAATGCGGCAAAAACGGCAGATTGACGGATAGAAAGAACGTGGAATTCCCCGTGCGCTGTTCGCCTTATCCGTGTGTGGAAGTGCTCAATTCCGTGCCGCTTTATATGGCGGAAAGAATGAACGAGGTTAAAACCGATTTTGCACATTTTTATTTCACGGATGAATCGGCGAGTCGGGTCGAAAAAATTATTTCCCTTTATAAAAACGGCTCAACGGCACCGTTTGATTACACAAGAGGGCTTTATTACAGAGGTGTTTTGTGATGCTTGAAAATAAAATATTGCTCGCTTCCAAATCGCCGCGCCGCAGAGAACTTTTAAAGCTTGTTTGCGCGGATTTTGAGGCGGATTCGGCAGATGCGGATGAAGCCCTGCCGCCCGGTATTTCACCCAGCGACGCCGTGCTTTATCTTTCAAAAATCAAAGCCGCACCCTTTGCCGAAAGCGAAAAAATCGTTATCGGTGCAGACACGGTTGTGGCTGTCGGCAATGAAATTCTCGGCAAGCCGAGGGATGCCGCCGATGCGTTTGAAATGCTTTCGCTTCTTTCGGGCAGGGTGCATTCTGTGTTCACCGGGGTAACGATTTTTCACGGCGAAAAAAGCAAATCCTTTTTCTGCGAAACCAAGGTGGAATTTTATTCGCTTTCAAAGGATGAAATATCGGATTATATCGCCTGCGGTGAATGCTTCGATAAAGCGGGGGCTTACGGAATTCAGGGTGTCGGCTCGCTGCTTGTTAAGGAAATTTGCGGCGATTATTTCAATGTTGTCGGCTTGCCGGTGTCGCGGCTTGCGCGCGAATTGAAAAATTTGTGATATTGCCGAAATTTGTGATATTGCCGAAATATAATATGAATTATTGTGTATTTTGCCAAAAAACAGGCTTTTAACTCTTGAAACAGATGAATATAGATGTTATAATATTTATATACGAGCTCTTATCCGTTTTTAGTTACAAATTGGCATAAGGCTTTGAATTTTATTAAAGGAGTGATGTTATGGCGGCTGATTTGCATTGCCACACCAAGCTGAGCGACGGCTCCGTAGGCATTGAAGATCTTATCGTTATAGCACAAAAAAGCGGGATAGACACAATTGCCATAACGGATCACGATTGCATAGCAGGCACCGTAAGGGGTCAGGTTATAGGCAAACGTTACGGTGTTAATGTTATTTCGGGTGTGGAAATATCGGCATTCGATTTTGAGGCAGGCAAAAAGGTGCACATTCTTTCGTATCTTGCCGATTCGCCAAACAGGCTTGAGGGCATTTGCAGGCGCACCTCCGTTGCGCGCAAGCGTGCAGGGCAGATTATGATGCTTAAGGTTGCAAGTCGTTTTCCGATCACATCGGATTTTATCATTGGTCATGCCTCCGGTTCCACAAATCTGTTTAAGCAGCATATTATGCATGCGCTTATGGATGCCGGGTATACGGACAGCATTTTCGGCGATTTGTATAAAGCGCTTTTTGATGAAAACAGCGAAACGAATGTTTTGGCTCCCACAAAATATCCCGGTGTGGAAGAAGTTATTAACGAAATTCATGGCGCAGGCGGCATTGCCGTGCTGGCGCATCCGTCTAAATTCGATAATTTTGACGAAATCGATAAATATGTTGAACTCGGGCTCGACGGTGTTGAGGTTTGGCATCCGCTTGCAGATGAGGAAACCGTTGAAAAGCTTATTGAAATTTGCAAAAATAAAAAGCTTTTGATGACGGGCGGTTCGGATTTCCACGGAATTTACGGCGATAAAACCGTTACCCTCGGCGCGTGCTCAACTCCGCAGGAGCATCTTGATAAATTGCTCGGTTATAAGGCAAAAAAGAAAAGAGCCCAGCGTAAAGCCGAAAAGGCTGCCGCAGAGGCTGCGGAAAACAAATAATTTTGATTGTATCCACGGTTTTCCGTGGATATTTTTTATGCTTTCGTTGCTTTGCCCGGCTTTTGGATTTCAGGCGAAGCCTGCAAAGAAAAAAACGCTTCGGCTTGCGCTTTTTGCTGCGTTTTTCTTGCACAAAAACATCATTTATTGTATTATTAGGGCATATCAAAAATTTTCACGGAAGGGTTGCGTGATTATATGTATAAAAAGCCGGCAAAAACAGCTCCGATGGGTTGGAACAGTTGGGATTGCTTCGGCGCCGCGGTAAATGAACGGCAGCTTCTTGAAAATGCCGATTACATGGCAAAATATTTAAAGCCGTTTGGCTGGGAATATATCGTTTGCGATATTCAGTGGTATGAGCCGTTTGCAAAAAACAACGATTACAATAATTTTTATCCCCTTAATGTTGATGAATACGGCAGACTTATGCCGGCGGAAAACAGGTTTCCGAGTGCGTCAGGTGGCAAGGGCTTTAAGCCGATTGCCGATTATTGCCACAATTTGGGGCTTAAATTCGGAATTCATATTATGCGCGGCGTTCCGCGCTGTGCCGTGCATCAAAATTTGCCTATAAAGGGCAGCGGGCAGGGTTGCCGCGATATTGCGCACCATTTTTCCGTTTGCTCGTGGAACACGGATATGTATGGCTGCAAAAGCTGTGAGGCATCGCAGCAATATTATGATTCGCTTTTTGAGCTTTATGCCTCCTGGGGCGTGGATTTTGTGAAGTGCGATGATATCTGCGTTACGGAATTTCGCAAGTGGGATACTCCGTATTCGGCGGCGTATGAGATTGAAATGATAAGAAATGCAATCAACAAATGCGGCAGGGAAATGGTGCTTTCGCTCTCTCCGGGACCCGCGCATTTGGAAAATGCCGCCCATTTAAGGCAAAATGCCGATATGTGGCGAATGACGGGCGATTTTTGGGATTTGTGGCCAAAGCTTCACGATATGTTTGATAAATGCCTTGCATGGCAAGATTATGTGGGCGGAGGCTCTTGGCCGGATTGCGATATGCTGCCGCTCGGCAGGCTCACCAAAAATGCGCCTTATCACGGTCCTCAAAACAGATATACTCAGTTCACAAAGCCCGAACAGCTCACAATGATGAGCCTTTGGGGCATTTTCCGCAGCCCGCTTATGTTCGGCGGCAATATGCCCGAAAATGATCAATGGACTCTTTCACTGCTCACAAATCGCGAATATCTTAAAATGCACCGCGATTCAAGGAATGCGCACCAATTTTATCGCAGTGAAAAAAACGGCAGCGGCACGGTGATTTGGCTTGCAAATGGCAATGCGTGCAAATATCTTGCAATATTCAACACTGCCGATAAGCCGTCCGGCATAAAATTCGATCTCGGCAATATTCTTATGCCCGGCACAGAGTATGATTTGCTTGATATTTGGAACGGTAATGTACAAAAGGGCGTTAAAAATAAATTTGTGTCCGCCGTTGATCCTCACGGCGTTAAGCTTTATAAAATCACATCTGCAAAGTGATTTTGCCTGCTTTTTAAAAAATCGCATATCAAGCGTTCTGTCCGATGGTTTGTTTTTGCCGGCGTTTTATACATACAATCAGAAATAAAAAATTATGGATTTACGGACCAAGTTTGGTGGGTGTTTGCGATTATATAGATGAAAACGGAGAAGTTCTGTTTTTTTATCTGTATTTATTTTCTGAGGTTAATTATGAAAAAAGAAAAATTCAAATGTAATGTACAATATGTATTTAAGGAGTACAGAGGATTCTGCCAAAGGAAAATATATAATGCCTTCATTATCTCCAAGTGATGTCGATGTTGGTACACCCTAAAAGGGCTTATTTTCGCAAAATTGCTTTGGGGAAAATTTAAGAAAACAAAAAAGACCACCTATCCGGGACACGTTGCTGTGCCACAAGTAAGCGGTCTTATGAATTTACTGATATATTACCCTCGATAGGGACAAACTTCGTATGTAACACGGCAGGAGAGAATTTTCCTGCCGTGTTACATGTGCTTCAGTTTGTTTTCAAATTGCGGATGCGCGGATTTTGAAAACGCAGAAAAAGGCTCTGACCTTTTACAGTCAAAGCCTTTTTCCGCCATTGCAATGCCTTAGTCTTATTAAGGTTTGTTATACTGCAAAACCTCGGCATACTCTGCCGCCGCTTCTTGTGTGTGATGTTATTTTTCTTCGTTTTCGCCTTTAATAAAGGCATATCTTGCCTTAAACACATCCGTGTTTGAAGCACGGTAGTTTTCAAGATAGTCTATTAAAGCGTCCGCGTCCGTAAATTCCGCAATCAAATCAAGCGATTCGCCCGGCATAAAATCTTCGTCCACAGTGTGGCGCAGCAGTTTTATCATTTCATCGTAATATCCGAATGGGTTAAAAATCACAATCGCCTTGCTGTGCCTGCCAAGCTGTTTTAATGTGTAGACCTCAAAAAATTCTTCGTATGTGCCGACTCCGCCGGGTGCGATAACAAAGGCGTCAGCGTGATCCTCCATATATGTTTTGCGTTCTGCCATCGTTTTTGTAATTTTAAAATCCGTGCAGTTATCGGAAAAAAGGTTGAATTCGCTCATAAATTCCGGGGCAACTCCCAAAATATATCCACCGTTGTCATGAAAGCCGCGCGCGCTTGCGCCCATAACGCCGCATGCGCCGCCGCCGAAAACAAGCCCGTGACCCCTTTTGGCAAGCTTCGCACCCAAATCATAGGCGGCATTGATGTGTTTTTTGTCTATAAACTCGCTTGAAGCACCGAAAATGCAAACCTTCATAATTCATCAGCCTTTCGATTTTGTGATAAACAGAAATGAATATTCAAAAATATAATTATATATTATAGCAAAATTTATATGCATATTCAACCTGATTATTTGTGAATTCGGTTATAATTTTTTGTGCTTCGCCGCTTGCATAAAGCAGCTTGTAAGTATATAATATAACCGAATTTATCTTTAAATGGAGATGGTTTTTTGAAAGACTTTATGGATAAGGATTTTTTGCTTGACACTGATTGTGCAAAAAATCTTTATCACGAATATTGCGAAAATATGCCCGTGTGCGATTATCATTGCCATTTGAGCCCGAAAGAGATTTACGAAAATCGGCAGCCTGCCGATATTTCGCAGCTTTGGCTTGCCGGCGATCATTATAAATGGCGCGCCATGCGCTCCTGCGGAGTGGACGAGGCTTATTGCACCGGTGATAAAAGCGGCAGGGAAAAATTTGAAAAATTTGCTTACACCCTGCAATATGCAATCGGCAATCCGCTTTATCATTGGGCTCATATTGAGCTCAAAAAGTATTTCGGCATAGATACGCCGCTTTCGGCAAAAACGGCGGATGATATTTATGACCGTGCAAATGCCGCAATTGCCGCAGGCGATTTCAGACCGCAAACTCTTATTAAAAATTCAAATGTTAAAATCGTTTGCACCACGGATGACCCGGCAGACGATTTAAAATATCATGCGCTTTTGGCACAGGAAAAGGATTTTGATTGCAGGGTTTTGCCCGGCTTCAGACCCGATAAGGCTCTCGGAATAGATCAGCCCGGCTTTGCCGAATACATTAAAAAACTCGGCGCAAGCGCAGATGTTGAAATTAAAGGTTACAAGGATGTTATTGCCGCTTTGCTTTTAAGAGTCGATTATTTCCATGCGGCAGGTTGCCGTGTTTCGGATCACGCTTTTAATTATATGCCCTTTGTGCAGGACGGTGAAGAGCAAATCGAGGCTTCGTTCTCGCGGGCAATGTGCGGCGAAAAAATATCCCAGCGCGACATTGACGCTTATAAAACCGCCGTTATGCAGGCACTCGGCGAAAAATATTGCGAGCTTGGATGGGCAATGGAAATTCATCTCGGTGCAATGAGAAACAACAACAGCAAGATGTTTGCCGCTCTCGGTGCGGATACGGGTTTTGATTCCGTTGGGGACGATAAAACGGCTTATATGCTCAGCAGATTTTTAGATTCTCTTTGCAGCCGTAACAGGCTGCCCAAAACCGTGCTTTTTAATCTGAACAACAAGGATAATATTGTTCTTGCCACAATGCTCGGTAATTTCCAAAGCAGCGAGGTTGAATCAAAAATCCAATTTGGCCCCGCTTGGTGGTTTCTTGATACGATGGACGGTATGACGGAACAGCTCAAATGCCTTGCAAACCTCGGCGTTCTCGGCAAATTTATCGGTATGGAAACGGATTCGCGCTCGTTCACTTCATACGGCAGGCACGATTATTTCAGAAGAATTCTTTGCCGCCTTATCGGCAGATGGGTGGAGGACGGTTGGTATGCAAACGATCCCGAAATCCTTAAGGAAATAGTTTGCGGCATATCCTATGATAACGCAATTAAATATTTTAATTTTGATTAACGGAGGCTTATTTTTATGGATCTTAACCTCAGACCTAAAGAAGAATGTATGTTTGATGAAATTTCGCTCGGCGAAATTATGCTTCGCCTTGATCCCGGCGAAGGCAGAATAAAAACCGCCCGCTCGTTCAGAGCCTGGGAGGGCGGCGGCGAATATAATGTTGCAAGGGGCTTGCGTCGCTGCTTCGGAATGAAAACCGCCGTTGTTACTGCGTTTGCCGAAAACGAAGTCGGCTATCTGCTTGAAGACCTTATTTTGCAGGGCGGCGTTGATACATCGCTTATCAAATGGGTTAAATATGACGGCATCGGCAGAACAACAAGAAACGGCATAAATTTCACCGAACGCGGCTTCGGCATTCGCGGTGCAGTCGGCACCTCGGATAGGGGCAACACGGCAATCAGCCAGCTTAAGACAGGCGATATCGATTGGGATTATATTTTCGGCACACTCGGCGTTCGTTGGCTCCACACCGGCGGAATTTATGCGGCTCTTTCCGAAAATTCCGCTCAGGTTGTTATTGAGGCTGTTAAAGCCGCAAAGAAGTACGGCACCGTCGTTTCTTATGATTTAAACTATCGCCCATCGCTTTGGAATGATATCGGTGGTCAGGCAAAGGCTCAGGAAGTTAATAAAGAGCTTGCAAAATATGTTGATGTTATGATCGGCAACGAGGAGGATTTTACAGCCTGCCTCGGCTTTAAGGTAGAGGGCAATGACGCCGATCTTAAAGAACTTAATATGGAAGGCTACGAAAAAATGCTCGGCGAGGTTTGCAAGGCATATCCCAACTTCAAGGTTATTGCCACAACGCTTCGCACCGTTGTTACCGCCACGGTCAATTCGTGGAAAGCAATCTGCTATGCAGACGGTAAAATTTACCACTCCATCGAATTCCCGCAGCTTGAAATTCTTGATCGCGTAGGCGGCGGCGACAGCTTTGCTTCCGGTCTTGTTTACGGGCTTATGACATATCAGGACGCGCAAAAGGCAGTTAATTACGGCGCCGTTCACGGTGCGCTTGCAATGACCACTCCCGGCGACACATCAATGGCTTCGCTTAAAGAGGTTGAAGCAAAGGTAAACGGCGGCACGGCAAGAGTGCAAAGATAATTTTAATCGGAGGATAATATAATGGCAAATAAAATCGAAACATTATCTAAAATTCACGAGGTGGGCATAGTTGCGGTTGTTCGTGCCACCTCAATCGAGCAAGCGGAAAAAATCACGGATGCCTGCATTAAGGGCGGCGTTGCCGCTATTGAGCTCACTTTCACCGTTCCCCATGCAGATAAGCTTATTGAGGCTATGAAGGCTAAGTACAACAACGGCGAAATTATCATCGGCGCAGGTACAGTTTTGGACGCCGCTACTGCCAGAATTGCAATTTTGGCAGGCGCGGAATATATCGTTTCTCCGTATTTTGACCCCGAAACCGTTAAGTGCTGCAATCGCTACGGAATTCCTTCAATGCCCGGTATTTACACTCCCACGGAGGCTGTTGCCGCAATGGAATGCGGTGCTGATGTGCTTAAGGTTTTCCCCGGCGATATTGCCACTCCCGCATTTATCAAGGATATGCATGGTCCGATTCCGAATGCGGTTATGATGCCCTCGGGCGGTGTTTCCGTTGATAATGTTAAGGAATGGATTAAAGCAGGCGCATTTGCGTGCGGCGCAGGCTCATCGCTTATCGCAGGAGCGAAAACAGGCGATTATGACAAAATCACCGAAACCGGCAAGCTTTTTGTTCAGCGCATTAAAGAGGCAAGGGCAGAGGTTGCAAAATAATATATACTTGCATAAAAAAGCAGCCGGCAGGAGAAAACCTGCCGGCATTTGTTTTGCATTAAATAATTTAATCAGTCTATTTTAAAAACTCTGCCGGGCTTTCTTTCGGCGGCAGGTTTCGGTTCTCCGTCGGCATATCCGAGTATGCAGTGACCGATTCCCACATATTCGCCCTCAATGCCGAGCGATTTAAGAATTTCCTTGCCCTCTTCGCTTTCAAATTCCTCTTTTGCGCGGTGAATCCAGCAGCTTCCTATTCCCAGTGCGTGTGCCGCCAGCATAAGGTTTGCCATAACAAGGCTGCCGTCATAATCCGCGGTGGGTCGGCTTTTGTCTGCCAAAACCACAAGCACCGCCGGTGCACCGTAAAACGGGTCTGTGTTTGCGCTCATAATGTCGGCATTCATTTTTGAAAGTTTATTGCGCATTTCCTTATTTGTTATTTGAACGATAATTGCGGCTTGTGCGCCCATTCCGTTCGGAGCATACAACCCTGCGTTGATTATTTTGTCTATAATCTCCTGCGGCACGGGCGTGCTTTTATATTTTTTTACGCTTCTTCTTGTTAAAATATCGTTAATTGTGCTTTCCATAACAACGCTTCCTTTCTTTTCAGGCGCAATATACAATATATGTTTTAAATTATATATTAAGTGCCTCTAATACTATTTTATCACCGAATTGCAAAAAGTAAAGCGACAGGGAGTAATTTGCCTTGCCGCTTTGCGATTTTGTTTATTGCTGCTTTGTGTGTTCGTCCAGCGTTAAATAATATGCCGGCAAAAATTCCTTTTTGAAATATTGCACCTCTGGCATATCGATTTCGTCAATCAGCTTTTCCTGCGCCTCAAGTGCCTTTTCAAACTCGCGGTTGCCCATTCGAGTTTCGTTTATGCATTTGATAAGCGCGTCAATTCTGTCTGCCGCTTTAACGATTGCCCAAAGTTCTGCGTCCTCCTCCGTTTTGTTGAAAAGGGAGGAGTATTCGCCGCGAAATTCCTCGGGCAGCAGGTTTAAAAGCCTGTTGCCTGCAAGGGCTTCTATGTTTTTATATGCGCCTTTGATATCGTCGTTGAAATATTTAACGGGGGTGGGCATATCGCCGGTTATAACCTCGGTGGTGTCGTGATAAATCGCAAGCAGTGCGCATCTTTCGGCATTATGGCTTTTGCCGAATTTTTTATTGCCTATAATGCAAAGCGCATGCGCAATAACCGCCACGCTTTGGCTGTGCTCGGCAATGTTTTCCTTTGCTGTGTTTTGCATCAGTGCCCAGCGGTCTATCAGCCTCATTCGGCTCACCATTGCAAAAAAGCTACTCATCCTTTTCCGCCTTTGCTATTTCTATTCCAAGCTCACCCAACTGAATATCGTCAATATCGGCAGGTGCGCCGCTCATAAGTTCGCTTGCGTTTTGAACCTTGGGGAATGCCGTAACATCGCGCAGACTGTCTGCGCCGCAAATCAGCATTGCAAGCCTGTCCAGCCCGATTCCCATTCCGCCGTGGGGCGGTGCGGCATATTTATACGCATCAACAAGGAAGCCGAATTTCGCGTCTATTTCTTCTTGCTCCATTCCGAGCAATTCAAACATTTTGTTTTGCAGTTCGCAATCCGTAATTCTCATCGAGCCGGAGGAAAGTTCGGTGCCGTTGAGCACCAAGTCAAATGCCTGTGCGCGCACCTTTGCCTTGTCTGTGTCAAGATAGGGAATGCATTCTTCCATCGGCATTGTGAAGGGGTGGTGCATTGCAAGCCATTCGCCCGTTTCCTCGTCGTATTCAAAGAACGGCATTTCCGTTATCCACAGGAAGTTCCACTTGCCCTCGGGAATTATGTCAAGCTCTTTTGCGATTGTAAGGCGCAATGCTCCCAAAACGGAAAGCGCAAGCGCTTTTTTGTCGCTCACAATGAATACACAGTCGCCTTTTTTCGCGCCGAGAGCCGAAAGCAATTCTTCAAGCTGACCCTCTGCAAGGAATTTTGCAAACGAGCAGTTCGGGGTTTCGTCTGCCCAGCGAACATATGCCAGCCCTTTTGCGCCGATTCCCTTAGCGGTTTCGGTAAGCTTATCTATCTTTTTGCGCGAATATGTGCCTGCGGCGTTTTTGGCAACTATTGCCTTAACAACTCCTCCGGCTTCGATAGCGTTTTTGAAAACGGCAAAATCCGTTTTGCCCGCCCAATCGGTGATGTCCTCAATCAGCATATCAAAGCGTGTGTCGGGCTTGTCGGAACCGTATTTGTTCATCGCCTCTTCAAAGGTCATCCTTTTAAGCGGCGTTTCGATATCCACTCCGATTGTTTCTTTCATTAGCTTTTGAACAAAGCCCTCTGCGGTTTGCATAATGTCTTCAGTGTCCACAAAGCTCATTTCAAGGTCTATCTGCGTAAATTCGGGCTGGCGGTCCGCTCTTAAATCTTCATCTCTGAAACATCTTGCAAGCTGAATATATCTGTCAAATCCCGAAATCATCAAAAGTTGCTTGTAAATCTGCGGGCTTTGCGGCAAAGCGTAAAATTTGCCGTTGTGAATTCTGCTGGGCACAACGTAATCACGCGCGCCCTCCGGGGTGGATTTAATCATCATCGGTGTTTCAATTTCGATAAAATCGTTGGCGTAAAAATATTCCCTTGCTGTTTTTGCGATTTTGTGGCGCATAAGAATATTTTTGGTGAGCTCCTCGTTTCGCAGCGCAAGGTATCTGTATTTAAGCGTGGTTTCATCGCCCACCTCGCCTGCCTTTGAAATTTCAAAGGGCGGTGTTTGTGCCTTGGAAACTATGCGCAGTTCGGAAACGGCAATTTCGATTTCGCCCGTGGGCAAATCCTTGTTTTTGCTTTCGCGCTCGCAAACCGTGCCCCTGACGGCAAGCACATATTCGCTGCGCACGCTCTGTGCCTTTGCAAAAATTTCCCTGTCCGTTTTATCGCCGAAAGAAAGCTGCACAATGCCGGTTCTGTCTCTCAAATCAATAAAAATCAGATTTCCCAAATCTCTTTGCCTTTGCGCCCAGCCGAAAAGTGTAACCTCTTTGCCATCGTCCTTCAGCGTAAGCGTGCCGCAGTAATTTGTTCTTTTAAGTCCTTTTATGCTTTCCATTTTGTTGCCTCCGCAAATTATTCGGGCGTATTTACGCCGAAAAGGGAATTGAAATCAAATTCCTCGCCGTTTATTTTAAGGTCGTCAAGTTCGCTTGCAAGCGTAACGCTGTAGTAGCTGCTCACAAATGTCTGCAGCGCAAGCTCGGATTCCTCGCCGCTTTCCATATTTTTAATAACGCCGATGCCGTTTTCAACCTCGTCATCGCCGAGCACCATCGTGTATTTTGCATTGAGCTTATCGGCATATTTCATCTGTGCCCTAAGGCTCCTGCCGTTTAAATCGTAAAGGCAGGTGAAGCCCTCCTCGCGCATGTCTTTTGCAATTTCAACGGCTTTAAGCGTTGCTTTTTCGCCGAGTGCGGCAATAAATAAATCTGGCTGAGCCTCTTTTGGATATTCGCAGCCCTGCGCTTCCATCAGCAGCATAAGCCTTTCAATGCCCATGCCGAAGCCGAGAGACGGTGTTTTTTGACCGCCGAGTTCTTCGATAAGCCCATCGTATCTGCCGCCGCCGCAAACTGTGCCTTGTGCGCCTATTGAATTTGAAACAAATTCAAAAACCGTTTTTGTGTAATAATCGAGCCCGCGAACAATTCTCGGGTCAATTGTGTATTCAATATTCATTGCGCCGAGGTATTTTTTAACGCTCTCGAAATGCTCCTTGCAATCGTCGCAAAGGTAATCAAGCATAACGGGTGCGTCTTTTGCGATTTCGCCGCAAACAGGGGATTTGCAGTCCAAAATTCTCATGGGGTTTCTTTCGAGCCTGCCCTTGCAGGTGTCGCAAAGCTCATCCTTGCGGGCAGAGAAAAATTCCTTAAGTGCGGCATGGTATTTTGCGCGGCATTCGGGGCAGCCTATGGAATTTATGCGCAGGCTCAAATCTTTTATGCCGAGTTCTTTAAACATTGTGTCTGCCACGGAAATGATTTCTGCGTCCGCAAGCGGCGATGCCGTGCCGAAGCACTCGATACCGAATTGGTGAAATTCGCGCAGCCTGCCTGCCTGTGGCTTTTCGTAGCGGTAGCAGGAGGTTATGTAGTAAACCTTTTGCGGCAACGCTTCGTTTGAAAGCCCGTTTTCAAGAAAGGATCTTGCCGCGCCGGCAGTGCCCTCCGGGCGCAAAGTTATGCTTCTGCCGCTTTTATCGTCAAACGTGTACATCTCTTTTTGCACAACATCGGTGGTGTCGCCCACGCCTCTTTGAAAAAGCTCCGTGTGCTCAAAAACCGGTGTGCGAATTTCTTTGTAGCCGAAGCGCGACGCCACATCCTTTGCTGTAAGCTCTATGTATTGATTTTTGTATGCCTCTTTGGGCAGCACATCTTTTGTGCCTTTTATTGCTTTTGTTATAAGTGCCATTTTAAGCAGCCTTTCGTTTATAAGTTGCGGCAAATGCCGCTATCACAAAAACAGGGCGGGTTTGCACCTGCCCGTTTTTATTATTTATTTGATTGGTTGTAGCGCGGGTTAACTATTTCGCGCCATTCAAAGTCGCCGCGCTCAACGCCCCTTATAAGGGTTTCCGCGGTTGCAATGTTTGTTGCAAACGGAATGTTGTGCACATCGCAAAGCCTGAGCAAATCATTGTCGTTCGGCTCGTGGGGTTTGGGATTAAGCGGGTCTCTGAAGAAAATCAGCAAATCTATCTCGTTGCATGCAATGCGGCTTGCAACCTGCTGACCGCCGCCGGAGCTGCCTGCCAAAAAGCAATTTATGTCAAGCCCTGTTGCCTCGTGCACAAGCTTGCCCGTTGTGCCCGTGGCACACAGATGATGTCGGCTCATAATTCCGCAGTATGCAATGCAAAACTGAACAAGCAGTTCTTTTTTTGCATCATGTGCTATAAGTGCGATATTCATAAAAAACCTCTCTTTGAAAGTGAAAATCAGGAATAATATATATATTATTAAACTATTAGCAGTAAAATAATATCACATAAAACGCCGCGTTTCAACAATTTTGCCGAAATTTATGCCGAAGCGTCTGGCGTTTTTTGCTTTGGCGAAAAAATTTGTCAGTTAAGCAGCGTGCCCGTATCCTGTGCCGGGGCTTCGTCGGTGTTGTTTGAATAGTAGTAATCTATTATGGAAGCCGTGATATCAGCCGTTGATGTGCCAGAGCCGGCAAGCTCGATAACGGAGGCTATTGAAATTTCGGGATTGTTGTAGGGCGCAAAGGTGATAAGAAAACCGTTGTTTACCTTTTGCCCGTTTTTATAAACCTGTGATGTACCCGTTTTGCAGGCAACGGGGGTGCTGATTTTGTTAAAAACATGGCGCGGTGCACCGTCCGTGGCAACCATGCGCATACCTTCGCGAACGATTCTGAAGGTATTGTCCGAAATCGGCAAATCCTCGGCAACCGTTGCACCTGTTTCGTCTATTGAGCCGGTGGCGGTGTTTATAATGGATTTCACGAAATGCAGCTCGTATCTTGTGCCGCCGTTTGCCACCGTGGCGCAGTAATTGCTCAGTTGCAGGGGCGTGAAAAGGTTATCGGATTGACCGATACCACTTTGAATAGTGTCACCCATTTGCCAGGTTTTGTTGTATTTTTCCGCACTTGCGGGACCTGCCAAAACGCCTGCCGCCTCGCTGATTTCAACGCCTGTTTTTTCGCCCAAGCCAAACATGGAGGCATATTCGTTCATCTTTGAAATTCCGAGCCTTTCGGCACAGTTGTAAAAGAAGATGTTGCACGAATCACGCAGCGCGCGCTTAACATTTTCACTGCCGTGCGCATGATTGTCGAGGCAGTGGAAAGTAACATCGAAATATTGAAAAACACCGGAGCAGCGGAAAACGGAATCCTCGGTGATAACGCCCTCTTCAAGCGCCGCACTTGCCATCATCGGCTTAAAGGTAGAACCGGGAGCGTAAGTTCCGAGCGCAAATCTGTTGAAAAGCGGACGCCTTGAATCTTTTGCAAGCGACGAATAATCGTTGTAATAATCCATCAAATCATATGTGGGGTAGGATGCTGCGGCAAGAATTTCACCGTTTGTAACATTTTCAACCACAACTGCGCCTGCGCTGTCTCTTATGCTGACCCCGTTGCAGGTTTCCTCAAGCTTTTGCTGTGCAAGCCTTTGCAAATCCTTGTCGATGGTAAGCACTATCGTGTTGCCTTGAATCGGGTTTTTCGTAACTTCCTCGGATATATTGCCGTCTGCGTCAACCGTTATGGTAAGCTCGCCGGGCGTGCCGCGCAGCTCGCTTTCCATTGCGGCTTCTATTCCGCTTTCGCCTATGGAATCGGTTATGCTGTAGCCACTGTCTTTAAGCTCGGCGTATTCCTCGGCATTTATCTTTCTTATTGTGCCCAAAATATGCGGCGCAAGCGTGGAATCGGCATATTCGCGGTATGAAACGGCTTTCACATCCGCGCCTGCGTAATCTGTTTTGTCCTCTTTAATTGCCGCCACTGTGGCATCACTCACATCGTCCGCTATCGTAACGGGGTTTTCAATTGAAAACAGCAGCCTCGTAAGCTCATATCTTATGCCGCCGATTTTAAGCGCCTCTGCTTTGTCGTATTTTTCAAGACCGTATTCCTCAACCATGGCGTCAAAGCAGTTTTGTGCGGTTGCATAGCTTTGCAGGTTAAACATATCCTTGCTTTTCATTGTTTTAACAGCTTTTTCATCGTCCGTAAATTCAATGCTGTCGCCGTTTAACTGCAAGGGGAGGTTGTTAACATATTCCTCGCCGTTTTTATCAAAAAGATTTATAAGATTTGTGATGATTGCGTTTCTTGCGTCGTTATCGCTTTTGGCAGGAAAGTAAGCCGCGTCAAGCACAATGGAATTGCCCTGCCTGTTTGAAACAAGGGAGTTGCCGTTTCTGTCCACAATTTCGCCCCTTGCCGCTTCAATCGGCACGGTGTATGTTTTAACCGCGTTGTTTTGCGCCTTGTAGTATTTGGCGTTTACGATTTGAATGTCATAAAGCGTGTAGCCGAAGCCGAGCACAAGCGCCGCAACAAGAATTATCGCAATCGCCGCGCGGGCTGAGAAAAATCTGCTTTTGTGCTTCACGGTCCGTCCCTCCTTTCAAAAAATATCAATTACCGTTTTATTTATTTATTTATTGCCCGTTTTTGTTATTGCCTTGCAAATAATTTGCTTTTGGGTGCGTAAAGCCGCTTTTTAATGCTTTTTATTGCTGCATAAATAATCGGCGAAACCGCAATTGTGTAAATCGCGCTCGGAATGTAGAAGGTGAAAAGCGAAAGTTCGGCACCTTTCACATTTTTGATTATTATAAACATCAGCCAATAAAGAACGCAGTAAAGCAATATAAACAGCGTGCTGAATATAAAGTTTGTGATAAATGTGTTGCGCAGAAAGTATGTGATAAACGCCGCACCGAAAAAGCACATTATGCACATAAATATTGCGTTAAAGCCAAGATGCACTGCCGAGGAAAGATCCCACAGCATTCCGCCGAAAAGGGCAATCAGTGCGGCGGTTCGTTCGTCTTCTCCAATGCCTATCATCATGCAAACGGGCAGCAGCAAAAAGCACCTTGCGCCGCCTATTTCGATTGAAAGCCCGTCTGTGTTTTGAATCAAAGCCGCCAAGCACACCAAAATCACATAGCAAATTATTTTGCCCGTGCGTTGCCTGTAAGTTTGATCCATCACTGCCCCTCGCTTTCATAGTTGGTAAGCACAAGACAGTTTGAAATATTGTTTACATCCACACCGGGATTGATGAGCGCGTAGGAGGCTATGGAAGCGTCGTCGCTGTTTATTTCCTCAACCGTGCCTATTATCAGCCCCTCGGGAATTTTGCCGCTTATCCCGGCGGTGGCTATAATCGAGCCGTATGTAACCGATGTGCCTGAATCAAGATTTGCCATTTTGCATTTGCCGTTTTTTGCAAGTGAAGCATCACCGGTAACATATGAAATTTCGCCGGAAACGATTTCGTATGCCGAAACGGAAAAATCGGGATCAAGTATTGTTTTAACAACGCTGTAGGTGGGGTAAGCTTTGTCGATTATGCCTACTATGTAGTTGCCGTAAAGCACCGCATTGCCCTCTGCGATGCCGCTTGTTGTGCCCTTGTTGATTGTGTAGGAACCGAAAATGTCTGCGGCGTCGCGGCTCACGGCTTTTGCCTCCACAAATTTATAATCGGGGTTTTCTTCTTTAAGCTCAAGTGCGTCTTTGTAAAGCTTGTTTTGCTTTTGCAGGTTTTCGTAATCGGCAAGCTGGTCTTGCAACGAGCCCACTTCGCTTTCAAGCTCGTTTATTCTGTTTAAATATTCGGAATTGCCGGTCGCTTCGCCGAAAACATAGGAAATGCCGTTCGATATTTTGGTTGCCACCCAGTTTGCCGGGGTGAAAACCGTGCCTATAATTCCGGATTGCGCCGTTTCGCCTCTGCCGTTTGCGGCGCATATCAGCGCGCCTATAAGCAGCAGCGCAATAATTGCGGCGATTGCTTTAAACCGCCTGCTTTTAAAAAGCTCTTTCATTTTTTATCTTGCCCTTCTCAGTTTGGCAGATGTGCCGATTGCCACAACATCCATCGGATTTTCGGGAACGTGAACCGCAATTTTTGTTTCTTTTGAAATAAGATCCGGCAGCCCTTTTAAAAGAGCCGTGCCGCCCGTCAGGTAAATTCCGCGGTCTATAATATCCGCCGAAAGCTCGGGCAGGGTAACCTCAAGCGTTTCCCTTATGGCTTCAATTATTTCATTCACCGGCTCGGTGAGCACATCTCTGATTTCGCCGCTTGTGATTTCAATTGCGTTCGGCAAGCCGTCTGTTAAATTGCGACCCCTCACATCCATTGCGCCCTCGCCGTCATATTCGGAAACAGAGCCGATTTTGATTTTGATATCCTCTGCCGTAACATCGCCTATCAGCAGATTATGTGCCCTTTTCATATGGTTGATTATTGCCTCATTAAGCGCATTGCCGGCGATTTTAACGCTTTTTCGTGCCGCAATTCCGCCGAGCGACATAACCGCGACGTCGCATGTGCCGCCGCCGATATCAACCACCATTGAGCCTGCCGCTTCAAACACGGGCAGTCCTGCGCCGAGCGCGGCAGCCATCGGTTCTTCTATAAGTTCAACCTCCTGTGCGCCTGCGGCGCGTGCGGCGTCCTCAACCGCTCTGCGCTCAACCTCGGTTACGCCGCTCGGAACGGTGATAACCACTCTTGTTTTTGTGAACATGGAGGTTTTTGAAGATCTGTAAATAAAATTATGCAACATATCCGCCGTCATATCAAAATCTGCTATAACGCCGTCCTGCAATGGCTTAACGGCGATAATCGAGCCGGGAGTGCGGCCTATCATGGCTTTTGCCTCGTTACCCGTTGCAAGCACGCGGCGCGATTTAACATCCACCGCCACAACGGATGGCTCTCTTAAAAGAATTCTGCCTTTTCTGTCGCAAATCAGCGTGTTTTCCGTGCCAAGGTCAATGCCGATGTCTTTGGTAAGTATCATTTATAATTCTCTCACTTTCAAAACGAATGCTGCTGCATTCGGTGCGGTAAAATTTAATTACAAATATTATATATTAAATAAGATTATATCACAATACCAAAATTTAAAATTCACAAAATTTTCAACAAATAATTCACGCCCTTTTCGGGCTATAAAAGCTATGAAAATCAATCCGAAATTATGAATAAAAAGAATAAAACCGCCGCATTTTTTTGCGACGGCGTCCGTAAAATATTTGGTTGCGTTCGGGGCGTTTCGGCAAATTTTACAGCTCAACGGTAAAGGTATAGCCTTCTTTTTCGATATCGTCAATCACACTGCCCAAAATATCCGCGTTTGATTTTGAAACGGCGTGCAGCAGCATGATTTCGCCGTCGTGCACGGAGGATGTTATGCGGTTGTAGGCCTCGGTTTCATCGGGCTGGTTATCCCTGTCCCAATCAGCATAGGCAAAGCTCCAAAACACACTGCGGTATCCCAGATCCGCGGCAAGCGCAATCGTTTGCTCGCTGAAAACGCCCTCGGGAAATCGAAAATATTTCATTTCATATTGAAATATTTGCGCCACATAATCGTGCATCATCGTAATTTCGTCCGATGCGGTTTCAAGGTTAATTTGCGTCATGTTGTAATGACTGTAGCTATGGTTTCCCACAATGTGTCCCTCGTTTATCATTCGGCGCACAAGGGTGGGGTTGTCCTTAACATAATCATATGTGCAAAAGAAAATCGCCTTAATGTCTTTTTGGGCAAGAGTGTCCAAAATTTGCGCGGTGTAGCCGTTTTCGTAGCCTTCGTCAAAGGTCAGGCAAATGTTTTTGCTCTCCGGCAAAAGCCATTGCGCGCTCAGCTCGCTGTATTTGTTTTGCAAATTTTCAGGGTCTGTCGGGCGTTTATGGTCGGTTATGTTTCCCGGTCCCCAGGTGACGGCTTCGCTGCTGTAATCCTTTATATCCAGGCGAATTCCGGAAGCCTCCAGCGTGGTTTCCGCCACATTCGTGGTGCTTTTATCAGCTTCGCTTGTTGTTGCCTGCGGCGTTGTGCTTTTTTGCACGGTGCAGCCGGAAAAAACGAGGCAACAGGCGGCGACACAGGCGATTGCGCGTGTTAAAATTGTTTCTTTTTTCATAAAAAAACTCCTCCCGCAATTATTTTTTGCGGAAGGAGAAATAATAAATGTGGAATTTTTTGAAATTTGATTTCAAAGCGGATTTTTTGCAAAAATCGCCGCATTTCGGCAGAACCTTTGCGAAAAAAATATCAGTTTTTCTCGGCTTCCTGAACACTTTTTTGCTTTAAATATGCATTGATAAAGCCGTCGATATCACCGTCCATAACAGCGGTGATGTTGCCCATTTCGTAGCTTGTTCTGTGGTCCTTAACCATGGTGTAGGGCATAAAAACATAGGAACGGATTTGGCTGCCCCAGGCAATTTCTTTTTGGTCGCCCTTAATATCTTCGATTTTTTCAAGATTTTCGCGTTCTTTGATTTCCACCAGCTTTGATTTCAGCATTCTCATGGCAACCTCGCGGTTTTGGTGCTGTGATCTTTCGATTTGGCAGGAAACCACAATGCCTGTTGGAATGTGAGTAAGGCGAACGGCGGAGGAGGTTTTGTTTACCTTTTGACCGCCTGCGCCGGATGCTCTGTAAACATCCATTTTGATATCCTCGTCGCGAATGTCAACATTAACATCGTCGTCGATTTCGGGCATAACCTCAACGGATGCAAACGATGTGTGCCTCCTGCCCGAGGAATCAAACGGGGAAACGCGCACAAGGCGGTGAATGCCCATTTCGCCCTTTAAATAGCCGTATGCGTTTTCGCCCTCAATCAAAATCGTTGCGCTTTTTAAGCCTGCCACATCACCGTCAAGATAATCAAGGGTGGAAACTTTGTAGCCGTGGCGTTCGCCCCAGCGGTTGTACATTCTGAAAAGCATTTCTGCCCAGTCCATGGCTTCCGTACCGCCTGCGCCTGCGTGGAATGTGAGCAGGGCATTTTTGCCGTCGTACTCGCCGCTGAGCAGGGTGGAAAGGGTAAGCGTTTCTATTTTGTTTTCGATTGCATCAACTGATTTTGTGCAATCCTCAAGCATGCTTTTGTCGTTTTCTTCGTCTGCAAGCTCAATCATCATAAGCGCGTCGTCGTAATCATTTTTAAGCGAATTGTAGCTTTCAACCTTTGCTTTTAACGCGCCGGCTTTTTTAAGCACCTTTTGGCTGTTTTCGGTGTCGTCCCAAAATCCGGGAGCGGCGGCTTGCCCGTCAAGTTCGGCAATTTCTTTTTCAATATGGTCTATTGCAAGAGCTTCTTTTAAATTTTCAATCGGCTTTTCGGATTCAAGCAGCCTAAGCCTTAAATCTTCAAATTCTATCATAATTTTGCTGCCTTTCTGCCCCGCGGGGCAATGAAATATAATAATGTTACTGATATCTCTTAAAATTGTATATGCTATTATATACAAATTTGCAATTCATTTCAAGGTGTTATCGTTAAAAATATATTTACTTATTTTTAACTAATATGTTGATTTTGTATGTTAGATTAAGTTATAATTAAATGACGAATTATAAGCTATAATTAAAATCAAGCCGTTTTCAGGCGGAATTTAAATATGATAAACAGGAGCAAATTATATGTCTTTATACGATAACCAAAAGTGCCCCGTTTGCGGCGCGCTTTTTAAAGAGGGCGATGATGTTGTAACATGCCCTTCCTGCGGCACCCCTCATCACAGAGAATGCTATGAAAGGCTCGGTCGCTGCGCAAACGAAAGCCTCCATCTTAAAGGCTTTGTTTATAATAGGCATGAAAACGAGGAAAAGTCCGAGCCGGCTCAGCCGGAAAGCAGGCACCAAATAAATCCGTTTGACCCGCTGAATAAAAATCAGCAGCCGGGTGCGGAACAGCAAAATGCCAACAATCACACACAGCAAGACTCACCGTTTATTGCCTTTCAGGCTCCCGGCGCGGCAGGCAATATTCCGGGTGGGTATGTTGTTAATAAAAACGAAAAGATAGACGGCGTTTCCGTTGCCGACGAAATTTCGACAATCGGTCCCAACTTTATAAAATTTATAGAAAAATTTCGCCGCGGCAAAAAGGTTAATTGGAATTGGTCGGCATTTATTTTCGGTCCGTATTATCTCTTCTTCCGCAAAATGTATAAGCCCGGCATTTTGTTTATTGCAATCGAATTTATCGTAAGGCTTGTTGTAAGCGTTGTTTACCAAAATCGCCTCACCGCATTTTTGGACGGCGCATCGCAGATTATGGGCAGTTCCTCCACGGTAACGGCAGAGCAATCCCAGCAAATCGCCGCGCTCACACAGTCAACAGGCATAACGGTGCCAACCTTAATCGTTTTCTTTGCAATCATTGCCGTTCATGTTACAATCGCCTTGATTTCCGATAATCTTTATCGCAAAAGGGTTGCCGAAATCGTTAAGAGCGTGGATGAAAAACTTGCCTCAGGCGCGGATATCACAATGAATCCGCTTATGAGCCGCGGCAATGATTTGCCGCAGTCCGAAATGAGGCGGCTTTTCATTGCAAGCAGGGGCGGAGTCAGTTTTTTTGCCCCGTGCATTGCCTATTTTGCAATCGGAATTTTGCAAAGTCTTATGAATTTCTTTTAAATTTCAAATCGCATATTTTTGCCGAATTTCGGCACTGATAAAAACTAAAAACTGATATTATCAAGGAGGATAATGTTTTGAAAGTAAGAAAAGCCATAATTCCTGCTGCAGGTCTCGGCACAAGAGTGCTGCCCGCATCAAAAGCCGTTCCCAAGGAAATGCTCAATATTGTTGATAAGCCTGCAATTCAGTATATTGTTGAGGAGGCTTTCAATTCCGGAATTGAGGAAATCCTTATTATTACAAACAGAAACAAGGGTGCAATCGAGGATCATTTTGACCATAATTTCGAATTGGAATCAAAGCTTGCGGCAAACGAAAGCAAAAAGGATATCTATGAGGATGTGCTTGCCTGCTCAAATTTCGGCAACATTTATTTCCTGCGCCAAAAGGAAACAAAGGGTCTCGGTCATGCGGTGCTTTGTGCCAAAAACTTTGTTGGCGACGAGCCGTTTGCGGTGCTTTACGGCGATGATGTTATTCTTTCGAAAACAGAGCCCTGCACAAAGCAGCTTTGCGACGCATACGAAAAATACGGCAAGGGAGTAGTGGGCGTTAAGGAAGTGCCCGGCATGGCAATCACAAGGTATTGCTCGCTTAAAACGGAGCACCTTGAGGGTAATTGCTACACCTGTACCGATATGATAGAAAAGCCGAAGCCCGAGCAGATTATGGGCAATTTTTCAATTCTCGGCAGAGTTGTGTTACCACCCGAAATTTTCGGAATTCTCGAAAAAACTCCGCTCGGCACGGGCAATGAACTTCAACTTACGGACGCTATGAAAACCCTCGCTCAAACTCAGGGCGTTGTTGCGGTTGAATATGAGGGCGTTCGTTATGATATGGGCAATAAATTCGGAATTTTGGAGGCAAATATTGAAGTGGGTCTTCACCATCCGGACACTAAAGACGAACTTAAAGCCTATATTAAAAAAATTGCGTCGCAGCTTGATTAAACTGCCCGTGATTATTGATAAGAGGGAAAGTTTTGAACAATTTTAATAATCCAAACAATTCAAACAACTTCAACTGTTATAACAATAATTATAACACTTATAACAAATTTAATTACTACAATCCAAACAATGCCGGCGGATTTTATCCGAATAACGGTTTCGACCCAAACGGCGGTAGGGAGCTTTATTACAAGCAGCAGGCAAAAACGCAGCGTAAACAAATTCGCTCGCTCGGCAATATTATCGGCTGCTGTATATTTATTTACATAGGCGTTCAAGTTATTGCAAGCTCCATTCTTGCCGCAAATTCGTCGCTTTATCACAAATACGAAACATCTTCTGTTTTTCAGGATTGTTTCGGCACGATACTTGTTGAATTTTTTGCTCTTTCAATTCCTTTCGGATTGGCGGCGTTGATAAATAAAAAGAAATATTCTTCTGCGCTTGTGCCGGCAAAGCAAATGCCGGCTTCCGATTTGTGCCTTTGGGTCGGTGCAGGAATGGCATGCTGCATTTGCGCAAATTATGTAGTCAGCATTCTTTCTGCTCTTGCACAGGCAATGGGGTATGAATTCACTCAGCCCGATTCGGCGGATATTTCAAGCGCTTTCGGTTGCTTGGTTGCGATTATTGCCACGGCGATTGTGCCTGCGATATGCGAGGAATTTGCTTTGCGTTGCTGTGCTCTCGGTCTTCTTAAAAAATACGGTAAAGCGTTTGGTGTTGTTGCCGTTGCAATCGTTTTCGGACTTATTCACGGCAATATAATTCAGTTTATTTTTGCCACTATCGGCGGTCTCATTTTCGGCTATGTTACCGTTCGTACGGATTCGGTTGTGCCGGCAATGCTTATTCACGGGTTGAATAACGGAATGAGCGTTTTTTGCAGTATTTTGAAATATGCAGTCGGCGAAAATGCTTCGAATGCCGCACTTTATGCGCTCTTTGGTTTTTGGTTTGTTGCCGGCGTCATTTGCATTGTTGTTCTTGCCGTTAAAAAGAAGTTGGTTTTTAAGCTTGATTCTAATGACAATACACCTTATGCAAACAGTACCATGCAAAAGCTCGGCGCGTTTTTCTCCTCTCCCGTGCTCATCATTTCGGCACTTTACTTTGTTGCAAATGTTGTTTTGAGCATTAAAAAGGCGTAAAATGCAGGGTTTTATGAGGCGTGCCGCGGAGCTTGCGGCAATCAGCGCGGCAGAGGGAGAAGTACCCGTGGGCGCCGTTGTGGTTAAAAACGGAATAATAGTCGGCGAGGGGCGAAATCGGCGCGAGCTCAGCAAAAATGCGCTCAGCCATGCGGAAATAGAGGCAATAAACAATGCCTGCCACGCCCTCGGCGGTTGGCGGCTTTGGCAGTGCGAAATGTTTGTAACTCTTGAGCCGTGCCCCATGTGCGCCGGCGCAATAATAAATTCACGCATTAAAAAAGTCATCTTCGGTGCGTACGATAATAAAGCAGGCTCGTTTGGTTCGGTAATAAATTTTAATGATTTGCCTTATAATCACAAGCCGGAAATAATCGGCGGTGAATATGAAAGCGAATGTGCAAAAATGCTTTCGGATTTTTTTGTCGAGCTTCGCGAAAAGCGCAAAAACACTGTTAAAAATTCATTTTAAAGGTAAAAAACATGGCAAAAAGCAGAATCGCATATTTGGATAGAATTAAAGGAATTTCAATATTGCTTGTGGTGTTTTGCCATTCCGTTATGCTTTCGCAGGGCAGTGTTATCGGCAATATTGTTATGTGCGTTGCGTGGGGCGCAGTGCCGTGCTTTTTTATGGTTACCGGTGCCCTTTTAAACAATGCGCAAAAATTTGATTGGAAAAAATATTTTGCCCGTTTTTTCAAGGCTTATGCCGTGCTTGCTGTGTGGAAAATAATTTATTTGCTTGCAGCCTGCACTTATTCCAAGGTTGATATTTCGCTTTCAAAGCTTTTTGAATATGTTTTTCTGTTCGGCAATCTGGACGGTGTCAGAACCGGCGCTATGTGGTTTATGACGGCGTATTTGCTGGTGCTTTTGTTTTATCCGCTCACTTGGCATTTGATGCACGGCAGCAAAAATGCCCGGTCGGCATTGCTGCTTGTCGGTGCGCTTGCGCTTTTCGGCGGAATTTTGCTCAATTCGCTGAACTTGTGCTCCGAATTGCTCACGGATTTGTTCGGCAAAAAATTTCCGGATTTCTCAAATGCCGAAAGCGTTTTGCCGCTCGGAAATTACAAAAATATGCTTTTTTATTTTATTGCGGGCGGTTTCATGATGAATAAAAAAGATAAAATCGAAGCCTTTTTTGCGAAAAAAAGCTTTAGGCGAATTTATCCTGCAGCCGTGTTTGTCGTCGGCACGCTCGGATTGATGCTTATTAAAAAATATTACGACGGCACATTTGAATGGGCAGGCATTTATGTTAAAAACGGTTACGGTCGGTTCGCAACCGCGCTTGTGGCATTCGGCATTTATTTCGGTGTGGCAATTTATCTGAAAAAATTTAAAATGCCGGTCGTTTCGTTGCTCGGTCGCTCCACTCTCGGCATATATTATCTGCACTATATGTTGCTTTCGGCAGTTTCGTATTTTGAAATCGTGCCCGAGCAATATTATTCGCTGTTTACAAATGTTGTTAAAACGGCAGCGGTAACGGCGATTTGCCTTTGCATTTCGCTTGTGCTTAAAAAAATACCGGTTTTAAAAAATCTTGTTCAATAACAAAAGGCGGTGCTTATATGGAATATAAAAGATTTGAAAACACAATCATAGCCCGGCTTGATAAGGACGAGGAAATTCTTGAGCAACTTGAAAAAATCTCAAGGGCAGAGGATGTAAAGCTTGCAAGCGTCGTCGCGCTCGGCGCAATCAACGATTTCACCGTCGGTGTGTTTAATACGGAAGAGAAAAAATATTATTCAAACAGCTTTTCGGGAACTTTTGAAATTGTTTCACTCACCGGAACAATCAGCACCATGAACGGCAAATACTATGCCCACCTGCATATGAGCGCAGGGGATGATAATGGCGCGGTTTTCGGCGGTCATCTGAACAGGGCGGTAATCAGTGCCACATGCGAAATGGTTATCACAGTTATAAACGGCACCGTGGATCGCAGTTTCAGCGATTCAATCGGGCTTAATCTTTTTGATTTTAATAAATAATTGCAGGCGGAAGATTGCTATGGAATTTAAGTATGACACTCAATTGCTGATTGAAGGGCACAGCCTTGATGAGGACGCAATAAACGATTATTTCGAGGAAAATTTTAAGGGCGATTGCCTGCTTGCGGTGGGCGATGAAGATTTGATTAAAATTCATTTCCACACAAACGAGCCTTGGAAGGTGCTTGAATATTGCGCCGGTCTCGGTGAAATTTTTGATATTGTTGTGGAGGATATGAACAGGCAATCCCGCGGTTTAAAGGGTTGATTTTATTCGTCTTTTCGCGCGAATTTCAAATCGGTAATCATGAATATAATATGGATATTATTTTTATTAAATATAAAAACACATTTAGGTATTCCAGTGCTGTAAAAAGTAACTGCGCCGGCTGTTGTCGGCGCAGTTTTTTTGTGCCCGCTTTCAGCCGGCACCCGGATTGCCGTTTAGCAATCATCAACTAAATGTTATTTCATGGATTCTTCGTAAGCCTTGATCATTTTCTTACTATTGCTACCTGTACGGCTCGTAAGATTTTGAAGGGTTTTCGTGACCGTTGTTCCGGCTTTCAGATGTATTTCAAATCGTGTTATTTCTTCGTCGGGATAGACCGTAATATCGCTTATATATCGGTCAATAAACGCTCTGTCGATTTCTTCGCCGTCAATATGCTGTTCTGCCGCTTTCAACACCGCCTTGATATTTGCAAGTTCCTTTTTCATATCCTGCTCTGTTTTTGATGTTTCGGTCAGGGCATTTATTTTTTTCTCAATGTCCTTGATTTCGTTATCGCAGTCGGCAGTCATTCGTATAAACTCGCCGTCAGCAATCTTTCCGTCAGCGTTATATTGTAACAGTTTTGATTTCATTTTTTGCCTTGTTATAAGGTCTTGGTTTAACCTGTTAAGCTCGTCTTTGTTTTCATTTGCGTCAAGTACTTCTGACACAAGTTTAAGCACACACGCTGACAGTTCTTCAATATGCTGTTGCCCCGATTTGAAAATGTCTTCGATAATCGGCTTGATTTCACTTTCATATATTGCTCGGCTTGGGCAACTTGACGCTCCGTTTTTTATTTTGCCTGAGCATACCCACTTTGAGATTTTTTCTCCACCCTTGCTTATTGCGTCCTTGCGATAGTAAGGCTTACCGCAGTGCGCACATATCAGTTTGCCTGTCAGCAAATTTTGGTGCACCGTTTTGTGCTGTGCCGTGATTACATCTTGGCTTCGCATATACAGCACTTCGTTTGCCTTGTTCCATAATTCCTCACTGACAATTGCAGGTACCGTTTCGCCGCTTTCATCTTTATACATAACCCATTCATTTTCGGGCAAAAACTTTTGCTTTTTGGTGAACAGGTCCGTAATTCGCACCTTGTTTCCGGCATAGTAGCCCTTGTATTTCGGGTTGCGTATGATGTTGCTCATCGTAGAATGAGAGAGCATTTTGCCCTTAGAATTCCGTATTCCTTTTTGGTAAAAATGCTTTTCCATTTGCTTCATACTGAATTTTCCCGTGGCGTACATTTCAAACAGTTCTCGCACAAAGTCGGCTTGCGTTTCGTCAATTATCAATTTGCCGTCTTTTTTGATGTAGCCGTACATATTGTTCGTGCCGAGTACAGTGCCTTTTTTGATAGCCTGCTGATGACCGAATCGCACACGGGTAGAGATTTTTCTCGACTCGTCCTGTGCCATTGATGACATAATCGTCAGCCTCAGTTCGCTGTCCTCGTCAAGCGTATTTATGTTGTCGTTTTGAAAATACACAGCCACTCCGCTTGATAAAAGTTCACGGGTAAAGCGAATACTGTCCAGCGTGTTACGGGCAAATCTCGATACCTCTTTGGTTACAATCAGGTCAAACATGCCTGCCTTTGCGTCCTCAATCATCTCATTGAATCGCTCACGCTTTGCAGTCGATACACCCGATATACCCTCGTCAACATAGCCGTCAACATATTCCCAATTCGGATTTTTCCTGATGAAATCGGTGTAGTATGTTATTTGATTATCGAGCGAATTTAATTGAACATTAAACTCTGTGCTGACACGGGCATAGAATGTTACACGAAGCGGCAGATTCATAAAGTTGATATTTTCTTTCCTTATTCGCTCACGGGTAGCGTAAATATCCATAGTCTTTTGCTCCTTTCCAAGCAGACAATATCACAAATGATTTCTATTATCCAGCTTTATTTTACAGTATTTCACCCCTCTGTTCATTAGGGGGTTGTTACCGGTTTTGGTAATGTTTTACAAATATTTTCATTTCGCTTTGCCGTATCGACGATTGACTTCCACGCTGATTTTTCCCATCAGTTTGCGATAGGTTTTGTCGTCAATAGCATTTTGATTTAGCAACGAATTTGCAAAATGCTGCATCCAAAGCTCCGTGCTGATTCTCTCATCGGCAATGTTTTGTGTATTGATTTTCAGCTCACTCCCGCTTGATTTTTCAATACTATTATTGCCT
>CAVJZG010000002.1:0-155703 GCA_963654285.1 bacterium
AAGCTTTTCATTTCCCCCAGTAGAACTGGGGGTTGAGTCTTTGCTGAAGAGACAAAACAAAACTGACTCCGTTTGAAAAACGAAATCAGTTTGTTGCTTAAAATTTAATTATTCTACCTTAGGCTCCCTTTTTTGTACTGTCTGCACAATCTGGGGCAGTTCAACTGTTCTCTGCTTCCTGTTTTTGTTTATTTATCTAAAAGAGGCTTTAAATATTTAGCCGTGTAGGATTTTTTGGATTTGCAAATTTCCTCGGGAGTACCCTTTGCAATAACTGTTCCCCCGCCCTTGCCGCCTTCGGGTCCGAGATCAATAATATAATCGGCGGTTTTGATAACATCCAAATTATGCTCAATCACAAGCACAGTATTTCCGCCGTTTACAAGCGCGTTAAGCACATTAACGAGTTTATGCACATCAGCTGTGTGAAGACCGGTTGTGGGTTCGTCAAGGATATAAATTGTTTTGCCGGTTGAACGCTTCATAAGCTCGGTTGCAAGCTTAACTCTTTGTGCTTCACCGCCCGAAAGCGTTGTTGCCGGCTGACCGATTTTGATATATCCCAGCCCAACATCGGAAAGCGTTTTCAATTTTCTGTAGATTTTTGGCTGTTGCTTGAAAAATTCCATTCCCTCATCAACCGTCATCTCAAGCACTTCGTAAATATTCTTGCCCTTAAATTTAACCTCAAGAGTTTCATGATTATATTTATGACCTCCGCAAACCTCACACGGCACATAAACATCGGCAAGAAAATGCATTTCGATTTTAACAATGCCGTCTCCCTGGCAAGCCTCACACCTGCCGCCCTTAACATTAAAAGAAAAACGGTTTGATTTGTAGCCTTTCATTTTCGCATCGGGAGTGGCTGCAAAAAGATCGCGAATATCATTGAAAACACCCGTATAAGTTGCGGGATTCGAACGCGGTGTTCTGCCTATCGGCGATTGGTCGATATTTATAACTTTATCAAGAAATTCAACGCCCTTTATCTTTTCAAATTTACCCGGTCGCTTTCTTGCATTATTAAGCTCATTTGCCAGATATTTATAAACAATTTCATTTACAAGACTTGATTTACCCGAACCTGAAACGCCTGTTACCGCAACAAATTCGCCGAGCGGAATTTCAACATCAATCTTTTTGAGATTATTTTCCGCCGCTCCGTAAACAACAAGCTTGTGCCCGTTTCCCCCTCGCCTTTTTTCGGGAACAGGGATTGTTCTTTTGCACGAAAGATATTGCCCCGTTATCGATTTATCACAGGCGATAATATCATCCACCGTGCCGCTTGCAATAAGCTCGCCGCCGTGAATACCGGCACCGGGTCCGATATCAACTATATAATCCGCGGCGCGCATTGTATCTTCATCGTGCTCAACAACAATCAAAGTGTTTCCGAGATCGCGAAGATGCCGCAAAGTGCCGAGCAATTTATCGTTATCCCTTTGGTGCAAACCGATTGACGGTTCGTCAAGAATATAAAGCACGCCCATAAGGGACGAACCTATTTGCGTTGCAAGGCGTATTCTTTGTGCCTCGCCGCCCGAAAGCGTTGCCGCCTCGCGCGCAAGCGAAAGATAGTCAAGACCGACGGAATTAAGAAATGTTAGCCTTTCTTTAATTTCACGAACGATCAAATTGCCGATAAGCTGTTCTTTTTCAGTAAGCTTTAAATTCGTGATAAAATCAAGTTCCTCTGAGATGGACATCTTGCAAAATTCATAAATGTTTTTTCCGCCCATGGTTACGGCAAGGCTCATTTTTGAAAGCCTTGCGCCCTTACATTCGGGGCAGCGGGAAGCAACCATAACGGTTTCAATTTCCGCCCTAGCCCATTCGGAACCGGATTCGTTGTATCGCCTTTTAAGATTATTTATAACGCCTTCAAAATCATTTGAATATGTGCCGGAACCGTAAGCCGTTACCCTTTTCATTTTGATTTTTTTACCGTTTGTGCCGTAAAGAATAGCTCTTACGCCTTCTTTCGGAAGCATTTCAACAGGCATATCAAGCGAGAAATTATATTCCTTGGCAAGTGCGTCAAAATACATTCTGGCAATGGAAGAACCGTCGGCCACATTCCAGCCGCTTGCTTTGATTGCGCCTTGATTTATCGAAAGCTTTTTATTGGGAATAACAAGAGATTCGTCAATCTCCATAAATGTGCCTAGACCCGAGCAACATTTGCACGCGCCGTAAGGATTGTTAAACGAAAACATTCGCGGACTCATTTCCTCGATTGAAACGCCGTGCTCCGGGCATGCATAGTCAAGCGAGAAAAGCTCGTCTTCGCCGTCAATAATATTACAAATAACAGTGCCCTTTGAAAGGTGCGTTGCAGTTTCGATGCTGTCCGTCAAACGGCTGCGAACACTGCTGTTTACCACAAGCCTGTCCACAACAATTTCAATATTATGCTTTTTGTTTTTATCAAGCTTAATCGTTTCAAATAGGTCGTAGATACTGCCGTCTATCCTCACACGGGCATAGCCGGATTTGCGGGCGTCATCCAGTTCTTTGCTGTATTCGCCTTTTCTGCCGCGCACAATCGGAGCCATAATTTGAAATTTTGTGCCATCGTCATATGCAAGGATTTTATCAACTATTTGGTCAACCGTTTGCTGAGAGATTTCTCTGCCGCAAACCGGGCAGTGCGGAATGCCGATTCTGGCATAAAGCAGCCTTAAATAATCGTATATTTCCGTTACGGTGCCTACGGTAGAACGCGGATTTTTTGATGTGGTTTTTTGGTCTATCGAAATGGCCGGACTGAGACCCTCTATATAATCCACATCAGGCTTTTCCATTTGACCGAGGAATTGGCGTGCGTATGAAGAAAGACTTTCTACATATCGCCTTTGCCCCTCCGCATAAATCGTGTCAAAGGCAAGGCTTGATTTTCCCGAACCGGAAAGGCCCGTAAAAACCACCAAACTGTCGCGCGGGATTTCAACATCGATATTTTTTAGATTATGCTCCCTTGCACCTTTTACAATAATATTTTTATTCATCAGTTCACCTGTTCATATTTTTCCTTAAGTTCGTTTATTTTGTCGCGCAAATAAGCGGCGTGCTCAAATTCAAGCAGCTTTGCCGCCTCTTTCATCTCTGCCGTAAGCTTTTGAATGAGTGCGTCTTTTTCCTTTTTGGAAAGGCGTTTTTTGCTTCTGCCCTCCACCTTTTCCTTTGAAGTGATTTCAAGCACATCGCGCACGCTTTTTTTTATTGTTTGCGGAATAATTCCGTGCTCTTCATTGTATTTTTGCTGAAGCGTGCGACGGCGAAGTGTTTCTGTTATCGCTTTTTCCATTGACGGCGTTACGCAATCGGCATACATAATAACCTCGCCGTTTGCGTTTCTTGCCGCTCTGCCGACGGTTTGCACAAGCGATGTTTCGGAACGCAAAAATCCCTCTTTATCGGCGTCAAGAATGGCAACGAGCGAAACCTCGGGAATATCAAGCCCCTCGCGCAAAAGATTTATGCCCACAAGCACATCAAATTCGCCGAGTCGCAAATCGCGGATGATTTCCATGCGTTCAATTGTGTCCACATCGTGGTGCATATAGCGCACATTAATTCCGAAGCCCTCAAGATAAATTGTTAAATCCTCTGCCATGGCTTTAGTTAGGGTTGTAACAAGCACTCTTTCACCGCGCTCCGTTCTGATATTGATTTCGGAAACCAGATCATCCATTTGACCGTCAGTGGGCTTAACCGTAATTTCAGGATCAAGCAAGCCCGTTGGTCTTATGATTTGCTCAACCGTTTGCGTGGAATGCTCTTTTTCAAATGCGCCAGGTGTTGCCGAAGTGAAAATAACCTGATTTATTTTTGAATAAAATTCATCAAAAGTAAGCGGTCTGTTATCAAACGCCGAGGGAAGCCTGAAGCCGTATTCGATTAGGCTTGCCTTGCGGCTGTGATCGCCGCCGTACATTCCCCTTACCTGCGGCAGCATAACATGGCTTTCATCGCAAAACAAAAGAAAATCATCGGGGAAATAATCAAGCAAGGTAAACGGTGCTTCTCCCGGCTTTCTGCCGCTCATAACGGCAGAATAGTTTTCAATCCCTTTGCAAAAGCCGGTTTCCTGAAGCATTTCAATATCATTCATTGTGCGTTCTTTGATTCGCTGCGCTTCAAGAAGCTTGCCTTTTGATTCAAAATACGCAACGCGCTCCGCCATTTCATTATATATTTTATCGAGTGCGATTTTCATTTTTTCCGCACCCACAACATAATGCGAAGCCGGATAAATGCAGGCGTGGGAAAGTATTCCCTCCACCTTGCCGGTAAGAGGATTTATTTCGGCTATTCTGTCTATCTCATCGCCGAAAAATTCAACTCTGATTGCATTGCCAGAGGAGCCGGCGGGAAATATTTCAACCGTATCTCCCCTGACCCTGAATTTATTGCGCACAAAATTGATATCGTTTCGCTCATACTGAATCGAAACAAGGCGTGCAAGAAGCTCATCCCGCTCCAGTTTTGCTCCGCTGCGAAGCGAAATAACCATATTGCGGTAATCAATCGGGTCGCCGATTGAATAAATACAGGAAACCGAGGCAACGATTATAACATCACGTCGTTCGGAAAGCGCGGCGGTGGCACTGTGGCGCAATTTATCGATTTCCTCGTTTATTGCACTGTCCTTTTCAATATAAGTATCCGTTGTGGGCACATATGCCTCCGGTTGATAATAATCATAATAGGAAACAAAATATTCCACAGCATTTTCAGGGAAAAATTCTTTAAATTCCGAACAAAGCTGCGCAGCCAAGGTTTTATTATGTGCAAGAACCAAGGTCGGTCTGTTTATTTTTTCAATTATATTTGCCATCGTGAAGGTTTTTCCCGAGCCGGTAACACCCATAAGGGTTTGCTCCTTATCGCCGTTCAAAACGCCTTTCACAAGCGCTTCTATTGCCTGCGGCTGATCGCCGGTTGGCTTAAATTCACTTACAAGCTTAAATTTATCCGTTGCAAACACAACCTTTCACAAGGCAAACGGTGCACGGTTTTAATTTTGTCGCCCGCAAGCCATACAAAAATATTTTTTTATAAATTACAGTCGGAGTTATTATAACACATTATTTACTTTTTGCAAATTGTATTATATAATTAGACTATGAAAATTTTAACAGTGAGCAAAAACGATTCCGGGCAAAGGCTAGACAAGTATTTGCTTAAAGTTTTTCCGAAACTTCCGAAATCGCTTATGTACAAAGAAATAAGAAAAAAAAACATAAAAATCAACAAAAAGCGCACTCAGCCAGAATATATTATCAAAGAGAGAGAAGAAATTTCGCTTTATCTTAATGATGATGTGCTTGAAGAAAAGAAAAAACATTATGATTTTTTGAAAGCCCCGTCGGATATCGATATTCTTTATGAGGACGAAAACATAATGCTTATAAACAAATGCCCGGGGCTTCTTTGTCACCCGGACGGCAAAGAATACACGGCGACGCTGATTGCCGCGGTTAAGCGCAGGCTTTTTGAAAGCGGTGAATGGAACCCCGATGAAAACGAAGCTTTTACGCCGTCGCTCGCCAACAGGATAGACAGAAACACGGGTGGAATAGTTATTGCGGCAAAGAATGCGCAGTCGCTCAGAATTCTGAACGACAAAATCAAATCGCGCGAAATCGAAAAGCATTACCTGGCCGCGGTTCACGGCAGTTTTGAAATAAAAGAAGCCGAGCTTACGGCATACTTAATAAAAAACGAACGCACAAACAAGGTTTCGGTTTTTGACAATGAAAAACCGGGCGCAAAAAAAATCATAACCGAATACAAGGTTATAGATGAATACGGCGATTATTCGCTTTTGGATATTGATTTAAAAACAGGGCGAACACATCAAATAAGAGCGCATATGGCGCATATCGGTCATCCGCTTTTAAACGACGGCAAATACGGCATGGAGGAAGGCAGATTTCGACAGGCGCTTTACAGCTACAGGCTGATATTCAATATTAAGAATGCCGGCATTTTAGATTACCTTGCCGGTCGGGAATTCACAGCCGAAAACTGTGAAATATTAAAAAAATTTAAGGAGAGAAAATACTGATGAACGATAAATTTATAAGGGTGCTTTCACCTGTTTCACTGGCTGTTTATGCAATACTTGACTTAGCTGTGCTTGGCTTCGGAATTTTTGCGATAAAAAAAGCAACAATAATGCTCAATACTTGGGTAATAATTTTCATTGCAATAGAGATTTTTGCGATAATAATTGCGATTATAGGCACAAAAGAATTGCTTTCAAACGGCGTTAAATTCAGCGACGACGAAGCAGAATTCACCGGGATTGACGAAAACAACATTGTTGCATACGAAAACATTGTTGCACTTGAAGCATACAGAGACACAGCCGTTAGCTTTACCAAAAATTTTGATATGCGCCACTCGCTTATGATTTTCACATTAAAGGACGAAAACGGCGAAAAAACAAACACAATAGATATTGGACTTGTGAATAACGGCACATTAAACAAATTGCTTAACGAATTTAAAAAGCATATAGACGCCGATAAAATCACCTTTACACAGATAAAAAAATCAAACTTTGCCGCAAAAATCGAAAAAGCAAAGGAAAAGTCTGCCGAAGAAGAAAAATACAGCGACACTGCGGCAAGCGAAAATATACAGAATATCACAAACGAAGTGCCGGATCTTGACCTTGAGCCCACCGAAAAAAGCACAAGAGAATAATTCTCCGTAAGAGCATAAAATGCGCAGTATCTAAGCACTGCGCATTTTTTAATATTATTTAAATTCTATTGCTAAATCCGGGTCGTTAAATTTTATACTTTGAATCGAATAATCTTCGTCGAGCACGGCGTTAAATTCACCGAGCTGTGTTTTTCCGACAATTTGATAACCGCTTTGCAATCTTTCCAAATTCTGCGCCGAAAGCGATTTTATTTGCGAAACCGTGTCAAAAACGGCGATTGCAGGATTGGTGAGTTCAAAATTATTATTCGGCTCGGAGATTTTTATATCGCCGTAAAAAAAGCCAAGCGTGTTGCCGTTATAAGTAATGCCGAAACCTTTTGCGGCAGTTGATAGCACATCAACACGAATGCCCTGCTGTGAATATGTTATATTGCAATCGTATTCAAAATTACGGCAGGATATTCGCGCGCTTTTTGAAAAATAAGGCAAATCAAAATCGCCTTTATTCGCGCTGCAACCGCAAAGCAAAATCAAAGCCAAAAAAATCGGAAAAAGCCGTTTCAATAAAAATCATTCCGTTATTCAAATTCACTCATAAGCGCGCCGAGTAAATCAAGCATATCCTCAACCGTCATTCCGCGGGTGCTGATTTCCCTTTCGGTTATATCGCCGCATTTACCGTGAATATAAACGGCACAGCGAGCCGCCGCATAGGCGTTCATACCTTGGGCAATAAACGAAGCAATCATACCGGTAAGCATATCGCCCGTGCCGCCCATTGCCATGCCGGGATTACCTGTGATGTTGACAAAAACGGTATCGCCGTTTGTAACAACGGTGTTCGCACCTTTCAGCACAAGCACGCAGGAATATTCTTTTGCAAAAGCCTTTGCCGTTTCTATTCTTGACGAACAAACAGACGCAACGGAATCGCCGATAAGCCGTGCCATTTCACCAGGATGAGGAGTAAGCACAACGGGTGCTTTAGAGTCCTTTATAATATCTATATTCGGCAAAACGGAATTTATGCCGTCTGCATCCAGAACGACAGGGACTTCGGATTCTTTGATAATTTGATTTACGATAACCTGAGTATCGTCGTTATTGCCTATCCCGCAACCGATTGCTATACTGTCTGCCCACGAAAGTTCCTCGGTAATTTTATTAAGTGCTCCCATAGAAAAGGTTCGACGCTCGTTTTCGCTCAGCGGCAAAAACACGGGTTGAATCAAGTGCGAAGTCATTACGGGATAAATTGATTTCGGAAATGCACACTTTAAAAGCCCCACTCCTGTTTTAAGCGCGGCTTTTGCACATATAACCGCCGCACCGGGCATATCATAGCTGCCGCAAAAATTAAGCTGGTGACCGTTTTGACCTTTATTTGAATTTATATTACGCCTGTTGAAACAGCTTTTTACAAATTCCGGCGTAATGGTTTGTACACAGCTTTGCGCAAAGCAATCATTCGGAATGCCGATATTAACAACATAGGTTTTCCCACAATAATCGTTCGCCGGCGGCAGAACATGGCAATATTTAAGAGTTGAAATTGCAACGGTGTAATCGGCTTTTACGGCTTTATAAACGGTGCCGCATGAAGCGTCCGTACCACTTGGAGTATCTATTGCAACAACGGCGGCAGGCGAAGAATTGACGGCGTCAAATACGGAGGAAAACGGTTCTTTTGCCTCACCGTGAAATCCGATTCCGAATATGCAATCAACTATCAAAACATCGCTGAGCGTCTGCTCCGCAAACGAAAAGCAGGGCACTCCCAAATCGACGGCATGGTTAAAATACATAAGCGGTTCGGGAAGTTCGGGTGCCTTATCGGCAAGCACGATTTGCGCGTCTGCGCCGAAGGATTTTAAATCGGCGGCAATCACAAATCCGTCGCCTGCGTTTTTGCCGTTTCCGCAAACAACGGAAACCGGCTCGCCTTTAATTTTATCACCGAAAAGCTTAATGATTTTTGAAGCGCACGCGTCGCCTGCTCTTTTCATCAATTCAGCCTCGGTAAAATATTTTTCGAAAGACAATGCCTCGGCTTTTTTGATTTCTTTTGCCGTGAGTATTCTCATGATAATCACTCCCAAACAACAACTGCGGCGATTGCATAATCACCGTCGTGACTGATTGAAACACTGCTGTTTTCAAACTGCGGAAAATACGGTGCACCCGATTCGCGGTGCAAAACCTCATAAGAATTAAGCGACCTGTCTATTCCGATTCCGAGCGCCTTAACAAGAGCCTCTTTTGCAGCAAACAGCCCTGCATAATTCTGCGGCGATTTGCAATAGGCACGCTCATTTTCCGTATAAACACAGTTTAAAAAGCTTTGTTTTTTTATGCTTTTTTCTATTCTTGAAATTTGAACGATATCCGTTCCTATTTTAAACATTTATTCTCCGATGGGTTTTATTCTGAATGAGTTTTTATAGCTTATAACAAACGGCTTTCTGTATTTTTTTAAAGGCACGGGTCCGCAAGCATTTGAACCTGCGCCGAGCATATAGCCGTCAATCGCAACAAAAGATGTGTCGTAATCCGGCAAATCCTCGATATGAGTTGCTTTGGCGCACTGCTCTGGATTATAATGATGTGCCGATAAAACAAATGAATTATCACTTTCAATTTTGACTCCGAAGCCTGTTTCATCGGTAATGCACGCCCAATATGTTGAATACCTCATTTCGCTTTCCTGCGGCTTGATGTATTTGCAGCGCATATCTGAAACACTTGTTTCATTTACCTTCAAAACGGCATGTTCGTGAAAATCACCAAGTGATTCCGAATCATAACCGAAATATTTGATATTTTCAAATTCTTTCGGCATTTCAAAGGCGAGCCCGAGCCTTGGTAGCATTTTAATACGAAGGCACGAATATTTGTATGAAACTGTAATTTCTCCGTTTCTGTTAATGCTCAGCACAACGGTGAGCGTGCCGGCGTGATTGTGAACCGCGGTGCGTAGTGTATAAACCGTAGTGATATCAACGCAATCACCGTTTTCTTTGTATGACGATTTTTTCTTTGCAGCAGATAGATAAGGCAAGCCGTCTTTTTTCCAGAGCCATTTGAAATTCATATCATTATCGAGCGGCGCTCTGTAAACAGACGGAACAAATCCCCTTGCATTGCCGAGAGGAATTTGATTTAAAAGCTCTTTGCCGTTATATTTATAACTTTCAAATTCGCCCGATTTGCAATTAAAAATCAATCTGCCGTTATTGTAATAAACGACAGCCCTGCCCTCGCTTGTTTCAACCCTTGCTTTTTCTTCACAGACGTTTTGAGACGCGGAATAATCGGCGCAAAGAATGATTTGCTCGTGCGCAATCTCATCTTGAAGTTCATAGTACGTAAACACAATTGAGGTGTGCGCTTTTTGAGCAAAATCCACCTTAACCGTTTGTGAAGTTTGCGGCTCAACAATCAAATCAAATTCGCCGCACGAAACTTCAACTCCGTTGCTTAAAACGCTGTATTTAACATTAAATTCGGCTGTTTTGAAATAAAGATAATTGAAAAACTCAAAATCGTTTCCGCCGAGATGCTTTGCACGAATGGGGCGATAGCAGGCTTTCATTTGAAGAGCACCAGTGTGCGGCTCTCTGTTTGGGAAGAAAAGCCCGTCCACACAGAAATTGCCGTCGTGCTTCCATTCGGCATGGTCACCACCGTAGGTGTATTTGTATTTGCCCACACCGTCATAAGCGACATGATCGGCAAATTCCCAGATGCAGCCGCCCATCATATTATCGGCAGAATAGAAAAGCTTTACATAATCCTCAAGCGAGCCCGCGCCGACACCCATTGCATGAGCATATTCGCAAAGATAAAACGGTTTTTCATAATATTTAGCCGGTAAACCTTTGCATGCGGCAATCTTTTTACAAACATTTTGCCATGTGTACATTTCGGAATGAACATCGTAAGACCACCGCTTTGTGCGCGTTACGCCCTCATAATGAATTGGCAAATCGGTTAATCTTTTAAGTTCGTCACAACAATAATCCTGGCATTTATATCCGCCCGATTCATTACCGAGCGACCACATTATTATACTTGCGTGATTGCGGTCGCGCCTGAACATACGCATAACCCTGTCCCAAAAATGCTCTTTCCATTCGGGATTTGCGGAGATTAAATTCGGCTTTAAAAGCTCAACGCAGCCATGGCATTCGATATCGGCTTCGTCCACAACATAAACGCCGTATTCATCACATAAATCAAGAAAAATCGGATCCGGAGGATAATGCGATGTGCGAACGCAGTTAACATTATATTCCTTAAAAAGCCTTACATCGCGTTCCATATCTGAAACGGACATTGTGTAGCCCTTTTCGGGATCGGTGTCGTGATGATTTACACCGAGCAATTTGATTTTTTGATTATTGAAAAAGAACACATTTTTATCGATATGCACTTTCTTAAATCCTATGTGCCTACGTATGACTTCCTCGATTTTTCCGTTTCTTGAAAGTGAAATATAAATGTCATACAGCTTCGGAATTTCGGCAGACCACTCCTTAACATCAAGCACATCAAATGTCAGCTTATCCACCTTGCCGGGGCAAATTTTAAGCGAACGCTCGGCAAGTACGGAATCGCCGTCTTTAATCACAGCCTTAAAAAGAACCTCATCCGCAATCTTAAAAACCGGAAGCAAATCAAGAAGATAAGCACCGTCGGAGCGACGCTTTGTTTTGATTTCAATATCATAAACGGAATTAAGCCCCGTTTTTGTGATATAAACATCCCTGAAAATACCGTTGTTTCTGAACATATCCTGGCATTCAAGATATGTTCCGGTGCACCATTTATGCACAACGGCGGCAATTTCGTTTTCGCCGCAAACAAGTTTATCGGTTATATTAAATTCCGCAGTGTTATGGCTGCCCTCGCTGTAGCCGACATATTCGCCGTTAACAAAAACATCCACGCACGAAGCAACGCCGAGAAAGGTTAATGTGTAATTGCCGTCAATATCGGTAAGTACAAACTTTTTTAAATACACGCCTGCCGGGCAATCTTCGGGAAATTTGGGCGGTTCGCACTTAAACTGATATCTTGAATTCACATAATAAGGCTCCTCATAACCGGTAAATTGCCAGCAAGAGGGCACGGTTACAATATCAAATGCTTCTTTTTCCGTGTCAAATTCATCGGGAATATCGTTGCAATTTTGATAATATTTAAATTCCCATTCTCCCGAAAGCAATGCCACCATAGACGAAGCATAACGTTCTGTTCTGATATCGCTTTCAAGCATTTCTTTTTCATTTGCAAAAGGAATGAAATAAGAGCGCGATTCAAGAATATTATCCTTAAAAATTTTAAAGGTTTTATAATTATCTTTTTTAAGCTTATAAATCATTTTCTATTCCCCAAAACGCATGTAATTACATAATAATTATATCACAAAGCCGCCACGCGTGCAATCAAATTAAAATATAACTTTACTTGCCGCGCAAATTGAGTTAAAATAGGCTATATAATCATAATTCGAAAGCCGCAAAAAACGTGGCAAAATTCGGTGAACGCCTATATTTGCCGCAAATATGTATAAACACGGCGCGTTATAAATATACATTACCAAGGACGGTGACTTCACTTGATCGGTAATGTTAATAAAAGATGCGTTGAAATCGGCGAATACATACGGAATACGGGCGCAACGGTGCGCCGCGCCGCTTCGGTTTTCGGAATAAGCAAATCCACCGTGCACATAGATGTTACAAAAAGGCTTTATGATACAGACAGGATTTTATATAACCAGGTAAAAGCCGTTTTGGAAGAAAACAAAGCGCAAAGGCACATACGCGGCGGTAATGCAACCAAAGAAAAATACAGTAAAATGAAACAAAACAAATGATGATTAACGGAGGAATTATAAATGAAACTCGGCTTTATAGGTTGCGGCAATATGGCATCCGCCATTATAAGCGGTGCGGTTAAATCGGGCACGGTTGCAGGCAACGACATTTACGCCTTCAATCCAACAAAATCAAAAGTAAACGCACTTACGGATAAATACGGTATTAACTCCTGCAAAAGCGGCGGCGAGCTTGCCGATATTTGCGATTACATTGTGCTCGCCGTTAAGCCAAATGTGCTTGCAGGCGTTTTAAACGAAATAGCCGGCAATGTTGCGGGTAAAGAAAAAGTTCTCATTTCAATCGCGGCAGGCAAATCAATTGATTTTATTGCCGAAAATTTAAACAGCGAAGAAAAAATCGTGCGCGTTATGCCAAACATAAACGCCGTTGTTTCGGAGTCCTGCACTGCTTATTGCGCAAATGCGCTTGTTTCGGCTAATGAAAAGGCAGAGGTTGAAAAGCTGTTTGCAGCAGTCGGCACAATTACCGAAATCGACGAAAACATATTTCCGCTTTTCGGAGTTATCGGCGGCTGCTCGCCCGCATTTGTTTATATGTTTATTGACGCGCTTGCGAGAGCAGGAGTTCAGCACGGAATGAAAAAGGAACTTGCGCTTAAATTTGCGGCGCAGAGTGTTTTGGGCAGCGCAAAAACGGTGCTTGAAAGCGGTGAACACCCGTTTGAGCTTACGGACAAGGTTTGCTCACCCGGCGGAACCACGATTGAGGGAGTTATCTCACTTCAGGCAGACGGCTTTGAAAGCGCGGTTCATAACGCCGTAAACAAAGCAATTGAGAAAGACAAAAAATTATAATTCATTATATAAAATATAAAACTTATAGACAAAGTAAATCCCCAAGTCTAATCCGCATATCAACGCAGTTTATGGCTTGGGGATATTTATTTTCTTATACTTTAAGCATATTTTTTACGCCAGCTTTTGAAGTCATTCTTTCATAAGTAAGCTTATTAAACACGGCAATAACCCTGCCGACGCCGATAACAGCAAGTACAGTGCCAATTCCGATAACGGACAGAACGGATGCGGAAACAGAGCCTGCAATTTTTGAATGAAGCGCGACAGTTATAACTGCCGAGATGACAACCATCAGCAAATCCCAACAATTCTTGGTGAAACCTACGGGCTTTTTGATTTTATCGGCAACAGTTTGCACAACGCCGTCTCCCGGATTGGGAACAACGCGCATATTCAGCGACATTGCTGCACCGATTCCGGTGAGCACGATTGCAACGGCAAGCATTGCAATTCTGAACGGTAATCTTCCCTGCCAGCTGCCTTTATATTGCACATCAAGCTGCGGCACAAAATCCGAGAACAAATTCATAAATCTTGTGAACACAACACTTACGGCAATTTGAAGCAAATCAATAAGATATTGCTTTTTCGGTGATTTTTGGGTGGCGTGAATAACAAGTTCAATCAGCACAAACATGCTGTAAAGCCCCAAGGTGGCATTTCCGATTTTCATACCCGAAGCGAGCGAAAACGAATAGGCAACGGAAATAATCGGCGAAACACCGAGCCCGCATTTTGTATTTAAAATTATGCCAAACGCAAGCAAAAGCATGCCGAGCGAGTATGCGGCAATTCTGTAGATATATTTACTTTTTTTCAAATTTAACACTTCTTTCCGAACTAGAACTATTATAGCACCGTTGTTCATTTATTCAAGTATATTTTTACAATAACGCGCGGCTGCGACGAGCAAGGAAAAACTCCTTTGGAAATCCAAAGGAGCTTTTCAAATCAGAATACATCTGTTTCCTCAATCTTTTTATTAAAAAAGCGCATAGGCTTTTTGAACGGAATTTTAAGAACAAGACCGATAAACAACGCCACAAGAATATATGCACTGAGCTTAAGTAAATCAAGCCAATAATCACTTGCATATGTGCCGCAAACACATTCACGCATTGCGTTGATAACAAATGTGTACGGCAAATACGGATTGATTGCTTGGAAAAATTTAGGAGTAACATCTATCGGGAATGTACCGCCTGAACCGCCGATTTGGATAACGAGCAGCACAACGATCATTGCCTTGCCGATATCGCCGAAGGTATATGCAAGCGAATAGATAAACAAGGAATAAACAACAGCTGCGAACACGCCGGCAAAAAGGAATTTAACCGGATGATAACATTGAATACCAAGGAAATACAAGTCACCCAGGCAGATAATCAATGCCTGAACTACAGCAAACAAAACGAACAGCAATCCCCTGCCGAAAAATTCCTGATACGACTTAACAGGTGCACCGAGTTCTTTTTTATGCTTAACATTTGGCTTCATAATAGCAACAAGGATAACCGCACCTACCCAAATTGCAAGGGTGCTGTAAAACGGTGCCATTGCGGAACCATAGTTTTCAATGCCGTAAATTTTATCCGTTTCAACCTGTACCGGGCAAGCGATAAATTCGCCGAGCTTATCGGCATTTTCGCTCATAACATTAAGAAATGTATTAAATTCCTCACTATTGCTGAGAGTGTCGATTTTATCGCTGAGGTTGTCAAGCTCCGATTCGAAATTTTTAAGCATGGACTGAAGCGAGCCAAACATTCCGACACCCGAATCAAGCGAAGTGTTAAGAGTTTTAATTAAAGCGTCTACCGTGGGCACATCGTCGTTCAAAAGCGAAATCATTTTTGACGCGCTCGAAAGTGTGTTCAGAAGGTTTGAAACCATTTTTTCCGCCTGCGGTTTAACAGTGTTGTTAAAATTATCGGTTGAAGTTTTTATAGAAGCGGAAACCGACCTTATTGATGCCGCAATATCGGAAAGCTTGCCGTCGTATGCTCCGTCGGCCGCATCATTGAGTTTTGATCCGAGATCACGCAGTGTGGTTGCGTTTTCGTTGAGCGTTTTGATTATTTCATCAATAGCCGATATCGGATTCGGCAGGCTGTCGTTGAGCTCTTTAAGCATTTTGGAAACCGTGTCCATAACGGTTGCCATATTCGTGCAGGTTTGCGCTGCGGTTTTTAATGTTTCAACCGATGATTGATCGGGTGTGAAATTCTCAACCATGTTTGCGGCATTATCAAGATTTGTTACCATACCGTCCATAAGCGTGCCGATATTGCCTACAACTCCCGAAACGGAGGTTTGCGTAATTTTAACCACATCAGTGGTGTCGTTTATAACATCATTAGTGCCGTCTAAAAGATTTGAAAGCTTTTCGCTGTTTACGGAATCGCCGAGCTGCTTTGTTAATTCTGTTATGTCCGTAAAGCCGTTCAGCGAATTATTAAGGTCTGAAACCGCGCTTTTTGCCTCGTTGATTTCCTGAGTCATTTTGCTGAAAAGAGCACCTGCGGAAATATCGTTTTCATCAAGCACAAAGCCGAAAACCTCGTTCATGAGATTAACAATCGTGGTAATAAAAGATTCGTTTACCTCGGTTTGAACGGTTTGCACAACTTTATCGGTGATTTTCGTTGCAATGGCGTTTTTCTTTTCGTTGGCATAGTACATAATTTGCGGCTGCTCAAATTCACTGCTCATTATGCTTGTAAGCGAATTGCTGAAGCCTGACGGAATTTCTATTGCCGCATAATACTGACCTGCTTTAACGCCGTTTATGCCCTCTTCCTTGGAGACAAATTTCCAATCGATTGATTTGTTCCCTTTAAGATTAGTAACAATTTGAGAACCCACATCAACGGTAAATGTTTTGATAACCGCACCTTCGTCGTTATTGATAACTGCAACCTGCATATTGCCCGTGCTGCCGTAGGGATCCCAGTTGGCATAAATATTAAACCAAGCATAAAGAGAAGGCAAAACCGCAAGACCAACTGCCAATATTATGGCCATTGAATTCTTGAAGATTTTTTTCATATCTCTGTTGAATATTTTAAGTATCATCTTCATCGTCTTCATCCTCCGTGTCTTCTTCGTTTCTTGCTTCTTCTTCATCATCCTCGCTGATACCGAAATCAATTTGTTCAACATTATCAAGATAAGGAAGCACCTTTTCAACAATCAGCGATTTGCAATAATCGGCAACCAAGAAAAAGCCGACATCGATAAATATCAAAACTATCCAAAATGAAAGCCAAAGCATTTTGCTGCCGAATTTTGTGCCGCAGATGATTGCCACAACTGAAAACGCGATAAACACGGCAAATGTGATAACTTTGAGCCAAAATATGATTGTGAAAGCGCGTGTGCAGCGTTTATGCAATTCATCGCAAAGCAGGAAATATTTTTGCGTTATAAGCTTTTCAAATTCGGATGCACTGTGTGTGCGTGTGTATTGCCCGAATTGATCTTTAATATTCTTACGTCCGGAACGACTGAGTCGCATATTTGAATAAGGATTCAAATAATCCGAAGCGCCGCCTCTTCTGTTTATCATTTGCGCAGCTCCTTTATTATTAAAGCGGCATCGCCGCCGATAGCACTAATATAATACGACAATCAACCGAAATAGTAAATATACAAATTGTTAAATTCAAATCAACTATTTGGATAATTTTTTGTTTACTTTGAAATTATCAGCTTACAAAACCTTTGTTTTGCCAAAAAAGCAACGCCGCCGGGCGTTGCTTTTACAGAGTTACATATACTTTTTGATTTCATCAATCATATCAAGTTTTTCCCAAGAAACGCCCAAGTCCTCACGACCCATATGACCGTAAGCCGCAAGTTTTTCATAGATGGGCTTTCTTAAATCAAGCCTGTCTATAATGGCGGCAGGTCTAAGGTCAAACACCTTGTTAATTATATCGGCAATTTCTTCATCGGATTTTTTACCTGTGCCGAATGTATCTGCCATAACCGAAACCGGCTTGGCAACACCGATTGCATAAGCAAGCTCAACCTCGCACTTATCGGCAAGACCTGCCGCAACGATATTTTTGGCAACCCATCTTGCTGCGTAAGCGGCACTTCTGTCTACCTTAGTGGGGTCTTTACCGCTGAAAGCACCGCCGCCGTGACGGGCATAACCGCCGTATGTATCAACAATTATTTTTCTGCCTGTTAAGCCGCTGTCGCCCTGAGGACCGCCGACAACAAATCTGCCCGTAGGATTAACATAGAAAACCGTGTTTTCATCCATATATTCGGCAGGGACGGTAGTTTTGATAACCTTTTCAATAATATCTTTTTTAAGGGTGTCGAGCGACACGGAAGCACTGTGCTGGCTTGAAACAACAACCGCAGTAACCCTGCATGGCTTACCGTCATCATATTCAACGGTTACCTGAGTTTTACCGTCCGGATAAAGATAAGGCAAGGTGCCGTTTTCACGAACCTCCGTGAGCTTAAGAGCAAGTTTGTGCGCAAGGCTTATCGGTAGCGGCATAAGCTCTTTTGTTTCATTGCAGGCATAGCCGAACATCATACCCTGGTCGCCGGCGCCGTTTTCGTTATACTTATCGGTTTCATCGTTTTTCATTTCATATGATTTGTCAACGCCGAGCGCAATATCCGGGCTTTGCTTGTCAAGTGAAACAAGAATTGCGCAATTTTCGCCGTCAAAGCCTTTTTCGCCGCCGTCATAGCCGATATCGCAAATTGTTTTTCTTACAATTGAGGGAATATCAATCTGAGAACGAGAAGTGATTTCACCCATAATATGAACCTGACCTGTTGTGCAGGTGGTTTCGCAGGCAACACGGCTTTGCGGATCCTGACCTATCATGGCGTCAAGAATCGCATCCGAAATTTGATCGCAAATTTTATCGGGATGACCTTTTGTTACCGATTCGCTTGTGAACAGTGTTTTAGACATTAGATATATATCCTCCTTAAATTGAGCCCTCGATAAGAGGCGTAATATTAATATTAACGCAAAAGCCGCTTACCGGGTAAAAAGCAATAAAAAAACACACTCCGAGCAGGGTGTGCGAAAAACTCATCGCTCGGAAAATCCGCGGGAATTAGCACCTTGCAAGTGCAGGTTGCTGTGGCATCACAGGGCCCGTCCCTAAACCACTCTTGATAAGGTTAATATTAACTTGCATATATAATAACTCATTTGTGTATAAATTGTCAACACATAAGAAGTGTTTTTGAAATATTTAACAAAATCGACTTACACATCGGCATATATTTATAAATTTTTTATTATTCTGTTGTTTTTTGTTTAGAAATAGTTTATAATATTTCTTGTAAATTTTTACACATTTCTTTAAGGAGGAAATATAATGGCAAAGAAAACAGTATTCATTACCGGCGGTACCGGTAATATGGGCTGGGCAGCCGTTCAGGAAATGCTCAAAAAGTCCAATGAAATCAATATTAAAATGCTTGCCAGAAAAAGTGCTAAGAATGAGGAGCTGTTAAAGCACATCATTGCTAAGCCAAACGTTAAGGTTATTTGGGGCGATCTTCTTGATTATGATGCAATCCTTGAAGGTGTAACCGGTTCCGACTATGTGCTTCATGTCGGCGGTATGGTTTCCCCGACTGCGGACTGGAAGCCCTATAAAACTCAAAAAACAAATATCGGTGCTGCACAGAACATCTGCAAAGCCGTTCTTGCTCAGCCGAATAAAGATGATATTAAAGTTTGCTACATTGGCACGGTTGCCGAAACCGGCGATCGCAATTATCCCATTCACTGGGGTCGTTGCGGAGACCCGATTAAAATTTCCATTTACGACCACTATGCAGTTTCCAAAACCGTTGCGGAGCGCACTTTTGTTGAAAGCGGCATCAAGAACTGGGTTGTAATGCGCCAGAGCGGCATTCTTTATCCCAACATTCTTAAGAATATGGATCCCATTATGTTTCATGTTCCGATCAACGGCGTTCTTGAATGGTGCACCGTTGAGGATTCCGGAAGACTTATGTGCAACCTCGTTACCGAAGACGCCGCAGGCAACCTCGGCTCCGATTTCTGGAATCACTTCTTCAATATCGGTTCAGGCAAGGAATACAGAATTTCCAACTATGAATTTGAAAAGCTGCTTCTCGGCACACTCGGTCTTGCAGGACCCGAAAAGCTTTTTGACCCCAACTGGTTCATCACAAAGAACTTCCACGGTCAGTTTTATGCAGACGGCGATAAGCTTGAAGACTTCCTTCACTTCCGTGAAAATCTTCCGATTCAGGATTATTTCAATCGCCTTGCAGACCATGTTGAATTTTATTTCAAAATACCGAGATATCTTCCTAAAAACATTGTTGCAGCATGTGCAAAGCCATTTATGAAGAAAATCGCTTCAACTCCCGGTTTCGGTACTCTTGATTGGGTTGCAACAAACGAGCCGAACCGCATGAGCGCATACTACGGCTCAAAAGCCGATTGGGAAAAGATTCCTTCTAAGTGGGAAGATTTTGAAATCATCAACTTCGATAAAGACAATGCCGCTTCCGAGCAATTTAAGCTTGACCACGGCTATGACGAAACAAAGCCCGAATCCGAGCTTGATATCGAAGATATGAAGCAGGCTGCCAAATTCCGCGGCGGCGAATGCCTCAGCGAAAAAATGACTAAGGGCGATATGGCAACAAAACTTAAATGGAAATGCGGTCACTGCGGCGCAGAATTTGAAGCAAGCCCCGCACTTATCCTCCTCGGCGGTCACTGGTGCCCAGAGTGCTACATTCCTCAAAAGGCTTGGGACTACGATTCAATCGCAAAAACAAATCCGTTCTTTGCACAGGTTTGGTATCCCAACCACACTAAGGAAGAGAGCAACAAGTATGACTTTGATGAACTTTTCCACATTGACGGCGTGGCTTGGGACGATATTAAGAGATAATCTTAATTACATAAATTTTTTAAAGGGAAGCGTTTTTTCGCTTCCCTTTTTCCGTATAATATTGCAAACAGACATAAAACAGCACCCGGAAAACATCCGAGTGCTTATTTTGTGCTTAATTATTCCAAGGATTGTTTTTATCAGGGTCTGTAGGATCCCAATCGCGCTTTTCGGTGTCCGAAGTATCGATTTTAATCGCATTCGGCTTTGAAAGCGGTTCCTTTTCATCGCTGTCATACATTATAACGGTGGTTTTAGTCGGACAATTATCGTAAATCCACTTTGCGTCAGCAACGGAAAGCCTTATGCAGCCGGCGGAAGCAGGTTCACCGAGCTTATTATACTCATCATACTCAAGAGTATCTTTGCTTTTTTCAAAATAAGGGACGGAATGGAAAAGAATGTGCCCGGTTATTCTTGTAGCATATTGACCGTAAACATTTCCCTCAAGCAAACGCCAGGTATATTTATCGCTTGTTTTAAATGTGCCGGACGGAGTATTGCCGGCTTTGCCGACGGAGCAAACCATTGCTTTAACAGGAACGCTGTATTCGCCGTCATCGCCCTGCTTATAAACAATAACGATATTTTGAGCTTTATTAACCTTAATGAGATAAGGCATACCGGACGAAGTGCTGTTGCCGCCTTGCGTTTCTTTTTGTGTTGTGGGCTTTGTTGTTGTTTGCTTTACCGAGCATTCGGCGCTTGACGCCGTGGGAGTTTTGGATTTTGCGGACGCAGCTGCAGACGAAACAGATTTATAAGAAATCCTTTCACCTTTAAAATCTACAAATTGCTTTCCAAACACCGCATACGCGCTTGTGGCAACGGCAAGACAAGAAATAATTGCCATACAAATAACAAACGGCTTTTTCTTCATTTAATTCTCCTCGAATTGACCGTAATAAGCATTTTTTCCGTGTTTTCTTTGATAATGCTTTTCAAGCAGATATTCTTCTATTCCAATATCGGAGGCTTCGTCAAACGCGGCAACGCTCTCCGTGCGTGAAGCCATTTTGCAAACTTCCTCCAAAATAAGAGCATTTTCGACAGCCTTAAAAGGATCTTTACCCCATGTAAAGGGTCCGTGCCTGTGCACAAGCATTGCAGGACGTTCAAGCGGAGAAATTTTTCGGCGTTCAAACTCCTCTGCAATCACCTTACCGGTATTCAGCTCATACTCTCCGTTAACTTCAACCTCAGTAAGCCCTCTTGCACAGGGTACTGCGCCGTTTGCAAAATCGGCATGCGTTGTGCCGTAAGCAGGCACATCACGTCCCGCTTGAGCCCATGCGCACGCCCAGTTTGAATGGGTGTGCACTATTCCTCCGATTTCGGGGAAGCGGTTATAAAGTTCCAAATGCGTAGGAGTATCGGACGAGGGATTTAATTTGCCCTCAATTTTTTCGCCCGTCAGGCTCATAACAACCATATCGTCGGCAGTCATTTTGTTATAAGGCACACCGGATGGTTTAATAACAAACAAGCCCTTTTCTCTGTCTACCGCCGAAGCGTTGCCCCAAGTGAGCACAACAAGCCCGTATTCTTTGAGCTGCATATTTGCTTCGTAAACCTTTTGTTTTAAATCCTCAAGCATTATTTATTCCTCAATTCATATGCAGTCTGTATGCCACATCGTTATAGAAAAGTTCTTTTCTGAACTCCTCAATATTTGTGGTTTCGCCAATGTGAATAAATTCAATTCCCATAATTTCGGCAAAATCACGCATATTATCCGCTGTAAGGCTGTAGGAAAGCACACTGTGATGCGCACCGCCGGCGTAAATCCACGCCTCTGCGGAGGTTTGAAGATTAGGAAGCGGTTTCCAAAGAACTCCGGCAACGGGCAAATTCGGCATATCGTTAACCTGCTCCTTGCATTCAACATCGTTGCAGATAAGGCGAAGTCTGTCGCTCATATCAACAACAGTAACAACAATGCCTTTGCCTGTTTGGGCTTTAAATACAAGTCTTGCAGGGTCTTCCCTGTCGCCAATGCCGAGCGGATGAACCTGAATTTTAGGCGTTTCGGCTGCGCATTGAGGGCTAACCTCAAGCATATGCGAACCGAGCAGCATCTCATTACCCGGTTCAAAATGATACGTATAGTCCTCCATAAATACTGTGCCGCCGTTTAGACCCTCTGCCATAGAAGTCATAACCCTGAGCATTGCGGCAACTTTCCAGTCACCCTCCGCGCCGAAGCCGTAACCCTGGCGCATTAAATCCTGAGCGGCAATTCCGGGAAGCTGACGCAGCCCCTGCAAATCCTCAAAATTGGTGTGGAATGCGTTGAAGCCGTGCTCATCAAGGAACTTTTTTATTCCAACCTCTTCCCTTGCCTGATATCTTACAGAGTCGATATTATCGGTGTCCATAATATAATTTTTTTCATATTCTGCCATTTGAGCATCTACTTCTGCATCTGTAACGGCGTCAACATATTTGATGATATCGCCAACACCGTAATGGTCTACCTGCCAGCCGAGCTTAATTTGCGCTTCGACCTTATCGCCATCGGTAACGGCAACATTTCGCATATTATCAGAAATACGAAGCACATGCACTTTTTTTGATTCGGCTGCACCTGCTGCGGCTCTTATCCATGTTTCCATTTTACTTTGGAAAGCCCCGTCCTTCCAATAACCGGCAACAACCTTTCTTTTAAGCCTCATTCTTGCGGCGATATAACCATGTTCCCTGTCGCCGTGGGCAGACTGATTTAAATTCATAAAATCCATATTTATATCCTGCCAGGGAATATCGCGGTTATATTGAGTGTTTACATGAAGATAAGGCTTTTGCAAAGCGTTAAAGCCTGCAATCCATGCCTTGGATGGTGAAAATGTGTGCATCCATGTGATGACACCGGCACAATTGTCGCAGGAATTTGCAGCCTGCATAATATCCAAGATTTCTTTAGAAGTTTTTACGCAAGGCTTTGCAACTATTTTGCAGGGCATTTTTTTGCTCCATTCGGCGCACATCTCGGCTGCATGCGAATCGATTGTTTCAAAAATGTCCTCGCCGTAAAGAAACTGCGTGCCGACAACAAACCAAAATTCATAATCCTTTAATGCCATAATTTTCTACCACCCGTATCAAAGATTTTCAGCAGCAGCTTTTTGAGCCGCAAAGCCTTTTTTATAATTTACCATAAATTTTTCAAATCCGATCACATCACTCTCATTCGGCTGAATGACGGATTTATTTGAATTTGCAAAAACAACATCGTCAAGAAAACACGAAAGCGACATTGCACTTTTTTGCTCCGAATATTTTGCAAGCACAGCAATGCCCCATGCGCCTCCCTCGCCTGCCGTTTCCATAACGGCAACGGGAGTTTTAAGCGCGCCGGAAAGAAGCTGCTGACCGACTTTTTTTGTTTTAAACAGACCGCCGTGCCCCATCAGCATATCTATGCCGACATTTTCTTTTTCCAAAATATCCATGCCGATTTTAAGCGTTGCAAGTGCGGAATAAATCTGCGCCCTGAAGAAATTTGCAAGATTAAATTCACTGCCGCGAGGGCGAAGAAACATCGGTCTGCCGTCATCAAGATGCAAAACAGGCTCGCCGGAAAACAGATTGTAATTTAAAAGTCCACCGCAATCACAGTCGCCGCCCAGCGCGGCATTATACAGCAAATCGTAAGCCTGCGACTTTGTGATTTCAGCACCTGCCGCTACGGCAAATTCATAAAAAACGGAAAGCCAGTGATCAAGATCCGTGCAACAGTTATTGCAATGCACCATTGCCACATCGTCGCCCGATGGGGTTGTAACAATATCTATTTCCTCGTAAACATTTTCAAGCGGTTTTTCGAGCACAACCATTGAAAATATGGATGTGCCCGCCGAAACATTGCCTGTTTTAATTCCAACGCTGTGCGTAGCAACCATTCCGGTGCCTGCATCACCCTCCGGAGGGCAAAAAGGTATACCCGGCTGAAGGTTACCCGACGGATCAAGAAGCCTTGCGCCTTTTTCGCTGAGAACTCCTGCGTTTTCACCTGCCGGAAGCACACTGGGTAAAATATCCTTAATATTCCACGGCATCGCTTTGATTTCGGGAATATCGGAAAATGCGGCGAGCATATCGGCATTATAATCAAGTGCCGAGCTTTTTATAGGAAACATTCCCGAAGCCTCGCCGATACCGACTGTTCTTTCACCCGTAAGCTGCCAATGCACATAACCGGCAAGTGTTGTTAAATAATCAATATCCGCCACATGGCTTTCGCCGTTCAACACCGCCTGATAAAGATGAGCAATACTCCATCTTTGCGGAATGTTGAAATCAAAAAGTTCCGTGAGCTTTCGTGCCGCTTGAGCAGTGGTGGTATTGCGCCAGGTTCTGAAATCGGCAAGCTGATTGCCGTTTTTATCAAAAGGAAGATAGCCGTGCATCATTGCGGAAAAGCCGATTGAAGAAAGCGTTTTTATTTTTGTTCCGAATTTTTCAAACACTTCGTCATTCAACTCGGCATATGTGCTTTGAATACCGTGCCAAACCCCGTCAAGGCTGTAGGTCCAATATCCGTTTTTTAATTCATTTTCCCAATTATAGCCACCCGTTGCAAGCACGGTACAATCATCCGCTATCAAAACTGCCTTAATTCTTGTGGAGCCAAGCTCAATTCCGAGAGCCTCGCTGCCGTTTAAAAGATAACTCTTCATAAATTCCTCCGAATGCTATATTATAATCTTACAATATAAGCACCCGATTTTCAATAAATATTATAAATTAAATGAAACAAATATTTTTATGGTTTATAGTAAATAAAACCGAACATAAGCGTAAAAATTATCTGTCAGGATGCAGACCCGACCAACCCGTCGGCGGCATTGTTTGCAGACGATACATATCCTCCTGCGAAATTTCAAAATCAAAAACCGCCATATTCATTTTCATACGCGATGCATCGGACGATTTCGGAAGCGGCATAACGCCCATCTGATACGCATAACGCAGGCAAATTTGCGCGGGCTGCTTTTTATATTTTTCGGCAAGTTCGCAAATCAACGGGTCGTCAAGCACTCTTGTTCTGCCGAGCGGGCTCCAAGCCTGCACCAAAATATTATTCTTTTGGCAATATTCAACCGTTGAAAGTTGAGAATAGCCCGGATGAAATTCGATTTGATTTACGGCGGGCACAATTTCGCAACTTTCAAGAATATTTTCTATATGATGCGGCAAAAAGTTGCTTACGCCGATTGCATTTACAACGCCCTCGTCATAAAGCTTTTCAAGCGCCTGCCAAGTATCGAAATCAATAACCTTCCAATCCTTATAATCTGCATCGGGAAGCGGCCAATGAATCAAATAAGCGTCTAAATAATCCGTATTCAATCTTTTAAGCGAGGCTTCAAACGCAGCAAGGGCGTTATCATAACCAAGCTCGGTTTTCCAAAGCTTTGAAGTAATAAAAAAATTCTCACGGGGAATTCCGCTTTTTTTTATTGCGTCGGCAAGGTATTCCTCCGTGCCGTAAAACGAAGCAGTGTCAAAGCAACGATATCCCGATTCAATGGCTTTAAGTATTACTTCGCATGTGTCCCCCGCCGCGGCCTTATAAGTGCCGAATGCAACATCGGGAATAAGAACGCCGTTATTTAAAACAAATCTGTTTTCGTTTTTTTCATTCATAAATTATCACCTCGCCTTTATTATAACACGGCAAACGGATAATGCAATAAATCATATTTATATTTAAAAGAAAACAAAAAATCATCATTAAATAATATGCCCCCTCAGAGTAACTGAGGGGGGGCGTAATTCATTTAAATCGAATTTTATTAAATTCCGCATTTATGATTTTTTGAAAAGAGCAGCTAATTTTTGCCAAAATGTTTGTTTTTCGGTTTCTTTTTCTTCAGTTTCTTTTTCAGGCTTTTCGACAGAAGCGGTTTTGATTACAAACAAAACAGAATTCACATCGGTATTTTTGTTAGACGTGAAGGATTTTACTTCAACATTTTTGCCAGTAATATCATCTGCCGTTTCGTTGATTTTATCTTCAACCGTATTATTCAAATCTTTTGTTGCGTCATAGAATTTATCAGTGCCGTTTAAAAGATCTGTTATGCCCGAATTAAGCTTTTTTGTGCCGTCATAAAGCTTAAGCGTGTTTTCAACAAGTGTGCTTGTTGAATTATAAAGCTTTGCAGAGCCTTGTGCGGACGAAACCGCACCGCCATACAGCGCACCGTAGCCGTCAAGAATTTGAGCAACGCCCAATGTGTAATCGTTTATGCCATTATCAAGTTCGCCGTATTTTTCAACCAGAGTTGAAATCGCGGATTTAAGAGTGAGCATATTTGATGCCATTGACTGCAGGAAATCGGCAAGAGAATTGATTGACGCATCAAACGCGGCATAATTTTTTTGAAGCGCAAGAGCGCCCATCATAAGCTCGCCGTTTTCGCTGTCAAGCTGAGAATCAAATGATGAAATCAGCTTATCGCTGCCCTGAATATATGCGATATCGGCTTTCAGCAGCGTTTCGATCGAAATAAGCTTACCTGCATTTGTGATATAATCGGTAATAACCGACATATCACCGCTTTGAACATACTGCTGATAAAGTTTGAGTGCTTCACCGTCGCCCTTTTGAACGAGCACGGCAAGTTCCTTTTGAACACCTGCATTGCCGCCCTCAACATAAGCATTATAAAGAGTACGCTGTGTATCTGTTATACCTAACGCGGCAATAGCCTGCTTATGCTGATTAACAAATTCGTTAATATCGGTAACGCCTGCTTGATTGAGTGCCGCATAATATCGGTCGATACCGCCGTTCATTTGGTTAAGCCCGCCTACAAGCGAATCAATTCCCGATTTGATTTGTGTCGAAGCCTCGGTAAGCTTTGCAATATTTTCGCTGTCTATTTGAATTTGGGCAAGACTCGAATCGATTTGGTTAAGCGCAGACATAACCTCGGCAGAGCCGGATGTTAAATTACCGGAATTATCATTAAGAGCGCCGAGTACGGATTTAACGGTTTTAACACCCGAAGAAAGGCTGTTGATGCCGTTGTTTAGTGCATCTGTGCCGTCATTAAGCTTTTGAGTGCCGTCGTAAAGCTTGCCTGCACCGTCCTCAACATCCGAGCTTGCATCATTCACTTTTTCACTGCCGTCATTGAGTTTTTTTGCGGCGTCCTTAATTTCATCTATTTGACTGTTAAGCGAATCGCTGTCAAAATCAAAATTCAAGTTCATTTTAAGAGCGTTAATGCTGATAGCCTGCATTTCAAAATCGGTTACATTAGCAGTAATTTCCAAATCAGCGCCCTTATTAGGCATTATGATATACGAAAGCTGCTTGTTTGAGCCTACATTTGCCATGGTTGCGTCGTTTGAAATAATATCCGTGCACTTTTCTCCGTCAAGCAAAACCGTGGCCTGCAAGCAATAGCCTTCATAGAACGACTTATCGCAATTATTATTTTGAGTAATACCAATCTCGATTTTAAGCGCACCGCTTTTGCCTGCAAGGTCAGCCGGTGAGTATTCCCTGCCGTCAAGGAAGTATTTGATTTCAATATTCCACGGAATATTTTTACTTTTCATATTGCCTTGATAATACATTTTATCCGCCGTTGAATTAACGGTAATTTTATCGCCCGATACATTTATTTTATCGGCTGTAGTAAGATTTTTAACAGACGAATAATCGCCGTAATCTATTATGGATTTATCGGTAAAGCTGTTGACCGTATAAACTCCCGTTACATTACCGTCAGCATCCAGCATTGCGTAAACGACTTCATCCTTTTTGCTCGGCTGAGTTTCGGAAAAAGCCGTTATCGAAGTGCCGAATGTCAAAAACACCGCCAAAATCACTGCAATAATTTTATTTTTCATTTTTCTGCCCCTTGCCTTTCTTATCTTTTAATCTGTATTCCTTTTTTGTAAATAAAAAATCAAATATATAAATCAGTCCCGGTAAAACGAATAACACTATAAACAGCGACAAAAGCGAGCCCCTGCCGAGGAATGTTCCGAGCTGTGACAAAACACCGTGAGTTGAAATACCGCCGAGCAAGAAGCCCACCACCGTCATAACCGTACCTGAGGTTAAAAGTGATTTTGTGGTTGAACTTACGGTGTTGATTATTGATGCTTTTTTATCATAAAGCTGACGCATTTCCCTGTATCTGTCCGAAAACAGGATTGCATAGTCAACCGTTGCGCCAAGCTGAATCGAGCTGATAATCAAATATGCTATATAGAAAACATACGACGATGTGAAATACGGTATTAAAAGGTTAATCCATATTGCCGTTTCGATGGCAAGCACAAGAATAATCGGCAAAACTATTGATTTTTCCGACAAAAGAAGAACCACAAATACTGCTGCAATCGCAATCAAATTAACTTTAAGCGTGTCGGTGGTTATTGTATCCATCAAGTCGTATGTGCTTACGGCTTCGCCAACAAGATAATATTCATTCGGAAAATGCTTTTGAGCTGTATCTCTTATTTCTTCAACCAAATCAAAGGTATCTTCGCCCTCGGCATCCGTTTTTAAGTTAAGTACAAATCTTGAATAATTCTTTGACACAAGCTTTGAAAGTATTGATGAATCGAGATATTCCTGTGGAATTTCAGAACCTACGGTGTCAACATACGATATAACGCTTGTAACCTCGTCAATATTTTTCAAATCATTTGAAAGTTTCTTTTGCTTTTGCAAATCGTCCTTCGGCACAAGAATTACAAAGGTTTCGTTTTTGCCGAATGTGTTTTCAATTTTCTCTCTGTCCTGCCCCGTCTGTGTTTGGTTGTCGAATATATGTGCGGAGCCGTAATAATAGCTGTTATGGTTTGATGCCAAAAAGCTCGGTGCAATCACAACTGCAAACACAACCACAAGCGGCAACATTACCTTGGTAATAAATTTACCAAACCCCGTAAAATTCGGCATAAAACTTTTGTGCTTTGTCTTTTCAATAAATTTATATGTCATCAAAATAAGCTGCGGCATAAATACGAATACAGTAATAAGGCTGATTGCTATACCTTTTGCAAGTGCAAGACCGAGATCGGGGCCTATGCCGAAACGCATAAACAACAGTGCCAAAAATCCGATTACGGTAGTAAGTCCGCTTGAAAGAATTGACGATGTAGACTTGCAAAGAGCGTCAACCATTGCGTCCTTTTTATTCGCATTTTGTTTTAAGCATTCCTCAAATCTGTGAAGTAAAAATACCGAGTAGTCAAGTGAAACCGCAAGCTGAAGAATAGGACCTGCCGCATTTGTTACAAAACTGATTTCGCCGAAAATAAGGTTAGTACCCTTATTTATCATTATTGCAACACCGAGTCCGGCAAGAACGATAAACGGTTCAAACCAAGAGGTTGTTGTGATGATTAAAACGATAACAACGCATAAAACGGCAAAAACACTTATCATTCTGATTTCGCTTACCGTGCTTTGAGTTGCCGTTGCGGTTGAAACGGCATCGCCCGTCATGGAATTTTCGTCGCCGATTAAATCACGCAAAGCATTTACCGCTTCAACTCTTTTGTTTTCATCAATCGTAACGGTAAAAAGCGCTTTGTTGTCCTTATAATAAGTTTCAACGGTGTCCTTATCCTGAGTTTCAAGCGGCACGGTCATATCAACGCCGTCATCAAGCCATGTAACATCGGTCACACCGTCAATCTTTGATATTTCGTCCTTATATTTGAGTGCGTCCGCTATGCCAACATCGTTTATCATGACTCGCGCATTCGGTATACCACCGTCATACTCGCTGTTCATAACATCAAGTGCAACGGTTGACGCACTGTCTTTCGGAAGATAATCTTTCATATCATAGTCAACACTGACAAAATTTTGCAAAACACAGCAAATTGCAGTCACAACCAAAAAACAAATAACTATAAGCTTTGGGTGATTAACTGTTTTGGAATAAAATTTTCTCATTTATTAATCGCCTCCATTCTTTTTCCGATTAGCTTCAGCACATTACTGCCGTCTAAAATTTCAAATTCAATTTCGTTTTCACTTATTTTTCCTGTACCAATAAAGTCAAAACTTCGCACAAGCGTGGAAACAGTGCCGTGAATTCTAAACGAATCATCATCAATAACAATTCCGCTAAACTTATTGCTTTTGCCGAATATGTGCAAAAAACCGACCATTTCGTTTTCGTTTATAAGGCAGGTACATTTGCCTATTTTTAGCCCAAGCTGTGAGTGGAATTTTATATCGTATTCATATTTTCCGTTTTCCATTTTTCCACCTCCGACTATGAGATTTTATGGCACGGACTTGAAAAATGAAACGGATAAAATTGCACCGTTGCACAATTTTAGGCAAAAATAAAAAGCTGCCTAAAATTTCATTAGGCAACCGTCTGAATTTATCTGTTGAATTTGCTCGGTTTCAAGTTATAATATACTTGGGTGATACAAATGACCAGAGAAGAACAAAAAATTTCAACAAAGCTTTCAATTTCAAATTCTCTTAAAAAAATGATGAAAACAAAGCCGTTTTCAAAAATAACTGTCGGCGATATTGTTAAGGATTGCAACTTAAACCGCAATACATTTTACTATCATTTTACCGACACCTACGACCTACTTCGCTGGACGCTTGAAAACGATGCAATAGATGTTATCAAAAATTACGATATGATAATCGATTATAATGACGCAATTTTGTTTGTGGTGAATTATATCGACCAAAACGAGCATATCCTTAACTGCGCACTTGATTCAATCGGAAGAGAAGAATTAAAACGATTCTTGGTTAAGGATTTCGACGAGATAACATATACAATGATCACCTCCGCCGAAAATGAAATCGGCGTATCACTTGACGAAAATTACAAGAAATTCATAACCTCATTTTATACCGAGGCACTCGCAGGTATGATTATAGATTGGATTAAAAATAAAAAAGAAAATAATAAAGAAGTTCTTATCGGCTACATTTCAAAAGCCATCAAAAATTCTTTAGCCGGAATACTTCAAAATGATTTTTAATCCAGCAACATTCGTTTATCCGTTTTTTATGAAAAGAGCAAAAACAGATTAAAGCCGAAATCCCGAAGCTTGAATTTCATCTTTCATCCGAATGCGATAAACCGCAAAGCTTACAAGAATTCATAAATAAAGTTAAGCAAATCACGGAGTTAAAGAAACTCACTCCCTAAGAAACGGAAAATGCGTTTCACCACCACCTGGCAAAACACAAACAAAAACGGCACAGCAATATGCTGCACCGTTAAAATCCGACACTTATATTAGTTACAAAAGCCACCTCCGGGGATGCACCGTCATTACGAAGTGTGTTCCAAGGGACGATTTTTTATATTTTTATTGGGTTTTGCGCTTAAACGGATCGTAGTGCTTTGCCTGAATAAACAACGGCACATATTCGATCATCATATTTGAATTTTCAAGACCGTACCATTTAGCCGGCGAGCCTGCGATTTTTCTGATTTTGTATTTAAGAATAACGGCAAGCTTTTTAAGGTTTGAAATATCACTCTCGGGAGCAAGAGTTTTTCTGATATGATAAAATTTGAAACTGCCCGAGGACGACTCTTTATAGATGGAATATTTTCTGTTTTGCCTTGGCAAATCGCCAGAAGCAACAAGATCGGAAACTATCTGTCTGAGATAAACATTTATTCTTTGCGGCACTTTGAAGCCGAGGTTGATTGTTACGAAGAACAAATAATTCGTGCCGTAAGATTCAACGGAATAATCGGATGTAAACGGCTCTTCTGTTACATTTATATTCACAAACCAATATGCGTCTGCGCGCTTGGGACCCTTATCAAGAATTGAATACATAATATCGCGGTCGATATGCTCCGGGTCCCTGTTATTAGTGATATAAACGAGATTTTCGCAGATTTGCGGCACTCTTTCATCGTTTCTGAGTTCGCCGAGCATAGGCACAAATTCACGCATTTCAAGAGGAACGCCCTGCATTCTTTCAACCTGTGTGCCAAGTTTCCACGAAAGCATAACAATAAAGAGGCATGCACCGATAAGAACGGCAAAATAGCCGCCTTTAAAGAATTTGCTTAGGCTTGAAATGAAAAATACAAGTTGAATAGATGTGAACACTATGCCGACGATAACCGCCGAAATATATTTATGCTGCTTTTTAAACAAATAAACAACAAGTAAATAAGTAGTCATCAGCATTGTGATCGTGATTGAAAGCCCATAAGCCGCTTCCATATGTGCAGCCGTGCGGAAAAGAAGCACAACCGTTATGCAGCCGAGCCACATAATAGAATTAACAAGCGGAATATAGAGCTGACCCTTATTTTGAGAGGGGTAAACGATTTGCATATGAGGCATCAAGTCAAGCCTGATTGCCTCCGAAACAAGCGAAAACGAGCCTGTGATAAGAGCCTGAGAAGCAATAATCGCAGCAACGGTGCTGAGTATTACTGTAAAAGGTCTTAGCTGAGGTGCAATCATTTGGAAAAACGGATTTAAATCCGAAATGCCTGCAAGTGCAGGATTATCCTTATTTGCAAGTATCCATGCTCCCTGACCAAAATAATTGAGCAGCAGGCAAATTTTAATGAACGGCCAACTGATATAAATATTTTCCTTGCCCACATGACCCATATCCGAATAAAGAGCTTCGCCGCCTGTTGCCGCGAGGAAAACACTGCCCAAAATCATAAATCCGGCTTTATTATATGGGCTGAAAAGCACCTTAATTGCATAAACGGGATTAAGTGCCTGAAGCACATAAAGATGACCGCTCATATTATATGCTCCGGAAACACCGAGATACAAAAACCACACAAACATAAGCGGACCGAATGCCTTGCCGAGAATGCTTGTGCCTGCTTTTTGGCACAAAAACAAAATTGAAATAATAATCAAGGTTATGATAATTACCCTGTTTTGGTCGTTTCCGAGGATATTATCAAAAACGGTAATGCTATGCAAACCCTCGATAGCGGTGGTTATGGTTACGGCAGGAGTTAAAATGCCGTCTGCAAGCAGAGCCGCGCCGCCGAGCATAGCCGGGATAACAAGATACTTGCCGTAATTCTTTACAAGGCTGTAAAGTGCAAATATACCGCCCTCGCCGTGGTTATCCGCTTTCATAGCAATCATAACATATTTAACGGTTGTGAGCAAAGTAACCGTCCAAATAATAAGCGAAAGCGAACCGATTATAAATTCGCGGTTAACATTTTGAATGCCGCCGTTGTTTTCGATAATCGATTTAAGCACATACATGGGCGATGTGCCGATATCACCGTAAACAACACCGATTGTAACAAGCAGCATAGCAGGTGTTACAACGCGTTTTTTGACTGAATTGCTTTTCATAATAAAATCCCTTTTTTCATCAAAGTTAAACAGTAATGATAAAATACTACAATAAAGCAAAAAATGCAAGGATATAAATAAAATTTATACTTTATTTAGTTTACAGGAGCTAAATCCTGCGGCAACAATCACAATCGCGATTACAATCGCAAAACAATTTGTTGTTTTTCACTCGAATTTTTCTTTGTTTATTTTCAGAGCATTATTTTATTATAAGTCTAATAGTGATTTTTATTTTCGGGAGGCTAAAACAAATTTAAATAAAACGCGATATTTTTTGCTCTTGCCGTTGGTTATTTTTCTCATTATCAAGCACAAGCTCCGCAAAATCCACGAATTTATACTTGCTACGCTTTTTCACTCCGCCTGCTTTATCAAAAAAACAACTCGGTATTTCACCGTTTTTTAAATTCTTTGCAACACAGCTTGTGCAGCCGCCGGTTTGCCTTGGATGGTGCGGACAGGCTGTATTTAAACAAGTGCAAAAATCATCATTCGGCATAATACTCCCTCCGATTATTTTAAATACAAAATTCATTTCAATACACTTCAGAGTTTCACATTGCAAAATTTAATCGATTTGCCATCTGAACTCAAGCATGCGTGAAAGCAAATCAAAATAATTCCAGCCGAGCTTTTGCGCAGCGATCATAACAAGGCTGTTTTGATCTTCCCTGCCGGGTCTGCCGCTGCCGGTCATATTCGGCTTCATATTAAAATCAAACATTTTATAATCGCCGTTTGCATCGGCGCGGCAATCAATTCTCACGAGCCCTTTTAAGCCGAGGAATTTAACGGCATTTTCACAGGCTTCACTAATTTTTTTGAGCTGCGGCGTTAGAACAGAAACTGCACGGCTGTTTGCCTCAACGGGCACATCGCCGTTGTAAGGCGCGATTCCGTTGATATGATTGAAACGCTGAACAACGGGCAAGACCTCGCCGTTCGGAAAAACCGCAACAGTAATTTCGTCTCCGGGCAAATATTCCTCAACCATCAATCGCTTGCCGTATTTTTTTGAAGTGATTTCGTCAAACACGGCTTTTTGAAGCTCGGCTTCGCTGTTGCATTTAACAACGCCTTGGCTGCCCCTGCCTCTTATGGGCTTAACTATACACGGAAACTCATCGTTGCGTGCATAATTTTCATCGGCAATCCGCTGAGCGACAACGGGAAACCCTGCATTTTTAAGTGAAGTATTTGTGTAATATTTATCATCATATGCAGAAACATCCGCAGGATTTTGTCCAATTGCATAAAGACCTTGAAATTCTTCTGCCGGATGGTTGTCATAAAGCACGGTATTAAGCCAAAAAGTGTCTGCACCGTTGGCAACAGCGGCTTCTAAACCCTCTTTAGTGTCCGGAAAAACCCAGTCGTAATTATTATTTATATCCGGTTTGTCCGTCGGCAAAACAACACCAATTCCGTTTTTCAAAAGGCAATGTGCGATATCCGCACCGCTGTCGCTGTAACCGCCGGGCTTCATCGGCTTTACGATACCGTTTACCTCCGGCGGTGCACTTTTTTGATAAAGAATTGCAATTTTCATAAGTTTCACCTGTTTTGACAAATGTTTATACGGTCATTTGTATGATTAACATGAAATAAAATTTAAGGATTCGTATACCATGCGCCGAGGAAAATGCGTTGTAAACACAAGCCGGCTTTGCAAGCTGTTAAAATCAGAAATTAAAAATTATACGCACTTCTTCTGTTTGGAGCAATATATATTCTCCAACGGCTGAGCACCGCTTTTAACGGTTCATCCAAATAGGAAAACACCTTATCTTTAATCCAATCGGGAATACCGTATGCCGCCTCTGCGATACTGCCGGTGATTGCCGCAAGAGTGTCGCTGTCGCCGCCGATTGAAACGGCGTTTCTGATTGCGTCCTCAAAGCCTGAGCTTTCCAAAAAAGCAATTATTGCCTGCGGCACGGTTTCTTGGCAGGTTTCGTTAAATTGGTAGGTTGGACGAATTTCGTCAAGCGTTTTGGAAAGGTCGTAACCATACTCATTTTCAATGTGTTTTTTAATGAGTCTTTTGCACTCGGCAGGGTCGTCATCTAACGGGGTTTGAAAATCGCCGTAATATCCGCCGAAATAATAGCGGCACATAAAAATTGCGTCGGCGACTGCCATTGCGCCCTTAACGCCCTCAGGATGGTTGTGGGTTACCTCGGCTGAAAGTTTTGCCAAAGCTCTGCCGTTTGACGGCCACATTCCGGTTCTAGCGGTAAATCCGCAATTCATCACCCATGCACACGGCGAAACACGCATGGCAGAACCGTTTCCGAAGCTGTTATACGGTTCATTACCGTCAGACATTAACCACGTTCCGAATTTACCGCCGTATCCCGCATTCGGGTACATTCTGCCGTATTTTTTCATAGCGTTGATAAAGTCTCTTTTTTGACCTCCGTTCATAACAGCCTCTGCAACGGCACAGGTCATAACGGTATCGTCCGTAAAAAAGCAATCGTCGCGAAACAAAGGAAAATCCTTTGTTTTAATATTGTGCCACTCGTAAACAGAGCCTACTATATCTCCCGCTATTGCTCCGAGCATAAAATCCCTCCTGAAAAAGAAAATTGCTATTGTTTAAATCCTTTAGGAAAATTATAAATAAGAAAGCCGAATATGTCAATCGAAAAAAACTTACAGTACAAAAAAACGGACATCAACCGTGATACGAACGTATCATAATCAATGCCCGTTATGGTGCGGAAGAAGGGACTTGAACCCTCATGAATTTGCATTCACTAGAACCTGAATCTAGCGCGTCTGCCGATTCCGCCACTTCCGCATAAACATATTCGCCGCAATTTGCAACAACGGTATATTAACACAATCGGCTTGAAAAGTCAATTGCATTATAATATAATTGTTTTGGAAAATTCAGTTCAAAAGGCACTAAATATGAAAAAAGCTGTTATTTGCACATTATCGTTTGCTGCTGCTGCCTACACGGCTTGGTTTATGCATTTCGGCAGCCTGACGCAAAGTTCCGGCGCGCTTTCAAAAACAGGCTTGCGCCACCCCGTTCTTTTTGCCGTTTGGGGCACGCTTGCATTTTTCGCTTTGCTTTCAAACGGAATATACATATATAACAAGGGCTCAAAAAAGTTTAAAGCGTTTTTTATTTCTCTCGGCATAGTTTCGTTTATCGGAATGGTGCTCACGCTCTGTTTTAAATTCGATTATGATTTACGAATTCAATATTACCTACACTGTACCGGTTCGCTTGCATTTTCCGCTTCAAGCGGCGCCGCAATATTCACTTTATTTCTAATCAATTTTAAAAAGAACAAACTTTATGCCATTCTAACGATTATTGTAGGCATAATACTTGCCGCAGACTTGATTTTTTTGATTATTTTTCATGAAAACGCACTGATTGAGGGTGTGCCGGTGATATTTGCGCTGGTAAGTATGCCTACAGTGATATTATGCGAAAAAAACACAAAGGAGGGCGCGTATGCTGCATAACGATCTTGAAAAGCTGAAAAAAATCCCATTTCATATGCCGGGACACAAGCGCAATCCCAAATTCGGCATAACGGGCGCAGAAGAAGACATAACCGAAATTCAGGGTTACGATAATCTGCACGCCGCCTCCGGCAGCATAAAAGAAATTGAGGATACGCTTGCAAAATTATATTCCGCAAAGCGGTCGTTTTTACTCGTAAACGGCTCAACGGTTGGGCTGCTTGCCGCGATTTTTGCCGCAACCGATGACGGTGATAAAATAATAATTGCAAGAAACTGCCACAAAAGCGTTTATTCGGCATGCATTTTAAGGCACCTTAATGTGGTTTACGCCGAACCGAATTTTGATGAAATTCACGGGATTTACACCGAGCTTAGGCAAGCGGAAATTGACCGATTGACAAAGCTTCACCCGGATGCAAAAGCGATTGTGGTTACTACGCCCACATATGAGGGAATTGTGAGCAACATAACATCTGAAATTCCTGTTATAGCGGACGGCGCACATGCGGCGCATTTTCCTTACGGTGATTTCCCGAAATATCCGAGTGCAGACATTGTTATATCAAGCCTTCACAAAACGCTGCCGGCACTGACTCAAACGGCGGTTGCCAATATTTACAACGAAAAATTCACGCAAAAATTCAAATTTTACATTGATATTTTTGAAACAAGCTCCCCGAGCTATTTACTTATGGCTTCGGCTTCGCGCTGCTGCGAATATCTGCAAAATTCAAAACGCGATTTTGCCGAATATGCGGCTTTACTTAATAAATTTTATTCAAAAACGGAACTTTGCAATTTATCGTTTATACCGAACGACGATAAAAGCAGAATTTGCGTTTCAACTGCCAAATGCAGTATAAGCGGTACAGAGCTTGCCGATATTTTACGCGGCAAATACGGCATTGAGCCTGAAGCGGCTTATCTTGAACATATCATTTTGATTTCGACCGTGGCAGACGGTGAATTTTCGTTAAATGCGCTTTCTAATGCGCTTACAGAAACAGATGCAATGCTCACCGCCGCCGAGTCAAAAGCGTTTCAAAAGCCGCCGTGTGACGGCAAAACGCACAAAATAACCTTATCCAAAGAATTTGAACCGACTGCTTTTGAAAACAGCATCGGCAAAATATGCGCGGAATTTATATATGCATATCCGCCCGACATTCCGCTTATTACGCCGAACGATGAAATAACAACCGATTTTTTGAAACTTATAAGCGAATTTAAAGCGGAAGGAACGGAGCTTGTGAGCGATTCGGGACTGCTGATTTCCAACTGCATATTGACAAAACAATAATAATACTATAAAATATATAAAAAAACGAATCGAGGTATCGGTATGAAAAGAATCAATACTTTAAGCTCTCGCAATCTTTGCGAATCCGCTAAAAACGGCGGCTGCGGCGAATGCCAAACTTCTTGCCAATCCGCAAGCAAAACATCCTGCTCAGTTGCAAACCAAAAATGTGAACAGCTTAAAAAGTAATTAAATTGATGTAAGACTGCGGCGGTATAACTTACCGCCGTTTTTCTTTGGAGTAAATAATGATACATTCTTATAAAATGAACGGATATAATATTGTTATAGACCAAAACAGCGGCTGCGTGCATTCAGTTGACGAGGTTGCCTTTGATATTATAAACATGTTTGAATCCGAGCCGAAGAACAAAATCAAGGCTTTTATACTTGATAAATACTCAGGGCGCGAAGATGTAACGCCTGAAGACATAGATATATGCTTTGAGGACATAGAAGCACTTATCAAAGACGGCAGACTTTTTGCAAAGGATGCCTTTGAAAATTCGGCTCTTGATTTTAAAAAGCGACAGGGCGTGCTTAAAGCGATTTGCCTGCACGTGGCGCACGATTGCAACCTTGCCTGCAAATATTGCTTTGCCGGCAAAGGCGAATACGACGGACCAAAAGGCTTAATGAGCTTTGAAACCGGCAAAAGAGCACTTGATTTTCTTGTTGAAAAAAGCGGCACAAGAAAAAATCTTGAGGTTGACTTTTTCGGCGGCGAGCCTCTTCTTAACTGGGAGGTTTGCAAAAAGCTTGTGGAATACGGCAGAAGCATCGAAAAAGAGCGCGGCAAAAACTTCCGTTTCACACTCACCACAAACGGCGTGCTTGTGAACGATGAGGTTATAGATTTCTGCAACAGTGAAATGGGCAATGTGGTGCTTTCTCTTGACGGAAGAAAAGAAACACACGACCGCCTGCGCACTGCATGCAACGGCAAAGGCTCTTATGATTTAATAGTTGAAAAATTCAAAAAATTTGCAAATGCACGCAACCAGGCGGATTATTACATTCGCGGCACCTACACGCATTACAACACGGATTTTTCAAAAGACATTATCCACATGGCGGATTTGGGATTTAAAGAGCTTTCGATAGAGCCTGTTGTTTCCGACCCGGCAGAGCCGTATGCCTTAAAGGAAAGCGATTTGCCGATTTTAAAAGAGCAATACGAAATTTTGGCAAACGAAATGCTGAAAAGATACAGAAACGGCAACGGCTTTACATTTTATCATTATATGATAGATTTAAATTCCGGTCCGTGCATAGTTAAAAGAATTTCCGGCTGCGGAGTGGGCACGGAATATATGGCGGTTACTCCGAGCGGTGAATTATATCCATGCCATCAATTTGTGGGCGATGAAAAATTCCTGCTCGGCGACATTTGGAACGGCGTTACCAACACGTTGATACTTGATGAATTTAAAGGTTGCAATGTTTATTCCCATCCTGAATGCAAGAACTGCTTTGCTAAGCTTTATTGCAGCGGCGGCTGCGCGGCAAACGCCTACCATACAACGGGCAGCGTTAACGGAATTTACGAATTCGGCTGCGAGCTGCACAGAAAACGCATTGAATGTGCGATTATGCTTAAAGTGGCTGAAGCGGAAGAAAATTTAAAGGTTGAATATTAACCCGAAGTTAATTCTGTTAATTAAAAATTAAAAATAATCGGCATTTATTGCCAATCGGCAGCGAATATTATAATATAAAATTGAAAATGATTTTGAAAGGCGCGTAATTTTATGAACAGTAAAGAAATTTATAAAAGCAAACTTGTTTCTGCGGAAGAAGCAATTTCCCATATTAAAAGCGGCGACAGAATTGTTACTTCATTCGGCTGCTGCGAGCCGCTCGGAATAGAGCGTGCCATTGCCGAAAATTATATGAATTTCAACGATGTGCAAATATCAAACATGCTCATCATCGGCGACACTCCTTGGGTGCGACCCGAGATGAAAGGTCACATCACATACAACTCATTTTTTGCCTCCAAAACAAACAGGAAAGCAATTTCCGAGGGAATTGCGGATTTTACAACAAGCAATTTTTACGAAATTCCGAGTGTGCTTAAAAATGTTATAAAGCCGCGCATTTCCATAGTTTCCGTTTGCCCGCCTGATGAAAACGGCTATGTTTCGCTGGGCACGAATGTGGATTATATTGAAAGCACACTTTCCTATTGCGAGGTTAAAATAGCGCAGGTTAACAAATTTGTTCCGCGCACTCACGGCGGCGCAATAAAGCATGTGAGTGAGTTTGATTATTTTGTTGAGATAGACGAACCGCTGCCCGAGGTGCCCTCTGTTGAGCTGAACGATGTTGAAATTCAAATCGGAAAAAACTGCGCCGCGCTTGTTAAGGACGGCGATTGCCTTCAGCTTGGCATCGGTGGCATACCGGACGCTATTTGCGAGGAACTCAAAACAAAGAAAAACCTTGGGCTTCATTCGGAAATGGTTGGCGACGGCGTTGTGGATTTGCTTAAAAGCGGCGTTATAAACAATTCAATGAAGCAAACCCACAAGGGCAAAACTATTTTGGGCTTTGCGTTCGGCACGAAAAAGCTGTTTGATTATATTGACGATAATCCCGATGTTGAAATGTATCCCATAGAATATGTTAATTACCCGCCCAACATTGCCAAAAACAACAATTTCATATCAATAAATTCCTGCCTTCAGATAGACCTTATGGGTCAGGTTGTGGCGGACACAATGGGACCGATGCAATTTTCCGGAGTCGGCGGTCAAGTCGATTTTGTAAGAGGCGCCACAATGAGCGAAGGCGGCTTATCTGTTATTGCGATGCCGTCCACCGCAAGGCAAACCGCAATTTCCAAAATCGTGCCCACGATTACGCCCGGCTCGGCTGTTACAACAACAAGAAACGATGTTAACTGCGTTGTTACGGAATACGGCGTGGCCATGCTTAAGGGCAGAACTCTTAAAGAAAGAGCAAGAGCACTGATTAAAATAGCGCACCCCAAATTCAGAGACGAACTTTGCAGTGCATTTGAAGAAAAATTCAACGAAAAAGCCTTTTAAGCCGGTGAATTTGATTTGACTTTAACTATTAACATTATATAAATTTTTATTTTACTATTCATCACTTTTGTAATAATCCACTATTGTTTTTCATCAAATGTTGTGGTATAATATTTTTGTTAATAACAAACACACACTCACATGAGTTATATGAGGAGCAAGAATGGGAATTTACAAAACAGAGCATTTCGGCATTGCAAGAAAAATCGTTTCAAACATGACTTCACAAAGCTGGGAGGAAATCCCTCACGCAACAATGAGCTACGAAGCCGATGTTACGGAAATGATGAAATATGTTAAAAAGCTGAATGAAAATGTTACCGACAAAAGCAAAAAAATAACCGTTAATACGGTTATGATGAAAATCATCTGCGAGGGGCTGAAAGCCGCACCAAAAATGAACGCAACGCTTGATTTTAACAGGAAGCTTGTTCGCGGCTCGCTTCATTATCACGATAATGTTGATGTTTCCATGCCGATGATGCTTCACACCGGCGAGATGATGACAGTTAATATGCATAATATGGACAGCAAATCCCTAACGGAAATGACTGCCGCAATTAACGACACCGTAAGGCGCGCAAACAACAGCGATATGAACGAGGTTATGTTTGAGGTTTCGCTGGACAACACAATTAACGGGCTTAAAGAGGGCAAAATCGGTCAAACAGTTTACAGGCTTTACGGCTCCAAAATGCCGGGCAAGCACAAAGTGCACACTCTTTCGGGTGACGCAAAAAAAGAATATTATTCCATTTCGCATAAGGACAGGCTTACAAAGCACGATATCGAGCAAGGCACAACAACCATTTCAAACCTTGGTTCTATTTACAGAAAGCAAAAAGGCCTTTGTTTGCTGCTTGAAATAATTCCGCCACAAACGACGGCATTTGCGGTTAACGCAATTCAAAAACGCCCGGTTGTTGAAACAAACGAAAAAGGCGAAGACAAAATTGTTGTTAAATCCATCCTTCCCCTTACCGTTGCCATCGACCACCGCGCACTTGATTACAACGATTGCGTACCTTTCTTTGAAAAACTTGACGAGATTTTTGCCGACCCATCGGTTATTCTCGGCTGGAAATAATTTGCGATAATTTTACCCGATGCGGATTTTATTCCGTACCGGGTATTTTTTTATCGACTCTTTTATGAATTTGTGGTATTATGTAAAAAAACAAATAATTTTTGCAAAATGCAAAGGAAAGGAAAAAAAATGACGAAAAATATGCACATTCGCAAAAACAGCCCTATTGCAATCGCCTTGGCATTTTTACTTTGCTGTGCGATTTTAATCCCCGCAGGGCCTGCCGCGATATATTTTTCAAGGGGGGTTGAAAGGCTACGAATTACCATCGGGTTTTTCCGAAGAACTTTCGGCAAACGCATTTGAAAACACGGCAGATGTAAGAATAATGTCCTCCAACATACTTGTTGATTACGCAAGTTGGGGCGGCACACCGGCGCAGCCGAGAGGAAAACAATACATTGAAGTACTGAAAACATACAAGCCCGATGTTGTGGGAATTCAAGAAATGTCAGACGAATGGTTTGACATAATATGCAATAATTTACCGGACGGATATAAAATGCTTTTTCCCGTGAGCACTGGCATTTTCACAAATATGACAGCCATGATTTACAATTCAAACACATTGAAACTGATTGACAGCGGAAATTTTAAATACGATCAGGGCGACGATTCACGCACGCGCAGAGTTGTGTGGGGCGTGTTTGAAATACAGAGCGGAAAAAGATTTGCGGCAACGAGCACGCATTTGGACTTAATTCGCGAGGGGCTCGAAGAAGAAGAAACCGAAATTATGAAATCGCAGGCAAATCAGCTTATTGATTTTGCAAACAGCACGAGTAAAAAATACGATTGCCCCGTGATATGCGTGGGAGATTATAATTGCATGGAAGCAAGAGAAAACAATATTTTAATAGATATTCCCGAAATATATAATTTACTTGCGTCGCAACTTACCGATGCAAAATACAACTGTAAAAACACCGTTAAGGGCAAAATGACAATGGCAAATTACCCAGACCACATTTTTATAAAGGGCAATGCAAGCGCAGAAACATTTGCATTTTTATCATATGAATGCCTGAAAAACATGTCTGACCATTACCCTATTTTTGCGGATATAAATATAAATTGACTCAATCAAAACGCACCGTAAAATTCACGGTGCGTTTTGATTTATAATGTTATTTCTTTTTGATTTTATTTAGCATGGCGTTGATTTTTAAAATATCCTCTTTGCTCACCTTACCGCCGAGCATCATAAGAGCGCGTTTGAGCGTGAAGCCCTTTGCCAATTCAATCATTGTTTTATTAAGCTTAATGCCGGCAACGCTCATTCCGTTTTTATCACCCGAAGAAGAGGAAAGAGATTTTTTAAGAATTTTCAAAAGCTTCAGCGCAAAAATTTTGCCCCTGAGGGTGGAAATAATATCGCCGATAGTGTCGTTTACGGAATAATATCCAGGCGGCGTATTTATCTCAAACCAATTGATAACTGCGCCTTCTTCTTTCATTCTGTAAGCTTCATTAAAGTCGTCAACCTTTTTGATTATGCTTTCATCGGTGCAATCGCCTGCTTTGGCAAGCAATTTGCTTTCGCCGTTATTTGGCACTTCAAAATAAAAGAAAGGATATTCTCCCCTGCTTTGAACGCCGAGGCTTTCGCCGTTTACAAAAAGCTCAACCTGCGGCTGATTTGAATAAACGGTAATCTTTGCTGTGGGTTCAACCCTGTCAACATACCTTTTGCCGCAAATATGAACGAAGGGTTCATCGGAAAGCCACGCTTTATATGCATAGAACGAATCTTTTTTATATTTACGGTCAAATGTTACAAGACCTTTATGATTCATTCCGTTTTCGCCGCCTTCGGCTCGTGCGTCTGCCGCAAAATCAAACATATTCCACACATGAGTTGCCCAAAGATACGGTCTTTTCGAAATTTGCTTAATAAGTTCCTCATGGTAATAAGCCTGATATTCCTCGGTATAATCGCCCTGCTCCGGCTCCGAGGTGTGCCAATTGAGTGCTTCGCAGCCGTATTCGCTTATGCCGATCGGCTTATTCGGAAATTTTTTGTGAAAATCATCAAACCACGGACCGTACATATGAACATTACCGCCGTACCAGCCGAAATAATGGTTATACGAAAGCACATCCGAAACAGTATTTATTTCATCCTCGGGCGGGCACATTGTTACGGTTGCAATGGTGGTGAGCCTTGTGGAGTCAATACCGTGGACGAGCTCATTCAGCTCTTTATGATTTGAAATCATATCAAGATTCGACTTGCCGCCCATTGTGATTTCGTTTGAAAGCCCCCAAACAACAATTGAGGGATGATTATAGTTTTGATAAATAAGTTCTTTCATCTGCGAAAGCGTATTTTCCCGCGCATTTGGCAGATGATTTGAAATATAGGGAATTTCTGCCCAAACAATGATACCGCGTTCGTCACAAAAGTCATAAAATTCCTGCGCATGCTGATAATGTGCAAGGCGGATTGTGTTTGCGCCCATTTCGCAAATCAAATCCATATCCTCTTTATGATGGGCAGAAAGAAGTGCGTTACCGATTTGGGGTCTGTCCTGATGGCGTGAAACACCGCGAAGCGGATATTCGCGCCCGTTGAGGATAAATCCCTTATTAGGGTCTATCTTAAAGTTGCGGCATCCGAAGCGGCAGGAAACGCAATCAACCTCTTTACCGTTTACAATAAGAACAGCACGCAGGGTATAAAGATAAGGGTCTTTAACGCCGTTCCATAGATGAACGGCATCAATATGCATATTTGCGTGAAAATCGCCCGCAGCCTCTGCCGAAACGATTACCTCGCCGTTATCGAGAATTTCAAAGCGCACGGCTGCATTGCCGTTTGATTTAACATACGCAACGGCGTCAACATCCGCGCCCGTGCCGGTTACCTTCGGAGTTACGGCAATTCCCGGCGCACCGTAATAATCGAGGTCAAAATGAGATTTTGAAACGCCGATAAGCTTAACCGAGCGATAGATACCGCCGTAAAAAGTGAAATCCGCCGTTTGAGGATACACACAATCATTGGGGCTGTTATCAGCGGCAACAACAAGCATATTGATTTCCTGAATGTCGCAAAGCTTTACCCTGAAAATCGAATAACCGCCGTCGTGCGATGCTATGAGTTCGCCGTTAAAATAAACCTTTGCACTTGAATTGATGGCATCAAACTGAAGATAATATTCGTCTTCATCGCCAAAATCGGCAAGCGTGAGTTGCTTAACATAATAGCATGTGCCGCGATAATAATCGTTACCGCCATCCTGCCCGTCGGTTCCGTTCCATGTGTGCGGCAAATCAACGCTTTCCCAATCATACGGCATAACATGCGGAATGGATTTGGCTTTTTTTGAAAAAAGCCAATTTTTATTTATGGTTTTAATGCTTCTCATTAAAAATCACCCGATTATTCAAAAACAAATGTATTTATAGAATTTGCGGATATTTCGTATTTATCCTTTGCAGAGCCTGAATAAGTGTTTCTGCACTTAAATTCGCTGTTTGTAGTATAAATCGAAACTTTTGAATAATCGCCCAGTGAAAATTTAACATTTCGTGAATTTCCCTCATTTACAACCACGACAACGATTTTACCGTCCGGAGTTTTAAATGCCGTTTCGTTAACAAGTTCGCGATAAGTTATGCCATCGTCCGTTTTTGAAGCAGTTAGAGTAAGCACGCCGTCACTGCAATCAAGCACCTGCGAACCGGCAGGCACAAATTTTGAAAACTGCATATAGCCGTAAAGACGATAAGCGGTATAATAATCGGCGGCATTTTCGGGATCGGCAACCAAAAGTCCGTCCGAATAATCTTTACCGTCGTCCCCCACGCCGATTTCATTCACGGCAACCCAGTTGCACCAAGCGTTTACATTAAGCTTTGAAACATCGTTTGAAATAACGCGAGCCATTATGCAGGCGGTTGCGGGGTCGGACGCATCGTGAGCGGAGGGCAATTCGCACCATTCACTCATATCGGAGCGGACGGAAACATTTTTATCAATCCATTTTCCGAATTTAATTTTTTTGAGCATATTTGTATCATTAAAATAAGAATGGAAGCTGTGGGTGCCGAGCACAGAGCTGATATCCTCATCCGCCGCCATTGCCTCATAATAGCCCTTGGCAGTGTCGCCGATATTGCCGCTTTCAAGCGAGCAAAGCTTAACATCCATATTACGCTCTTTAATGCCTTTTGCAAAAAGCTTTAAAAGCTCAATCGCCTGCTCTTTTTCATAGTGGCAGCCCTCCTGTGAAGGACTGTCGCCGCCCCACCCCCACTGCGGTTCATTTATCGGCGAAATGAATTTAACGGGAACGCCCTCGTCTATAAAATGCTGAGTGATCGTTAAGAAATAATCAACATAATCCTGATATTTTTCAGGAGCGATATTTGAGGATTCACCGTCGTCCGCGCCGCTGGAACGACCGTTTATGCACATTGAATAATGGGGCGAATTTGCGAAAAGCACCACGGTGCTTACGCCGCGATCAAGAGCCGCCTGAAGCATAAGCCTAGCATTTTCGCTTCTTGACCAATCATATTCATAGCTACCGCTTTCTTCATTATAATAATAAAAGCTTTCGCCGAGCCGCCAATTACTTGTTACAACTGTATTATCCGGATCGTAGCCGCCGTAAAGGCAATAGCGATATGTATCAAGATCAAGCCCTTGATCGGTGAAAAGCACATCGGCAATTTGATTTCTTGTTTCTTCATCATCTATATTATCCGCCCACCAGCAATCGGAGGTTCCCCAACCGTAAAAATTGCGCAAAGGCATTTCGGTGTTTGCCTTAACTGTGAGCGTGCAGTTGCGCGAGGCAGCATAATATATACCGCAAACGGTGCACAAGGCAACAATGATTGCCAAAAGCACGGCAAAAATTTTGATTAACACTTTTTTTGCTTTTTTCATAAAAATACCCCTAAACATATTGATTTACCGCCGAAATAATGTTAAAATACCATTCATGCGGGTTTGGTGGAATTGGCAGACACGCAAGATTTAGGATCTTGTGGGCAACCGTGCAGGTTCAAGTCCTGTAACCCGCACCATACTTACAAAACAGCAAAATATGCGGCTGTAGTTCATCGGTAGAATGCAAGCTTCCCAAGCTTGACAGGTGGGTTCGACTCCCATCAGCCGCTCCACACCTGCGGTGAACATTACGCTTCGCCGCTTTTTATTTTTTGATTATTGCACGGAACAAGTGCCAAAAAATAATAAAAATCCATTCTGCGGTGAGCATCGCCACCGCTCTTTTCTCACCGTTACCAAATTTGATAAATTAAAATTTTAAAAAATCCCGAGTGAAAATCATTCGGGATTATTTTTTTACTATGCCATAAACTGCGCAATAAACAGCCTTTGCGCCGTAAGCCTTTAATGTGAGTGCGGCTGAGGAAAGCGTAGCGCCCGTTGTTTTAACATCATCTATAAGCAAAACGGTTTTCCCCTGCACATCGGCATTATCAGCCAAATCAAATGCGTTATACATATTCACAAATCTGTCTGCCGCGGACTGGCGCTTTTGCATTTTTGTTTTATGCTTTTTGCGAAGCATAGTTTTAACGGGGATTCCGAGATTTTGTCCCACCCTTTCGGCGAGCAATTTCGCCTGATTAAACTCCCTTTGCTTTTCTGCATAAAAACTCATAGGCACAAAGGTGACATAATCAAAATGCACAAGCTCGTAAAAATCCGAAACGGCTTTTGATATTTCATCGCCCTGTGCGGTTGCAAGCCGAGGCATATCGTGCATTTTTAAATTAAGCACGCCTTTTGAAACACAACTGCCGTGCTCGTAATAATAGGGAGCAACAACAGCTTTATATTCAGGTGAATGCTTTGATTTTTTACACACGCATTCCGATTTTTCACAGCCGCATTTAAGGCAAAGCGGCGCTGGAATACGCTTTAGGGATTTGCAATCGTAGCAAAGTTTTTCGTCGATTTCAACAACCTCACCGCACAATGCACACCTTTTCGGAAAAAGCATAACAGACAAAGTCGAAAACACATTTTTAATCATAGTTAAACCGTTAAATAAGGTGCAAGCGATTCATAAGTTGCATCGCCGATGCCGCTTATATTCTTGATTTCCTCAACGCTTTTATATTCGCCGATTTGCTCTCTGTAAGCAATAATTGCCTTTGCCCGTGTTTCGCCGATACCGTCTATCGTAAGCAAATCATCGGCAGTGCAGGTGTTGAGATTAACTTTACCGGTGTTACTCTGAGCCGTTTCAGCCGCCTGATTTGAAAAGCTCGGCGAATAAACAACGGTATTTATTTCATTATTTGAATTTGTGCCAACCCTTGGCTGAGAGAATGCAATATAGCCGAAGACTGCGGCAAAAATAAACATGGCAACGGCAAGCAGAATGAAAACCTGGCTTTTTCCGCCACTATTTTTATCGCTCATAAAATCACCAAAGCTTCCTTATCCGCAGGCAAAACCCGCTTGATGATTAAAACATAAAATTTGATTTATAGCTGTTATTATTCCTCCGAATCATCGCTCCAAGGCAAATCCTCCGCCTCGTCTTCCCGAACGGCAGGCATAGTATCTTCTATTTGCATTTGTACGGTATTTTCCGCCGTGAAATTATCGCCGTCATCATAAGCGCGCTTTTCAAGCCACATTTGCTTATTCATAAGCACCTGGCGCGGCTTACTGCCTTCAGACGGACCGATAACGCCGTATTCCTGAAGCTGATCGATTATCTTGGCTCCCCTTGCATAGCCGACGGAAAGCTTTCTTTGAAGGAAAGAGGTTGAAGCCGTGCCCGTTTCCATAACGATTTCGGCAGCCTTTTCAAAAAGAGGGTCAAAATTATTATCTTCCTCATCACCCTCAAACGGGCTTTTCTTTTCCTGAACCGCCTTTGCTTCTATTTCCTTTTGAATATTTTCGTCATATTCGGATTCGCCCTGGTTTTTGATAAAGTTGCAAAGTTCTTCAACCTCTTCATCGCTGATGAAGCAGCCCTGAACACGAACAGGCTTACTTGAACCGATTGGGCTGTAAAGCATGTCGCCCTTGCCGAGCAGCTTTTCCGCGCCGCTTGAATCAAGAATGGTTCTTGAATCTATCTGCGATGAAACGGTGAGCGCAATACGAGATGAAATATTTGATTTAATAAGACCTGTGATAACATCAACAGACGGTCTTTGAGTTGCAATTACGAGGTGCATGCCTGCGGCACGCGCCATTTGAGCAAGGCGGCAAATAGAATCCTCAACCTCCTTGGGCGCAGCCATCATCAAATCGGCAAGCTCGTCTATAAATATGCAGATTTTGGGCATGGGCTCCATATCGTCGTGCTTTTGCACATATTTATTATAGCCCTCAATATCCCTTACGCCGGTTTCGGAGAACTTGGCATATCGCTGAAGCATTTCGGAAACCGCCCAACCGAGTGCACCGGAGGCTTTACGCGCGTCTGTAACAACGGGAACAAGCAAATGCGGAATACCTGCATATTTTGAGAATTCAACCTGCTTTGGGTCTATCATCAAAAACTTGACTTCATCCGGTCTTGCGCGGTAAAGAATAGAAACAATAATTGAATTCATGCACACGGATTTACCGGAGCCTGTGGTGCCGGCAATGAGCAGGTGAGGCATTTTGGCAACATCGCAAAAAACGCAATTGCCCGAAATATCCTTGCCGAGCCCCGCTGAAAGTTTTGATTTTTGGCGTGCAAATTCCGGCGAATCTATAATCTCACGCATGGAAACGGAGTTGCGGATTGAATTGGGAACTTCAATACCTACTGCGGCTTTGCCCGGAATCGGTGCTTCAATTCTGATTGATGTTGCCGCAAGATTAAGCGCGATATCATCGGTAAGCGTGGTGATTTTCGAGATACGGATACCCGTTGCCGGCTTCAGCTCATAGCGTGTTACGCTTGGACCGCGGCTTATATCCGTGATAGTGGCGTCAACATTAAAGGAATGGAGAGTGTCCACAAGCTTTTCCGCGCTGTTTTTAAGTTCGTTGCTTATATCCTTTTCCTGCGCTTGCTTTGCGGCCTTCAAGAGCGACACAGGCGGAATAACATAATCCTCGACCGTGGAGTTCATTTGATCGTCCGAAACTTCAAATTTTTCGGCATTTTTATCCGCCTTTTCCGGCTTTTGATTTTTGGATTCTGTTGCATTCTCAACGATTTCGTCAATACTTTTAACCTCATCGGCAGGCTTTGGTGCAGTTTGCAACTTTTCCGACTTTTTCTTTTCTATTGCGGCGTTAATATCGTCTATTATCTGCTGAGAAACCCTCATTTCCTCGGTTTGCGGAATTTCAGGCTCGTCCTTTTTCTTTTTCTTACTCTTTGCCTTTTTATCCTCTGCCGGAGCATCTTCACCGGGAGCAACGGGGTCAAGAGGCACATCGATTGCAGCCTTTGCCTTTCTGCGCTGCTCGATTTTTTCGTCAATTGCAGGCTTTACTTTATCATAAGTTGCCGTTGCAGGCTTTGCCGCACCTTTAAGAAACTGAATTACGGTTATGCCGCTGAGGAACATAAACACGACAAAAATCAAGATCAAATCAACTATAACGGCAGGGGCTTTGCCGAGTGTGAGCATAAGCCATCCGAATACACAGCCAAAAAAGCCGCCGTTAAATACTTCAGGCGCATTGTTATATGAATTTACAACCGCATCCTTAAACACATCGCCTGGTTGATTTTGGCATATATGAATAAATGCGGAAATGAAAAGCACCATCAAAACGCTTTCAAGGCTTTTAACAAGCAAAAGCTTCGGTTCATGGTCTTTAATTGAATAAAGCACTGTTATAACAACGGTTAAGATCGGGAAAACCCACGCCGCAAACATTCCGAAAGCGCCAACATAAACATTATGTAAGAAAAGCCATGCGCCCTGCCCTTTTATAACGGAAATAAAGAAAAACAGCACAGAAAGGGCAAATAGCACAATGCCGGCAACACGGCTGAAATCCGCATTAGCATCCTTTACGATTTGCTGACCCTGCTTTTTTGAATTATTCGGTTTTTTTGAAGAATTTTTATTTTTAGTGTTTGCCATATTTACCTCTTACGATTGCCGAATTATTTTCTTACGATGATTTCGATTATTCCGATTATCAGGGAAAGACCTCCGACGGTGAAGCCGTAGTACGAAAAATAATTGAGTGAATTGCTTTTAACGACCTGCAGCAAAAGCTTGGAGCCGACAAATGTGAGCGCGATTGCGATAATCACGCCGATAATGCCTGAAACAACATTAACATAAGAAACACAGGTCGCGATTTCGATAATTCCCTGCACCAAAAGAATCGGCGCACTGAGGGAAATAAAATATCTGAATGCGATTTTGGGATTTGTGCCGAAAAGCACAAGAATCGATATTACAAGCGCGCAAAGCGAAAGCCCCGAAACGGGCAATGCAAAAAATGCGGCGCAACCCACAACAAGCACCGCCGGAAGCGAAAGCTGAGTGCCCTTTTCGTTCTTTTTGAGCCTGAAATAAGCAAAAAGCAGCAAAACGGCATCAACCAAAAAGCAAATTGCCTCAGAAACCAAATTGCCGTCATAAGAATAAGCGTGCAAAACACCGTAAATATTCGTGCTACCGACAGGAATCAAATATGCCAGCATAAAGATGTACGGAATAAAGGTGTAATACATAAATTTGCGTGAATTTGCCGTTTTCTTTAAATCAAGTTTTTTTGTAAAAAGCTCCGTGCCTGCTGAAACAAATTCAAATATGAGCTTTAAAAACACCTTCCAAAACGCCGCGATTATTCCTACGGTTATACCGATATGTATCAGCCCGGTAAGTTCCGAACAAGAGCCGGTGAACCTGCCGGAAAAATCATGGAATATTGCCGAATGGCCGCTTTCCGACAACGGAAAAATATAAGTCAGCACCTGACCGATGGCTTGAAATATCGCTGTTAAAATCGACAAAATTTTTACCTCCGAACAGAGAAGCGTTATCAAGAAAATATCCGCACCTTAAATAGTCGTAAGGATTGCTTGAGCGAGAGGCGCCGTTATCGGCGGCAAACTGCGAATTCAAAGCGAAAATTTCGCCCTCGCAAACAACAGACCAAATCATTGCTCCGCCCCGCTTTCAATCACCGAGTTAAGATAATCGAGAGCGTTGCACAAGCCGCCGAGTGAATCCACAAGACCGCATTCAACCGCGCCTTCACCGTCCAGCACGGTGCCGACATCCATAACAAGCTCGCCCGTCTTCATCATCAATCGGCGAAAATCCGCGGCGGAAATTTCGGAATTGCTTTCAACAAAATTTACAATTCTGTCCTGCATTTTTTCAAAATAAGAAAGCGTTTGCGGCACTCCAAGCACAAGCCCGTTAAGGCGGACAGGATGCACCGTCATCGTGGCACTGGGCACAATAAAGCTTTTTCGGCAGGAAACCGCAAGCGGAACGCCGATGGAATGACCGCCGCCGAGAACGAGAGACGCTGTTGGGGTTTTCATCGTGGACAAAAGCTCTGCTATTGCAAGACCTGCCTCCACATCGCCGCCGACGGTGTTTAAAATTATCAGCAGCCCCTCAATTTCGGCACTTTCTTCGATTGCCACAAGCTGAGGTATAACATGCTCATACTTAGTGGTTTTGTTTTGGCTCGGCAAAATATAATGCCCCTCTATTTGACCGATAATTGTGAGGCAATGTATGAAATGTCCGTTTTTCTTAACGGTGATTGAGCCTGTTTCAAAATCGGAAGAGGAGTTATTTTCCTGAACATTCTCCGTATTTTCAATTTGTTCATCGGGCACACTAACACATCCTTTTGTGTTAGTGTGCCCAAATATCCAAATATATTGTAGCATAAAGCAAAAAATAATTCAACAAATCGCTAATATAATGTTTAAATTATTTTAATATTATTTACACAAAAAAGATTGACACAACTTGAACAATATTATAAAATAGATTGACAAAAAAATAAATAACTTGAGGAGGAAGTCATCATGGGACTTACTTTAGCACAAAAGCTCATTAAGGCGCACCTTGTTGAAGGCGAAATGATTCCCGGAACCGAAATCGGCTTAAGAATCGACCAAACGCTTACTCAGGATGCAACAGGCACCATGGCTTATCTTGAATTTGAGGCAATGGGTGTTGACCGAGTTAAAACCGAAAAAAGCGTTGCTTATATTGACCACAACACTTTGCAAACGGGCTTTGAAAACGCAGACGATCACCGCTATATTCAAACCGTTACAAAAAAGCACGGCATTTATTTTTCAAGACCCGGCAACGGCATTTGCCACCAAGTTCATCTTGAAAGATTCGGAATTCCCGGAAAAACTCTTATCGGCTCCGACAGCCACACCCCGACGGGCGGCGGCATAGGCATGCTTGCGATGGGTGCCGGCGGTCTCGATGTGGCAGTTGCCATGGGCGGCGGTACATATTACATTCCGATGCCGAAAATGACAAGAATTAACCTGCACGGATATCTTAGGCCCTGGGTTTCGGCAAAAGACATTATTCTTGAAGTGCTCAAAATCATGAGCGTTAAAGGCGGCGTAGGTAAAATCATCGAATACGGCGGTGACGGCGTTAAAACTTTATCCGTTCCCGAACGTGCAACCATCACAAACATGGGCGCAGAACTCGGCGCAACAACCTCTATATTCCCGTCCGACGAAATTACACTTTCATTCCTTAAAGCTCAGGGGCGCGAGGAAGATTGGACAGAAATTCTGCCCGATACCGACGCGGAATACGACGAAGTAATCGATATCGACCTTTGCAAGCTTGAGCCACTTGCCGCATGCCCCCACATGCCGGACAATGTTAAATCAACCGAGGAAATCGGCAAAATCAAGGTTGACCAGGTTGCAATCGGTTCCTGCACAAACTCATCTTACACAGATATGATGAAGGTTGCTTCAATTCTTAAGGGCAAAACAATATGCCCCACCGTTTCGCTTTGCATTGCACCCGGTTCAAAGCAGGTGCTTAACATGCTTGCCCTTAACGGTGCGCTTGCGGATATGATAAACGCCGGCGCAAGAATTCTTGAATCCGCCTGCGGTCCCTGCATAGGAATGGGACAAAGCCCAAATTCAAAGGGCGTTTCGCTTCGCACATTCAACAGAAACTTTGAAGGCAGAAGCGGCACAAAGGATGCAAGCATTTACCTTGTTTCTCCCGAGGTTGCAGCATGCTCCGCACTTACCGGTTATCTTACCGACCCGAGAGAAATGGGCGAAGCCCCCAAGGTTTCAATGCCCGAAAAATTCATTATTAACGACAATATGATTGAGCCGCCCGCAAGCGAAGAAGAAGCCGCAAATGTTGAGGTTCTCAGAGGACCGAACATTAAGCCGTTTCCGAAAACAGAGCCGCTTCCGGCGGAAATCGAAGCAAAAGCAGTGCTTAAAGTTAGCGACAACATCACAACAGACCACATTATGCCTGCAGGCGCCAAGATACTTCCCTACCGTTCAAATATTCCTCATCTTTCCCAATTCTGCTTCGCCGTTTGCGATGAAACATTCCCCGAAAGAATCAAAAAAGAGGGCAAGGGCTTTATAATCGGCGGTGCAAATTACGGTCAGGGTTCAAGCCGCGAGCATGCTGCGCTTGTGCCGCTTTACCTCGGCGTTAAAGCGGTTATCACAAAGAGCTTTGCAAGAATACATGTTGCAAACCTTGTTAATGCCGGCATTCTTCCCTTTACATTCAAGAATGAGGCGGATTACGACAAAATAACTCAGGGCGACGAGCTTGCGCTTCCTGAAATCAGAGAACGCCTTAAAAATAATGAAAGCATAGTTCTTAAAAACATCACAAAGGGCGATGAATACGAACTTGATTCATCACACCTTTCCGAAAGACAAAGAAACATGCTGCTTTGCGGCGGTTTGCTTGATTACACAAGAGAGATAAACAAATAACCCATTTAATTCATTAAGGAGAAAAGCAATGGATAACGAAAAAATCGCAATTGACGAAGCGGTTGCAAAATTCAGAGAGCTGATGGAAGGTCAACTTGCAAGAGCAAAAAAAATCAAAGCCGAAAAGGATTTTATCGATTATCAAAATCTCGATACAATCGTTATCGGCATTTGCGGCGGCGACGGTATCGGCCCCGTAATCACAAAGGAAAGTGAAAGAGTGCTTCGTTTCCTACTTAAGGACGAGGTTGCAAGCGGCAAGGTTCAATTTAAGGAAATAGACGGTCTTACAATCGAAAACCGCGCAAAATGCCTTAAAGCAATCCCCGACGAAGTGCTTGAGGAGCTTAAATCCTGCCATGTAATTCTTAAGGGTCCCACGACCACACCTCGCCAGGGCGACGGTTGGCCGAATGTTGAATCTGCCAATGTTGCAATGCGCAAGGAGCTTGACCTTTTTGCAAACATGCGCCCCGTAAGAGTGCCCGAGGAAGGCATTGACTGGACTTTCTTCCGCGAAAACACCGAGGGCGGCTATGCAGTCGGCTCATACGGAGTAAATATTACAGATGATCTTGCAGTTGACTTTACCGTTGCAACTCAGGAGGGCTGCGAAAGAATTGCACGCCTTGCATACGAATACGCAAAGAAAAACAACAAGGGCAAGGTTTCAATCATCACCAAGGCAAACATCATCAAAACAACGGACGGCAAATTCCTTAACACGGCAAAGAAAATCGGCGAGGAATACCCAGATATCGTTACTGACGACTGGTATGTTGACATCACAACAGCCAAACTAATTGACCCGATGAGAAGAAAAGACTTTAAAGTTTTCGTTCTTCCCAACCTTTACGGCGACATCATCACCGACGAAGCTGCAGAATTTCAGGGCGGCGTAGGCACTGCCGGCTCGGCAAACATCGGCAAAAAATATGCAATGTTTGAGGCAATTCACGGCTCTGCACCGAGAATGATTTCCGAGGGCAGAGGTCAGTATGCAGACCCGTGCAGCATGCTTCGCGCAACGGTTATGATGCTTTCTCACATCGGCTTCCAAGATAAAGCAGACGCACTTGAAAAAGCGCTCGATAAATGCATGTTCACCGAAAAGAAGATTTCAATCACAGGTCGCGACACAGGCTGCACATGCGATGAATTCGGTGATTATGTTATGGAAACCATCACCAAGGACGCAGAATAATCCGCATCCGTAAAAGAGGTAAAATTTATGGATAAAAGAGATGAAAATATTTCGATTTCCGTAATCAAAAGGCTGCCGAGATATTACAGATTTTTGCAAAGCCTTAAAGAAAACGGAATTGTGAGAATAAGTTCAAGAGAGCTTGCAAACAGAATGGGGCTCACAGCATCTCAAATTCGCCACGATTTTAACTGCTTCGGCGGCTTCGGTCAGCAAGGCTATGGCTACAATGTGCCGGAGCTGCATGCCAAAATCGGCGAAATTTTGGGAGTTCACGAGGAACGTAAAACAGTTCTTATCGGCGCGGGCAACCTCGGAAAAGCCGTGTGCAACAAAATTTTCGGGGTAAACAGCGGCTTTAAGCTTATAGGCATTTTTGATAAAAATGAGGCTATCTGCGGAAATATGATTAAAGGCATTCCAATCAGGAACATAGACCACCTTGAAAATTTCTGCATAGACAACAAACCGATATGCGCCGTCATTTGCATTCCTTCAAACGATATGAGAGAGCTTACGCAGCTGCTTATAAATCAGGGCGTTAAAAGCTTTTGGAATTTCAGCAACTATGACATTGCAATGGCACACCCCGGCGTGCTTGTTGAAAATGTGCATTTAACCGACAGCCTTATGACTCTCGGCTATCTTACCTCAGCGGAGGAATAACCTTGATTAAAATCAGTACCAAAGAAATAGTTGATGTTTTAAAATATGACGACGGCAAAGCCGTGCTTGTTGAAAAACAGCCACTTTTAAACACAACTCAATTCAAGGCGCGATACAGTGTTATAGACTTTGAAAACAAAACCAAAGAGGTTTTAACAAAGAATGCCTATCTGTTTAAAAAATTCGGCTCGGCTTACACAAAGATAAGTGAAATCATTCCGAATTTTGTGCAATGCGATGCTGCCGTGCTTTATGACAGGCGCGTGCTTGCGGTTTATCCCAACGGTGAAGCCGGTATATTTGACCGTGAGGGCGAGCTTGTGTGGAGCGGATATTTTAAGTATCACGACGAAGCAGTGTGCTCGCTTGCGCTTGACGGCAAATATTTTTGGTGCATCTGCCCTGCCGAAAGCTGCGCAATCAGATATTCCTGCCAAAATATGCAGGTTGATTTGCGAATAGGAGGAAAAGACTCCGGCACATTCGATTCACCGATACATATTTCCGTGGACGGCGGCGATATATATGTTTGCTGCGCCGGCAACAGTGTTCGCAAAATAAGCGGAATGGATTTAACCGTTTCCGATTATTTAACCTTTGAGGAAGGTGTAAAGCGATATTATAAATTCGGCAAATACGCCATTGCCGTGCTGACAAGCGGAACTTATCTGCTTGAGGACAATAAATAGTTTAATGCAGCCAAAGCAATTGCCACGGCTGCATTTTTTGTTTTTCATTAAATTTAAAGTTAATTATAACATCAAGTGCAATTCCAATTGGTAGAATTTATTTTTACCGATCGTTGAATGTTAACATATGCATTAAGATATCTTAAAAAGCCGATTAAAATAATAATAATAATAATAAAATAATTCAAATGCATAATAACAGGCAAACCGAAGTTGCGCGATTTCAAACAGAAGTTTATGGAATTTTGATGTGAATTGATATAGAATTTAATAAAAAACAGGAGATGGCAATTATGGCAATTTACAGAACGGATCATTCGAAACAGCACGAAAAATCGTTTCAAATATGACGGCTCAATTTACAGAGAGCAAAAAGGCATGTGCACTCCGCTTGAAACAATTCCTCCGCAAACAACGGAATTTGCCGTTAATGCCGTACAAGACAAGCCGATTGTGGTAAAAGACGAAAACGGCGAAAAGCACATAGAAATCCGACAAATTTTGCCCATTACGGTTGCCATTGACCACATGGCACTTGATTACGGCGACTGCATTCCGTTTTTCAAAAAGCTTGACGAAATGCTTAAAAATCCGAAGATTTTGCACACTTGGATGGGAAAAACCGAAAACGAAGGCTGATTTAACAAAAACACAGCTGTCGCGAAATTGCGGCATATACGGCAAAAGGGTCGATGCATAATTTACATCGACCCTTTTGTTGCGCGCTGTCAAATTTTAATTTCATCAAGCATTTCGCGAACGATATTACAGGAAAGCGCAAATTTTTGCTTTTCCTTTTCGTCGAGCGTGATTTGCAATATTTCGCGTATGCCGGCTCTGTTAATCAATGCAGGAACGCCGATATAGATGCCGCTTTCGCCGTATTCCCCGTTTAGATATGCAGACACGGTAAATATTGAATTCTCGTCCTTCAACACAGCTCTTACAAGCCTTGCAAGCACCATTCCGATACCGTAATATGTGGCACGCTTTGCATTAATAATTTTATAAGCGGACTGCTTAACATCATCGGCTGTTTTATCAAGCTCGCCGAGAGCGTCTTCATTACCGCTTATGATTTCGAATATGGGAATAACGGAAAGCATTGCGCTGCTCCATGCCACAAATTCGGAATCGCCGTGCTCCCCCATTACATAGGCGTGAACATTGCGGGGATTCATCTTGAAATAATCGCCGAGCATAAAGCGCAGGCGTGCGGTATCAAGCGCCGTACCGGAGCCTATAACCCTTTGAGGCGGAAAGCCCGATAAATCAAGCACGATTTTGGTCATCACATCAACCGGATTGCTTGCCACAAGAAAAACGCCGTTAAATCCGCTGTTCACAACGGGACAAACGATTGATTTAAACACTTCAAGATTTGTTTGCAGCAAATCGCGGCGCGTTTCGTTTCCGACCTGCGGAGCTCCGGCGCAGATAACAACGATATCCATATCGCCGCAATCACAATAATCACCGGAATAAATTTTCATGCTGCCGGGCGCAAAAGGCAAGCCGTGCGAAAGGTCGGCAGCCTCGCCCCAAGCGCGCTCTTTATTTATATCTATCAGCAGCAATTCATCGCAAATATTTTGATTAAGCGCGGCGTAAGCAAAACTCATTCCAACCATACCGACGCCGATTATTGCAATCTTTTTACTGTCCTCGTCCATAATGCACAACCCCCAATATAATAACAACGGTTATTATACCCTCTCTTCGGCGGAAAATACATTTAACGGCAGAGCAAAATTATTTAAAGAAAAGCGGCAGTTTTTCAAGAAAGAATATATCATCCCTGTCTGCGGCGTCACCCTCTGCAAGAGGAGCGCAGCAACCCACAATGTTTGCGCCGAAAGCATTTGCAACCTCGCAAGAAGCCTTTATTGAGCCGCCGGTGGAAATAACATCATCAACAATTAAAACGCGCTTGCCTTTAATTTGATCACCGTCTTCATGACCGAGGCAAAGCGACTGCTTTGTTTGCGTTGTTAGGGATTCATCCACAACCTGAATGGGATTATCCATATAAACCTTAACGCCTTTTCTGATAACGATATATTTTTTGCCGCTGAGTCTGCTCATTTCGTAAGCAAGCGGTATACTTTTAGCCTCAGGAGTGAGAATAAAATCAAATTCGGGGCTTTTTTCAAGAAGAGCGGCGGCACATTTTTCGGTTAATTCAACATCGCCGAACATAATAAACGCCGCAATTTCCATTTTATCGGTTACCGGGAATTTTTTTAATTCCCTTTTAAGACCTGCTATTTCAAGCGTATATGTATCATAACTCATAATATTTTTTCTCCCATTTTAACGCCGCCGACAACATGAAAATGCAAATGCATAACAGATTGACCTGCGTCCTCGCCGCAATTGCTTATGATTCTGTAGGATTCGATACCTTCGCTTTTGGCAATTTCGGGGATTTTTTCAAAAATGCGGGCAACATATTTGCTGTTTTCAGCCGTAACGGCATTAACATTATCAATATGGGCCTTCGGTACAACAAGAAAATGAACGGGCGCAACTGGATTTATATCCCTGAACGCATAAATCATATCATCTTCGTAAATTTTTGTGCTTGGAATATTACCGCTGATTATTTCGCAAAAAAGACACATAATTAAATCCTCTGCTTTTCCTGCCGCAAAATTATTATGCACATCGGCGCAATGCGGCATCTTGCGCGCCGACGAAATACTGCCGACCCGGTTGGAAACCGAGCCGGCATATTTTATTTTTTATTCGGCAAAGCTTTCAATAATGCTTTTTGCAGCCGCAAGTGCATCATCAAGTTTGGAAACATCCTTTGCGCCTGCCATTGCGGAATCGGGGCGACCGCCGCCGCCGCCGTTTGCAAGCTTTGCAATTTCCTTAACCAGATTGCCTGCTTTAACGCCCTTTGCGATTGCCTCTTTGCCGCACACGGCAACTATTGAAGCCTTATCGCCGTTTACACCTGCAATTACACCGACAACATTTTCGCCCTTTGATTTAAGGTCGTCGCCCATTGAACGAAGTGCATCGGGCGAAGAACCGTCTGCCCTTGCAACATAAAACTCAAGTCCGCAAACAGAAACAGGCTTTGAAAAAGCGTCTGCACTGCGAAGCTTGGCAAGCTCCGAGTTAAGATTTTTAATTTCTTTATCTTTATCTTTAAGATCGTTCATCAAAGCGTTTACACGCTCCTGAACTTCGTTTTCGCCTGTTTTGAGAGTAGCGGAAACGCCTTTAACAAGTGCTTCGTTCACATTGAGATAAGCAAGAAGCCCCGCACCGGTTACCGCGGTAATACGCCTTACGCCGGCTGCAACTGAGGATTCGGAAACGATTTTGAAAAGCCCAATTTCACCGCTGTTAGAAACATGCGTGCCTCCGCAAAATTCGGTTGAAAAATCGCCTGCGCGAACAACACGAACGATATCGCCGTATTTCTCGCCGAAAAGCATCATTGCACCGAGCTTTTTAGCTTCTTCAATCGGCATTTCCGTCATCGTAACGGAAGCGGCTTTAAGAATAAAGCTGTTAACAAGGAATTCAACCTTTTTGATTTCCTCGGTTGTAAGCGGATTAAAATGAGTGAAGTCAAATCTGACCTCTGTTTCATTGACAAGCTGACCTGCCTGCTCAACATGCGTTCCGAGCACTTCACGAAGAGCAGCCTGCAGCAAATGAGCGGCTGTGTGATTGCGCATAACGGATTTTCTGCGTTCGGCGTTAATTGAAGCGTTTACGGAATCACCTACGGAAATTATGCCCCTTGCAACGCTGCCGGAATGGAGGAATATGCCCTCGGCATTTTTAGTGGTGTCAGCAACAATGAAAGCGTTATCGCCGGATTTGATTACGCCGCTGTCGCCTACCTGACCGCCGGAAAGTGCATAAAACGGAGTTTTATCAAGCACAACTGTGCCGTTTTCGTCTGCACCGAGCATATCGCAAAGTTCACCCTTTGAATCGATAATTGCGACAACTCTTGCGCTGCATTCAAAATCGGTGTAACCCACAAATTCGGTTGCGTCCGCATCAATTTTAACGGATGTGTTTTTCCAGGCGTCTGCACCGGCATCCTTGCGGGCGGCGCGTGCTGTGGATTTTTGATTTGCAAGCAAGGCGTTGAACTTATCCTCATCAACGATTATGCCGCGTTCTTCAAGAATATCCTTTGTGAGATCTAGCGGAAAGCCGTAGGTATCGTTAAGCTTAAACGCATCCTCACCGGAGAACACATTACCCTCCGTTTTATTAACATAATCTTCAAGCAATGCAAGACCGGCATCGATCGTTTTGCCGAAAGATTCCTCCTCTGCAAGAATAACCTTGCGGATAAGCTCCCTTTTACCGTCCAAATAATCATATTCGGAAAGATTTTCGTCAACAACCGTGTCAACAACCTTATAAAGGAAAGGATCGGTTACGCCAAGCAATCTGCCGTGGCGACAGGCGCGTCGTATAAGGCGGCGAAGCACATATCCCCTGCCGCTGTTTGAGGGAATAACGCCGTCGCCGATCATAAATACGGAAGAACGGATATGGTCTGTTATAACGCGAAGCGAAACATCCTTTTTTTCGTCATCATGATATTTAACTCCTGCGATTTCTGAGATTTTTTTCATTATATTCTGAACGGTGTCAACCTCAAAAAGATTATCGACACCCTGCATAATGCAGGCAAGCCTTTCAAGACCCATACCCGTGTCGATATTCTTTTGCTTAAGTTCGGTATAATTGCCGTTACCGTCGTTTTCGAACTGGCTGAAAACGTTATTCCAAAATTCAACATATCTGTCGCACTCACAGCCCGGACCGCAAGTGGGACTGCCGCAGCCGTATTTTTCGCCGCGGTCAAAATAAATTTCACTGCACGGACCGCAGGGACCCTGACCGTGCTCCCAGAAATTATCTTCCTTGCCGAGCCTTACGATATGTGATGGGTCAACGCCTACTTCTTTAGTCCAAATATCAAAGGTTTCGTCGTCGTTTTCATAAATGGTTACCCAAAGCTTATCGGTGGGCATTTCAAGCACCTCTGTGCAAAATTCCCAAGCCCAAGAAGTGGCTTCGTGCTTAAAATAATCGCCGAAGCTGAAATTGCCCAGCATTTCAAAATATGTGCCGTGGCGATCCGTTTTGCCGACTCTTTCGATATCCGGCGTGCGGATACATTTTTGGCAGGTTGTAACCCTTGTGCGCGGCGGCTTTTCCTCGCCCGTGAAATATTTTTTCATGGGGGCCATACCGGAATTGATAAGCAGCAGGCTGTTATCGTTGTGCGGTATCAAAGAATAGCTCGGAAGGCGCAAATGACCCTTGCTTTCAAAAAAGGAAAGATACTTTTCTCTTAAATCGTTTAAAGATGTCCATTCCATCGAATTATACTTCCTCTATATAAACTAAACTGAATTCAGATATATCATTTAAATATACTGCTAAACAAAATTTCAAGGGCAACCGAAAAAAGTTGCCCTTAAAAAAACAAGATTAAAGCTTATCAACAAGCTTTTTAAGCTCTACAATTTCTTCCTTTGTAAAGGTTAAACCCTTGCTCATTTTGGAGTGATCCGGTGACCAATCTCTTACATCGATTTTGGGATCACGTCCGTTCCAGGAAATCATGTTTACCTCTCTTGTCCAGCCTCTGGCGGTTTCGGAGATAACACCGATATGCTCGGTAATCTCATACTTGATTTCAGGCATTGAAGCTCCTCCTTTTCTTAATATTTTGAAATAAATAATCAGTTAATACTGTTAGTTCAGAAATTATTTTTTAAGATTTTCAACGATTTCTTTTGTGTCTTTGGCAATCATAAGTTCTTCATCGGTTGCAAGCACAAAAACCCTTACCTTATCATCGGGCATTGTAAGCTCAGCTTCCTTGCCTTTAACAGCCCTTTGATTTATCGATTGATTGATGTTAACGCCGAGATAACCGAGATAAGAGCAAACTTTAGCACGAAGCCAAAATCCGTTTTCGCCGATACCGCCGGTGAAAACAATGGCATCGACGCCGTTCATTGCCGCAACATAAGAACCGATATATTTTGCAATTTGATAAGCTTGCATTTCGTGGGCAAGGATGGCTCTTTCATCACCCTCGTTTTGCTTGGCAACAACATCGCGGTCATCCGAATAACCGCCTGAAATGGCGCTTACGCCGGATTGCTTATTAAGAATATTTTCAACCTCGTCGGGAGTTAGATTGAGCTTTTTTTGAAGAAATGTAACAACAGACGGGTCAATTCCGCCGGAGCGTGTGCCCATCATAAAGCCGTCAAGCGGGGTAAAGCCCATTGAGGTGTCAAATACTTTGCCGAATTTAATGGCAGCGATTGAAGAACCGTTGCCGAGATGGCAGGTAATCATTTTAAGCTTTTCAAGCGGCATGCCGATGCGATTTGCACATCTTTGGCTGATATATTTATGTGATGTACCGTGGAAACCGTAACGGCGAATTCCGTATTTTTCAAAATACTCATACGGCAAAGCATACATATATGCCATAGGAGGCATGGTGCTGTGGAAAGCGGTGTCAAACACGGCAACCTGAGGAACCTTGGGACCGAGCAATTGTAGGCAGGCTTTATAGCCCTGAAGGTTTGCCGGGTTGTGAAGCGGTGCAAGCGGACTTAATTCGTCAATATCGGCAGCAACCTGCTTATTGAAAAGAACGCTTTTTGTATATCTGTCGCCACCCTGAACAACACGGTGACCGACCGCATCAATCTCATTAAGAGAATCAAGCACTTTAAGCTCGCTTTGAGTCATAAGCTCCATAACGGTGTTAAATGCATCTGTGTGAGTGGGCACTTCTTTATCATAAACAAGGCTTTCTCCTTTTGCCTTATAGATGATATTATTTTCGCCGCCTTCAATCGGTAGTCCGATTCTTTCTATAGTTCCCTTACAAGCTACGGATTCATCATCCATATTTATAAGTTGAAACTTTAAAGAAGAGCTGCCGCAGTTGATAACAAGAATTTTCATAATAATATCCTCCGCGTCTTGCAAATACAATAATTTATATATATAATAATATATATATTAAGTATATGTCAAGCATATTTTTATTTTTTGCTTAAACTTCATTAAAACGGTCGAAATTTATGAATATAGGTATTATTTGCGAATTTAATCCATTTCACGCCGGGCACGCACATCTGATTAAAAGCGTAAAAAAAGACGGCGACAAAATTATTTGCATAATGAGCGGCAACTTCGTTCAGCGCGGCGAATTTGCCGTTTATGACAAATTCAAAAGAGCAAAAACAGCCCTTGAAAACGGAGCCGATTTGGTTATTGAACTTCCGCCGGAGCAGGCACTGCTTTCTGCCGAGGGATTTGCGACAAGCGCGGTAAGGCTGGCAGAAAGCCTTGGAATTATTGACGAAATCGCATTCGGCGCAGAGGACGCAAACACGGCAGAACTTCAAAAAATTGCAGAGCTGCTCAAAAGCCCAAAGGTACAAAGCGAAATTTCCCGGGAAATGAAAAGCGGAATTTCCTACCCCATGGCACGAAACAGCATAATAAAATCGCCCCTGCTCGAAAAGCCGAATAACATTTTGGCAATTGAATATATAAAGGCGGCAAGCATTCCCTGCAAATCGATATCAAGAATCGGCAAAGGGCATGATACGGACGATGAAAAATACAGTGCCTCGGCAATCAGAAAAAATCTTTCGCCCAATGAAATATCAACCATGCAAAATTGCGAAAAAGCCGTACTTTTTAAGCTGCGCAGAATGAGCAAAGATGATTTTGCAAAAATCGCCGATGTAAACGAAGGGCTTGAAAACCGAATTTACGAGGCAACAAGAAGCGCGGCAAGCCTTAACGAACTTTACGAGCTGATTAAATCAAAGCGATACACGCTTTCAAGAATCAAACGCATTGTGCTGAGAGCGTTTTTGGATATTTACGGCATCGACACGGATGTGCCTGCTGTCAGAATTTTGGGCTTTAACGAAAGCGGCAGAGAACTTTTAACAGATATTAAAGCAAAATGCGAAAAGCCTATTATAAGCCGCCTTGCGGACTGCGACGGCGATTTGCGCGAATATTATCTTAAGCAATGCGCGCACACGGACATACATTCGCTCGGCTACAAAAAAGTTTTGCCCTGCGGCGCAGAGCAAAGAAGCAAAATAGTTGTTATTTAAAGTGTTTCCAAAAGCGTTTCGAATTCCGATTTCGACATCATTGAATTTAAACAGCCAAGCAAGGAATTTGCAGAAAGAAACTCCGGCAGGTTTAACTGCTTCAGGAGTTTCTTTTTCTTTTCGCCGGCATTCGGAGTGCCCGAAATACCTGCGGCAAAAAGGTCGTAATTGGTTATCAGTTCACGCGGCTTTGAATTTTCGCATTTAACGCCGTTATCGGAAAACAGCTTAATCAAAACATCGTCCGAAATTCCCTCAACGCCGAGTTTTCCCTCTTTGGAAGGATGCGCCTTGCGGCGTTCTTTTCCGTAAATATCGGGAATATAAAGATGCTTTACGCTGCAGCCTTTGGCACAATCAGCAATAAAATTTCTGATTTGAAAACCGGAATGATCGGAATCCGTCAAAACGATCAAGCCGCGTTCTTTTGCAAGGCGGCGGATAAAATCGCGTCTTTCCTTATCCTTATATATACCAAAACCGTTTGTTTCGATAATAAGCGCATCAAGAATGTTTGAAAGCTTGATTTTATCGTATTTTCCTTCAACGATAACGGCTTCTTTAATTTTAATCATAGCGCACCTCTTTGGAAATCAAAAGCAGCTTAACAAGAGCCTCTTCCAGCACAAGGCGCGGTGCGGTGCCCGTGCTTTTAAGTGCGCAATCCGCCTGCATAATAACATCAAGCGATGCACGCAGCTGATTTATCGATAGCGAGGAGCAATCGCGCATTGCGTTTCTGAGCGCAAATTCCCTGCCCTTATAATTGTAATAATTGCCGACATCGGTGCAATCAAAGCCTGCGGTTTTTGCGCACTTAACGCGATACATATCCACAAAACAATTTGAAATAACAGCTAAAACAGAAACAGGCTCTTCCTTTGCGGCAAAAAGCGAATCAAGAACGGCATATGCTTTTTCGTAATCGCCGCGCACAATTGCTTTTGACAAATCAAAAACCTTTGCCTGAAGGCAACGCACGGCAAGCTTATCTATCAGCTGCCTTGTGATTTCGCCGCCGTTTGCATAGGCGGAGAGTTTTTCCGTTTCATTGAGCAGGGTTTTAATATCGCTGCCCGAAACGGATATCAAATAGCGTGCGTTTTCCGACGAGATTTCCGCATCTCTTTTTTTGCAACCGGAAACAATCAGCTTTGCAAGCTCGCTCTCGGTGCGCGGTTCAAGCAAAACGGAACTGCCGACTTTAGAGAATGCCGCTTCAACACCTCTCCATTTTGAATTTTTCTTAATATCAACATCAACGGAATTATACCAAAACACCAAAACCGTGCTTGGTGAAACATCTTTTAAGTATTCTTTAACCGCCTTGCAATCCGCCTCGCTTTTATCAAAAGGATAATCACAGGCAACAACGAGATTGTACTCGCTCATCAGCGGCAGCAAATCGGCGTCTTTCAATATATCGCCGAGCGGAGTTTTTTTTCCGTCATATTTATGCAGGTTAAAATCCTCAAACGGACCTGCGGCAAGATTTTTTATAAGCTGATCAACGTAAAATTGCTTTAAATATCCCTCACTGCCGTAAATAAAATAGGCAGGCGAATATTCGCCGTTTTTAAATTGAGCTTTAAGCTCATATTCATTTAATCTGCCCATTTATTCACACTCCTTTGCACACAGCCGTTTTTGTTTATAACATAAACAAAATCATATTCGGCGGGGTAATTCAATGCTTCATCCGAAAACACGATATCCGTGCCGTTTGACGAAACAGTAAACACACCGCTGTTATATTTTACAACAAGTCCGCCCTGCAAATCAACAGTTAAATCTGATGATTTCATATAAGGCACATCATATTTTTTGATTTTGGAAACATCATCGGCTGTTATAACTTTGCAATTATTTCTGTTTGCAAAGGCAAAAGCTGTTTGTGCATCACCCGACACGGCGCATTCCGTTTTGAGCTTATATTCGCTTGCGATTTTTTGAACTTTATAATATTGGTCGTATTCTCTCAAGCCGTAAACAACGGCATAACTTTTATTATAAGCCATAACGGCGCAGCTTTCTTCGCCCGAAATAACGCGCACATAAACAGACGAAGACTCAAACGCACAGAAAGCAGCCACAACGGATATTGACAAAGCAAATGCAATAGCGGCGCACGCTTTAAACGGTGCCTTGCCGGAAAACGCCTTAATCAAAAAAGCAACACCGAAGAGCAGGAAGACGGAGCAAATCGCAGCAGAAAGTTTTTGCCCGCCAACGGTTATATCTGCAATTGTACCGCCCGAAAATACATCGGCAAATTTAAGCATCGCATGCGAAGCAAACCAACAAGAATTTCCGAAAATCCAAGCAAAAAGCGGCACGGATGAAAGAAGCGCAAACAGCGCGGCGAGTACAAGCAGTGCTGTGGCGAGCGGTATTAAAATCAAGTTCGATACAATGCCGGCAAACGAAACAAATCCGAACAGAAAACACATTGACGGCAATGTGGTTACGGTTACGCCGACGGAAGCACAAAGAATGCCTGCAAAATAGGAAAGAACTTTATTTTTGACTTTTATTTTCTTTTGAATATGCGGCGCAACGGTTATAAGCCCGAGCACCGCCGTGAATGTGAGCTGAGCACCGGCATCTGCCACGGCATAAGGATTAAGACAAACGATAAATGCGGCAAAGCCGAGTGAATTGAGCGAATCGTTCTTTTTCTTAACAAGTTTTCCGAGTAAAAACACAAGCATCATTATGCCGCATCTGATCATTGATTTTGAAAAGCCGGAAAGCATAATGTAAAACAAAATGCCGACGGCACAAACGGAAACACGCGGCACTTTCGGCACAAGCAGCTTTTTAAGAAGTGAATAAAGCACGCCGAAAAGGATAGACATATGCAGCCCCGAAACCGCCATAAGATGAGTTGCGCCGCACAGTCGAAATTCCGTGTATGCCTCGTTGCTTAGCAGAGATTTATCGCCGGTGAGCACTGCAAAGGCAAGACCGCCCTCATCATTTTTCATCACCGAATTAAACCGCTTTTTAATCTTAGACCGAAGCACAATCACCGGTTTATTAGGACTTTTAACCGTATCGCCCGATTTTGAATAATCCGAAAGATAGCCGCGCAGAAAAACATTATCGTCAAACCTGCCCAAGGATTCATATGCATTGTCGGCAACGGAATCAAAAGAAACGCGCATATTCAAAACATCATAAGCCTCGGCATAAACGGGACTTTCTGAATACATTTCAAATTTTATGTTTTGCGGCACATCACTGCCACTGACGCTTTTTGTTTTAATCGTATAAAGATATTTGCCCGATGATGTTCTTTCGGGCAAATCAACTATATAGCCGCTGACTGTGGCAGTTTTTCCGAAAAGCTTTGTTTGCGGCAGATAAGTGCCGTAATAAAACGAAACAAACAGAGCGCATGCAAAGCAAACACCGAGCAGGCAGAGTAAAAAGGCTTTACCGCTTCTGATTTTGGGAACGGCAACGGAGACAACGAAAGCGACGCCTGAGGCAATCAATGCCGCAAGCGCCGCTTTAACATTCATAAAATTGAGCACAATAAGAGCAACTGCAACTGAAAAGCCGATATTGGCAAAAATTCTTTTCATAAGCCGCTCCGTTATGTTTCAATTACTTTTGTTTTTTCTCTGCAAAAACAGGCTCAATAACAAAGCTGTAGCTTTGTTTTATGCCTTTTTTCATTGTATACGGCTCACGCACGAAAGCCTGACCGGGCAAATCGCCGCCTACGCCGAGCAATTTATGGTCTATATTAACAGCCGTTATATCATTATTATAAGGGATATTGTGCACATGAGTGGCTTTTTCAAGATCCTCAATCGTGTAATGATGCGCACTGAAATTGATGGGGTCATCAAAATAAGCTGTAACCTTAAAGCCGTTACCTTTTTTATCCGTTATCGTGAAATAGCGAACATCGGCTCTGTTTGAGCTTTCCTGAGGGCGCATATAACGATGCTCCAGCGCGGTTACGGTTGATTTATGGCAGGTAATTTTTGCACCTGTTTTTCTGTCGCAATAAGTTGCGTGAGGACCTCTGCCGTACCAATTAACATATTCCATACTGCCGTCCAGAGTCATCCTTGCGCCGAATTTCACCATATTTGCGGTGGGAATTGCGCTGTGGTAAACATAAATACGCATATCGGGATAAATCTTATATGTTGAAACGGAATTTTTTAGCTGCGGAGTATCCCACGCAACATGGATTTCAACGCAGTTATCCTCACCTGCCTTAACCTCTGTTTTAATGGCTTTCGCCTTATGGCTTGCCATGCGCCATTTATAATAAGGATGGAAAGGAATTGTTTGCGGCACAAAATTAAGCGAATCGATATCATTATCCGTAAGAGCGCGGAAATAATACGGCTCAAGCGGAGCTTTAAGCTTTTCTCTGCCGTCTATCGAAATGCTTGTGATTCTGCCGTTATCAACCTTAACGGCATAGCCATCGCCGAGAACCTCAACATAATTGCCCTTATGGGTAAAGTTTAAATCGCCCTCCGCCTTAGGTTCAACGGGCTGCGGCATGGGATTGAGAATAAACTGATCCCAAGCAACCTCGTAATTTGATTTAAGACCGGGAGTTTTCTTTTTGGTGAAGAACGAAACGGTGAGAACAACTTCTTTATCCGCCGGGAAGGAAGTAATATCGTAAGGAATAGTGATATATGTTTCCGAAAGAGGCGCACACTCAAATTTATCAAGCTCACCGGAGGCAAGAATATCGCCCTCTGCCTCAACATTCCAGCGGCAAACAAACGAAGAAATATCCGTAAACAGGAATTTGTTTTTAACCTTATATGTTCCCTTATTCATATCAAAGGCTTCGGTTTTTATTTCGGCATAAACCTTTTTTACCTCATAGATTTGAGGATGAACGGTGCGGTCTGCCGCAATAATGCCGTTTGCACAGAAATATGTGTTTGAGCCTGCAAGCGCGGTTGTGTTTGGAATATCAACGGGCTTTTTACGCGGCTCAAGCTTTTCGAAATCATCGCCGTAAAGCCACATATCCTTGCCGTCCTCGCCAATCTTATGTATGGTTTGGTCAACAAAATCCCAAATAAAGCCGCCGCACATATTATCGTATTTTTCAAAATCATCCATATATTCCTGGAAATTGCCGAGCGAATTTTCCATGGAATGCGCATATTCGCAAAGAAGTACAGGCTTGCCCTCATACATTTCGGGCTTAATCGGCTTACTGTCCGCCGCAAGCTGATTTGCGATATTATCATAAAACGAAATGGTGATTTCCTCTTTATTGCCGAGCTTTTTCATTATATCCTCAACGGGATACATTCTTGAAATAACATCGCTCTTTGAGCCGTCAAGGTCAAAATCACCCTCATAATGGAACTGCCTTGTATCGTCAAGAGCGAGCGCGGCTTTTTTCATTTCGGCAAAATTAGAGCCGTCACCCGCCTCATTGCCCAGGCTCCACATAAATACACAGGGATTATTTCTGTCCCTAAGCACCATGCGCTGCATACGGTCCACTACCGCCTGAGTCCACATGGGATTGCTGCCGGGAACACCCTTGCGCCTTACGCCGTGGGATTCAACATCGCATTCATCCATAACGTAGAAGCCGTATTTATTGCACATTTGATAAAAATACGGGTCATCCGGATAATGCGAGGTTCGAATGGCGTTAATATTAACCTGTTTCATTATATCGAGGTCCTGAGTGTATCTTTCCCTCGGAACAGCCCAACCGTGGTCTGCATCAAAATCATGGCGGTTTACGCCCCTTATCATAAGAGGCATTCCGTTGAAATAGATTTTTTCGCCCTTGATTTCAACCTGCTTGAAACCGACCTGATATGTTTTAACGGCTGCAATTTCATCTCCGTGCTTAACCGTGATAACAAGGGTGTAAAGATTGGGATGCTCGGCAGACCATTTTTTCGGATTTTTCATTTCCGATTTCATTGAAATCGTTGTTTTGTTTATTCCGAGCGGCACGGTTTCCTCAGCAATCGGGAATTCCCTGCCCGTATCTGAAATCAAATGAGCCTCTGCAGTTACATCGCCCTTTAAGCCGGCATAGTTGTTGATATAGATATCAAGGTCGATTTCGGCATCTTTATAATAGTTATCAAGCTTTGTTCTGAAAAAGAAATCACGCAGACAAACGGGGCTTTCTGCAAAAAGATAAACTTCTCTGTAAATGCCGCAAAGCCACCACATATCCTGATCTTCAAGATAAGTGCCGTCCGAATATCTGTAAACCTTGGCGCAAACTGTGTTTTCGCCGCCGAACTTAACATATTTTGAAATATCAAACTCATGCGGAGTCATTGAGCCTTGGCTGTAGCCCACAAAGGTGCCGTTTACAAACACCTCAAGCGCAGCCTTTGCAGCACCGAAATGGATGAATATTTCACGGTTTTTCCAAGCTTCGTCAAGTGTAAAGACTTTGCGGTAAAAGCCGATTTCCTGCATTTTATGATCTATCGAGGGGATTTTGTGCTTGCTTCTGCTGATTGCACGCGGAAATGTGCTTGCATAATAATAAGGCACGGAATAGCCCTCTGTTTGCCAAACGGACGGAACGGTGATATTATCCCATTCCTTATCGTTAAATTCAGTTTTTTCAAAATCCCGAGGCTGATTGTCAAGACCGCGCTGCCAATAGAATTTCCATTCGCCGTTGAGCGATTTTTTATATTTGCTTTCTTCACCCGAGATTGCACTGTCAACATCGTCAAACGGCATGGCGATAACATGCCCGTCCTCTTTATTGATTTTAATAACCTTAGGATCTTCCCATAACTGTTTTTCCATAAATTTTACCCCATAAAATATAAAATATTCTGTCTATTATAATAATATATATTAAAATAAAAGTCAACAAAACTGTTTGCATATATGGACAAAACAGGCAACATTATGTATAATGAATAACAGATAAAATTGCATACGCAGGTGGAATTATAATGATAGAAAGAGTTAATAAAGACAATCTTACCGAATACGAAGAATTTATAAAAAAGCATCCAAAAGGGCTTTTTCAACATTCGTCGAAATGGGCAAAGGTTAAATCAAACTGGAAATGGGAAGCAATAATGCTTAAAGACGAAAACGGACAAATCAAAGGCAGTGCAGCCGCGCTGATAAGATTTGTGCCGGTTATAAAATATTCCCTTTTTTATGTTTGCCGCGGCTTTGTGGCAGATGAGGACGATTTTGAAACATTTGACGCATTGTTTGAAGGCATTAAACAGCTTGCGAAGGAATACAAGGCATATTGCATTAAAATCGACCCGGAAATCGTGGTTCAAAACACGGCATACAAGCAGCATTTGATTGAAAAAGGTTTTAAAGAACTGAACCCAGGCTGCCTTGATTTTGAAAATGTGCAGCCCAGATTTGTTTACTGCTTTGACTACAACGGATTAAGTGAGGACGAGCTTATGCTCACCTTTAAGCCTGATTACAGAAACAGAATAAGAAAAGCGCCGAAAAAGGGCGTTGAAGTTAAAATAGCTGACACCGAAGCACTTGACGATTTCGTTCGCATAATGCACGAAACCGGCGAAAGAGACGGTTTTTCCACCCGCCCCAAGGAATATTTTGAAAGAATACTCGATTGCATGGGCGAGGACGCAAGGCTTTATATGGCGTATTATGAGGGCAAAGCCATTGCCGGCACTATTGCAATCAAATGGGGCAAAAACGTTATGAAATACCAATACGGTGCCTCATCGAACGCACACAGAAATGTTTATCCCAACTACGCTTTGCAATGGGCAATGATGAAATGGGGGCTTGAAATCGGCTGCGAAGTTTATGATTTCGGCGGAATAAGCGGCGATTGCCAAAATCCCGAAAATCCGCACTACGGGCTTTGGAGATTTAAGCACGGCTTCGGCGGCTACATGAAAGAATTTATAGGCGAATTCGATTATGTTATCAACAGACCTGTATATAATATGTACAACCTTGCAATGGATTTAAAGAAAAAGCTTTAAAAGCGCGGCGGAAAAACAAATGAGCAGATATGTGATAGACAGCCAAGGGCTGAAAGAAAACATCGAATACATTAAAGAAAAAGCGGGTGTGCCCGTTATCGGCGTTGTTAAGGGCAACGGCTACGGCTTTGGCATTTGCGAGTTTACAAAAGCACTTCTGGCAAACGGAATAAAAACATTTGCCGTTACCGAAGTTACAGATATTCCCGTTCTTAAAGAAATTTTGAGCGATGAAAACGATATACTTGTTATGCGCTCCACCTGCATTGAAGCAGAGGCAAAAATCATTGCAGAAAACGGGTGCATTGCAACCATCGGCTCAAGCGAAGCATGCAGGGTTATGAACAAAGCCTCGGCAAAGCTTGGTGTTAAAACAAAATGCCATTTAAAGATAGACACAGGCATGGGAAGATACGGCTTTATGCCGAGCCAAATTGAAAAAGCGATTGCATGCTACGAAACGGAAAATCTTGAATTTTGCGGCATTTATACACATTTTTCAAGTGCATTCAGAAACGCAGAACTCACAAAAGCACAGCTTGCCGTGTTTAAAGACTGCATAAGCCAAATTCAAAATGGCGGTTATAAAACCGGCATTGCACATTGCTCCAACTCCCCCGCTTTGCTTAATGTTGACGGAGTTTCGATGGACGCGGTTCGCATAGGCTCGGCATTCACAGGAAGAGTTATAACAAAAAGCAAGACGCCGCTTCACAGACTCGGAAGCCTTGAGGCGGAAGTTATTGAAATCAAAACCGTGCCTGCGGGATACTCAATCGGCTACAACGGGCTGTTTAAAACAAATCGCGAAACAAAAATTGCGATTGTGCCCATCGGGCATTACGACGGCTTTGGTTTGCAAAAAGAGCGCGAAACAGCCGATTTGCGTTTTGCGCTCGGTGCTGCTAAGCAATATTTGAAAAAAAAGCAAATGTATATGCGCATTAACGGCAGAATGTTTCATGTTATCGGCGAAATCGGGCTTTCGCACACGGCGATAGACATTACCGATTCCGATGTTAAAATCGGCGACATTGCAAGCGTTGACATATCTCCTCTGCTTGTTAATCCGCGAATTGAAAGAATATATAAGTAAAAAAGTAAAGGCGTCGCAAAGGATTTAATTTTCCGAGCGCCGCCTTAAATTTTATTTATTTAAGCAATTTTCTAATTCTTTTTTCAAGCTTCAATTGATAGAAAAGATAAAATCTGTTTAGCATAACATCATAAAGCACAAACAAAAGATTCATCAAAGCGGCAAAAAGCACAATGAACCAAACAGAAAATTTGCCGTCGTCAAAAAAAGGAATGCCGAAAACATAAAATGAAACAAACTCTGCCGCCGTTATGCAAATATTAAAAATTAAAAATTTTAACGCAAGCATCGGCGGCTTTTTCTTTATTTTTTCGACCGAGTCTTTAATTATGGGATAGTAGCCGAAAAAAAGGGCATACATCAAGACGCATTCCTTATCGGCAACAAGCACGAAAGAAAGTATTGACACGGATATATAAACGCCGAGAGCGCAGCGGGTGCCGAAAGCTTTTTTAATCAAGCACATCAGAGTTCCGAGCAACATCGGCACGGCGTAAATAAGCACGCTTGACAAACCGCCCAAAAACATCAGCACCACGGAAAACGCGGCACAAAGTCCGCCCACGGCGGTTTTTATGGAATTTCTCAAATCAATCACCTTACACACTTAATTATACATTAAAATATGTATTTCCTGTAAATTATTCGTAAATTATTGTGTAAAAACGTATAGCAGATCTTTACTTTTGTTAAAAGATTATATATAATATGTTTAAATCAATAAATGCCAAGGGGTGCAATTTATGTTTAAAAAGATAGGAATCGTTCTTATATGCGTTGCGTTGGCAGCAACAATGTTTGCAGGCTGCAGCAAAAAGGACACGAATACAACCGAAACCGCGTCAGGCGGTGGTCTTGAAGACTCTGCACAGGAATTCGGCTTTGAGGAAGATGAAGACGGCAATACCGTTGCAGTTGAATATGAAGACGGCAAAGCCTATGTTATAGACGACGAAGGCAACAGAACCGGCGAGGTCATCAAAAACCCGAAAAACAACAAATCAAGCGATTCCAAGGATACTGACAAAACCGAAACCACAACTACCGACGGTAAAGTTCCAACTACGCAGGAAGACAGAACAAATGTTACCAACAAAACAGACGGTGATGAAACCAAAAAGGAATTGACAACGCTTCCGTTTAAAGATATCAAAGTGCCCTCCACAAGCGACAGCGGCAAAAAGGTTAAATTCAGCGATGCAGATATAACAACCGTTACCCATATGCTTGAAGTGCCATATCTTTACACGGCAAGTTACGAAAATACGGATCAAGTGCCGATTTCGATTGCAACTCACGCGGCGTGCTGGATGCTTGAACGCGAAGGACTCAGCACAAGCACATTTGCAAGCGGCACGGTAGTCATTGATCTATTTAATTATTTTGACAGGACGGTTGTTTCCTTCAAAACAGAATGCAACAGCTACACCGGTTCCGGCGCAACAAACCCGGCGCCGATTGAATACAATAGCTCAAACGACACCTTCTCCATCACAGCCGATTCATATGAAAAGGCAACACATCAGGTTAACATAACCGAAATTCAAAATTTGGGCAACAACAACTATTACAAGGTTATAGGCACGGTAAGCGCGGTAAACGGCAGTGGCTGCTCGGCTAAAAAGGTTGAAGCGGTTATTCAGAAAAACAAGCTTGATTCAAGCCTTGGCTTTTCCGTTAAAGCACTTAAATGGAGCTGATCAAACAGTGATTTTTGCAGGCAGCATTATATGTTGCCTGCTTTTTATATGCAATTTAATCGGCAAAAAGTAATCGGCAGAGCGGTTGTTCTGCCGATTACTTTTTGCCGAATATTTTTTTGTCAATCAATAAAGCTTTTTGCCGGCTTCAATATCCATAATTTGGTTTACCCTTGTTGCGTGGCGACCGCCTTCAAAGCCGGTGCTTATAAACACATCAACAAGCTCAAGCGCAAGACCCGCACCCACTACCCTGTCGCCGAGGCAAAGGCAATTGGCGTCATTATGAAGCCTTGTATATTTTGCGCTGAAATAATCCGAGCAGGCGGCTGCACGGATACCCTTTACCTTATTTGCAGCCATGGAAATACCGATACCCGTACCGCAGCAAAGGATTGCCTTATCACATTCACCGGAAACAACACCGTCGCAAGCCTTTTGAGCTGCGATTGCATAATCAAATCTTTCAGGCGAATAGCAGCCGTAATCCTTATATTCAACGCCGATTTCGTCAAAATGCTTCATTATTTCCTGCTTGAGCGGAAATCCCGCATGATCTGAACCTAATGCTATCATATTAACACCAAAACCTTTCAGCTACACATTGATATATTGACCACAGTGCAGGCAGTAGCCTCCTGCGCCCGGTATTTCGGCAAAAGCCGTAAATTTTGATTGCATAAAAGCTTATTTTTTTAATTTAAGTTCCCTTTCCGCCTGGCTGAGCCTTAAATAAACAGGCATAAGCGCAGAGGCGGCGATTTTTTCCTTGCTTTGCGCAGCTTCGGCAACGCCGACCGCCGTTTGAAAACATTTATCAGATGGGGGGCGTTCAAGATTATCAAGCTTTGCATTGTCGCAAAGAAGCTTGGCACCGTCGCCGACGGCGATCACCCTTTCATATTGCAAAAGTTCGGGCAAAAGCTCATTTAAACCGATTGCCCTGTCGGCGCACAGTCGCGTTATTTTGCCGTTTTCCGCCTTAAACAGAGCATTATAAAACTGCATACGTCTTGCGTCCATAACGGCGCAAATAACGGCGCTTTCATCTTTAAAATTATATGCCGCCGCTTCAAGAGTTGAAACTGAAATACAAGGAGTGTTGTTCACAAAAGCGAGCCCTTTAACGGTGGCAACGCCGATGCGCACGCCGGTAAACGAACCGGGACCTGCAGAAACGGCAATTGCATCAAGCTCAGAATAATCTTTACCGTTCATAACCTTATCAATCATCGGCATAAGCGTTTCGCTGTGAGTAAGCCCTGCATTTAAAAATTCACTTTTAATCACTTTTCCGTTTTCCGTAAGTGCCGCGGATGCGGTTATTGCGGAGGAATCAACAGAAAGCAAAAGCATTATTTGCGTTCCTCTTTCTTGTATATTTGAAATTTTCTTTCATTTTCGGAAATCTTGGTTATTTCAACCATAATCGCATCGTTCGGCAATGCGCCGTAAACATTTTCGCTCCATTCAATTGCCATATACGCACCGCTGTCAAGATAATCGAAGAAAGCGGTGGAATAAAGATCGTCCCACCCGTCAACGCGATACATATCAAAATGGCAAAGAACAACGCCGTTTTCCCTGTATTCGTTGCAAATGGCAAACGTTGGAGATGAAACATCGCATTTAAGCCCCAAGCCCTGCGCAAGCCCTGTTGTGAACGCTGTTTTGCCTGCGCCCAAATCGCCAAGATAAGCAATTACCGCACCCTTTGGAAGCGTTTTTGCAAACGAAGCGGCAAAAGCAACGGTGTTTTCATAACTTTCAGATATATATTCCAGCATATCAGAAAAGCCCCACTGTGTTGCCGTTTTCATCAATATCTATGCCGAATGCTGCGGGCTTTTTGGAAAGACCGGGCATTGTCATAACGGAGCCTGTGCGGCAAACAATAAAACCTGCACCGTTTGAAAGATCGGCAGAAGCAATTGTTATTCTGAAGCCTTGCGGCTTACCGAGAAGCTTTGGATTATCCGAAAGGCTGTATTGCGTTTTTGCAATACAAACAGGCATTTTATCCGCACCGAGTTTAATAAATTCATCAATGCTTTTTTTCGCCGCAGGCGTGTAATCAACACCGTCTGCACCGTAGATTTCGCAGGCAATTGTTTCTATTTTTTCATAAACCGGCATATCAAGCGGATAAAGCGGCTTAAAATTATTTTCTTTTTCGCACGCCTCAACCACCTTTTGCGCAAGCTCAGCCGAGCCGCTGCCGCCCTGCGCAAAGCACTTGGTTACGGCTACCTCGGCTCCGGCATTTTTGCAATAATTTTTGATAAATTCGATTTCCGCATCGGTGTCGGCATAAAAATGATTTATTGCAACAACAACGGGAACACCGAATTTTTTGAGATTTTCGATATGCGCACCGAGATTAACGGAGCCTTTTTCAAGCGCACCGAGATTTTCTTTTGTTAAATCCTCTTTGGCAACGCCACCGTTATATTTCATTGAACGAACGGTGGAAACAAGCACAACGCAGCTTGGCGAAATGCCTGCAAGGCGGCATTTGATATCCATAAATTTTTCCGCACCCAAATCGGAGCCGAAGCCGGCTTCCGTGATTGCATAATCGCCGAGCTTTAGTGCGGCTTTTGTTGCGCGCACGGAATTACAGCCGTGGGCAATGTTTGCAAACGGTCCACCGTGCATAATTGCAGGATTGTTTTCAAGAGTTTGAATCAAATTAGGCTTAATTGCGTCTTTAAGAAGCACAGTCATTGAGCCGTTCGCCTTAATATCGCGGCAAAAAACCGGCTCGCCGTCGTAATTATAAGCCACAAGAATATTTCCGAGGCGTTCTTTTAAATCAAAAACATCCTTTGCAAGGCAAAGAATCGCCATAACCTCGGAAGCAACAGTGATAATAAAATGATCTTCGCGCGGAATACCGTTAATTTTGCCGCCGAGTCCGCAAACGATATTGCGAAGCGCACGGTCATTCATATCAAGGCAACGCTTGACCTGAATTGTGCGAGGGTCGATATTAAGCCCGTTTCCCTGCTGAATACTGTTATCAAGCATTGCGCACATAAGATTATTTGCACTTGTGATGGCGTGCATATCGCCGGTGAAATGCAAATTGATTTCTTCCATAGGCACAACCTGGCTGTATCCGCCGCCTGCCGCGCCGCCTTTTATGCCGAACACCGGACCGAGTGAGGGCTCGCGAAGTGCGATAACGCACTTTTTGCCGATTTTTTTCATTGCCTCGCCGAGACCGACCGTAACAGTGGTTTTGCCCTCGCCTGCAGGAGTGGGATTAACGGCGGTGACAAGAACCAGTTTGCCGTTTTCTTCCTTTTCAAGCCTTTTGAGCAAATCATCGGAAAGCTTTGCTTTATATTTTCCGTAAAGCTCCAACTCATCTTCGGAAATACCGATTGAGGAAGCCACTTCCGTGATTTTTTTCATATTTGAATTACGCGCAATTTCAATATCGCTAAGCATCGAAACACTCCCGAAAACAAGAATAAACAATTTGTTTTATAAGTATATCATAAGAAAAGTGAATTAACAAGTTTTTAGGTTATTTTTTACAATAAAAGGCAATATTATTTGTTTACACCGAACAAACAAACAACGCAAATTTTTTATTATGCGGCAAAACATTTATAATTTAATATGAACAGTTTGGAATTACCCTTGAAATCGCGGCGTGATAATAATATAATAATTACATATTTTGACGGAGGTGATGTTTTGGCAGAACTGAAGAAAAGAACAAGTTTTTTTGATTTTTTCTCCGGTCTTGATTATGCAACAATAATACCCGCCGTTATAGCATCTGCATATGGGCTTATGCTTGTTTACAGTGCCACATATTCCTCGCTTAACGGCAAAAAAATATCATCTTCCCTGCTTGCAATGTTCATCACCGTTGCCGGCGGCATTGTGGTGGCAATAATTCTTTCGCGAATAAATTACGAGGTTATAAGCAAATTATGGCCGATTATCGCCGCAGGCTGTGTGCTTTTGATGATTTTAACATATTTCATCGGCGTTGCACCGTCAGAGCGTGATTCGGCGCGAAGCTGGATTAAAATAGGTTCGTTCACCATTCAAACATCCGAGCTTATGAAGGTTGGCTTTATAATTTCGTTTTCATACCATCTTGATTTGGTTAAGGACAGAATAAATAAAATCAAGATTATTTTGCCGCTTGTGGTGCACGGTCTTATCCCGATAGGGCTTTGCATTTTAACGGGTGACGCAGGCTCTGCTCTCATTTTCCTGATAATGTTTATAGGCATGCTTTTTATGGCAAAAATAAACATAGGCTATTTCATTGCAGGCTTTTGCGGAATAATCGTGGCGTTTATGGTGGCTTGGAAGCTGAATATTATCAGCGGAATACAAAGGCAAAGAATCGTTGCGCTGTTTTACCCCGATAAATACGAGGATGTTATGTATCAGCAAACAAACGGCAAAATCGCAATCGGCAGCGGCGGATTGTTCGGGCAGGGCTTTTTGCAGGGAAAGATGACGCAAAGCGGCGCGGTGCCCGTTAACCAAAGCGATATGATACTTACCGTTGCGGGCGAGGAATTCGGATTTGTTGGCGCAATGGCGGTTATTCTGCTTTTGGCAGCGCTGATTTTAAGGGTTATTACGGTTGGCTTAAAGGCAAGAGACAATGTCGGCTATCTAATGTGCATGGGTGTTTCGATTATGCTTTTTGCGCAGCTTCTTGTTAATGTTGGAATGGAGCTTTCTTTGCTTCCATGCATAGGAATAACGCTGCCGCTGTTTTCATCAGGCGGTTCGTCGAGCCTGAGCATTTATTTGGCACTCGGCATTGTGCTTTCCGTTTACAGATACAGTAAAAATCAAAAAGACGCATTATTCTACACTGATTAAAAAATCATATTATTAAAGCCTTTCGGCACAGAAAAACCGCTCAATGGAATTCACTGAGCGGTTTTATTATTAAGATTTATCAGCTTTTTGTTATGTTAACATTCACGCTGTAACTTCCGTAAACCCAAACATTGGGGGCATCCTTAACGGAAACGGAAAGAGCGTAAGACGAAGTGCCGACTTTAAGATTTTCCGATTTCAAATCGCAGGACATAACTATGTTTGCCGCGCTGATTGAATCAAGAGCATCCTTAGTGCCCACAACCGTAATTTTGTTTGGCGAAACGGAAACCGGGCGGGCTTTAAAACCGTCTGCCGTGCTGACTGTTACATCGCTTTCGGAAACGGTGATTTGCTTTGTTTGAAGTTCCGACAAAGCCGAAACCTTAACAGTTATCTGTGTAGTGCCGTCCAGCACCATAATGCCGTTTATGTTTGTGATATCAAAAGTGAACTCATTATCACCGGAATTGATTTTGGAAAAATCAACATCGCCGAGATTCAGAGAATTTATGCCTGCCGTTTCAAGAACACCGGCTTCAACATTGCTTGTTGAATAAGTTATCTTAAACAGATTTTGCGCATTTACCGGAGCGTTAACAAAATTAACCTGCGGGCTGAGCGTTTCAACCTTAAGAATCGGCACATTTGCGGTTATTTTATTTTTAAGGGTTATATAATCGATTTTCTTGCCCGAGGAATCAACGGCAACAGGATTTAAATCAACAAGCTGAGATTCCGTTAAATCGCTGCCCAGATCTATATCGGCAACAACCTTTGAAATTTGAGCCACATATGCCTTCGGACCTTTAATGACGACATCATCCTCGCTTAAGGTGGTGGTGCCTGCAACATAGCCGCTTGCCGTAAAATCGGTGTTTGTGAAATTAAGTTCTATCGGAAAGCTTGCCTCCTGCACAACATCGTAATACCCCTCGGCAGAGGTGGGATAATATTTTTCGATTGTAAATTCCGCGCCGTCTGCCGCGCTTACAAGAATTGGCACGGAATGATAGCCGGCAGAAGTGACCGTGCTTGTTTGAAGCGAAGCGGAAATATCGTCTGCCTTAATATCCTTTGCAAGATATTTTTTGCACGACACTGTTACATCAACGGAAATATCGGTTGAACCGAAATATTCAATGCCAAGCTGTTCTGCCAAAGTGCCGCTAAAATCCACCGTTACGGGAACAGTGATTTTTTTTGTTGTTTCGGGGCTAAGATTTATCGATGTGGCAATCCAAACCACTACTGCGGCGAAAATCGATATGATTATTAAGTATTTATCGTTATAAATCAGCTTTCGCAGCGAAAACTTTTTCTTTTTCTTTTCAGCCATTATTTTTTCATCCTCCTTACAAGGCGCGTGATGATTTTATCATCCGAGGACGAACCGCTTGGAATAAAGGTGCTCATCAAGATATCTCTTAATTCGCCGTCCGAAATATCGCTTGAAAGCACACCGTTTCTGGCAACGGAAATCGAGCCGGTTTCTTCAGAAACAACAACAACGATGGCGTCGCTTTCCTCTGTGAGACCGACGGCGGCGCGATGCCTTGTGCCGAAGCGGGTGTTAAGCTGTTTTTTTGTGAGCGGCAAAATGCAGCCTGCGGCAAGTATTTTACCGTTTCTGATAACCATTGCTCCGTCATGCAGCGGAGTTTTGGGATAGAAAACATTTTTGATAAGTGCCTTCGACGGCTTGGCGTTCATAAGCGTGCCGCTGTCTATAACATTGCCGAGCAATGTTTCATTTTCAAACACAATCAATGCACCCGTGCGTGTGTCGCTCAAATCGGAGCAAGCCTGAATTGTAGCTTCGATGCCGTCCTGAATACCGGCAAGCTCAACGGCAACGCCGGGGTGAACGATTGTTTTGAAATTCTTTCGCGCGGTGCCCTTACCAATTTGCTCAAGAATATTTCTTATTTCGGGAGCAAAAAGAATAACAATAATCAAAATAATATTATTGAATATGGTTTTGAATATGGCTGTTGAAGCCTCCATATTAAGCAAATTGACCACAAAATAAACAATAGCAATAAAAACAATGCCCTTTGCAAGCTGCATTGCCCTTGTTTCCCTTATAATTCGCACGCAAAGATAAATGATTATCGCCACAACAACAATATCAAAGAAATCGGCAAATCCGAACGTGGAGAAAACGCTTAAAACTTTATTGAAAAAACCGATTATATCATTCCACATTAAAAAACATTCTTTCATAATTTTATATACTTTTATTTTAACATAATAAAGCAGAATAATAAAGCGAAAATCATAGTTTTTTTACAGTATTCAAAAAAACTTCACATTCATTTAATGTGTTGAATACAGACGGACAAACGCGAACCGTGCCGGTTGCCAAGGTGCCGAAATAAGCGTGAGCAAGCGGCGAACAATGGTACCCTGCCCTTACTGCTATATCGTTATCCGCCAAAAATGCGGCAACCTTTTCGCTTTTAATGCCTTTGATATTGAACGAGAACAACGGCACATTTTTGCCGCTTTCAGGCTTTGGGCAATAAAGCAGCGCATCCGGTATGGCGGAAATTCCGTCATAAAGCCTTTTCGAAAGTGCAAGCTCGTGCGAATAAATCAAACTCATTTTTTGTTTGTTTACATAATCAATTCCCGCACCGAGAGCGATAATTCCGGGATTGTTAAGCGTGCCGGCTTCCAGCTTATCCGGCATATATTTGGGCTGAGCAAAATCAAGTGAATTGCTGCCAGTGCCTCCGACGCCAAACGGTGCCACATCAACATTTTTGCCGAGCGCAATAAAGCCGGTACCCATGGGACCGCAAAGGCATTTATGCCCGGGAGCACAGATGATATCGATATTATCATTTTTCAAACTCAAAGGCAAAACGCCGGCGGACTGTGCTGCGTCAACAATAAAGCGTACGCCGTGCCTTTTTGCGATTTTACCGATCTTTGCAATCGGAAATGTTACGCCGAAAACATTTGAGGCGGACATACACACTATAAGAGCCGTTTCCGGCTTTATGAGCCTTTCAAAATTTTCGGCACACTTATCTTCGTCAAAATCATGATCGGCGATATCGACGGCGATGTTTTCCTCTTTTTGAAGCTTAGACACAACGCGCCAAACAGAATTGTGCTCAAGCGAAGAAATTATAACACGGCAGCCCGGAAAAACGCTGCCGTTTATTGCGATATTGAGAGCCTCCGTGCAATTTTTTGTGAAAGCGATATTTTGCGGCTCCGCACCGAACATATCGCCTATTTTTTCACGCGTTTCATAGATTTTTTCTGCAGCGGCAACGGACTGCCTATATCCGCCTCTGCCGGAATTAAAGCCGTAAAGCCGCATTGCCGCGGCATACGCATCAAGTACGCTGTGCGGCTTAGGATAAGATGTTGCGCCGTTATCAAAATAAATCATAACCGCTCAACCCCCAAAACGCGCAAGCCGTTTTTTTGAAGCAGGCGCGTTGCTTTATCGGGAGCGTCCTCCAAAGAAAGCACATAGCCGCAGCCCTCGCCCAGGGCGGGATTTTCAAGCCGCCTGATTTGAACATTTATTGAATTTGCACGCAACAGCGAACGCCCTCGCTGCGCATTTGTTATCGAACCGATTTTAATATAATAAGCCATAAAAATAACCCCATTTCAAGTCATACTACATAATATGCCGAAACGGGGTATTTTGCTTAAAACCGAAATACGGTTTATTTATGGATTATCGCTGTGTTACTGCTTTTTGTTTTTATTGGCTTTGCGGGCAGCCTTGGCGGCTTTTCTTGCCTCAAGTTCCTCCTGCTGCTCGCGGCGTTTTAATTCTGCCAATTCCGCTCTTGCCTTATCCTCGGCGTCGGCATTGGTTTTCGCCTCTTCATAAAGTGCTGCAATTTCATCGAAATGATTATAATTTTCGTACTGAAGCAAAAGCTTATTCGCATCGATATAGGGCTTTGCGGCGCGATTGAATTTTGCAAATTCATCCATTTTTGCCTTTTCGCTCTTTTGAAGAGCTCTTCTTTCGGCGGTCAGCTCGTGCAGGCGGTGCGAGATTTTTTCGGCTTGTGCCTTATTATTTTGCTTTTTAAGCTTTGTTTTTTCGGTGTTAAGCTCAAACATTTGAGCATCAATTTCATCTTCCTTATCAAAAATCGCCGTAAGTTCCGCCATATCGGGCTCAACAAATTCTTCAAGTGAATGATAATTTTTTTCAAACGCTCTTTTGGCAGAAAGTTTTTTCTTTGCAATTTCAACGCAAAATTCACGATGCTCTTTTTCCGCCTCGGTACTCTTTGGCATTGCTTTTGCCCGAGCAATTTCATTTTTCAAATCGGCTTCGGAAGCGTTTACTATGCCTGCAAGCCCGTTTTCGTATATTTCCGAATAAACCTTAACCCGGTAAATGTAATTATCTGTTTTAAACTTATCAAGCTCGTTGCAAACAAATTCGGAAATTTCGATTTCCTCATTAAATTCAAGTGCTTCGGAATAAGCTTTTTTAGCCGCCTTACGCTGCTTTTTATCGGATATGCCTTTATACATATCTTTTGAAACCTGCTTGGGAACTTCGGCAGCCATTCGGCGTGATTTTTCAACCAAATCAATTGTTTCAACAATTTTATGATTATCAAGAGCGTTATTTCCGTAATCCTCAAACAGGGAGCGAACTTTAAGAACGCGAATTACGGATTTTTGCTTTTTTTCGTTAAAATCATAAAAGAAATACGGAACAGTGTTTAAAAACGCACCCACGGCAGCCATTATAATAAGCACCGACATAAGCTTATAAAGCAAATTCGGATTGCCAGAGCTGACATCCAGAATATCAAAAGACGACGCATAACCGTTGCCCTCGTAAACACCGTATTTTTCATAAACCATCGGAAGCACCGAGGAAGTGAGCAGCGTTACAAGATTGCCGATTGTGAGCACGGTGGCAAACATACCGTCGATTCTTTCACCTGTTTTATACTGCTGATAATCGCGGATATCTGCTTGAATGGCAGGCGTTGTGATTTGCTCGAACGCGCCCACAAGCCAGTTGCAATAAACGCAAATGAAAAGCCACCAAATATTGCGCATGTCGATTATCATTGCAAGAATGCAAACGACATTGCCGAGATTTACGGCAACAAGAACATTCTTTTTCCCCCATTTTCTTATGCAAATCGGAGCAAGCAGCATACCCCAGAGCGAGGCATTGCCGATTAAGGTTTGAATAAGCGCGAACTGAGCACCGTTGCAGGTGTGACCGTAGTTATAAGACCATGTAAGGATATTGCCGTATGCCGATTCAAGAAATCCGATCCAGCCGGCAAGCGCGATAATCCAAAAATATTTATTTTTTGCAACCGCTTTAAAGGAATCGATAAAGCTGATTTGAATTGTGTGCGTTTTTGCCTGAACGATTTTTTCCTTTGTGTTTGCATAAACAACAATTGTGAGAACAATGCCGATTATTGCAAAAACCGGGTAAGAAATTCTGTAAACTTTAATATCATATAGATTATTATTTGCGGCAACCTGCGCAATAAGAGGAAGAACGATGTTCATAATAGACGGCGCAAGCGAATAAACAACGGATTTAATCGCAAGCACATCTGTTCTTTCCTGTGTGTTCGGCGAAAGAACATGGATAAGATTTGTGTAGGCATCGTTAAAGAAATTGTAGTAATATTGCAAACCCAAATTCAGCAATAAAACAACAACGCATTTTGCAATATAGCCTCCGTCCTTACCGAAAATTTCCCCTGTGAAAACAGAATAGAGGCTGTTATACGGAAACCAAACATAAACTAATGCAAGAATTGCCGTGGGAATGCCCATGGAAATAAGATAAGGTCTGTACTTACCGCCTTTGCCCCTTGTGTTGTCAACTTTATTTGCACGAATCGCCGTAAGCGGAATATTGGCAAGGGTTGAAATAAGATAAAGCACATACATATCCATCGGTGCAATACCGATAGCGCCGCCGACAATCATATTCGTCGTGCTGACAAGCAAGGCAGAGCCCATGGAAATAATGAAATACGAACCGATTCCGCCGACTGCATAAGCGGCGATTTCTTTAAAATTCATATATTTGCCTTTGGGCGGATCATTCCAATAATATCTTACATTATCAGCAATTGATTTAACCTTTTGCTTAACTCCCGAATTTTGAGCAGCCATTTAATCACCCCAAACAAATTTATTGCCGCAACGTATTTATTTGAATTTAACACAATTTTCGTGGCTTGGCAATATATTTTTGATGATTTTGCACTAACAACAGCAAAAATTGTACAATGCTTCACTTGTGTAAATTGATTTACGAATAAATTATGCATAAAGAAAAAGCCGAGGGCAAAAGCCCCCGGCAAAAATATCGAGATATTATTTTTTAGAGTTTTTCTTTGCTTTTTTGGCAGCCTTACGTGCAGCAAGTTCTGCTTCAAGTTCTTTACGCTTTGCCTCTTCCTCTTCGTGCTTTAAGCGTTCATCTTCTTCTGCACGAGTCTTTGCTTCATCATACTTAGCGGCGATTTCATCAAGACGGGAGAAATTCTCACGCTGAATGAGGAGCTTGCGCGAAGTGATATAAGCGTCTGCCGCACGGTTAAACATTGCATGTTTATCCATTTCCTCTTTGGAATTCTTGCGAGCGGCTTTACGCTCTGCGGCAACATTTTTGAGTTCTGCCTTAAATTTGGCAACCTCGTGGGAATCGCCGGCTTTTTTAGCCTCGTTGATTTCCTTAGTGAGCTCTGCAATTCTGTCTTCGCATTTATCCTCAACTTCAAAATAACCGTCAAGAACAGCCATATCGGGCTCTTTAAACTCTTTAACCGTGCCGAAATGCTTAACATAGTTTTTATGCGAGGAAAGCTTTTTCTTTGCAAGTTCGATTTCGATCTTGCGCATTTCTTTTTCCTGCTCCGTATTTTTCGGAAGAGCCTTTGCAGTTGCAAGTTCTCTTTTAACAGCTTCTACATCCATATTAACAACACCGTCAAGACCGGCATCGTAAACAGCCTGATAAAGAGCAACCTGGCGCTTTACATTATCGGAATTGAACTTGTCGAGCTCTGCGCAAACAAACTTTGAAATTTCAATTTCTTCATTGAACGCCAAAGCTTCGTTATAGGCTTTTTTAGCCTCTTTTTTTGCCTTACCGCTGAGTGATTTATAATCTTTCTTTGAAACTTCCTTAGGTGCTTTTTCAGCCATTTGGCGAGCATCGTTTACAAGGTCGATAGCTTCAACAAGTTCTCTGTCCGAAAGAGCATCGTTTGCATAGTCCTCAAACAGGGCGCGAACCTTAAGAACGCGGATAACGGCTTTTTGCTTACGCTCGGTGAAATCATAGAAGAAATAAGGAATAACATTAAGGATTGCGCCGCCTGCTGCAACAATAATGAGCACGCGAAGAAGCGGAATAAGGACGCCGTTAACATCATAAAGAGCGTTTGACGCATTATAGATATCCTGACCGTTTGCAGCCTGCTTTGCAAGCATTTGACCGATGGTTTCCTCTGCACCGGGGAGGACGCGAGACATAAGCTCGCTGTTATTAACAACGCGCTTTGCGTTTTCAACATTCATACCGAGCTTTTCCTGGAGCGTGGGAACAACGCTGGAGGTGATAAGAGTGATAACGGAACCGATTGTTGCAACAGCTGCAAACATGCCGTCGATTCTTTCACCTGTTTTATACTGCTGATAATCGCGGATATCCGCCTGAATGGATGGATTGAGGATATGCGCAAACGCACCTACGATACCGTTACAATACAGGCAGATAAGAATCATCCAAATTGTGGCGGTATTGATTGTGCCAGTAAAGAGAATCATTGCAAGAATGAAAATGATATTCAAAAGGTTTGTAACGATTTGAACTTTCTTTTTACCGTACTTACGAATAAAGAACGGTGCCATAATCATACCCCAAAGAGCGGAGTTGCCGTTTAGGGTTACGATAATACTGTAAACATTACCCGAGCATGCGCCGCCGTAATTATAGAGCCATGCAAGGATGTTTGTGTAAGCAGTTTCAAGAAAGCCGATCCAGCTTGCGAGAGAGATAATCCAAAAATACTTATTCTTTGCAACTGCCTTAAATGCATCGGTAAATTTAACCTGAATAACATGGGTTTTTGCCTGAATGATTTTTTCCTGCGTGTTTGCATAAACAACAACAAGCAGTGCCGAACCGAGCACACCCAATATCGGGAAAACAAGCCTGTAAACGCGGATATCCGTTTGGTTTGTGTGGAAAACATTTTCCGCAACAATCGGCATAATGAGGTTTACAACCGAGGGTCCGAGTGAATATATAATACTTTTGATTGATGCAACATCCGCTCTTTCCTGAGAGTTGGGAGAAAGAACATGGATAAGGTTTTCGTATGCATCATAGAAGAAGTTATAAACAAACTGAAGAATGATGTTGAAAACAAGCAAAATAATGCATTTTGCAAGATAATCGGCTGTTTTTTCGCCGAAAACAACACCGTCGCCAACCAAATATTTAAGCTTATCGTACGGGAACCAAACCATGGCAATGAAAATGAGTGCCGAAGGAATGCCCATAAGCAAAATATAAGGTCTGTACTTACCTGCCTTACCGCGCGTGTTATCAACAATCGAAGCGCGAAGACCCGTAAGCGGAATACCGGCAAGAATGGCAATAACATACAGGATATACATATCCGTAGGCGTGATGCCGATAGTGCCCGTAATAAATACATTTGTGGTTGCAAGCATGCAAATCCAGCTCATGCTTACGATTAAATATGCACCTATACCGCCGAAAGCGTATGATGCAATTTCCTTGAAGGACATAAATCTGCCCTTAGGCGGTTCTTTCCAATAATACTTAAGATTATCGACTGCAGAACCGATTTTTTCTTTGAGTCCGGCTTGAGACGAAGCCATTTGACCACCCCTTATCATCAACTGACGCGTTCTCTCTGCACGCGCTTAGTATAAATTAACACATTTTTAACGAATACGCAAGAATTTTTTAATGATTTTGTTTAAATAAGAGCAATTGTTTACAATTGGGAAACTATTTATTTTAATGTTTAAAAACAAACCGACTCAAAAAAAGCAAAAGAAAAGCCCCGCAGAAAAAATCTGCGGGGAGAATTTTAGGAATTTGGGGGTGCTCGCCCCGAAAATGATTATTTCCTGTCCGTATAAGCTAAATCGCCGGCGGCAAGAATTCGAGCACATTTCATGAGAAGTTTAAACATATAAACCGCCTCCTGTTAAATTATTTGCAACGCTCTTTTCCGTTGCAACTTCATTATATGGATTTGGCGGTCAAAGTCAATAACAATATATATTTGTTAATAATTTATTTACAATTGTTTTTGTGCATAATAGACAGTGAGCGAAAATTCACAAGACGAATACACACCGAATTTTGGTGCATATTGCACAAACAGAGGTGCTTTTCGATTTATTGGTAAATCAACGAACAATAATTTGTGAAAGCACCTTGCCCACACTGTCGTGAATAACGAGATCCGCCGCCGAATCCGCCTGAGTCGGCTCGCGGTTAATCAAAACGAATTTATCCCCTCTGTAATATCTGATAAAGCCCGCAGCAGGATAAACCACAAGGCTTGTGCCGGCAACTATAAGGCAATCGGCATTAGCGATGGAATTTATCGCGCCGTTTACAGTGGCGTCATCAAGCGACTCGCCGTAAAGCACAACATCGGGTTTAATCACGCCGCCGCATTTATCGCATTTCGGCACACCGCCGCAATTTGAAATATATTCCTGATTAAACGCCTTACCGCAATCGCTGCAGTTATTCCTCAAAGCGGAGCCGTGAAGTTCAAATACATTTTTGCTGCCGGCTTTTTGATGAAGCCCATCTATATTTTGAGTGACAACAGCTTTCAGTTTACCTGCATTTTCAAGTTCGGCAAGCTTATAATGCGCGGCATTAGGCTTGGCATCGGGGCAAATCAGCTTATCGCGGTAAAAACGGTAAAAATAATCGGTGTGGTGCCAAAAGAAACCGTGCGAAAGAATTTCCTCCGGCGGATAATCATAGGTTTGATTATAAAGCCCGTCAACCGACCTGAAATCGGGTATACCGCTTTCGGTTGAAACGCCTGCGCCACCGAAAAAGACGATATCATTGCTTGAATCGATAATTTCCTGCAAAGTCATTTTATCACCTAAAAATTCATATTGTTCCAGCCCCACTGATTCGTGCCGGAATATTTAACATAAACCCTGTCCGCGGGAAGTGAAAGCTCCTCCCCCATTATTTTGCATATCTCTTTTGTCATCGCCTCGCACTGCGCGTCGGTGGATTTGCCGAAAACGGAAATATCAACAAAAGCTGCCGGCGCATCGTTGCCCTTAAAATACATATCTGCATTATCGTTGAACTCAAGCATAAGCCAGCTTTCGCTTTTGCCGAGCAATTCGATTGCCGAACCGAACTTTGCTTTGAGCATGATTTCTTTTTCCGGTGAAACGGAAACATTGGTTGTGGTGTTGATAAAAGGCATAAGAACATCTCCTATAATAAATTACATATAAATTCTATACCAAACCGGCAATGAGGTCAAGAAACTATTGCTAAACAAAAAAACATATGATAAAATTAAATAAAAACAAGGAGGTTTTTTTATGAACATATGGCACAACATAAGCCCCAAAAGAATTAAAAAGAACAGATTTTACGCAGTTATCGAAATATCAAAAGGCGGCAAAAACAAATACGAGCTTGACAAAGAAACCGGCATGCTGAAACTTGACCGCGTTCTTTTCACTTCCACCCACTACCCGGCAAACTACGGCTTTATTCCCAGAACATATGCGAACGACAACGACCCGCTTGATGTGCTTGTGCTTTGCAGCGAGGAAATTTTGCCGATGACAATAGTTGAATGCTCACCCATCGGCGTGCTTATTATGGAGGACGGCGGCAGTCGCGACGAAAAAATCATTGCAGTGCCCGTGAACGATCCGAACTATAATTGCTATAAAGATATCGATGAGCTTCCCTCGCACAGAATGGACGAAATCGAACATTTCTTTGAGGTTTACAAAACACTTGAAAAGGGCAAAACCACATCTATTATAGAAGTGCAAAACCGTGAGGCGGCAGAGGGCGTTATTCAAACCTGCATAGACGAATATATTCGCAAATTCCAGATGTGATAAGGCAATATGTTGAAATACAAAAATCAGTAATAAATAATATCTATCGCAAAAAAAGCGGCTCGCGAAGCTAAGTTCGTGAGCCGCTTTATTATTGCAGATTATTTATCAATACATTCCGCCCTGAGATGCCGCAGCCATTGCTGCCGCATTGGCTGCGTCCTCTTTCGGATCTTTAATATCCGTTACAAGGGATTCCGTGGTGAGAACCATGGACGCAACGGAAGCTGCGTTCTGAACAGCGGAGCGAGTTACCTTTGCAGGGTCAACAATGCCGCTTTCAATCATATCGCAATATTCGTTTGTTGCGAAGTTATAGCCGTAGCCTACCTTATCGGCATTCTTAATCTTATCAAGAATTACGGAGCCTTCCATACCGGCATTGGCTGCGATTTGGCGAACGGGCTCTTCAAGAGCCTTAAGCACGATTGCAACGCCCGTTTTGAAATCAGCGTCTTCCGTATCAAGAAGCTTTTCAACTGCGGGGATTGCGTTGATAAGAGCTACACCGCCGCCTGCAACAATGCCTTCTTCAACAGCCGCCTTGGTGGCTGCAAGAGCATCTTCAATGCGAAGCTTCTTTTCTTTCATTTCGGTTTCGGAGGGAGCACCGACCTTGATTACGGCTACGCCGCCTGCCATCTTAGCAAGGCGTTCCTGAAGCTTTTCTCTGTCGAAATCCGAAGTTGAGGTTTCGATAGCGGATTTAATCTGATGAACTCTTGCTTTGATTTCATCCGAGGAGCCGGCACCATCAACGATAATTGTATTTTCTTTTGTAACCTTAACCTGACGAGCCTTACCAAGCATATCCATGGTGGCATCTTTAAGTTCAATACCGAGATCCGAGGTGATAACCTGACCTCCGGTGAGAGTTGCGATATCCTGAAGCATATCCTTTCTTCTGTCGCCAAAGCCGGGAGCCTTTACGCAAACGCAGGTGAAGGTGCCTCTGAGTTTATTAAGAAGGATTGTTTGAAGCGCCTCGCCCTCAACATCCTCGGCAACGATAACAAGCTTTTGACCGCTCTTGAGAACGGATTCAAGCAAAGGAAGAATATCCTGAACGGTTGAAATTTTCTTATCGGTGATAAGAAGAAGTGCATCGTCAATAACAGCTTCCATTTTATCGGTATCAGTTACCATATAGGGGCTGATATAGCCGCGGTCAAACTGCATGCCTTCAACAACCTCGCAAGTTGTTTCGGCTGTTTTTGATTCTTCAACCGTGATTACTCCGTCTGCCGTAACCTTTTCCATAGCATCGGCAACAAGCTTGCCTACATATTCGTCTGCCGCGGAAACGGTTGCTACTCGAGCGATATCATCGGAGCCTTTAACCTGCTGTGAATTGCCTTTAACTGCATCTACAGCTGCATCTACGGCTGCTTTAATGCCGTTTTTAACAACCATCGGATTTGCGCCTGCGGCAACATTCTTCATACCCTCGCGAACAAGCGCCTGAGCAAGAAGGGTTGCCGTTGTGGTGCCGTCGCCGGCATCATCGTTGGTTTTTGAGGAAACCTCTTTAACAAGCTGAGCACCCATATTTTCAAACGGGTTTTCAAGCTCGATTTCCTTTGCGATGGTTACACCGTCGTTTGTGATGAGCGGTGAGCCGTATTTCTTATCGAGAACAACATTTCTGCCCTTGGGGCCGAGTGTGATTTTAACGGTATTTGCAAGCTTATCGATACCGCTTTGAAGTGCCTTACGGGCTTCTTCACCGTAAATTATATCTTTTGCCATAATCAATCATTCCTTTCCTGTTTGCTAAATCAGTCAACAACCGCAAGAATGTCTTTAACGGAAGCGATAGTGTATTCTTTACCGTCTACTTTAACATTTGTGCCGCTGTACTTTGTGATGATAACCTTATCGCCGACATTAACAGTCATGGGATATTTTTCCGTGCCGGGACCGACAGCGGAAACGGTCATAAATTCGGGTTTTTCCTGCGCAGACGCGGCAATGAAAAGCCCGGAAGCCGTTGTTTCTTCAGCCTCCATGGGAGCAAGCAATACCTTATCTGCAAGTGGTTTAATAGTCATAATAAAATTTCACCTCTGAAAAGTATTTAAATGTTTTAGCACTCTTTATCTCCGAGTGCTAATTACTATTTTAGCAAGTTTTTCCTATTTGTCAATAGTGTTTACAAATATTTCAAAAAAAATCCAAAAAACATATGAAAAGCACCGCACACAAATAAATAATATTGAAGCGCGGTGCAATTTATTCTTATTACATTTTTATATTTAAAATCGTTTTGTTGGCAATGACAACAGTTTTTGTTTACACCTTTTCGATCAGGCAAACGCAATGAGCGGCTATCCCCTGCTTTGCGCCAGTAAAGCCGAGTTTCTCTTCGGTGGTTGCCTTAACGGAAACGAAATCAACATCAACGCCGCAGGCTTTTGCGACATTTGTGCGCATTTCATCAATGTACGGTGCCATTTTCGGAACCTGAGCAATGATTGTGGCATCTATATTTACTGCTTTATAGCCATTTTCGGCAAGAAGCGCAACCACATTTTGCAGCAGCACAAAGCTGTTTGCGCCGGCATAGCGTTCATCAGCGTCGGGAAAATGCTTGCCGATATCGCCAAGTGCAGCCGCACCGAGCAATGCGTCGGAAACAGCGTGAAGCAGCACATCGGCATCCGAATGACCGAGGAGACCGAGTTCGCTTGGAATATCAACGCCCCCGATTATACATTTTCTGCCCTCAACAAGCTTGTGCACATCATATCCGTGCCCTATTCTGATATTCATATCAAAATTCCTTTCCGGCTCTTGCTTTCAATATGCTTTCCGCCATGGGTACATCGCCCTTTGTAGTGATTTTTATGTTTTCGTATTCGCCGATAACAACGCCGCATTCAACGCCGATATGCTCAACAAGCTGGCAATCGTCCGTATAATCCTTACCATCATTTTGAGCGGCTTCAAGTGCTTTTTTATATGTTTTAAATTCAAAAATCTGCGGAGTTTGAATAAGCACAAGATTTTTTCTGTTCGGCGTGCCTACTATATTAAGTTTTTCGTCCACAACCTTAACGGTATCCTTAACATAAACGCCGGTTGCCGCAGCGCTGCGAATTTGAGCCTCGTCAAGCGTTTTAACAACCGTTTCGGAAGTAACAAGCGGGCGTGCGCCGTCATGAATAATGATATAATCGCATTCATCGATTGTTTCAACGGCATTTTTAACGCTTTGTTGCCTTGTTTCGCCGCCGATAACAAAAGATATATTTTCATGAGGAAGCAATTTTGAAAAGGTTTCAACATCGCATTCGCGGCAAACAACAATGATTTCATCTATTTCAGCCATATCCTCAAACACGGCAACGCTGCGCTCAATAACCGTTTTGCCGCCTATTTCGATAAGCAGCTTACTTTTGTCTATTCCCATTCTTGTGCCGTTTCCGGCTGCAAGAACAACAGCTATGTTATACAATTCTTTTTATCCTTTCAAGCTCGTCAAAATTAGGCGTTACATACTCGGTTTTATAGTTATCGTAAATAACCATGCCGGGCTTTGCACCGTTTGGCTTTTTAACGTTTTTTATAATCGTATAATCCACGGCAACATTCGAGGAGGAAGCCGCCCTGCTGTTTTGCACGGCAAGCATTGCCGCCTCGCGAATCAGCAAATCGGTAAATTCCCTGCCGTTTTCGCTTTGAACAACAACATGCGCACCTGCGCCGTCCTTAACATGAAACCACAAATCGTAATTTTTTGCGGTTTTAAGCGTAAGTTTGTCATTCATAATATTATTGCGACCCACGAATATTTTGAAACCGTCGGAACTTTCAAATTCCATAGGGCGAAGCTGCTTTGGATTTTTTTGATTTTTCTCCGAACGACGTTTTAAAAAGCCGGTTTGAACAAGCTCGTTTTTAATTTCGGTAATTTCCTGATCCGTTTGCGCTCTTGAAAGCGCGTCCGTTACGGAATCAAGATATGCCGCCTCTTCGTTTGCCGCCTTTATGAAATCCGAAAGCCTGCTTTCGGCGGTTTGTTTTTTGCGATATTCCTTATAATATTTCTGCGCATTCTGCATCGGCGAAAGCGCAGGATCGGCAGGCACGCGAACGGTGGAGTTTTCTTCGTAAAAATTTTGCAAATCGTAATAAATCGAACCCTTTTGAAGTGCGTATTGATTTGCAACAATTAAATCGCCGTAAATTTTATATTTATCCTTATCACGGCAATCCTCAAGTTCTTTGCTTCTGTTTAAAGCTTTGCGAACGGCGCGTTCCTTTAAATTTGAAATGGTTTTGAAAAGCTCGCCGGAACGTTGGCGAATTCTGTCTGCCCTGACTTTTTCGCAATAAAAGAAATCAAGCGTTTCGGAAAAAGTTTCAAAATCCTTTTCGCTTGCGAGAGAGCCGTATTGAGTTATCGGCATAAAGCAAAAATCAAACGGAGCCTGAGTTATGATAACATTCGGCTTCGGATTTTCGGCATAGTGCTTTATTTGTTCAACAGAAACACCGTTTTCGTATTCGCGGCACACAATCGGCGAAACGCCCATAACCGCGCTTTGAAAAGCATTTGCCGGGGATTTGGTGCTTTGTAAAATTCTTGATTTGATTTTTTCGATATCGTCCGTTAAAATATTCAGCTTATCCTGAGCCGGCGGAGTTTCGTATTTAAGCCCGGGCAAAACACGGCGTACACGGGAGCTGTTTTCGTCCACACGGCGCAAAGCGTCAATAATTGTGCCGTTTTCGCTCAGCAAAATAATATTACTGTATCTACCCATTATTTCAACAACAAGCGTGAGCAATACCTCATCGCCGAGCTCGTTTGAGGAGCGAACGGTGATTTTTATAATTCTGTCAAGCCCCTGCTGCTCTACGGAAAGAATTTTACCGCCGCAAAGATGCTTGCGAAGCAGCATACAAAGCATCGGCGGCTTTGCGGGATTTTCCGGCGGATATTTTGTGAAATACATACCCGCAGTGTTTGCGCGGCAGGAGAGTAACAGTTTTTCACTGCCCTCGCGCGAGCGCAGCGAAAGCACAAGTTCCTCTTTTGAGGGTTGATAAATTTTATCTATTCTTGAGCCGATTGCAAATTCGGCAACCTCGTTTTTTAGATGATGTAAAAATATTCCGTCCAGCGCCATAATCACACCGCCAAAACAGGATTTTGCTGATTGCCCCAAACAAATTCAACGTCCGGAAATTTGTTTTTCAGCTCGTTAAGCAGCATGTGAAACGATTCGGATTCCGTTTCAAAATGACCCGCACTTATAACGCAGAAATTTTCCTCCGCCGCTGCAAGAAAACCGTGATATTTCATATCACCGGTAACAAAGCAATCGGCACATTCCATTGCCTGCGGAAAGTATTCCTCACACGCGCCGCCGCCGAGAGCAACGGTTTTAATCGGCTTATCGGAAGCCGTGTATCTGAGCCCGTGCACATCAAGAGTATCGCTCACAAGCTGTGCAAAATCATCTGCACTCATAGGCATATCAAGTTCAGCCGTAACGATAAAAGTGCCGTTAACAGGCTTAATATCCGAAAGACCGAGCCGCTTGCATAAATTTGTGTTTATGCCGCGCTCCGCCTTGTCAAAACAGGTGTGTACAGAGATGACGGCAACACCGTTTTTAACGCACTCGTAAACGGCAGTATCGGATTCCACAGATTTTATTCCTCGAAATATAATCGGATGATGCGAAATAATAAGCTCGGCACCAATATCCGACGCGTAGCAGACAACATCTTTTGTGGTGTCAAGGCAAAGCACTGCCTTTTTTACCTCATTATCACCGCTGCCGATTAAAAGACCCGAATTATCCCATTCCTCCTGTGTTGAAAACGGGGCAACGGAATCAAGATAATTATAAATATCAAAAACAGAAGTCATAATTTCTCTTTAATGGCGGAAATCACATCGGAATAATCCGCATTTCCTTTCTGTTTGTTTTCAAGAAAACTGAGCAAATGCTCAAAATATTTTTTATTTGAAAAATCCCGGATATTGCCCAGGAAATAATAACTTTCGTCGCGCTCAACGATTTTGCCGGTGTAGCTTGCTTCAAAAACATTATAATAATGCCTGCCCTCGGAAACGATAATATCCCTGCCGATTTCAAAGCCGTTTTCGCAAAGCCTGCGGCGAAGCACATGCTGGCGAGTCATCGGATTGAGTACAAAATGCACATCCTTTGATTTTGCAAACGGGCAATCCGCGATAATATCGGCAATAAGCTCGCCGCCCATACCGCAAATTGCAATTTCACGGGCATCGTTTTCACGCAACCCGGAAAGACCCGGTGCAAGAATACAGGTGATTTTATCGGCAACACCCTCCCGGACGGCAACCTCGCGGCATTTGGACAGCGGACCTTCGTTTATATCGCACGCATATGCTTTTTTAACAATATTGTTTTGAACAAGATATGCAGGCAGATAGCCGTGATCACAACCGATATCGGCAAACGCCTTTGCAGGGCGCACAAGCTCTGCCGCAGCGGCAAGCCGCTTTGAAAGCCTTATCATACAAATTATTAACCTATCAGCTTATTGATATCTTCAACAAGCTTATCCGGATCACATCCGTGAACCATACAAGCCTGCTCGATTGATTCGCCGGACGCAGAAGGACAATAAAGGCAATGCATACCGATTTCCATAAAAAGTTCTGCCGAATCGGGACAAATTTGAAGTGCCTCTGCAATAATAGTATCTTTTGTTACCTTAGCCATAATTTAAAAACCTCTTTCATTATCATTTAGTTATTATTTGTTATCGGTATTATATTATAAAACAAAACTTATTGCAAGCAAGTAAAGATTATGTTAATATATTTTTCAACGAGGTGATTACAATGAGCGAAAAAGAAATCAAGCCTGAAAACACAGTTTCGGGAAGTGAAAATGAAGATTTAAGATTTGACGCGCTTGCAAGCGGAATTGCGGACGGAGGACTGAGATCGACGCTTGAAATAAACCTGCTTATTTGCTACATCACTGTTAATTCACGCGGCAGATTGACGGAAAAAGTTATTGCCGACACGATGATGCGCGGTGAAATCGCAAATTATTTTGAAACAGTTAATGCAATTAAAAAGCTGAAGCAAAAGGGCATGATAACTGAGGACGGTCAAGGTTATCTTCAACCCGGTAATGGCTGCAAGAACCTTGTTGACCTGGTTGAAAATGACCTTCCTTACACCATCAGAAAAAAGAGCATTGAAATTTCGCGCAAGCTTGCCGTGCGCGAAACATTTGAAAAAGAAAACAAGGTTGATATAGAAAAGCACGAAGATTATTATTCCGTAACAATGCACCTTGCGGACGGCGACAAGGAATTTATGGCACTTACACTGAATTTGCCAACTGCGGCGCAGGCAGAAACGGTTAAGGACTGCTACTACAACAATCCCGTTGAAATATACAACATCGTGATAGACGCTTTGTTCGGCGCAGAAATCGAAAGCGAATAATTATCAGCCAAAAAATTTGCCCGATAAAACGCACATAAAACAATTACTCAACAAATCAATAAACGGCAACAAAAAAGCACCGAGAACATCTCGGTGCTTTAGTTTATACTATCTTAATAATAATTTGTTATTCGGCGTCAAGCTCGATTGTTTCTTCGGGCTTTTCGGTGGTTTGCTTCATGGAAAGGCTAACTCTTTTCTTATCGAAATCGATATCGGTGATGAGAACCTCTACCTCGTCGCCTACATTAAGTACATCTGCGGGAGTCTTGATACGATCCCAGCTGATTTCGCTGATATGTATAAGACCTTCAATACCGGGAATTACGGTTGCGAAAGCACCGAATGCGGTGAGACCTACGATTTTAGCCGTAAGCTTTGTGCCGATGGGATAATCTCTTTTAAGAAGTTCCCACGGAGAATCCTCAATCTTCTTGAAGCCGAGAGAAATCTTTTTATTTTCCTGATCAAGGCTCTTGATATAAACCTCAACCTGATCGCCGACATTAACAACCTCTGACGGGTGCTTAATACGGGTCCAGGAAAGCTCGCTGATATGAATCATGCCGTCTACGCCGCCGATATCAACAAACGCACCGTAATTGGTGAGTGATTTAACTGTGCCCTGAAGCTTCATGCCCTCTTCAAGCTTGCCCCAAAGCTCCTCGCGTGCTTTTTTTCTTTCCTCGTTAATAACAGCTTTAACGGAGCCGACGGCTCTTCTTCTTTGCTCATTGAGGTCGATAATTCTGAATCTTACGGTTTGACCTTTAAGAACGGAAAGTTCCTCATTTTTGGGCACACCGGTGAGTGATGCGGGAATGAATACTCTTGTTCCCTTAACGGAAGCGAGAACGCCGCCTCTTACAACAGCTGCAACGGGGCCTTCAAGGATCTCGTCATCTTCCTTTGCCTTAACGATATCATCCCAGCCTTTATAAGCATCGGTAAGCTTTTTGGAAAGCTTAAGAACGCCGTCTTGATCGTCTGTTTTAAGAATGATAAGGTCAAGCTCATCACCAACGGAAACAACATCCTCACACTTATCAAACGGCTCTGCCGAAAGATCGTCGTGAGCGATAACGCCCGTTTGTTTTCTTCCAGGAACATCTACAAATACTTCCGTGGGAGTAATGTTTACAACAATACCTTTAACAATTTTGCTGGTATCGTTGTTGCTGAAGGACTGTTCGAGCATCTCTGCGAAGGTTTCACCATCAGCAGATACTTCGACAGCAGCCGTATCGGCCTCAGCGGTTTCTGCTGTCTCGGCAACAGAGTCTGTTGCTTCAACTTCCTTTTCTTTAATTTCTTCGGACATGGTTTTTAGTACCTCCTTGATAATTACCGAGGGTGTAGATGCCCCGGCAGTAACTCCAACTACATTGAAACCCGAAAAATCCTTATCTGCAAGCTCGGCAGCCGATTCGATTAAGAAGGTGGGAGCATTTTGCGAACATACATCTTTCAACTTGCAAGTATTGGAAGAGTGGCGACCGCCGATAACAACCATTGCATCGCACTGCTTGGACAGTTTAAACGCTTCCTGCTGCCTATCGGAAGTTGCATTACATATTGTATCAAATATTTCACAGTTTGTACATACCTTTTTAAGAATTTTCTCGCATTTTTTCCATTCTTCAAGGCTGAATGTTGTTTGTGACACGCAAATAACATCATTTTTTTGCGCAATATTATGATTTTTGATTATTTCAAGCAATTCTGCTTCGTTTTTAAAAACATAGCTTTCGCCCGTGCAAAAGGAACGAATGCCCAAAACCTCGGGATGACCCGCATCGCCGGCAATAAGAGTTACTCCTCCCGGCTGCCTTTGGCTGACTATTTTATGTATTTTAAGAACAAACGGGCATGTGGCGTTTACATAAGGGATATTTCTGCTTTCGATATCCTCGATAACATTTTTTTCAACGCCGTGGGTGCGAATAACTATTTCGTAGCCCGACTCACATTCCGACGGTGAGGAAATCACCTTAACGCCCTTTGATTCCAAATCTGAAACGACCTGATTGTTATGAATTATGGGACCGAGGGTTGAAACCCTTTCGCCTTTTTCAACAAGACCGTAAACAAGATCGACGGCTCTGTTTACCCCAAAGCAAAAGCCCGCAGTTTCGGCAAGCCTTATTTCTTTCATTTTGCGGCTTCCTCCCACAAATCGAGAATGCTGCCCATAACTTTGTTGGCAGCGTCTTTGATATCGTGCGGACCGCATTCCTCTTTATCAAGCCCCATATCGGAAAGCGAAAGCATTTTGCCGTATGTAATAACAACCTTTTTGCCGGGCTTAATGGGGCCGTCACAATAAATGGCGCAGGGCAAAACGGAGGCATTGGTTGCTTTTGCGATGACGGCAACACCGGATTTTGCGCGTTGCGGCACGCCGTTTTTATCCTTAATTCTTCTGCCCTCGGGGCAGATTGCCATAACATGCCCCTCTTCGATTATTTTTTCGCCGTAATCTATGGCAGAGGTGTCACCCTTGCCTCTTTTTACAGGGAAGCCGTAAAGATGCTTGATAACCCAGCCCACAACGGGATTTTTAAAAAGCTCAACCTTTGCCATAAAATGAAGCGGAGGCACATTTTTCGGCATTGAAGCAAAAACGGGATCAAGTGCGCATGTGTGATTTATTGCCACAATGTAGCGCACACCGCTTTCGGCAGGCACATTTTCAAGCCCGCGAAATTCAAGCTTATATACAGCTCTGAAAATCGGACCGAAAACTTTTTTAACAAAGCCATAGAATTTATAATGCTTAACAACGGAATAATCAAAGCTGACCATTTATTTTCTCCTTAATAACAGATACTATCATTTCAACACTTTGCGGCAGGGATTTGCCGGAGGTATCGGCAATAACGGAATTCTCGGCAGGCTTAAGCGGCGCAATTTCGCGATGGCTGTCCTGATAATCGCGGGCATTGACATCCGCCAAAACATCCTCATATTTTACATTTTCGCCCTTTTCCAAAAGCTCTTTATATCTTCTTTCCGCCCTGCATTCGGGTGATGCCGTGAGGAATATTTTAACCTGCGCATCGGGAAGCACAACGGTAGCAATGTCTCTACCGTCCATAATAACATTATTTTCAGCCGCAATATCGCGCTGAAGCCCCAGCAGGAAAGCGCGCACGGCGGGAATTTTTGAAACATTTGACGCTGCCATTGAAATTTCGGGAGTTCTTATAAGCGCGGAAACATCCTCGCCGTTTAAATAAACGCATTGTGCTCCGGAATCGTCAAACGCAAGATTAACGGTGATATCTTTAAGCATTTGCTCTGTTTTTTCGGTGCTTTCAAGCACGCCGTTTCTTGCGGCGGCGAGTGCAACGGTTCTGTAAAGCGCGCCGGTATCGACATAAATATATCCGAGTTCCTTTGCCGCGCCGCGTGCAACCGTGCTTTTGCCTGCGCCGGCAGGTCCGTCTATTGCAACATTTATCACAAAGAGCATCCTTTCTTTTAATAAAATTACATATTATTGCCGCACAAAAAGCCGGTTGAAAAGGCAATTTGCAAATTGAAGCCGCCGGTATAGGCGTCCGCATCAATAACTTCGCCCGCAAAATAAAGATTTTCAACAAGCTTTGAGCGCATTGTTTTCGGGTCTATCTGCTTGGTATCAACACCGCCACGCGTAACCACCGCGGCATCGATATTATAAAGCGATGAAATATCAACCTTGAAATTTTTAATCAGGGCTGCAAGGCGGTGCCTTTCCTGCTTGGTGATTTCGTTTACCTTTTTATCCGCGGCAATACCACTTAATTTAACTATAACAGGAATAAGCTTTTTAGGCAACAGTTTTGAAAGCGAATTGATAAAATCTTTATTGATAAATTCGCCGAAATCACGCAAAATGCGTGAATCGAGCGTGGCTTCATCAAGCGCAGGTTTTAAATCGACAACAAGAGAATACGCGTTGTTTTTAACATCGTCGATATGACTTGACGCAGAAAGCACAACCGGACCGCTTACCCCGAAATGGGTAAACAGCATTTCGCCGAAATCCGAATAAACCTTTTTGCCGTTTTTTAGAAGTTCAATCGATATGTTTTTGAGGCTCAGCCCCTGCAAATCGGGAATAAAATCATTATTGCAGCAAAGCGGCACAAGCGCGGCTGAAGCGGGAATGATTTTGTGCCCCGCACTTTTTGCAAGCGTATAGCCCATACCCGTTGAGCCTGTGGCGGGATAGCTTTTGCCACCCGTACAAACGGCAACGGAATCGCATTCGATTTTTTCGCCGGTTTCAAGCACAACTGCGGCGATTTTGCCGTTTTTAAACTCAAATGCTTTTGCATTGCCGCGCACAAAGTGAACGCCCGAACGCTCGGCATTTTTTATCAGCGCATTTGCGATATCCGCAGCCTTATCCGACTGCGGAAAAACACGGTTGCCGCGTTCGATTTTAAGCGGCACTCCCAAATCTTCGAAAAACGCCATTGTGTCATAAGGCATAAATGCCGAAAATGCGGAATAGAGAAAGCGGGGGTTTCTCGGCACATTCGATATTAAATCCTCCATATCAAAACAGGCGTTGGTTACATTGCACCTGCCCTTGCCGGTTATGCGCACTTTAGATGCACAGCGCGGCATTTTTTCGATAAGGATTGTGTTTATATTTCTTTTTGCGCTTTCGGCGGCAGCCATAAGCCCTGCCGCACCCGCGCCGATTACAACATTTGTTTTCATATAATTTTAACCGTTTTTTATGTAATATGCGGATCATTCCGCCGAAAGTTCAGCAAGTTGCTCGGATTTTTCAGCCCAATCCTCGTAAGCGGTGTCTCTTTGCTCGGATTTTTGCTGAAGCTCGGAGCTGATTTTTAAAAATTCCTCATAAGGCGGGTTGCAATTAAGCTGTTCCTCAAGCAGTGCGATTTCATCCTCCAAATCTTCAATTTGACCCTCGAGACGCGAAACGGCGGTTTTAAGTTTGCGCATTGCGCTTTGACGTTCCTTTTGAAGCTTATAATCGTTTTGCTTGGGTGCTTTTTTTTGCTTTTGCGGTTCTGCCGTTTCTTCTTTTTCGAGAATATACTCATCGTAATTGCCGACATATTTATTTATACCTTGAGGAGTAAGCTCAATTATCGATGTGGCAAGCTTGTTTATAAAATATCTGTCGTGCGAAACGATAAGCATTGTACCGCTGTAGTTCATCAGCGTGTTTTCGAGTTCTTCCCTTGAATAAGCGTCCAGATGATTGGTCGGCTCGTCCAATAGCAGGAAATTGTATTGCCCGAGCATAAGCTTAAGCAATGCTATTCTTGCACGCTCGCCGCCCGAGCAATCCGAAAGGCGTTTATAAACATCATCGCCGGTGAAAAGAAATGCTGCCAAGGCATTTCGGATTTTTGTTTCCGTCATTGCCGGGAAAGCAGACCAAACCTCGTCTATTGCGGTTTTGCTTAAATCAAGCTTTGCCTGCACCTGGTCGAAATAACCGGTAAAAAGATTTGCGCCAAATTTATACCTGCCGCCGTCTGCCGCCAAATCGCCCATAATTATTTTTAATAGAGTGGTTTTACCGCAGCCGTTTGCGCCAACGAGAAAAATCCTTTCGCCCTTTTTAACGGAAAAGCTTGCATTTTCAAATATTTTTTTATCGCCGAAGGATTTGCTTAAATCCGAAACCTCAAGCACATCCTCGCCGGAAACGCATTTCGGAGTAAAATCAAAGCGGATTTTCTTTAATTTGGCGTCCGGAACAACAAGCTGCGCTTTAATGCGCTCTATCACTTTTTCCTTGCATTCCGCCGTTTTGATATTCTTTTCCCTGTTCCACTGCCTTTGCTGAGCAATAATGCCCTCAAGGCGTTCGATTTCTTTCATATCGTTTTCGTATTTTTCGGAAATTGCTTTTTGCTCCGCCTGCTTTTTAGCAAGAAATTCGGAATAATTGCCCTTATACGAACGCATTTTTTTATTTTCAATTTCAACGGTTTTATCCGTTACGCGGTCAAGAAAATATCTGTCGTGCGAGATAACTATAAATGCGCCCGAAAAAGAGGAAAGGAAGCCCTCAAGCCACTCAACGGACTTTATGTCGAGGTGGTTTGTGGGTTCGTCGAGCAAAAGCAAATCGCATTTTGAAAGCAACAATTTTGAAAGGATCAGTTTTGAACGCTGACCGCCGGAAAGCTTTGAAGTGGATTTATCGAAATCGGCTTCTGAAAACCCCATACCGATAAGGCAGGATTTGGTGAGGCTTTTATATGTTAAGCCGCCGTTTCTTGTGAACTGCTCGTTCAGCAAATCCTGCTTTGTAATAAGCTCCGGCAGCGGATCTAAGGTGAGACGCAAAGCGATATCGTCAAGTTCTTTTTCAAGCTTTATCAAATCATCAAAAACGCTGATAAGTTCTTCATAAACGGTTTTGTTTTCAGAACAGGTGTGCTGCTCCATATATCCGAGCTTAACATTTTTACCGAGAAAAGCCGCACCTGAAGTGGGCTGATATTCGCCTGTTAATATTTTAAAGAGCGAGGTTTTGCCGACCCCGTTTGCACCCACGAAACCGATTTTATCCTTTTCATAAACATCAAACGAAACATTGTCGAATAAGGTTTTTTCGCCGAACGAAAGGCTTAAATTTTGAACGCTTATGCAAGACACGGAATCGCCCCCTTTAACATAAAAGCAGAATTATGCTGAATTTTGTGCACTCATTATTTATGCGCACACATAAATCACAAATCACGATATATTTTACACTATTAAGCCTTGAATGTGAAGTAAAATTTTGATATTATATTTTAAGCAACATAAAAGAGGTTTAAAACATGGAAATATTAAAGCTTAATCCCGTTTTTAAAGATTACATTTGGGGCGGCACGCGCCTGAGAGACGATTTCGAACTTAAAACGGACATAAATCCCGTTGCCGAGGGCTGGATGCTCGCCTGCCACAAAGACGGTATGAACACAATTGACGGCGGCAAATATGACGGCAAAACGCTCGAAAGTGTTATCGAAGCCGGCGGCAAGGCAAAAATCGCAGGCACAAACAGCGGGAAATTTCCCTACTTCCCCGTTCTTATAAAACTGATTGACGCGAAAGACAATTTATCCGTTCAGGTGCACCCGGACAATGAATATGCGGCGAGAGTCGAACACGAATTCGGCAAAACGGAAATGTGGTATGTGCTTGACGCCGCACCGGGCGCAACGCTGATTTACGGCTTTAAAAACAAAATCGGCAAAGATGAATTTAAAAAGGCAATTGAAAGCAACACGCTTTTGGATGTACTGAATGTGGTGGAAGTAAAAAAAGGTGATATGTTTTTCATTGAAGCCGGCACGGTGCATGCAATCGGCAAAGGCGCACTGATTGCGGAAATTCAGCAAAACAGCAATTCAACATACAGGGTTTACGATTACGGCAGACTTGGGAAAGACGGCAAGCCGCGCGAGCTTCACATTCAAAAGGCAATCGATGTTTCAAAAACAGAGCCGGCAAAATACGGCACAAAGCCTTTTGGCAAAAAGGAAGAAATTTCGGGCGGCACATGCCAAATGCTGACGGAATGCCCGCTTTTCAGCGTTTATAATTACGGGCTTTGCGGTACGATTAAACTTAACGCAGATGAAACGAGCTTTAACCACATTTTGATTGTTGACGGAAGCGGAAAAATCGGCGGTCGCGATTTTAAAAAGGGCGACAGTTTCTTTGTGCCGGCAAACTTCGGCGATTACGAAATTGAGGGCAACGGAGAATTTATTTTAACTGAAATTTAACAAAAAACATATATTGCTGAAAATCCGCCGAGTGTGCATACTCGGCGGATTTTGATTTTGGCATTAAAAAATAAAACAAACGAATAAAAAGCTTTGTATATGGGCAATATACTAACAACCTTTTATTTGGAGATGTTTTTATGAAAGTGATAAACGGAATTGCGCTTATTTTAAGCATAATAGGCGGACTCAACTGGGGAATTATCGGATTATTCAAATTCGACCTTGTGGCGTGGATTTTCGGCGGTCAGGAAAGCCTGCTTGCCAGAATAATTTACAGCATAGTAGGGCTTGCGGCGATTTGGTGCATCAGCCTGCTCTTTAACAAAAGCACGGTTGAGGAATAATCACCGCGCATATTCGCGCAATATTTCCGATTTGATTTTGCCGATAATTCGCTTTTCAAGCCTTGAAATATAGCTTTGTGAAATTCCCATCATATCGGCAAGCTCTTTTTGCGTGTGTTCTGTTTCGCCGAGTATGCCAAAGCGCATTTTCATTAGATCGCGCTCTTTTTCGGGCAAAGCGAGAATAATTTTAAGCAGCATTTCTTTTTCATCGTTATATTCGATATCGCCGGATATTTCATCCGGGTCGCTGCCGAGAACATCGCGCAGTGTAAGCTCATTACCGTCCCAATCAACGCTGAGCGGTTCGTCAAAGCTCATTTCAAGTTTTGAATTGCCGATTTTGCGCAGATGCATCAAAATTTCGTTTTCAATGCATCGGGATGCATAGGTGGCAAGCTTGATATTTTTATCGGGATTAAAAGTTTTAACGGCTTTCATAAGCCCGATGGTGCCGATTGAAACAAGGTCCTCGGTTGAGGTTGCGCAGCCGTCAAACTTTTTGGCAATATACACAACAAGGCGCAAATTATGCGTTATGAGCAACTCGCGATGCGTTTCGATACCGGCACGCAGTTCTGCAACAACGGTTTCCTCCTCCTCTTTTGAAAGCGGCGCAGGCAGAGTTTCGGGACCGTTTATGTAGTAACATTCTTTTTTGAAAATTCTTAAAAGAAAAAGCTTAATTTTTTGAAGCATATTTAACCTCGCAAACGGAATTTGGATTTATTATTCCTTTATATTCCCCTTTTTTCAAATTATCGCTCAATGCAATATAAACGCTGCCGAGCTCACTTTGACCGCGCGCCGTTTGGACCGTTACCCTGTCGGGCTTAAAGGCGCATAGCATACCCTCGCCGCCCACAGTGGTTATCGGAATTACACGGTTGCATTCCACATCCGGAAATACATCGGCGGCGGCAACTATTACGGGTGAATCGCTAAAAGGCTCTTTAAGATTATTACCGCTGTCCGCAAAAGCAAAAAAGCGATATTTTTGTCCGCACTTTTCCACGGAAATATCATAGAGCTCTTTATTTGAAATTCTGCGATTATAAACCCTGATAATCAATGCGGTTACACCGTATGCAACAGCGGCAGAGGCAAGCAGCAGCTTTGCCGAAGCATTAAAATACACAGTTGAATTGTTTATTACAACGCCGGGCGCCTTAAATATCATCCAGCCGCCGATTATAATGCCGAGGAAAACGAAATTCACAAACATAAACACGGCAACATTTTTGAGAAAGATTTTAATCTGCCTTTTGCCGAACGCAACAAAAATAATCAGGCACGCAGCGCACAGCTTGCCGAGCAGTGAAACGGCAAAAGCAAGCTTATCAAGCAAAAGCACAAGCGAATAACCGCCGCCGATAAATGCAGCAAGCACAAGGCGCACGGTTTTTGCCTGCTCTCTGCACAGTTTTCCACAGGCGAGCAACAAAAGAAATGTTATAAAAAAATTAACGATAACAAGCACATCCGCATAAACAACCGTTCGCATCACCGCCCCAATCAAACTGTACCTGAATTATACAACGCGGGAGACGAAATAAATGTCGAACAAAAGGCGCAAAACACCCCGAGCGGCAATTTTTCCGCCCGGGGTGAATTTATCGGTATATTTAATTATATAAAGCAGAAATTACACTAAAGAAAAGCTGTTCAAAGATTATTCTGCAATTTCAATTTCTTCTATAATCGCGTCGTTTAGCGGCTTATCGTTTGCGCCGCATTCAACGGCTGCAAGTGCCTCAAGCACATCTACGCCTGAAACAAGCTGACCGAAAACGGTGTGGTGAAAATCAAGCCACGGAGTGCCGCCGACTTCTTTGTAATTATCGATAACTTCCTGCGGAAAGCCGTTTCCCTTTAACTGCTCCATTTGAGCAAGCAGATTTTCGGGCACTGATTTTGCCTGAACGATGAAAAACTGGCTGCCGTTTGTATTTGGACCTGCATTTGCCATTGAAAGCGCACCGTAATAATTGCGAGCGTCAAGGCTGAATTCATCCTCAAAATTTTTGCCAAAAACGGATTCGCCGCCGCAGCCCGTACCTGTTGGATCGCCGCCCTGGATCATAAAATCTTTGATAATTCTGTGGAAAATAAGGCCGTTATAATATCCGTTTTTCGCATGCGTTGTAAAATTTTCAACCGCCTTTGGCGCAACCTCGGGGAACAAAACAAATTCCATATCGCCCATATTTGTTTTGATTTTGGCTTTAACGCCGTCCGTAACCTTAAGCTGATTCATTATAATTTAACCCTTTCATTGATTTCTTTTAAAATATTATTATCTATTTTTTGAACTTTTCGGTCGTAAGTAAGAAAACCGTTAAGTTCATCCTCAACATCCGTCAGTTGAGTATAAACAGCGGCAGAAAGCCCCGTTTTGATTTGCGGAATAATTACCCTTTCAAACAAATTTCTATAAGCCGCCGTTAAGCTTTCTTTGGATTTAAAAATTTTATAGCCAAACATTTTTTTATTAAAAGTATGCCCGTCAATGCGTTGCGAAAAGCCGCCGTATTCGGAAAGCACATAGGGCTTATCACCCGACTTTACTTTTATCGGCGTGAAATAGATGTGCTTTGAAATGACATCGGTAACTCCCCTGTCGTGCCAGCCGGAAGCGGAATCGACAATTCTGGTAGAATCCCTGTTTTTAATAAAATTATAGGCATTTGCGGAATCGAACTGACCCCAGCCTTCATTAAACGGAACCCAAACGGCTATGCACGGGCAATTATAAAGTTCGTCAATCATATCGGCAAGCTCGATATAATAATTTTCGCGCTGATAGGCATCCGTGCGTTTGAATTTTTTATAATTATGGTCGTCAAGATTTACGCCCACAAACGGAAGAACGGATACTTCCGCGCCATAATTGCCGCCGCCGTTTACCATATCCTGCCAAACAATAATGCCGTTTATATCGCAGTAATGATACCACAAAAGCGGCTCGATTTTAATATGCTTTCTGAGCATATTAAAGCCCATGCTTTTAACCGTTTTAACATCGTTTTCCATAGCGGCATTTGATGGCGGAGTTAAAAATCCGTCCGGATAATAGCCCTGATCGAGCAAGCCGTTATGGAAATAAGGCTTATTGTTTAAAAACAGCCTTTTAATGCCGTTTTCATCGGTGCCGACGGAAAATTTGCGCATGCCGAAATAGGATTTAACTCTATCTTCGCCTGCCGTGAACACAACATTATAAAGAAATGGACGCTCCGGTGACCAAAGCTTGCAATCCGGCAGTTTAACAACATTATCCGTTGTTTCGGCAATAAGGGTATCTCCGTCGTAAATCGCAGCGGTAACGGTTTTCTTGCCGGTGCCGAAATATTCAAAGCGCACTTCTTCCCTGTCTATATCGGGAGTTATGCGCAGCTTTTTAATATAATCATGCGGCACGCTTTCCATCCAAACGGTTTGCCAAATACCGCTTTGAGGGCTGTACCAAATTCCGCCCCTTTTAAGCTTTTGCTTACCCTTTGAATATTGCTTTGTGTCGGAATAATCCTTAACGGAAACGATGATTGTATTTTCCTCGCCCGGCTTTATAAATTCTGTGGCATGCACGGTGAACGGAGTGTAGCCGCCGATATGCGTGCCGGCTTTTTTGCCGTTTACATACACCTCGGCTATTTGATCAACCGCACCGAAATGAATAAGAACTCTGCCCCTGTTGAAATCCGCAGGCACGAAAAACACTTTTTTATAGTGCAGATATTCATTCGGAGCCAGAACTCTGCCTACGCCGGAAAGCGGCGTTTCGGGCGAAAACGGAACAATAATTTTTGTGCCGAAGCTTTTCGGAATTACGGCAGACTGCGAAAATTCGCATTCCCATTCGCCGTTTAAGTTGATATAACTGTTTCTGACCAACTGCGGACGCGGATATTCGGGAAGCGGACATGATTTATCTAAATTTTCACCAAATTCAGTTAACATAATCATTTTCCTCACTTATAATTTTGGAATTTTCTATGCGAACATATTTATTGCATATTTCAAGCGCAGCCCTTTTGTGACTAACAATTATGCAGGTAACGTTTTTTAGTTCTTTTAAATTGGTTAAAAACTTTTTTTCTGTTTTTTCGTCAAGTGCAGAGGTGGCTTCGTCAAGCAAAAGTACGGGCGAATCGGAAAGCATTGAGCGTGCAATTGCAAGCCTTTGAACCTGCCCTTCGGAAAGCCCCATTCCCTTTTCGCCGATAACGGTTTCAAGCCCTTCGGGAAGCTCGTTTATAAATTCATCAGCGCAGGATATGCGCACAGCTTCGTCAATTTCACTTTGGGTGGCATTCGGGTTAATAAAGGTTAAATTATCCCTTATCGTGCCGGAAAGCAGCATATTTCCCTGCGGAACATAGGAAAAAAGTTTTCTCGTGTGCTTATCGACAGGCAAAACGCCGCTTGCAAGGCAAAGTTCGATATTTCCGCCCTTAACACGGAAAACGCCGAGCAAAAGCTTAAGAAGCGTGCTTTTTCCTATGCCGGAAATACCGGTGATTGCCACAAAATCGCCTTTATTTATTTTAAGGGAAGTGTTATTCAAAATCAAATCCCTGTCATACTTAAAGGTGATATTATTGAAATTGATGGTTTTAAGCTCGCCGTATGTTTTTTGAACATCGATATCGCTGCTGTTATCCTCAAATTCATCGGGCAGATTGGCGATTTCCATAAGCCTTTCCGCCGAAGCAATCATTGAATAATATTTGGGCAATGTTGTTGAAAGATTGGCAAAAGGTCCCTGAACCTGATTTACAAGCTGGAGCATGGCAGTTACCGTTCCGTAAGTCATTGTGCCGCCGATGCCGAGCAGGCGAAGCGCGCCGAACGCAAGTGCAAACACGTAGCCGAGGTTGAAAACCGTTGAAATTCCGCCCTTTGAAGCAATGGTAACAAAGCGGCGTTTCATTCTTGCCTTATAATTTACCTCCTGCAAATCGCGTGCTTCTGCGGCAAATTTTTCCTCTGCCGAAAAGGATTTAACAACAAGCAGATTTATAATTGCCTCTTGGAAAAACGAGCGGGTTGTGCCCTCGGTTTCCTGCACCTTTTTATGCAGCTTTTTGAGCGGCTTTCTGAACAATGTAAGGCACATAAAAACGAATATGCCGCCGCAGAGAAAAACGAGTGCAAAAATTTTATCGATAACAACAAGATAAATAAACGCACAAACGAGCTTAACAACATAAAACGCACAATCGGGCACAATGCCCGTGACGCCCTCGGATATAACAGAAACATCGTTAAACATTCTGTTTTGCAACTCGCCCGTGTGATAAGCGGAAACGGCGGAATAATCTTTTTTCATAACCTGCTGAAGCATATATTGCTTAAAGGTCATATCCAAACGACCGCGGCATCTTTCCGACATACTGTTGCTGGTTAAATTCATCAGCAATTGAAGCATAATGATGCCGAAAAGCGCAATTGCGTATTTGACAACATACTTATAATCGTGCTCAACCACTGCACCGTCTATAACATTTTTTGAAAAATTGGCAAACACAACGGAAAGGCTTGCCCACAGCATATTGACAAGTATTATAAAAATGATTTTTCCGATTTGCTTTTTGCCGATTGAAAGAATCCATTTAACAACTGCGGCATCGGATTTTTTCGGTTTTTGCCTTTGTGAATCAGCCAACACCAATTACCTCTGCTTACTTAAAATTCTTTTGATTTTGTGCACTGCCTTATTACAAAAGCAAAACAGCGGGCGAAGCGGATAAAAAGCCACCCAAAAGCGCGAATAAACTTTATAAGCCTTGCTTTTATCCAAATCGATATATTTTTTGCCGCCCTTATAAAATCCCTTAAGCACGCCGATAACCATATCGTCCGTTACATATTCCTTTTCAAGGCGATTATCGCCGATTATAACATAATGATCGGGGCACACCTTAACAACGCGGTGCATTATATATTTACCGCGCTTTGTGATATAAACGGCAACATCGTATTTTTTAAGCCTGCCGTTCGGGCGCACAACGATTATGTTATCCTGCTGATGATGAATAAGCGGCTCCATGGAATTGCCCTTTGTGAGACCGGTATAAACGCCGTCCGTTTCAAGAGCCTGCTTAATTGTTTTAAGATTATCTGCCAAGCGGAAGCCTCCAGCACAAAATAATTAAAATAATACTGTTTATTATTATATCATAGCGCTGCGCCATATGCAATCAAAAAAAGCAATATGAACAGCCGCAGGAAAGCGTAAAAAAACACCGCCGGACGGGTGTTTTCCCTGCCGGGCGGCGTGTTTTTGAAATCAAATTAAATCAATCGGCGATTTCGTATTCTATATTGTTTTCCGAGCACCAATCAGCGATTTTTTTAACGATGAATTTTTCGGAAAATTCGTCAAGCCCGTCTTTGAGTTCGGGATAAACGTTAAAATATTTCCAAAAAGTGTCTATAAAATTATCGGAATTAACCTTTTGCAGAATATCGTTAAGCTTCTTAGAACCTTTAAATCTGACAAAAGCACGCATAATTTCTTCGTTACTTACCGAAATAAAAGGAATAAGCCCGATTGAAACGAAATAAGCCGTTTGACCGATATCATCGGGTCTGTCAAGTTCCTTTATTTCGATAATATTTTTAACGGTGTAATCATTATAGGAAAACCAATACTCGGAAGAGCCGCCTCCGCATTTTTGCACCAAATCTTTATTTATAACAAGCTTCATTATGAAAACCCCAACACCCTCGGCAATCAGCCGATAGAATTAAGCAAACCGCCCTTTGCGATAATATTTTGAATAAAATCAGGGAAAGGCTGAGCCTTGTAGCTTTTGCCGGTGGTAACATCGGTGATAACGCCGGAGTTGAAATCAACCTCAACCTCATCACCCTCTTTAATTTCCTTTGCGGCTTCGTCGCACTCCAAAATCGGAAGACCGATATTGATTGCATTTCTGTAAAAGATTCTTGCAAAGGTGGATGCGATAACGCATGAAATTCCGCTTGCCTTAATTGCAATAGGAGCATGCTCTCTTGAAGAACCGCATCCGAAATTAGCCTCTGCAACCATAATATCGCCGGGCTTTACTCTATTTACAAAATCCTTATCGATATCCTCCATACAGTGCGAAGCGAGCCAAGCGTCGTCGCTCTTATTAAGATATCTTGCGGGGATTATAACATCGGTATCAACATTATCACCGAATTTATGAACGGTGCCTTTTGCCTTGTTCATCACAGCCAATACCTCCTTAAAGTGTGGCAGGATCTGCTATGCAGCCCTTAATTGCAGAAGCGGCGGCAACGGCGGGAGACGCAAGATAGATTTCCGATTCCGTGTGACCCATTCTGCCTACAAAGTTTCTGTTTGAAGTGGAAACGGCTTTTTCGCCTTTTGCCAAAATGCCCATATGACCGCCGAGGCAGGGCCCGCAGGTTGGCGTTGAGACGATTGCGCCGGCTTCGATAAAAATTTCAGCAAGACCTTCTTTAATGCACTGAAGATAAATCTGCTGAGTGGCGGGAATTATGATTGTGCGCACATTTTTTGCAACCTTTTTGCCCTTGAGCACGGAGGCCGCCATGCGCATATCTTCCATTCTGCCGTTTGTGCACGAGCCAATAACAACTTGGTCTATTTTAATTTCGGGAATATCGTTAAATGTGCGTGTGTTTTCGGGAAGGTGCGGAAAAGCGACAGTGGATTTAAGCGTTGAAAGATCAACGGTGATTGTGCGATTATATTCGGCATCGTCATCGGCTTCAAACACCTTATATTCGCGCTCGCTTCTTCCGTTTACATATTCAAGCGTTTTTTCGTCTACGGGAAAAATGCCGTTTTTGGCACCGCATTCGATTGCCATATTGCAGATTGTGAAGCGATCGTCCATAGAAAGCTCGGAAACGCCGTCACCCGTAAATTCAAGGCTTTGATAAAGTGCGCCGTCCACGCCGATTCTGCCGATTATATCAAGAATAACATCCTTACCGCAGATATATTTTGATTTTTTGCCCGTGATAACAACCTTGATTGCCGAGGGCACTTTAAACCAAGCCATACCCGTTACCATGCCTGCCGCCATATCGGTTGAACCGACACCGGTTGAAAATGCACCGAGTGCGCCGTATGTGCAGGTGTGGCTGTCTGCGCCGATAATGCAATCGCCGCAGGTTACTATGCCCTGCTCCGGAAGAAGAGCATGCTCAATGCCCATTGTGCCGACATCGTAATAGTGCTTAATATCGTGTTCGGCTGCAAATTCACGCACCTGCTTGCAGTTTTGAGCAGACTGAATATCCTTGTTCGGAGTGAAGTGATCCATTACAAGTGAAATTCTTGTTTTATCAAACACGGAATTTTTGCCGAATTTATTCATTTCGTTTATGGCAACGGGCGAAGTTACATCATTGCCCAGCACCATATCCAGCTTAGCGTTAATAAGCTGACCTGCCTGCACACTTTCAAGACCGGCATGCGCGGCGAGGATTTTTTGAGTCATAGTCATACCCATAAAATCACCTTAAATCTGTATAAATCTTTAAAATATATTTAAAACATACTATTTGCTTTTCACACCGCCGATTGCGGCAAAAATGCTTGCGGCTTTAAATTCTTTCGGAAAAGGAATCGGAGCCTCTTTCAAGAGCGGTTTCGCCGGTGCGCGCCATTTCGATAATTCCGAAATCGGAAATTTCGCCTATAAACTGATCGATTGTTTCCGGTCTGCCGGTAAGTTCCAGCGTGAAGCTTTCAAGAGTTACATCAATAATTCTGGCACCGAACTTTCTGTTTACCTCAAGCAGGGAATTTTTTGTTTCAATACCCTTTGCATGAACCTTGATGAGCAAAAGCTCGGAAGAAACAGAATTTGATTCCGTGAGCACCTCAACTTTTTTAACAATTTCAAGTTTTAAAAGTTGCATAACTATTTGGCGTGTCATATTCGGCTTTGCTTCGGAAACGATTGTCATTCTCGAAAAAGCCGGGTCTTCGGTTTCACTTACGGTAAGCGAAATAATATTATATCCTCTGCGACCGAAAAGGCTTGCAACGCGCTGTAAAACGCCGCTTTGGTTATCAACAAGCACCGAAAATATAAGTTTTTCTTTCATCAATGCTTTCTCCTTTCATACAAACATCAAACAAATCAAAATGTGGTAATAATATCGTCTGCCGAGCCTCCGGGAGGAATCATCGGAAGAACATTTGAATCCGGAGAAATTTGGCAATCAACAACAACGGGACCGTTATAATCGATTGCTTCTTTGATTACGGAATCGATTTCATCATTATTTGAAATGCGCATGCCCTTAACGCCGAATGCCTCGGCAACTTTAACGAAATCCGTTTTGCGATGCGGATCGGTATCGGCAAAGCGATTGCCGTAAAACAGCTTTTGCCACTGACGAACCATTCCGAGCACCTGATTATTCATAATAATCATAACAACGGGCACGTTATAAGAACGCATTGTGGCAAGCTCGTTGAGATTCATATGGAAGCCGCCGTCGCCTGCAAAAAGAACAACTCTTTTATTAGGGCAACCGAATGCTGCGCCGATTGCTGCACCCATGGAATAGCCCATAGTGCCGAGACCGCCGCTGGTGAGCAGGGTACGCGGCTGAAGATATTTATAGAACTGAGCAGCCCAAAGCTGGTGCTGACCGACATCGGTTACGATAATTGTGTCGTCCGGTGTATTGGCGTCCACAGCCTCAATAACCTTTTGCGGATTAACATATTCATCGATTTGATTTTGAAGGAACGGGCGTTTCCAACTGTTGATTTCGGAAAGCCAAGATTCGTGCTTAACTTCGTTTACGGCATCTGTAAGAAGCGGCAAAACCTCTTTAAGATCGCCGTGAACATGATAATGCGAAACAACATTTTTATCCATTTCGGCAGAGTCGATATCAATATGAAGAACCTCCGCCTTTGGAGCAAATTTTGTTCTGTTGCCGGCAACGCGGTCGGAAAATCTTGCGCCGCAAGTGATAAGAACATCGCACTGTGAAGCTGCTTTGTTTGATTCAAATCTGCCGTGCATGCCCACAAGACCCACATAGAGCCTGTGATTATGCGGAAACGCGCCGAGACCCATAAGTGACGAAACAACGGGGCAATCAGTTTTTTCGGCAAATTTCATAATTTCTGCACTGCAATCTGCAGAGATTGCGCCGCCGCCGAGATAGATAAGCGGTTTTTTGGCGTTATTAAGAAGCTCCGTGGCTCTTTCAAGCGAAACAGTTTTGGGATGAACGCATTCATCGGGCTGCTGCTTCGGCGCGGGATAGTATTCGCACTTAGCCGCAGTTATATCCTTGGGGATATCAACAAGAACCGGACCTTTTCTGCCGCTGATGGCAATTCTGAAAGCGTTGCGCAAATCATCGGCAAGTTCCTCAATATTTCTTACCATGTAATTATGCTTTGTGATAGGCATTGTGATGCCCTTGATATCAACCTCTTGGAAAGAATCACGACCGATCATCGAAGTGCCGACATTGCATGTGATGGCGACCATCGGCACCGAATCCATATAAGCGGTTGCAATGCCGGTTACGAGATTGGTGGAACCGGGACCGGATGTTGCAAAGCACACGCCTACCTTACCGGTTGCGCGGGCATAACCGTCTGCTGCGTGGGAAGCCCCTTGCTCGTGAGAAGTGAGAATGTGATTAAATGTATCGCCGTATTTATAAAGCTCATCGAATATGTTAAGAATCGTTCCGCCGGGATAGCCGAAAACTGTGTCTACCCCCTGCTCTTTAAGAACCTCAAGAACGATCTGCGAGCCGTTTAATTCCATAAAATTCCCTCCGTATACAAGCGATAACAAATGCGGCAAAAAAATCCGCATTTGCGTATAAAAGTGCATTGTTTAAAATATTATGATTATTTTAGTATTTTTGCGTTATAAAGTCAAGGTTAATTTTGTTCTTGCCAAATGTTTGTGCATGATATATACTATTTAATGAAATTTTTGAAAACCAAGGAGAAACGTAAATGAAGCTCGGTATAGTCGGCTTACCCAATGTTGGGAAAAGCACACTGTTTAACGCAATAACAAACGCAGGCGCGCAAAGCGCAAACTACCCTTTCTGCACGATTGAGCCAAATGTGGGCATGGTGAGTGTGCCCGACGAAAGACTCGACAAGCTTGCCGAAATGTATGACCCCGATAAGTTCACCCCTGCAACAATTGAATTTGTTGACATTGCAGGTCTTGTTAAAGGCGCGTCAAAGGGTGAAGGGCTCGGCAACAAGTTTTTGAGCCATATCAGAGAAGTGGACGCTGTTATTCATGTTGTTCGCTGCTTTGAAAACGACGATATCACGCATGTTGACGGCAGCATAGATCCGGCAAGAGACATTGAAACAATCAATTTGGAGCTTATTCTTTCCGATTTGGATATTCTCGCAAGAAGAACAGACAGCCGCAAAAAAGCCATGAAGGGCGACAAAACAATTGCCCCCGAGGTTGCGTTTCTTGAAAGGCTTTCAGCTGAGATGGAGGGCGGCAAAACGGCAAGAAGCTGCGAGATAAGCGAGGACGAGGCAGAATATCTGAAAGATGTTTCGCTGCTCACATTAAAGCCCGTTATATATGCCTGCAATATGAGCGATGAGGATTTTGCGAACGGAATAGATTCAAATGCAAACTACAAAAAAGTGCAGGAAATAGCTGCCGCCGAGGGAGCAGAAACACTGCCTATCTGCGCCGAAACCGAAGCCGAAATCGCTACGCTTGACGACGAAGAAAAGAAGATGTTTCTTGAGGATTTGGGGCTTGAGAAAAGCGGACTTGACAGACTTATTCAAAAAAGCTACCACTTGCTGGGCTTAATTTCGTTTTTAACCGCGGGCAAAAAAGAAGTTCGCGCATGGACGATTAAGAAAGGTACCAAAGCACCGCAGGCAGCCGGCAAAATCCACACCGATTTTGAAAGAGGCTTTATCAGAGCCGAGGTTGTGGCGTTTGACGATTTGGTTGCAAACGGCTCAATGACAGCATGCAAAGAAAAAGGTCTTGTTCGCAGCGAGGGCAAGGAATATGTTATGAAAGACGGCGACATCGTTGAATTCCGGTTCAACGTTTAAACTTTTTAACTATTTTATACAAAAATAGATATTACTTGACAATAAATTTTATTTGGTTTATTATATAGTCAAGGTGAGCAGGAGGATTATATGGATAAGTTTGAAAATATGAACGAAACCGAAATCCTAAATCTTGCCAAAAACGGAGACAATGAAGCGATAAGTTTCATTATTCAAAAATACAAGTATGTTTCAATTAAGCTTGCGAGCGAGTGGACAAATTCCTGCATAGAGCCCGAGGACTTAATGCAGGAGGGTATGATAGGCTTGCTTGCCGCAATTAAATCATATGACGAAAGCAAGAAAATTTCGTTTTTATCATATGCATATACTTGTGTGGGCAACTCCATTCAAACGGCGCTTCGAAAAGTGAACAGGAAAAAGGATTTTCCTAAAAACAGCCTTGTTCCCTTTGAAAAAGAATTTGTGGACGGGAAAGCAAATTCCCTCAGCGCCGAAGATTCTTTCCTTGCAGAGGAAAGCGTTTCAATGTTATTACAGCAGCTTGATAAAAGCCTCTCAAAAATGGAGAACAGTGTGTTGAGATTATTTTTGGTTGGTTGCAGTTACAACGAAATAGCACAAAGGCTTAATAAAAGTCCCAAGGCAATTGACAACGCTTTGCAGCGTATCCGAAAGAAACTTAAAGAGGTTTCATTCTGAAAATCCCGAGAAAGAGCCGAGAAATCGGTAACAGAGAGGTAATATTTATGTATCAGGACAAAACATTGATTTGCAAGGACTGCGGCAAGGAATTCACATTCACCGCAGGCGAACAGGAATTTTACGCGGAAAAAGGCTTTGAAAACGAGCCGCAAAGATGCAAGGATTGCAGAGCCGCAAAGAAAGCCTCGGCAAGAGCCGGCAGAGTTATGCACGACGCTGTTTGCGCAAGCTGCGGCGCAGAATGCAAAGTTCCGTTTGAGCCGAAGGACGATCGCCCTGTTTATTGCAGCGAATGCTTTGAAAAAATGAAAAACGAAGGCTGATAAAAGCTTTAACCGCCGCCCGAAGCCGAGCGGCGGTATTTTTATGCTTTTGCGCCGCAAAATCGGGCTTGACAAGCGCGGCTCATTATGATATTATATTCGAGCAGTTACGGAGAGGTATCGAAGCGGTCATAACGAGGCGGTCTTGAAAACCGTTTGGCGCAAGCCACATGGGTTCGAATCCCATCCTCTCCGCCACAAAAGCACCCAGTTTATGCTTGGGTGCTTTTTTCATTATAATCAGTATAAATATTTGTACAGCAAAATCCTGCCCACAGCGCAATGCATATCGGGCAGGATTTTTTTATGATATATTTTTTATCAAAGCACCTTTTGATTATTGAAATATTGAGGCTTGCCGACGGAGTTTTTACCGTATTCGATTGCGCGAACAGGGCAAGAACATATGCAAGCCATGCAATGAGTGCAGTTTCCGAGCCATTCCGGCTTGCCGGAGGTGAGTTTTATATTATTGAGCGGACAAACCGCCTCGCATTTTCCGCAGGAAACGCATTTATCGCCGACAACAAACTTTTTATCCGAAATAACAAACTTACAAAACACATCGTTCACGATTCCGCTTTTAAGCTTATCGGCAATGCCGACCTTATAAGGCGGAAATTTTTTATACGCGGCAATAAGCTTTGCGCACTCGGCAACAGACGGTTCCGCAGACGAGATGATTTTTGCCGCTTCTTCCCTGTCGGGTGCGCCGAAAAGCGCAATATAATTTTCGGGCATAACAATTTCAAAAACACCCATGTATTCAAAGCTTTTTGCGCGGCAAAGCTTTTCGGTATAAGGCGAAGCATTGCCGATTTCGCCTCCGCAATCCATAACGAAATACGCCTTTTTGTTGCCTAAAAAGACGGCGTTTTCGATAAAGTCTTGAAAAATGCGCGGTATGCGCCAACCGTATGTGGGGCAAACGAAAACGAACGGCTTTTCCGAGTAAAATTCCGCCTTTTTTTGAGATTTGATATACTCAAACGAATTAACGACTTCATCGCCGATAATATGGCTTATTTTTTCGGCAACCCAACGGCTGTTGCCCGTGCCGGTGAAATAGACAATCATTTGTTTTCATTCCTTTCGGCAAGCACCTCAAGCCCGATTTTGCCCGTTATATGCTCTATATCAAACGATATCATTTCAAGAATATTCCATTCATCCTCTATTGCTTTTTTACGGCTGCATTCGCTTTCACCGGGGCAATATTTCAGTGCAAATTTTTCGATGGCGGCTTGCATTTCGCCGACATCCGAAACAAGCTTCACTTTGCCGAATGCAACAACGCTTTCATATCCTGTGGTATATTTTTCGGGAATCACTTTATCGCGCGCAACAACACAAAGCGACGCCTTATCGCAATTTTTAACGACATCGATTTTATGCCCTGTTTTGGCGCAGTGAAAATATACCTTATTATCAATGCGCACAAAATTGAGCGGCACGGCATAAGGATATCCCCCGTCGCCGAGCAATGCCAAAACGGCTGTGTTTGAATTATCGAGAATTTCAAAACATTCCGAATTTGAAAGCTGTTGCTTTTTTCTTCGCATTTCTCTGAACATCTAAATCTCCCAAGTGATGAAGCACATTTTATAATATTAAACGAAATAATTGCTTATCGGTTATAATGACTATTGTAATAATCATGCATAACGAAAATTTGTTTTCAATATTATTCATTTATGTTTTGTGCGTATTTACGCATGAAAATCAACGATAAAGTTTACCTGCACCGATAAGAAATCCCGCCGGCAAAAGACGCAGCCTTTTTGAATAAGTTTTGTTAAGTTTTATTGTCCTTAATTCTTTCATTAACCCTTTTTATAAAATCTTCTGAATTTTGTATAGGAACTAAATATGTTTTATCGTCCTTATTATCACTGACTGTAATTTCAACTAAATCGTCCCAGTCAAAGAAAAAGACAGCATACGGTCCCTGCCGATTCCAGCGCGGTCTCTTACCATCGTATTTTTTACATTCAATAACATTGCTTAAAAGAATTTTATCATTAACCCCTCTAAAAAAAAGTGCAAGATTCCAAAAATGTCTTTTAACATAAATAAAATCGTCAGTTAAAACCACTCTTTTAGGTATAACAAAAGTAACTACCAAACAAATAAAAAAAAGCAAACCTAAAACAAAAAAACATTTTTTTGTAATAAGTAACAGTGTAGGCATTTCATTAAACATTCCTGTAAACAAATTATATAAACGATAATTAAGGACCATAAACCAAAGAGATATAAAAAAATTTATACTCATTATAATGTATTGGCTAAGAAGATAATTAAATATGTTCCCATATGAAAATTTATATTTGTATTTCACAATGCCCTCCTCAATATTTAAAAACGAGACCTTTGAATCTTAAGGATATAACATCTACGACGATATCAGTCAAAGGCGGTAATATTATTCCCAAAATAGGCTCCAAAAACAAAGCTAAAATATCAACAGCCAGTTTTATCGTATTTATAGCAACATTTTCCGTTACAGTAAACGCCCCGGAATTCGACGGGTCTATATCTACAAAAAATTCAAACAGTGAAATAAATACATCAAAACCGTCTCCTAATAATGAGCCGAAAATTGAGCTAAGCGAATCCAAAAAAATGGCACCTTTGAAATAGTCAAAAACAACATTTAACGATGTTATGAAGAACAAAGAAACTTCTTCCACCATCTCAAATGATTTTTTCGCCAATTCTTCCAAGCTTGTATGCACATGTTTAAGTAGATCATTTAACCAATCCAATTCAATAGCAGCAACAAGTCCTTGAATAATGGCCATTCCAATATTACTTTCATCCGATTTAGATGGCGAATTCCTTCTTGCAACCTTAGTTTTTGTACTGCCGCTTCCGTCAACATCCACTTTCAGGCCGCTTAAATCAATTTTTACATTTGCTTTTTCTCTGATGAATTCAATAAGGCGAAAACGTATGTTTACATCGGTATTGAAAAACTTAGATAAAACACTGTTAACAACCGCATCGGGATAATTAAGGCAATATTCCATCTTATCAATAAAAGCATTGTAACGGGTTTTCAACGCATTTTTGAAGTTGCTTGTGAACTTGCTCAGCTGTTCTTTCAAGCGAGCCGTTCCCACCGTTATATCGCCTTTCAGCACACTGTTGATATTCTGAATAAAAGATATAACATCCGCTAAATTGATTGACAGCTCGGGCGTTGTTCCCTGCACATCATGAAAAGAAACCGGGCAGTTCCAACAATAAGCATACGCATTGGTACTGAGCTTATTTGATGTGTCCAAGCAATTGAAATCATCCGCAGAAATGAATCTACACAGTTCCGGATTGTAATATCTGGACTGCAAATAATACATTCCCGTTTCGGCGTCATAATAATATCCGCGATAACGCAGCGGATTTATTTCGGCTACAGACAATTGGTCTTCATTATCTTCTTCAGCCGTTTCAATACCAAGAACTTTTCCCCAATCGTCATAAGAATACTTTGCGATTAAATTTCCGTCAGAATCCGTTATTGCAACAATATCGCCATTTAGATTGGTTACATAGAAATACTGAACATCATTCAATATAAAACCTATTGGCGCATCATTGTAATATTGAAAATACAGATTATTACTGCCGTCATATTGGGCAAGAATTCTGCCGTTAAAAGTATCAAAGCTCGTTTTTACGCCGTTAACAGTCTTTGACGCCCTTATGCCATCGGAATCATATTTATAAGTACATCTGCTGTTTCCGTCCGAAACCGACTCAAGTTGTTTACCATGCGACCAGCTATATGCCAACCCGCCATAACTTGTTAAGTTTCCGTTTGCATCATAAGTTAACGCAGTATCGTTAACCGACGTCAACTGATCCTGCCACTGCGCATTATCATAAGCAAACTTGATTTCGGTACCATCAATTACTTTTGAGAGAACATTGCCTCTGCCGTCATATGAATAAGTCGCATTTGAAGCACCCGATGAAGTCAGTAATTCACCTAACTTATCATATGTATATTCATAATTGCCGTCTGAAACAATATTTCCGTTATCATCATATGTTACTTTAAAATTCAATCCAATCGAATCATATGATTTGTTTAAAACATTGCTTGTTTCATCATAAGAAACGGTAGATTTCAAGATGCTGTTCTCGGCAGTACCGATAGTGAGCGAGGCACTGTTTTCATCGCCGTCCATCTTGTACTCAAAAGATGATAACGGTGATATATAGGAAACAGAATCTTTATTTGTAACGGTTTTAAACTCTTTTCCGCCAAAATGCTTTTCGGTTATTGTTTGCGCATCATCAGACGATTGCACATTATAGCTAAAAACATCTTTAAATGAAGCAGTTTGCTTGAGATAATTATAAGAGTTTCCGTCGGATTCAACGGTGATCCTCTGAGACGAATTTTCATCGCAATAAGCAACTTTATTTTGCGATATATAATAGATGTAATAATAAGATTTTCCATTGGCGTATTTTGATGACACGGTTCCGTTTTTACTCAGCACCTTTTCTTCGGTGTATCCGTCAGCATATGATACACGATCTATATACTGATCGGCATTTGCCGAAACATCCGAGTCTGAAACCTTATAATCATAATCAACAATGGTTTTCCCATTAACATCTATTTTATCACATTTTCCATTGTTTTGGAAGTAGTAATTGTAAATATCAAAGGATTTTTTACACAGCGTACCAACATCGGAATACACATAAGTTGTTTCGATATCGGAATCATTGATTTCTTTAACCAAATTTCCGACATTGTCATAAATATATCTGTGTCCGACATTTTTATCCGGATAATCATTCGGCAGATTATCACCCTCGGGATTGTAATCCGCATTGCTTATTTCCTGTACTGTTCTGCCGTAGTTATCATAAACTGTTCGCTGATAACTTCCGTCTGTGTTTACCAGCAGCGTTCTTCCTGCCGCATCGTAAACATATGATATTTCGCCGTTATCGCTCTTTGATAAAATCAATCTCCCCAAATTATCATATGAGCTTTCGCTAATGCTGACAGTTGTTTTGTCATCCTGTATTACAGTATTGGTTGTTTTAACTGTGTTAAGATGTTTTGTTTCGAGCGTCAAGTCTTTTGCTGCACAGTAGAGGGTGTAGGCTCGTTCGGTGCAGTTGTTGAGCTTGATGTTTTCAAAGAACACACAGCCGTTATTTGTATAGTGCTTGCAGCAGCTCCACAGCCTTTGGTCGGCAGTGAGCAGATACAGCGCCGAAAGGAATGCGTAATTTACTTTGGGGATGTTTTTGGCGGCAAGTGTAAATCTTGCCAGATGCTTTTCATTTATATATGTCATTGGTTTTTCCTCGCTTTCTATATATTCTATTCGTTGAATCTCTTTCGGAAGGGCGATTGATAGTATTACATATACTGTTGCGGAGCCGCTGTTTGTTCAAAGGTCGGTGGCTCGGCTTCAAAGGAGGGATATACGTCCGTGAGCTTTTCTTGGAGTTTATCCAGCAGCCGTTCCTGTTCATAGGTCAGCGTTTCGCAGTTGCCGTTATACTTCACTCGGCAGAGGGGGGATGCCGTCCGAGGAAACCTCCAGCCATCCTCCGCCGTCTATCTTGGTGTCGTACCGAGCCCAGAGCCGTTTGGCTAATTTTTTCTGTAGCATATCTGTTTTCTCCTTTTTGAGGGTAATAAAAAAGGCAGATAGATTTTTGATTTCTATCTGCCTGTGTATCGGATATTCACTTTTCGGGAGTTCAAGTCTATCCACAAAGGGAAAACGGCGATTTTACATCTGTGTTTCGGTACAGAGAAAAATCGCCGTATGGGTAGCAAAAAAGCCCGATATATTCGGGCTTTTCGCAGGAGACATCTTTTTTGTCTCCACATTATGGCGCAGATGGAGAGATTCGAACTCTCGCGGCGGTTACCCACCCTACGCCCTTAGCAGGGGCGCCTCGTCACCAGCTTGAGTACATCTGCAAAACCGCTAACTTAAACACACACTGTCAAGTTGTTGCACCGATTAGGTGCTTAATTACTATACCAAAACGAAGCGAAAAAGTCAACACAAAATTTTATAATCATGCAAAAAAGCGCATACAATAATTTAAGACGGCGGCAAACGGCGCAAAATTAACGATTATGAGGCTTAACCATGACAAAAAAACTGTTTAAACATGAACTCGGCGGCTTTGTGTTTTGCTGCATTTTTGGCACGCTTATGCATTTCTTTTATGAATGGAGCGGTGATTTAACGATAATCGGCATTTTTTGCCCTGTGAACGAAAGCGTTTGGGAGCATTTAAAACTGATTTTTTATCCTTTTTTGTTTTGGGAAATTGCCGAATATTTTATTTTTAACGAACACACCTCGCTTGCTTTTTCAAAGCTTTGGGGCGCATCTTGCGGAATTACCGAAACACTTGCCGTGCATTATATTTACACGGGTGCAAGCGGAAAAGAAAGCATGGCTGCCGATATAATCTCATTTATTTTGGGAACTGCTGCGGCATTCGGCGTAAGTTTTTTGATAATGAAAAATTGCACGAAAAAAAGCAGACTGCGCGAATCGGTTTCGATTGCATTCACGGTGATTATTTGCCTGCTGTTTACCCTTTTCACCTTTATGCCGCCGCTTATTCCGCTTTTTGAGGATTTAACAAACGGCAAATACGGTATTTAAGCAAAAAGAAAGCGGCAGTCCATCGGGTGAACCGCCACTTTATTGATATTAAGTTGCTTCCGCAAACGGAAATTATTTATTATGACCTCTTTTGAAATGCTTTTTACCCGCTTCCCTAAATGCATCCAAGCCGCCTTTTTCGTCATAAAGCTTTGCAGCCTCAAGGCAGATATCAAGCGAAAGGTTAATGCATTCCTCGCTCATATTATCGGGTGTGTCAAGTCGGGTATGATAATATGTTTTGGGATCGTGGTTAACGCCGCAGAAACCCGAAGCCATAAGACCATATCTGCTGAAGCCCTCAGCGTCGATTGCGCCGGGATAGAGTTCGGTTTCGGGCATTTCAACGCCGCAGTTTACGCCGGCTTCATAGATAATTTCGGAAACGGCATTGGAGTTTTTTTGAGTTCCCGTGCAGCCGTTTGTGTAAATTTGAAGTTGCTCGATTTCGCGCATTGTATCCATTGCGATGAAGATTGTTTCAACATCGGAAAGATCGTCCTTATGCCTTTTTGCATAAGCAACGGAGCCTCTTAAGCCGGCTTCCTCCGAACCTGCAAGCAGAGCGCAAACCTCTGTATTTTCAAACCTAAAATCATTATCTGCCATTTCCTTTAACACGCCCATTGCGATGAAATCGGCGGTGAGGTTGTCGTTGGCACCGTCAACAACAACTTTCCAGTTGATAAAGAAGCAAATAGCGAAGAAAAACGGAATGAGAATAAGCTGAATAATTCCGCAAACGAGCCAGAATTTGCTGATGTAAACTCCGCTCACGCAAGCGTGAATAACCCAGATAACATCAAAAACCGAAACCGCAATCAAGCCGCCGATTGAGCCGGACATTACGGTTGCAAGGCTTTTAAGACCGCCGTGGAGCGAATAAGTCCATTCATTTGCGGCATCGGTGTGACCGCCGAAGATAATTCTTCTTTTGAGTTCTCCGCTCGGGGCACGGCGAGCCATAACATTCCTTGAAACCTTACGCGGAAAAAGGAAATCAACAAATTCGCGATACATAAGAAATTCAATAACGAGGCAGGCAAGTGCAAGGAGCACGAGCACGGTTGCCACGATTGCAAGCCCGGGACCGGAAACAATGCCCTTATAAGTGAGCCAAAAGCACACAACGGAAATAATTCCTATGCAACCGGCAACGGGAATCCAACCCATAAATGCCGCAGGATGAACCGAAAAATCCTCCATTTCAACCTTATCCGCCCACTGCTCAAGCTCGCCTTTAAGATATTTTTGAGCCTTTCTTTCGCTGTGGGAACCGGGGGATCTTTCTTTAAAATTTTCGCAAACATAACGAATTCCGTCAACCATATATTTTTGGGTGGCTGCGGATGCGCCTTTTGTGAGTTTCATCAAACCGACCTCTTTCTTAAATAATATGATTTAATTATATTACAAACCGTTTTAATTTTCAATAAGCGGGAGTAAAAACAAAGAAAATTTTTTAAAACGCACAAATGTGAATTGCCGCTCACAAAATCAGGGCAAATTATTGGAAAAAATGTATAATATTTTTATTAAAAGGCGGAATAATTTTTCTAAAGCTGTTAATTGTAAACAAAAGGCATTGATGATAAAATTATATCGTAATTTTTATTATAAAGAGAGGACAAAAAATGAGCATTAAAAACAAATATCTTGCAGACCTTATGACAAGGGTTATCAAGAGAAATCCCAACGAGCCCGAATTCCATCAGGCTGTTGAGGAAATGCTTGAAACGCTTGACCCGGTTGCCGACAGACATCCCGAATACATCGAAAAAGGTGTGTTTGACATGATTGTTGAACCGGAAAGAGTTATCAAATTCCGCGTTCCGTGGATGGACGACAACGGAAACATTCAGGTAAACAGGGGCTACAGAGTTCAGTTTAACAGCGCAATCGGACCTTACAAAGGCGGCTTGCGTTTTCACCCCTCGGTTTACGAAGGAATCATAAAATTTCTCGGCTTCGAGCAAATTTTCAAGAACAGCCTCACCGGCTTGCCGATAGGCGGCGCAAAGGGCGGCTCTGACTTTGACCCTAAGGGTAAGAGCGACAATGAAGTTATGCGCTTTTGCCAAAGCTTTATGACGGAACTTTACAGGCATATCGGTGCGGACACCGATGTTCCGGCAGGCGATATCGGCGTAGGCGGCAGAGAAATCGGTTACCTTTTCGGTCAATACAAAAGAATAGTCAATCAAAACAATGGCGTGCTTACGGGCAAGGGTCTTAACTACGGCGGTTCGCTCGTTCGCACCGAGGCAACAGGCTACGGTCTTTGCTACTACACGGAAGTCATGCTCAAGCATCATCACACATCTTTCAAGGGAAAAACCGTTGTTATTTCCGGCTCGGGCAATGTTGCCATCTATGCATGCGAAAAAGCAACTCAGCTTGGCGCAAGAGTTATCACGATGAGCGATTCAAACGGCTACATCATCGATAAGCGCGGCATTGACCTTGCACTTGTTAAAGAGCTTAAAGAAGTTAAAAGAAAAAGAATCAAAGAATATGTTAAGCACCATCCCGAGGCAGAATATCACGAGGGCTGCAGCGGTGTTTGGGGCGTGAAGTGCGACATCGCTCTTCCCTGCGCAACCCAAAACGAGCTTGACGGCAACGCCGCAAAGAAACTTATCAAAAACGGCGTTTATGCAGTTTGCGAGGGTGCAAACATGCCCTCGACTCCCGAAGCGATTGCAGAATTCCAAAAGAAAGGCGTTCTTTTCGGACCGGCAAAGGCAACAAACGCCGGCGGTGTTGCAACGTCTGCGCTTGAGATGTGCCAAAACAGCTCGCGCCACCCCTGGAGCTTTGATGATGTTGACCGTGAGCTTATGAGCATTATGGAAAACATTTACAGCAAGAGCTGCGAGGCTGCCAAAGAATACGGTTGCGAGGGCAATCTTGTTGCCGGTGCAAACATTGCAGGCTTTATTAAAGTTGCAGACGCCATGCTTGCACAGGGTCTTGTTTAATCAAAAACTGCCCATTTGCGTTAAATAAACATTGCATAAAATCACCCCAAGCATTGCAGAATGCTTGGGGTGATAATAGTTTATATACTTAATTTAGAGCTTGTTGCAATAAATCCAAGTTATTTTCCGTTTATCATAAAGACAACACCGCTCATAGGATGAACCCATTTTTCATTAATGTTTATATAGCAATTTCCTACTCCAAGTTCTGCTTGTTCAACGCTTGCCTCCACAGAATTATTGAAGAAAGGATACATTTTAACATCGTATTTTTCCGCAGGATAATTAAACCTAATGGTGGGACTGTAGACGGGCTGAGAAATTGATGCCAAAAATGAAGTATGCGCCTTAAGCTGAGGCATTCTGAAAAAAATCACAATTTTGTTTGTTTTGTTACCTACATTATAAAAATCTTCGCTTGCTTTAAACGAAAAATCAATTCCTTTTTCGGTAATTTCAAAATCGCCGAGTTCCCATTTCCTGTCATCTACATATAGATTCGGCGAGAAAAGGGTTTCCATTGCTTTTTTCAGTTCTGCATCATTTTTTTCGGATATAAAAGCATTTAAATCCTCAACATCTACGGTAAGTGCTTCACGGATAACAAAACGCCTTTCCTTTTCATTTTTTGAATTATCACTCATGTGGCGCAATTTACGATCCAATTCTTTATTTTCCGTGAAAAAGCCGAGGTGAACACAATTGCCTATAGGCTCCGTAGCAATATATGTAATATTATATGAAAGTTGCTCACACACAAGCATATATTTTTCAGGGTTAAAACAATCAAAGCAATCGCAATCATTGATATCGATAAAATATTCAAATTTTGTTTTGATATCATATTTATCACTTAAATAAGGTTCAATTGCACCGAGAGCCATAGCGCATTCATCCTTATCCATATCCACCATTGATAATACAGTGGCATCCACAAAGCGTTTTTTTGCATCAAAATCAAACGAATTTATAACCTCGGGGCGGCTCATAATTGTGCCTGTAATTTGCTCCGTCATTTCCTCATAAACTTTATCTTGTTGAATATATTCAAGTCCGAAATCAAACAGCAATATAGGTGGAAGAATACCTAGAATATTATCAAAAATCCCATCGCCTATTGTACGAAAAGCTTCCGAAAACGGCACTCCCGAACGCGCAGCAACAACAAGCTTTACAATAAGTAAAAGCAGCCATACAGCAATTGTTGAACCGCCTACGATTTTATATGCGCGTTTTTTTACCTTTTGATATTCCTGCCAATGATTATAGTTTTTTAACTCTATTTTATTTCTCGCTTTTTTCATTTACTGCCACCTTCAAACACACCGCCGTACATAGCACAATCCGTACCAGTTTCTACCGCCCAAAACAGATCTCCATAATCGTAATGCCACCATTCACTTGGATAATTTGTAAAGCCAGCTGAAATCATCACATCAAAAAGCATACGGCGATTTTCAAAAGCCTCAAAGGTTTTTCTGTTTTCAAAAGCACTTGTGTATGCATTGCTTGTAAAATCATCAAAATCAGTGCCCATATCAAGTTCTTGTCCATTGCAATCCACAATATTCAAATCCAATGCACCACCAGTTGAATGAACAAAAGGCTTCAAAGGATTTTCATCCGGATAAGACACAAATTGCCTTGCAAGCAAATTTGCCTTTTCCAGGTCAACGCCTTTTTCCGACATTAGTTTTTCTGCATATCTATTAAAAAGAAATTTTTGAACAGAAGTAGGTCGCCAAGCATCAAAAATTTTAAATCCAAATCCGTCAGGCAAAAGACTGACAGCCCGATTAAGCATTTCAAAGACCGTGCGTCGCATACGGCAAACCCGGGTTGCACCGGGAATATTTTGCAATGCATATTTCGGCTCATAAATGATATTCGCCAAATTTTCCGGTAATTCGATAAGCGGATCGGAATTTTCACAAACGATAATATTATCCGTGTTCAAATCATGCCATTCGGGAATACAAGTGTTACTTATTTTCATAATATATACCTCTGCGAGCGACACAGTTAAGTTGCCGCTAAATAAATTATTTATTACAAAAAAAGAAAATTTGTATCAATATAATCATGTTGCATAACCAAAAAGCAACTTCTAAATGCTGCTGCCAAAGGTTTTAAGGCTTAATGAGGGTTAGTGCTTCAAGCGGTGAAAAGCCCATACTGCGCAAATCGGACTTTGCTTTTTCAATTTCATCCGTCATTTTCAAAACATCGGGATTATGGGCGTCAAGCCCGAGGATTGCCGTATTGCCGACCTCTGCGGCAATTTTCCAAAAATCCGCATTGGGATAATTGCGGTTGGTTATTCTGCCGAGGAAATTATATTCAATCGGGCAGCCGAGTTCCTTCAGCCTTTTGCAAAAATGATACATTTTTTCACAATAAACATCGCGGTCGCCTGTGAAATTTATCAAATCAGGATGAGCGAGATAAGAAAATTTTTCCGTTTCGAGCCCCTTGATGCACTGGGCAATATACGAATCCAAAATGCGGGCATTATCCGTTTCATGGCCGCTGTAATGAGCGGCAGGTTCGTATTCGTTAAGATTGAAATGCTGCCCCATAATAAGATAATCTATATCAAAGCTTTTTAAAAATGCAATTTCGTCTTTAAAAAGCGAGGGATAATATTCAAGTTCAAAGCCGAGCCTGATATCAATTTTATCGGAATACTTATTTTTTAAATTCTTGATTGAAACCGCATAATTCGCCGCCGTTTCGGGAGCCATTCTGAAATTGGAATAATAGCCGCTGCTTTTCGGGAACAGCATGGGAGCGTGATCCGAAAAGCCGAGCTCCTCGAAGCCGCAAGAAATTGCGGCGACAACATATTCCTCATCCGTGCCCTTTGCATGGTGGCAACGGCTTGTGTGAGTGTGATAATTTTTCATAGTAAAATTATTTTACCACATTTTTTTAAAAATTCAATACTCTTCACTTGACAAGCGAGGCGGTTTCTCGTATAATACCACTTGCAAACATTAAGTGATTGCATTTGGCCCGGTAGTTCAGCTGGTTAGAACGCCTGCCTGTCACGCAGGAGGTCGACGGTTCGAGTCCGTTCCGGGTCGCCAATATAAGATATGCTGATATGGCTCAGGCGGTAGAGCGCGTCCTTGGTAAGGACGAGGTCGGCGGTTCAAGTCCGCCTATCAGCTCCAGCTGCGCAGCAAACGCTGCGCAGTTTTTTTATAACTTTTTATGTAGAAAATAATTTTGATCTCACCCGCATATAAAATCACCCCGCAGGCACGGCGCATTCACATACCTGCGGGGTTTTTGCCTTTTAAATTTTCACGAACTAATCAACCGAACCGCCGTATTCAACAAAGCCACATTTTTGCCTGCTGCCGGCATTATACAGCACAAGATACATACCGTCTGCTTTTCCCAGGCAATAGCAGGTTTCCCCTGCTTCAAGCGAGCCGACCTTAAGCTTTTTGGCAGTGTCGGCAAAAACGGTTTCCGTAGTTGAGCCGTTTTTATAGGTTTTGCTTTCGGGCGGAGCCTTTGTCACGCCGCCCGAATATTCCACAAAGCCCGCTTTATGCTTCGATGTGCCGTTTAGCTTATAAACAACAACATAGCTGTTGCCGGATTTGCTGTAGCACAACGCCGATTCATAAGGAGACAGCAAACCGATTTTATCGGTAAGCGAATTATCCTTAAAAACAAGTTCCTCGGTTTTGCCGTTTTTCCAATTCATGGGTGAGGGAAAAGAACCGGTGCCCTGAAGCACTGTTAAGCCGATAACCTTACCGTAATCCTTCGGTCGCAGAAAGCCATTTACCTTATTATAGCTGTGGGTTACAAATCCGCACGGCTTGCCGGTCGGCCAATTCTGGTCAAACGACACAAATGCTTCCGCACTGCTTTCACCCGAAGCGACGGCAATATGCCCTGCTGCGGATGAATTCACGCTTCGCTGCCAAACGACCACATCGCCTGCGCGCGGACTCATACCGCTTTTATACGCCACTCTGGTGAAATGCGGCGTAATAGCCGATTTGGAGTTGAAATTATCATAATACTGCCACGCATCGCCGTAACCGTTCATTGATGAAACAGGCACGCCGAAAACCCTGTTGCAATACGCTTTCATAACATCAACGCATTGATTTTTGTTGGTTTTGCTGCCCGCACCGTCCACATCAATATACTTACCGTTGAGCGAGACAAAAAACTCTTTTAAATACACAGAAACACCTCCTTTAAAAATTGTTGCAATCCGAGGGATTGTTTAATATTCCGAACAAAGTTAATATTTCAACAACACAGGTTCCGATAACCTTAACCTCATCGCCGAGCTGCTGCGAAAACATTGCAAGCACAATGCAAATTTGAGCAAGAACGGCAAGCCAAACTATCGGGCTTTTTAATCTTTGCTTCATTTAAATTTCCTTAGCCTTTCCGGCTACAACCGAATAAAAAAGCCGCGTACCTTACTGTAGCCTTATAAAGCACACGGCATACCGAAAATCTTAAATTACGCCGCTGCTATTTTGAAGTGCAATGCAAAAAAGCAAAATTCACATTTTTGCCGCATGATTGCACAATTTCTCTATGTCCTCCATTCTATGATTAAGAACCTTTATTTGTTCTTTAAGAACGGGGATTCGCTCTGCAAACGAATTATGCTTATCAACCTTTTCCTCAAGCTTTTTTATGCGATAATTTGTGAGCTTTGAGGAAGCTAAAATTCCGCCGAACGCACCGACGCCGGTTCCGATTAACGAAAGCAGAGCAATAATGATATTTTCGCTGATAAAATCGCTTCCTTTCCTTGATGTTATTGAGGCAACCTTACAGATTAGTGAAAAATCCGAAAAAGTCAAGTTTTTTATTTTCACAGTCCCGATTGTTTCCCTGTCAATATGTGCTGTACAGTGCATACGGTCAATGCAATAAGCAATTGTATATTTATGCATTATTTATGTATATTTATAAAGAATTTGTAATAATCTATTGACATTAAAATCTGCAAGTGTATAATAGAAAAGAATTATATTATTGAATCGGAGATGCATATTATGCCCAAAGTATTCATAGATGGGCAGGCGGGCACAACCGGTCTGCGAATAAAAAGTCGATTACAGCAGCGAGATGATATCGAACTGCTTGAAATAGACCAAGAAAAGCGCAAAAGCAACGCAGAAATCAAAAAGTTGCTCAACGCAAGCGATGTTACATTTCTTTGCCTGCCGGACGACGCGGCAAAAGAAGCCGTAACCCTGCTTGACAAGGATAACAAGCACACAAAAATAATAGACGCTTCAACGGCTCACAGAACCTCTCACGGATGGGCATACGGATTTCCCGAGCTTTCGGCGGAATTCAAAAAAGGTATAGAGGAAAATCAGCTTATAGCCAATCCGGGCTGCTACGCAAGCGGATTTATTTCGATAGTTTATCCCCTTATTGCACACGGTATCATCGGCAAAGATTATCCCCTCACCTGCTTTGCCGTTTCGGGCTACAGCGGCGGCGGAAACAAAGCAATTGCACAATACGAAGAGGACGAAAGAGACCCGGAGCTTGATTCGCCGAGGCAATACGCACTCGGTCAAACGCACAAACATTTAAAGGAAATGCAGGCGGTAACGGGAATTGAGCGCACGCCGATTTTTTCGCCGATGATTTGCAATTACAAATGCGGAATGGTTGTGAGCATTCCCCTTTTCACAAACATGCTTGCAAAAAGCGTAACGCCGAACGAAGTGCGCGAGGTGCTTAAAGAGCATTATGCAGGAAGCAAATTTGTTAAAGTTCGCGATACCGGCTACAGCAAAAATATGATAGGTGCAAACAATTTTGACGGGCGTGACGATATGGAAATCGAGCTTAACGGCAACGCCGACAGATTTGTTATCACATCAAGATTCGATAACTTAGGCAAGGGCGCAAGCGGTGCGGCAATCGAATGCATGAACATTGCCTGCGGTATTAAAGACGATAAATCACTGAATATCGGAGAGTAAAAATATGAAATATACAAACGGAGGAGTTTGCGCCGCAAAAGGCTTTAAGGCGGGCGGCGTTTACTGCGGAATCAAAAAAAGCAATTCATCGGCGCACAAAAACGATTTGGGAATGATAGTTTCGGATGTTCCCTGCGCGGCGGCTGCGGTTTACACCACAAACAAGGTTAAGGGCGCGCCGATTATCATTACAAAGAAAAATCTTGAAAAAACAGGCGGCGTTGCAAGAGCTGTTATAGTCAATTCCAAAAACGCAAACACCTGCAATGCGGACGGCGAAGAAAAAGCCGAAAAAATGTGCAGCCTTGCAGCAAACGCTTTGGGCATTAAAAGCGAGGAAGTCATAGTTGCCTCCACGGGCGTTATCGGGCAAATTTTGCCGATTGAGCCGATTGAAGCAGGCATAAAGCCGCTTGTTGACGGGCTTTCCCACACCGGCAACGAAGCAGCGGCAACCGCGATTATGACAACGGACACAATAAAAAAAGAATACGCCGTTGAATTTGAAATCGGAGGCGTTAAATGCACAATCGGCGGCATGGCAAAGGGTTCGGGTATGATTCACCCAAACATGGCAACTACGCTGAATTTTATTACAACAGATGCAGCAATCGAGCAAAATGCCTTACAGGAGGCTTTAAACGACATTGTTAAAATCACCTATAACTGCCTTTCGATTGACGGTGACACCTCCACAAACGACATGGTGGCTCTTATGGCAAACGGGCTTGCACAAAACAAAAAAATCAAAAGCGGTTCGGTTGAATTTGTGCTGTTTAAATCCGCATTATATGAGGTTATGATGCATTTAACAAGAATGCTTGCAAAAGACGGCGAGGGCGCGTCAAAATTGATTGAATGCGTTTGCGAGGGCGCGCCGAGCCAAGACGACGCCATAACGGTTGCAAAATCCGTTATAGGCTCTACGCTGTTTAAATGCGCAATCTTCGGCGAGGACGCCAACTGGGGCAGGATTCTTTGCGCGGTGGGTTATGCCGACGCGGAATTTGACATAAACAAGGTTGATGTTGATTTAAAGAGCGAATACGGCGAAATCGCGGTTTGCAGAAACGGCGCAGGAGTTGAATTTTCGGAAGAAAAGGCAGCGAAAATTTTAAAGAGCGACGAAATATTCGTGCTGATAAATTTGCATGCCGGCAAAACGAAAGCAACTGCCTGGGGCTGCGACCTTACATACGATTATGTTAAAATAAACGGAGATTACCGAACCTGATAAAGCGGCATAAGGAGAGCAAAATGGACATAACAAACGCAATGAAAGCCGAAGTGCTGGCAAGGGCTTTGCCAAACATTCAGCTTTACAGAAAGAAAACGATAGTTGTTAAATACGGCGGAAACGCCATGATAAACGAGGAACTCAAAGAATCCGTCATGCGCGATTTGGTACTGCTTACAACAATCGGCATCAAGGTGGTACTTGTGCACGGAGGCGGTCCCGAAATAAACAAAACGCTTAAGGCAATGAATATTGAAAGCAAGTTTGAAAACGGGCTTAGGGTTACGGATAAAGACACAGTTAATGTGGTTCAAATGGTGCTTGCCGGCAAGGTAAACAAGGATTTGGTTTGCCAAATCGGAAATTTGGGCGGTCATGCCATCGGTCTTTCCGGCATGGACGACAATATGATTAAATGCCGCCCGCTTGACGACAGCCACGGCTATGTGGGCGACATTGTTGATATGAACACCGAAGTAATCGACGAGGTTTTAAGCAACAATTTCATTCCCGTTATTTCCACAATCGGCTGTGATGAAAACAACAATTGCTACAACATAAACGCAGACACTGTTGCCGCCGCAATTGCAGGCAAACTTAAAGCGGAAGCTCTTATTTCGATGACGGATGTTGTGGGCTTGCTCAGAGACAAGGACGATGACAGCACTTTAATTCACAGAGTTTACATTTCCGATGTGCCTCGCCTTATTTCCGAGGGAATTATAACGGGCGGTATGATCCCGAAAATCGATTCGATGACCCAAGCTATTCGCGAGGGCGTTAAAAAAGCATTTATTATTGACGGGCGCGTTCCCCACTCCATCCTGATGGAATTGCTGACGGATGAAGGTATGGGCACGATGTTCAGAAGCAGGTGACGGCATGAACACAAAAGAAAAAGACAATGAATTTGTTTCCCACGCTTACGGCAGGTTTGATGTTGCGCTTTCAAGCGGCAAAGGCTCGACTGTGTGGGATGAAAACGGAAAAGAATACATAGATTTCGGCTCCGGAATAGGCGTTACGGCATTCGGCATTGCCGATGAAGAATGGAAAAATGCCGTTGAGGCGCAGCTTGATAAAATTCAGCACACCTCAAACCTTTATTACACTAAGCCATGCGCCGACCTTGCAATGCTGCTTTGCAAAAAAACGGGAATGAAAAAGGTTTTCTTTGCAAACAGCGGTGCCGAGGCAAACGAGGGCATGATAAAATTTGCAAGAAAATACAGCTATGATAAATACGGTGAAGGCAGAAAAACGATTATCACCCTTGTTAATTCATTCCACGGCAGAACGATAACAACGCTTTCAGCCACGGGGCAGGACGGTTTTCACACTGTTTTCGGTCCGTTTACTCCGGGATTTAAATATTGCCCGGCAAATGACATTGAAGCACTTCACAATATGATTACGGACGATGTGTGCGCAATTATGTTTGAATGCGTTCAGGGCGAGGGCGGCGTGCTTAACTTAACGGAAAAATTTGTGCACGAAATCGCAAAAATCGCTGCAGAAAAAGACATTCTTATTGCGGTTGACGAGGTGCAGACGGGCAACGGCAGAACGGGCAAATATTTTGCATATATGAATTACGGCATAACGCCCGATATCGTTTCCACAGCCAAAGGGCTTGCCGGCGGGTTGCCGATGGGCGCAGTGCTTTTCGGCGAAAAGCTTAACGACACGGTTACTCCGGGTTCTCACGGCTCCACTTTCGGCGGAAATCCTATTGCAGCCGCAGGAGCGATAAGCATTGTTGAAAGAATTGACGGTAAATTCCTTGACGAGGTTGCCGCAAAGGGCGATTACATCAGGGATTATCTCGGCAAAGTCAAAGGCGTTAAATCGATTTCCGGCATGGGGCTTATGCTTGGCATAGAAACCGAAAAGCCGGCAAAAGACATTGCGGCGCAGTGTCTTAAAAACGGGCTTCTTGTGCTGACTGCCAAAACAAAAATCAGGCTTTTGCCTGCACTTAACATAAGCAAAAACGAGCTTGACAAAGGGCTTAATATATTGAAAGAGGTTATTGAAAAATGAAGCATCTACTCAAATTAAAGGATTTGGACAAAACCGAAATTCTTGACCTGCTGAATCTTGCGGATCAGCTTAAATACGAAACGAAGCACGGAATCGAGCATCATTTGCTTAAGGGCAAAACACTTGGCATGATTTTCCAAAAAAGCTCCACAAGAACACGCGTTTCCTTTGAAACGGGTATGTATCAGCTGGGCGGTCAGGCATTATTCCTTTCCAACAGGGATCTTCAAATCGGCAGAGGCGAGCCCGTGCAGGACACGGCAAGGGTGCTTTCACGCTATCTTGACGGCATTATGATAAGAACCTTTGAGCAAAAAGAGGTTGAAGACCTTGCAAAATACGGCTCAATTCCGATTATAAACGGACTTACGGATTACTGCCATCCGTGCCAGGTGCTTGCCGATTTAATGACAATTCGCGAGCACAAAAACACATTTGACGGTCTTAAATTCTGCTTTATCGGCGACGGCAACAATATGGCAAACAGCCTTATTGTAGGTGCAATCACAATGGGCATGGAATGCGCAATTGCCTGCCCCGCAGATTACAAGCCGGACGCGGAAATTATGAAATGGGCAGGCGAAAACGGAAAATTCACCTGCAGCGACGACATTCTTGCCTGCGCCAAGGACGCAGATATTATTTACACGGATGTTTGGGCTTCGATAGGTCAGGAACAGGAAAAAGCAGAGCGTGAAAAGATATTCAAGGATTATCAGGTAAACGACGATATTATGGCTGCCGCGCATAAGGATGCAATGGTGCTTCACTGCCTGCCGGCTCACAGGGGCGAGGAAATCACCGCAGAGGTGTTTGAAGCCCATGCAGACGAGATATTCGACGAAGCCGAAAACAGGCTTCACGCTCAAAAGGCCGTGCTTGTTAAGCTGCTCGGTCAAAATAAATAAACCGAAACGGATGTTTTTTAATGGATAATGAAAAAGTTTATATATGCCTGGCAGACGGGCATGTATTTGAAGGAAAGCGATTCGGGGCGGGCGGCGATGTTTGCGGCGAGCTTGTTTTCACAACGGGCATGTGCGGCTACATTGAAACGCTTACCGACCCGAGCTATTACGGGCAAATCGTGCTGCAAACATTTCCGCTTATAGGCAACTATGGCTTTATAGCGGACGATGCCGAAAGCGCGAAACCGTATGTTACGGCATACATTGTGCGCGAAAAGTGCGACAATCCGTCAAATTTCAGGTGCAATGAAACGCTTGACAAATATTTGAAAGACAACAATATTCCAGGAATATACGATGTTGACACGCGGGAAATAACAAAAATCATAAGGGAAAGCGGCGTTATGAACGCAATGATATGCTCCGACCCGAGAGATTTTGACAAAGAAAGGGTTGAGGCATACAGAGTGAGCGGTGCGGTTGAAGCCGTTACGGCAAAAGCTCCCCTGCCCGTTGCCTGCGAAAGCCCAAAATACAATGTTGTGCTGTTGGACTACGGCAAAAAGGAAAACATTGTGCGCGAGCTTGTTAAGCGCGGCTGCAATGTGGCGGTTATGCCGAGCGGCACGAAAGCGGACGATGTGCTTAAGCTTAATCCGGACGGAATTATGCTTTCAAACGGTCCCGGAGACCCGAGCGACAACACCGAATGCATTAACGAACTTAAAAAGCTTATCGGAAGAAAGCCGATTTTCGGAATTTGCCTCGGTCACCAGCTTTTGGCTCTTGCCATGGGCGCAAAAACCACAAAGCTTAAATACGGTCACAGAGGGGTTAACCAGCCGGTGAAATGCCTTGAAACGGGCAGGACATACATTTCATCGCAAAATCACGGCTATGCCGTTTTAAACGACGAAATCGAAAAATGCGGCGGCGTTATCAGCTATATCAATGCAAACGACGGCACCAACGAGGGCGTGGATTACCCGGACAGGAATGCATTTTCGGTGCAATTTCACCCCGAAGCGTGCAGCGGTCCGCACGACACAAGATTTTTGTTTGACAAATTTATTAAAATGATGGGAGGTAACGAATAATGCCTCTTGACAAAAGCATAAAAAAGGTGCTTGTTATCGGCTCAGGTCCGATTGTTATCGGTCAGGCAGCGGAATTTGACTATGCCGGCGCACAGGCGTGCCGCGTTCTTAAGGACGAGGGCGTGGAGGTGGTGCTTGTTAATTCAAACCCGGCAACCATAATGACGGACAAAGCACTTGCCGACCACATTTATCTTGAGCCGCTTACCGAAGAAACCGTTAAGCGCATTATAGAGAAAGAAAGACCGGACAGCATATTGGGCGGTCTCGGCGGACAGACGGGTCTTACAATTTCAATGCAGCTTGCAAGGGACGGATATCTGGACAAAATGGGTGTTCGCCTGCTCGGCACTGACGCACAGGCGATAGACAAAGCCGAGGACAGGCAGCTTTTCCGCGACACAATGGTGAAACTCGGTCAGCCTGTTGTTCCCTCCGATATTGCCAACGACATTGAAACCGCGAAAAAAATTGCAGATGAAATCGGATACCCGGTTATAATCAGACCGGCATTCACGCTAGGCGGCGCAGGCGGCGGCGTGGCGCACAACAAAGAAGAGCTTGACCGCGTTGCAAAGCACGGACTTATGCTGAGCCCTATTACGCAAATACTTGTTGAAAAATACATAGCCGGCTGGAAAGAAATCGAATTTGAGGTTATGAGGGACGGCGCAGGCAATGTTATTGCTGTTTGCTCCATGGAAAACTTTGACCCCGTAGGCGTTCACACAGGCGACAGCATAGTTATCGCCCCGGCTGTTACACTGGGCGACAAAGAATATCAAATGCTGCGCAGCGCCTCGCTTGATATTATTACCGAGCTTGGAATCGAGGGCGGATGCAACTGCCAATTTGCACTTAATCCCGAAAGCTTCGAATACAGCGTTATTGAGGTTAATCCCCGCGTTTCGCGCTCCTCTGCGCTTGCTTCAAAGGCAACGGGATACCCGATTGCAAAGGTCACCACAAAAATTGCACTCGGCTACACGCTTGACGAAATCAGAAACGATGTTACGGGCAAAACCTGCGCGTGCTTTGAGCCCACTCTTGATTATGTGGTTGTTAAGGTGCCGAAATGGCCGTTTGACAAATTCATAAACGCTTCGCGCGAACTCGGCACGCAGATGAAAGCAACGGGCGAGGTTATGAGCATTGCCCCGTCTTTTGAAATGGCGATAATGAAAGCCGTTCGCGGCGCAGAAATCGGGCTTGACACACTCAACAACAAAGCCGTTTCAAAACTTGATTTGCCTGATGCCCTTTCAAACCAGGATGATTTAAGGTTGTTTACCGTTTTTCGCGCACTTAAAAGCGGAATTTCCGTTGACGAAATTCACCGCATAACGATGATTGACGAATGGTTTTTGTACAAGCTTAAAAACCTTGCCGATTATGAGGCACAAATTGAAAATTCAACGGTCAGCAACGAACTATACTTAAAAGGCAAAAAATACGGCTACACGGACGAGGCTATCGAGCGCATAAGCGCTTCTCCCCTTGCGTTCCACAGAGAAGCCGTTTACAAAATGGTTGATACCTGCGGCGCGGAATTTGCCGCAGAAACGCCCTATTTTTATTCAACATATGACAAACATTGCGAAAGCCGCGAAATAAAGCGCGGCGAAAAAGAGCGCATCATTGTTTTGGGCTCGGGTCCCATAAGAATCGGTCAGGGTATAGAATTTGACTATTCATCGGTTCACTGCGTTTGGACCCTTAAAGAGCTCGGATACGAGGTTATTTTAATCAACAATAACCCCGAAACCGTTTCAACAGACTTCGACACAGGCGACAGGCTTTATTTTGAGCCGCTCTGCCCCGAGGATGTTATGAACATAATCAAGGTTGAAAAACCTTTGGGCGTTGTTGTTGCATTCGGCGGTCAAACGGCAATCAAACTGACAAAATTTCTTGACGACAACGGCATAAAAATCCTTGGAACGTCTGCCGAAGGCATCGATGTTGCCGAGGACAGGGATAAATTTGACAAGCTGCTTGAAAAATTCAACATTTTCCGCCCGAAGGGAACATCTGTCACAACGCTTGAGGGCGCGCTGAATGCTGCCGAATCGCTCGGATATCCCGTTTTATTGAGACCGAGCTATGTTATCGGCGGTCAAAATATGACAATTGCCTACACGAGCGACGATGTTGAAAGATATATGGACATCATTTTGCGCCAGGGCATAGAAAACCCCGTGCTTGTTGATAAATATATGATGGGCACGGAGCTTGAGGTCGACTGCATTTCGGACGGCAAGGATGTGCTTATTCCCGGAATTATGGAGCATATTGAGCGTGCAGGCGTTCACAGCGGCGATTCAATTGCCGTTTATCCCCCGTATAATTTGCAGGATAAAATGCTGCACAAGATTTGCGATGTTTCGGAGAAGCTTGCGCTGTCGCTCGGAACCAAAGGGCTTGTTAATATACAATATTTAACATATCAAAACGAGCTTTATGTTATTGAAGTAAACCCGAGGGCATCGCGCACAATCCCCTACATCAGCAAGGTTACCGGCGTGCCGATGGTTGAGCTTGCAACAAAAATTATGGTGGGCTCAACACTCAAAGAGCTTGGTTATGAGCCGGGGCTTTACAGAATTCCGCCGTACTATGCGGTTAAAGTGCCGGTGTTCAGCTTTGAAAAGCTTAACAATGTAAACAGCCAGCTCGGTCCCGAAATGAAATCAACGGGCGAAGTTTTGGGCGTCGGCAAAAATCTGAACGAAGCATTATTTAAGGGACTTGTTTCGGCAGGCTTTAACATAGACTCGCAAAAAATCGAACGCCACGGAGTTTTGATAACCGTTACGAAGCAAGACAGATATGAAATCGTTAACCTTGCCAAAAAGCTTGACGATTTGGGTGCACAGCTTTGGGCAACACCCGAAACAGCGAAAGCCATTTCAAGCCTGGGCATTGATGTTAAAACGGTTAACAAGCTGCGCGACGATAATTCGATTATGGATTTAGTTGAAAGCGGCAAACTCGATTACATTGTTTACACAGGCAAGAGCGACAAAAAGAGCATTGCCGACTACATAAAGCTTTTCAACCGCGCAAACCAGCTTGGCATTGCAACGCTTACCTCGCTTGACACGGCAAACGCCCTTGCGGATATTATCGCAAGCCGATACAATCAAATGAACACCGAGCTTGTTGATATAAACAATATGCGAAGCGAAAAGAGCATGCTTAAATTCAGCAAGATGCAGGGCACGAGCGACGACTATATTTTCTTTAACAACAAGTGCGGCATAATCACCTGCCCCGAAAGCCTTGCCATTGAATTTACGGACAGGCATAAGAGCATCGGCGGCGACGGAATTGTGCTTATTGAAGATTCCGATATTGCAGATGCAAAAATGCGAATCTTTAACCTTGACGGTTCCGAGGGCAAAATGGCAGGCAATTCCATTCGCTGCGTGGGAAAATATCTTTACGACAACGGCTTTGTTGACAAAGAAAGAATCACGGTTGAAACGGCAAGCGGAGTTAAGGTGCTTGATTTGTTCACAAGAAACGGCAAAGTTTCTTCCGTTACCGTAAATATGGGCAAAGCTTATTTGGAGCCAAAGCAAATTCCTGCTTTGCTCGACGGCGGAGTTATCACCGACCGCAAAGTGAAAATAGGCGGCAACAAATACAACATCACCTGTGTTTCAATGGGCAATCCGCACTGTATAGTGTTTGTGGATAATGTTGATAAGATTGACATTGAAAAAGCAGGTCCGCAATTTGAAAATGCCTCCATATTCCCGGAAAGAATAAACACGGAATTTGTGAGAATCGTAAACGAACACACAATCAAAATGCGTGTTTGGGAACGCGGAAACGGTGAAACGCTTGCATGCGGCACAGGTGCCTGCGCGGCGGCGGTTGCGGCTGTGCTCAACGGCAAATGCGCCAAGGGCGATGACATCACTGTTAAACTTCGCGGCGGCGACCTAATCGTTAATTACACCGACGACAGAGTACTGCTCACCGGCGACTGCAATCTTGTTTTTACCGGAGAAATCGAATATTAAAGCAAAAATAAGCGGCTTGGAAAACCAAGTCGCTTATTTCTTTACAATGATTAAATTATGAAATTACGCATAAATCCAGTAATTGAGTGTGAAGCAATTTGAATTAACAACAAGCCTTACATCGGCGCCGGGTGCAACCGCAGTGGGAGCAAGCTCGCCGGAGGCAAGCAATTTCGCAACATCGTCAACCTTTGTGCTTGCGTTATCGGCATTTGAATGTGAAAGATAAATTCCGTTATTTGAGCAATCGCCGGTATATGTGCAGCCGCCTTTAAAATCTTTAAGGCATGCTTCAACCGCGCTGCCATAATCCTTAACGCAAATACCGAAATAATTTTCCCAATTCAGCTGATAATTTTGAGCACCGAACGCCCATTTTTGGTCGCTGTATTTCTTTGTAGCTTCGGCAACGGTATTTTCTTCGTCACATCCGCCTGCAAAAACAAGTGTGTCGCCCTTATCAAACATATCCTCGGGCAAAGCCTGAACACGGTTTACCATAGTGAACGTTGTTGACTGATAATATTCGTTTGCCATAACGATATCCGTGCCGTAGCCGAGTTCGTCGGCATTGCTCCAGTGAGTGAAAATATATCCCTCTTTCGGAGCTGCCGCAGAAACGGAAACAGTTTCGTCTGCGCTGTACCAACCCGAGCCTTCAGACAAGCCGTTGCCGCCCTCGCCGGTAACAACATTCACACAGAAATTCGGAACATCGCTGTTAACATAAGTTGGGGTAAGGGTTACGCCCTTATTTTCGTCATTTACCGTTACGGTAACTGTTTTTTGAGTTGTGTCTTCGAGCACATAACCGTTTGTTTCCCAATGGCTGAATTCCATTCCGGAGGGTGCCGAAGGAGCCGTAACCGTGGCGGAATTACCGCTCATAAGATATTCGGTGTAATAATCGGAAACAGCGTCTATATTTTTAACAATAACGGGATATGTTTCGCTTTCCGCATCGCGATAAACAGCTGTGATTGTGCAATCGCATTTTTCAACAAGCAAATTCGTTTGCGGCTTCTTTTTGGTGGAAAGATTAACCTTTGAAGCCTTAACGCCGTCCGTATTGCTTTCGCATTCCCAATGGTCGAACACCTTGCCGTTTTCGGCAGGGTCGGCGGTTAGAGTAACATTTTGACCGTCCGTATAGGTGCCGGAGCCGGTTCCGCCCACAACCTTAACAATATAGTAATCGCCGTTATAATCGTCGAGCTTTTCATAATTTGCCGTGAGAGTAACCGTGTAATCGTAATTCAAAATCGAGGAATCGTAATCGGCATAATCCATGCTTACCGGTACACCAAGCTCATCGGCGGCATACTGTGCGCCCTGTACAAAGCCTGCGCCGTAAAGAGAGGAGGTTTTTGATTTAACCGAGCCGAGATAACCAAGCTTTGTATTGCCTGCAAGAACAGCTTCGTAGCCTGCGAGGAAGCCGCTTTGAAGGCTGTTGAACGAAATGCACATAACATTTTCGATATAAGCGTCCGTATCGTCATCCTGAGCGTGAGGAGTGCCGTCTGCCAAAATGAATTTTACATTGCTGTTAAGCGGAGCTTTATCGTAAACTGCCACCTCGAAAACATCCGTTGGCAAAACAACATATTCCGCGCCCTTTTTAACAGCAAGGTCGATATATTGCTCTGCCGTTTCCGTTGAAAGGGTTTCACCGTCTTCAACCTTGGGCTGATAATAGCGATAAGACAATCCCGAATCTTCGGCAAAGGATTTAACGCCCTGCCATGCACTTTGGTTGTAAGATTCGTCCGTAACCGTGCCGCCATCCGTAATCATAACGATTTGGTATGTTGCCTGCTCCGCCTTTGAGCAGCCGGCAAACGCAAATGCCGAAGCGGCAATCAAAGCGACGCACATAAATGCGGAAAGAATTTTCTTCATATAATAATTTCCCTCCGATATTAAAATATCATATAGATTATAATATCAAAATTAAGATAATAATGCAATAGAAATTTATTGATTTAAAGCACAAAAAGAATTATAATAACAATAGAATTACAACATTTCATTTATACAAAGGACTGATAAAATGCTTGAAACGCAACTTGAATACATATTAAGCCAAACAAACGCAAAGCCGAAAACGGCAATCGTGCTCGGCTCGGGGCTGGGCGATTTTGCAGACGGGCTCAACACAACCGCCGTAATAAATTATGCGGATATTCCCGATTTTCCCGTTTCCACCGCACCGGGGCACAGGGGCAGATTTATATTTGCAAACATAGGCGGCGAGGTATGCGTGCTTATGCAGGGCAGAGTTCACCTTTATGAGGGCTACACCTCCGCTCAAACCGCTTTGCCGATAAGGCTTATGAGGCTTATGGGTGCGGAAAATCTGATTTTAACCAATGCTGCCGGCGGAATAAACAAAAACCTTAACCCCGGCGATTTTATGATAATCGAAGACCACATTTCAAGCTTTGTGCCTTCTCCCCTAATAGGAAAAAACGACAATTCGCTCGGCATGCGCTTTCCGGATATGAGCAATGTTTACGATAAAGAACTTTCCAAGCTTATTAAATCCGCCGCCGCAGAATGCGGCATAAACATCAAAAAAGGGGTTTACATTCAGCTGAGCGGTCCGGCATTCGAAACGAAAGCGGAAATTAAAATGTGCTCGGTGCTTGGTGCGGACGCCGTAGGAATGAGCACGGCAACGGAGGCTCAGGCGGCAAGGCATTGCGGTTTTAAAGTTTGCGGCATAAGCTGCATAACAAATTTGGCATGCGGCTTGCGCGACGCACCGATAACATCTGAGGAAGTAAGTGAAACCGGCGCAAAAACCGCAAAGGATTTTGCCGCGCTTATAACAAAGCTTACGGAGAAAATTCACAATGGATAATATAATTTACGAAAACGGCAGCCTTAAAATACTTGACCAAACCCTGCTGCCGAACGAAGAAAAATACATAACGCTGAAAGGCCTTGAACAGTGCATTGAGGCTATAAAGAAACTGAGAATACGCGGCGCACCCGCCATCGGGATTTTTGCAGGATATTCGCTTGCGCTTTTTAACGGCGGCAACATTGAAACCGCCAAAGCTGCGCTTGACGCGGCAAGACCGACGGCGGTTAATTTATCCTGGGCAACGGCTCGCATTGCAAAAGCGGCAAAAAACGGAAAAGACCTTATTGCCGAGGCAAAAGCCATTCATGAAGAAGACATTGAGCTTTGCAAAAAAATAAGCGAATACGGGCTTTCTTTGCTTAAAGACGGCGATGGGATTTTAACCCATTGCAATGCCGGAGAGCTGGCGACTTCAAAATACGGCACCGGGCTCGGTCCGCTGATTTTAGGCAAAGAAAAAGGATACACATTCCACGCCTACACCGATGAAACCAGACCTCTTTTGCAAGGCGCAAGGCTCACAAGCTATGAACTTGAAAAGAGCGGAATCGATGTGCATTTGATTTGCGACAACATGGCAAGCTTTGTTATGAAGCAGGGGCTGATTGACGCCGTTTTGGTTGGGTGCGACAGAATTGCCGCAAACGGCGACACGGCAAACAAAATCGGCACAAGCGGCACGGCGGTTTTGGCAAAATATTACGGCGTGCCCTTTTATGTTTTGGGACCTTATTCAACAGTTGATTTTTCAACGCCTACGGGCGACGATATTGAAATAGAAATGCGCAGCGGCGAAGAGATCAAAGCAATGTTTTTTGAAAAGCCCACCGCCCTGCCTGAAACAAAATGCCTGAACCCGGCGTTTGATGTTACAGATCACAGCCTGATAACCGCCATTATAACGGATAAGGGCATTATTTACCCCCCGTTCGGCGAAAATTTAAAAAAGATATTGGGTGAAAAAAACAAATGAAACGAGGGAGAAAATATGATTAGGTTTTACAACGGACGTGTGCTTTCGTTTAAAAACGGTTTTGAAATAACAGACGACGAAGTGTGGACAAACGGCAGCGAAATTGAATTTATAGGAAAAAATCACGATAAAAAGGCAGAACGCGAAATTGATTTGAACGGCAATTTGCTTATGCCGGCGTTTAAGAATGCGCACACGCATTCGGCAATGACCTTTGCACGCAGTTTTGCAGACGATTTACCGCTTCAGCCCTGGCTTTTTGATATGATTTTTCCGATGGAAGCAAAGATGACCGCGGACGATATTTACGCACTTTCGCGCGTTGCTTTTTTGGAATATCTTTCAAGCGGCATGTCGGCGTGCTTTGATATGTATTATTTCCCCGAAGCAATGGCAAAAGCCTCGGTTGATTCGGGATTCAGAACCGTTATGTGCGGTGCGGTAAACAATTTTAAAGAATCCGTTTCCCTGCTGGACGAATATTATCAAAAATACAATTCATACAATGAGCTCATTTCTTACCGGCTCGGCTTTCATGCGGAATACACCACCTCAAAAGAAATAATGAGCGGCATTGCTTCACTTGCCGAAAAGCACGAAGTTCCCGTTTTTATGCATTCATCCGAAACAAAAAGCGAGGTTGAGGGGTGCGTGGAGCGATACGGCAAAACGCCCACCGAATTATTTGAGGAACTTGGGCTTTTCAACTTCGGAGGCGGCGGCTTCCACAGCGTTTGGATGAGCGACAACGACCTTGAAATTTACAAAAAGCACGGCATTTGGGCAATTATAAACACAGGTTCAAACAGCAAGCTTGCATCAGGCATTGCGCCGCTTGAAAAAATGCAAAAAAGCGGCATCAACACGGCAATCGGCACGGACGGACCGAGCAGCAACAATGCGCTTGATATGTTTCGCGAAATGTATTTGGCAGCGGCAACGCAAAAGCTTAAAACAAATGATGCGGCTGCCTGCGACGCCGCAGAAATACTTAAAGCCGCAACGGTGGGCGGAGCGCATTGCATGGGGCTTAACGACTGCGATATTATCGACATCGGCAAAAAGGCCGATTTAACCGTTATCAACCTACACCGACCGAATATGCAGCCGATAAACAATATTATTAAAAACATTGTTTACAGCGGCTCAAAAGAAAATGTTAAACTGACGATGATAAACGGAAAAATTCTTTATGAAAACGGCGAATTCATCGGCACGGACATTGAAAAAATTTATTACGAAGCACAAAAAATTACCGACAGATTAAAAAATTCATTATAATTAAAAGGATGATTTAAATGAAGAGGCGACATGCATACGCTGAAAATTCACAGCAAAAAGCAAACACAGAAGTACCGGTCGCAATTGCAATTGCGGCAGGCATAATTTTGCGAATTGCATTTTTTATGTTCTATTCAAAAAACGGCGATATTTATTGCGACGAGGCGATGACAATTTTAAACGCCCGTTCCATTGCAGACGGCGGCACGGATATTTTGGGCAATACCCTGCCCGTTTATTTTGCCACTTGGCTTTACGGCGGACAATCCGGCTTTGCAACCTACATTATGGCGGCATTTATAAAGTTTTTCGGCTTTGGGCTTGAAATAACAAGGTTGCCGATTTTGATTTTTTCCGTTTTGGGGCTTTTGGCATTTGCCGGCTGTGCAAAGCTGATTATGCAAAATGGGCGGCAGGTGTTTTTTGCCGTCTCGCTTGCGGCTGTGAGCCCGCATTTTATTTATCAATCAGCGTGGACGCTTGACTGCACGTTTTTTCCGCAACTGTTTATAATCGGAATGTATTTTTTGCTGAAAGCATACAAAACCCACGGCAAAAACTGCTATACGGCAGCAATGATTTTCTTTGCGCTTTGCCTTTATTCCTACATAGCCGCGTTTTTGATTGTGCCTGTTTTTTTGGCAATATTTTTCATTGCGGGAATGGTTAAAAAGCGCATAAAATTCGGCGATACGGTTTTGAGCGTGATTGTTATTACGCTTGTGGCGCTGCCGATTATCGCTTTCGGATTTGTGCAAATCGGGCTAATAGGCGAATTTTCGGTTTTCGGATTCACGGCACAAAAAATGCAGGATTACAACAGAGCATCTTCCTTTAACCTTCAAGGCGGTGCCAAAGGCTTTTTGATAAATGTTGCCTACAACATTATTTACGAAGCATTTCACTTTTTTGTGCCCGACACAGCGGTTTACCGCAAGACCTTTGATACAGTGCTTGCGGATGCGGTGTCAAAAAACGAAGTGATTCAAATTCTTTACAACATCACCACCCAGCAAAACAGTATTTCCGTTTTTGATTTTGGTCATTCCCTTTGCGGCATTTTGCTGCTTGCGGGCTTTATTATAATTATCGTGAAACGCAAAAAGACCGACAGAGATTTAACGCACACTGTTTTTACGCTTACGGCAACACTGGCGATATTTTCCGTTTTAGTTAAGATACGCTGCTACACACTTTATAGATTTTCAGTTTTTTATTGGCTGTTTTACATTGTTTGCGCCATCGCCGCGGCAGAGCTTTATGATGCTATTAAGGCAAATAAAAAGATTAAAAATTCGGCAGTGACTTTGCTTTTGATTTGCTCGATTGCGATAAGTTTTTACAATTATGGCAATGTTTTCACAACCAAATCAAACTTTTTCGGAAATTCTTTTATTGCGGCTCTTGACTCTGCCGAAAAAGTCGGCGGCAACACGGTTATATTCAACAGTGTAACTGACACAAAAGGTATAAACGAGCGTGAAGCCGTTTATATTTACTATAGAAGATATGATGAAAAAGACGAACTTACACCGCTTGAGGATTTATTGAAAAAACGCGGCACTATTTCAGATTTCACTGTCGAAAAAGCGGAAATAGCGGAAATCGGAACGGGGCTTAGTTACGAAACATACCGGGCAGGCGAAGAACTTACTGCGGATTTTTATATTTTTAACGACGAAACATTGGATGAAACAACCGCAAAGAATTTTTCGGGCTATGAATACCGAGATTTGGGATACTACAATATTTTGATTAAAAAGTGACACGAGCGTAAATACAATTACTTTAAAATCACAAAAAATTAAGGGGCGATGAATTCATCGCCCCTTTAACATTCTTTAAATAAATTTACTTATTAACCTTGGTTTCGCAATAAACACAGCGATAGGTGCCGATTTCATCGGTGAGTTTAAACTCATAATCTATGCCGCTTTCAACATTTGTGATGCAGCGCGGATTAGAGCATTTAACTATGTTTACTATTCTTTTCGGCAGGCTCAGGCTTTTCTTTTGCGCAACACCGTTTTCAATCACATTAACGGTGATGTTTTTATCTATGAAACCAAGCACATCAAGGTCTAAATCAATAAGCTCGTTTACCTTAATGATATCCTTAACGCCGAGCTTATCGGACTTTGCATTTTGAATAATGGCAACCTGGCATTTTTGCTTATCAAGCCCGAGAGCATTATAAACACGCATACCGTTACCTGCGGTGATATGATCAAGCACATAACCGTTTTCAATTTTATCAATTTTCATCAGTCAAGTCCTCCCGACCATCTAAGCAAGGTTATAATAAGAGCCATTCTGATAAATTTTCCGTTTAAAACCTGCTCAAAATATTTTGCACGCGGATCATCGTCCACTTCCTTGGCAATTTCATTAACTCTCGGCAAAGGATGCATAATAGTGAGATCCGACTTGGCGTTTTTAAGCTTTTCGAGATCGAGAATGAAGGCATCTTTATGCTTTAAATATTCGTCTTCGGAGAAGAAACGCTCGCGCTGAACACGGGTCATATAAAGCACATCCAGCTTCGGCATAACAGCTTCCATTTTATCTGTTTCGATATATTCCATGCCGTTTTTATCAAGATAATCCGTTTTGATATAATCTGGCATTGCAAGTTCTTTGGGAGCAATAAGCACAAATTTTATGTTGCTGTATCTGCACATTGCCTTAACGAGGCTGTGCACGGTTCTGCCGAATTTCAAATCGCCGCAAAGACCTACGGTAAGATTATTAAGCCTGCCCTTTTCTCTGAAAATGGTGAGCAAATCCGTCATCGTTTGGGTGGGATGGCTGTGACCGCCGTCACCGGCATTGATAACGGGAATGCTTGCTTTTGAAGCCGCAACCTTGGGTGCGCCCTCAATGTAATGGCGCATTGCGATAATATCGGCATAGCAGGAAACAACGCTGGTGGTGTCCTCCACCGTTTCCCCTTTTGTGGCAGATGTTGAGCTTGCCTCCGAAAATCCGAGCACGGAGCCGCCGAGTTCAAGCATGGCAGCCTCAAACGAAAGCCTTGTTCTGGTGCTTGGCTCAAAAAACAGAGTTGCAAGTTTTTTGCCCTCACAAATTTTGGAATACTTTTTCTTATTATTGATAATATCAACCGCAAGAGAAATTATTTCATCGATTTCTTCAACGGAAAGATCCGTTGTGTCTAAAAGATGACGCATTAAAATGCCTCCTTAGAAAGATAAAATACGGTTATAAATTCATCCATGCCGGGTCGTTGGGGTTTGAAATGAAAGTATGAAGCTTTTCAACCTCTTCGGGTTTGATATAGCCCTCTTCAGCCGCAACCTTAACGAGCGTGCCGAAATCGGAAAGGCTGTGATTTTCAACATTTGCAGCCGCAAGGCGGTCTATGCCCTTTTGCAAGCCGTAAGTGAAAATCGAAGCAATGCCGAGCACTTCCGCTCCTGCATCACGAAGCACATCAACCACCTCAAGAACGGAGCCGCCGGTGGAGATAAGATCCTCAACAACAACAACCTTTTGACCTTTTTCAAGCTTGCCCTCGATTTGATTTTGCCTGCCGTGGTCCTTATGACCGGAGCGAACGTAGCCCATGGGCATATCAAGAATTGCGGCGGTGATTGCCGCATGGGCAATACCTGCCGTGGAGGTGCCCATAAGCACATCTGCATCGGGATAATATTTTTTTACGGCTTCTGCAAGTCCGTTTTCAACATCACTTCTTACCGATGGGAAAGAAAGAGTTAGGCGATTATCGCAATAAATCGGGCTTTTAATGCCGGACGCCCAAGTGAAGGGATCCTGTGGCTTTAAGAAAACCGCTTTGATTGAAAGCAAATCCTTTGCAATTGTTTCTTTTGTGATACTCATATATTAATCACCATAGCCTTTCAGGCAACAAATAGTTAATTAAAAATCACCGAGTTAACCTGCGTTGCCTGAACAGGCGTGATGGTGATTTCT
>CAVJZG010000003.1:0-129495 GCA_963654285.1 bacterium
AAAGCGGTAAAGCAAATTATTTGCAAAAGTGTTTTTCTTTTTTTCATATTCACTTATCTCCTTCCGATTTACATCACCCGGCTGTTTGCAAAGCCTTAAATCCTCGGCGGCTCAAAGAGTGAAGCCGACCGCTTTTCCCGAATTTGCAACTTCCTTTGAGGTTAGCATACACCAAAATCAAATCAAAGTCAATATGTTAACCGAATGTGAATAAGCTGTAAATTATTGGCTTCGAATGCCGGTCTCGTTTTTTGATTTTTTATTAAATCGGCTGAAAAATCAAATAATAATTTTGCGGATTGCATTTATGCTCCGCAGTTTGATTTTTCGGAGAATTAGTGTGAAAATCACACTAATCATAATTATAGCCTCAAAATTTGCCTTTGGCATAATTTTGAGATGGCAGAAATCACCATCACGCCTGTTCAGGTAACGCAGGTTAACTCGGTGATTTTTAATAAACTATTTGTTGCCTGAAAGGCTATGGTGATTATTATGAAACTTATTAAAAAAATAACGGCGTCGCTTTTGATTGCCGCAATTACTTTTGTGCTTGGCGGCTGTGTGGCAGGTGAAGGTTCGTCCGGCAATGCGGGCGGCGAAATCTCCGTGTTTTATTACACCTTCGGCGACGCTTATATTTCTTCGGTTCGCTCTGCGATGAACGGGATTTTCAGTGAAGCCGGTTATTCATTTAACGATTATGATGCGAACGGAAATCAAACAACGCAAACCGAGCAGGTGCAAACCGCGCTGGCAAAAGGCTCGAAAATGCTGGTGGTTAATGTGGTTGATACAGGATCAAACGATACGGCACAGCATATTGTCGACATTGCAAAGGCGCAAAATGTGCCCGTTATATTTTTTAACCGCTCGGTGGACAAAAGCGTGGTTGAAAACTATGAAAAATGCGTTTTTGTTGGCACGGATTATGAACAGGCAGGGCATATGCAGGGCAAATTGATAGGCGAATATCTTGTGAATAATTATTCCGCCGCCGATATAAACGGCAACGGAAAAATAAGCTATGTTATGCTTAAAGGGCAGGAGGGAAACCTGGAGGCAATTGCCCGAACTCGCTTTGCCGTTGAGGATGCAAACGAAGTGCTCAAAGCCGCAGGAAAGCCCGAACTTGAATTTTACGATTCCTCAAACAGGAATAAATACCTTGTGGATCAGGATGGCTTATGGTCGTCCGCGGCGGCAACGAATTATATGGGCACCGTGCTTTCACAATATACCGAAGCAAGCAAAAATATGCCGGAACTTGTTATTGCCAACAATGATGAAATGGCACTCGGCGCGGTTTCGGCGCTTCAAGCCGTAGGCTATAACAGAGCGGGCGCAAAATCGATTCCTGTTTTCGGCGTGGATGCAACGGACGCGGCAAAAGCCGCCGTTAAATCCGGTTCGATGGCAGGCACAGTTAAGCAGGATTCTGCAGGAATGGCGCAGGCAATAGCAAAAATTGCCGAGAATTTGCTTTTGGATCAAAATGCCTTTAACGGCATTGCAGAGGAAAACAGGGTCGGCACATGGCGCGTTAATATTCCTTATTCGGCTTACACCGCCCAAAGTGCAGACTGACCGTGCTCTTGCGGTCAAAGCTCGCCGCACAAATATTGCGCCTCTTGAAAATGATTAACGGCGATGATATAATCGTTCTGCCCGATTATTCGTTCGGAGGTACTTTATGACTTTACAGCAGCTTAAATATCTTGTTACCGTTGCCGAATGCAAAAACATAACGGAGGCGGCGGAAAGGCTTTTTATATCTCAGCCGAGTCTCAGTGCGGCAATTCATAATTTGGAAGCCGAAATGGGAGTAACGGCGTTTGTGCGCTCAAACAAAGGCGTTGCGGTAACGCGCGAAGGCGAGGAATTGCTGTCGTTTGCACGCAATTTGCTTGAACAGGCAGATATTATGAAGGACAGATTTTGCGAGGGAACAAAAAGAACACCCAAGCTCGCGGTTTCCTGCCAGCACTATTCCTTCGCCGTTAATGCCTTTGTGGATGTGGTGAATGAATATGATGCGGATGAGTATAATTTTATTCTGCGCGAAACGCAAACCGGCGAGATTATAGATGATGTTGCAAACGGCAACAGCGAAATCGGCGTGCTTTATCTTTCCGAATATAATTCTGAGGTTTTAACAAAGCTTATTAAGAAAAACAATTTGCTGTTTGAGGAAATTTTTACGGCTTCTCCGCATGTTTTTATAGGTAAAAATCATCCGATTGCGAAGCAAAAGGTGATTACGCTTGATGAATTGAAACCGTATCCATATTTGGTTTACGAACAGGGCGATCGCAATTCGTTTTACTTCAGCGAGGAATTTTTAAGTGTGCTCGATATGCCGAAAAGCATTCAGGTGCGCGACAGGGCAACACTGTTTAACCTTGCAGTGGGGCTTAACGGATTTACTGTAAGCTCCGGCGTTATAGATAAGGAATTAAACGGCGAGGAAATTATTGCAAAACCGCTTGATATGAATTGCACCATGCGAATAGGCATGATAAAAAAGAAAAACGCCATGCTTTCACGCTATGCGCAGTCTTATTCGGATGCGTTAAAGAAATACACAGCCATAGAATAAAACTATGGTAAAGTGGTGATTATAAATATTTTTCAAATGATGATATGTGTGCTAAACTGTAACCAACAAAGAAACACGGAGGACAGTTTTATGAACACATTAAAAACACCGTTTAAATATGATTTTGTGGGCAGCTTTTTAAGACCGCAGGCACTTAAAGATGCAAAAGCGGATTATGCTGCAGGCAAAATCGAAAAGGCGGAATACGACGAAATCGTTAATTCGGAAATCACAAAGCTTGTTGCCAAGCAAAAGGAACTTGGCTATCACGCGATTACGGACGGAGAATTCAGAAGAACTTTTTGGCACCTTGATTTTATGTGGGGGTTTGAGGGTGTTGCACACGAGGACACCGGAAACGGCATTCCCTTCAGTGGCGAGCTTGCCAAGCTGGATGATACTTATCTCATCGGCAAAATCAAGGCAAAGGCGCATCCTTTTGTTGAATATTTCAAATTCTTGAAGCAGTTTGAGGATGAAAACACAGTTGCCAAATACACAATTCCGGCACCTGCACAAACCCTTTTGCAGTTTATTGCACCCGGCAATATCGAAAGCACAAGAAAATTTTATGCAACCAATGATGAGCTGATAGATGATATCGCGGTTGCGTACAAGAATGTTATTAAGCAGTTTTACGATGCAGGCTGCCGCATTTTGCAGCTTGACGATTGCTCTTGGGGATCTGCCATCGGCGATTACGAAAAAGAAAACGACTTCGGTATCGGCGTTGATGAATACAAGGCAGCTTTGCTTAAGGTTAATAATCTTGCAATCGAGGGTAAGCCCGAAGATTTGGTTATCACCTCACACATCTGCCGCGGTAACTATCATTCCACATTTTTCTCACGCGGCGCATATGATCCGGTTGCAGATTATGTGTTTGCAAAAGAAAATGTTAATGCGCTTTTGCTTGAATATGATGATGAGCGTTCCGGCGGTTTTGAACCTCTTGCTAAGGTTTCGGAGGATAAAATTGTTGTTTTGGGCTTAATCACCACAAAATCTCCCATTCTTGAGGATAAGAAAGCGGTTATCGAAAGAATTCATAAAGCGGCAAAATATGTTCCTCTCGAGAGGCTTTGCCTCAGTCCGCAGTGCGGCTTTGCATCCTGCGAAATCGGCAATAAGCTTACGGAAGAGGAACAGTGGGCAAAGCTTAAGCTTGTTAAGGAAATCGCCGAAGAGGTTTGGGGATAATCTCGCTTTGGCATAAACAATATACTATAAATGAAAAAGCGTTCGGCTTTTGGGGTGCATATCATCCCGGCGAACGCTTTTATTTTTCAGATAAAAACATAACGGCTTGAATATAATTAACTCTTTACTTTTTCCTATAAAAAAGGTATGATATAAAATGTGAATTTCGGTGTTCAAGGAGTGCGAAATATGCTTAATCAATTTTCAAGAACAGAGCTTTTGGTCGGCAAGGAGGCTATGGAAAAGCTTCAAAACTCACGCATTGCCGTTTTCGGCGTAGGCGGAGTTGGGGGCTACACCGTTGAAGCGCTTGCAAGATCCGGCGTCGGCACTATCGATATTGTGGACGATGATAAGGTTTGCCTCACAAACATAAACCGCCAAATCATTGCCACACGCCAAACAATAGGCAAATTTAAGGTTGATGTGGCAGAGGAAAGAATTAAGCAAATAAATCCCGATTGCGTTGTTAATAAGCACCAAATGTTTTACGAACCCGAAACCGCCGATAAATTTGATTTTTCAAAATATGATTATGTTGTGGATGCGATAGATACCGTAACGGGCAAAATCGCGCTTGTTATGCAGGCGCGTGAAAGCGGCACACCGATTATCAGCTCAATGGGTGCCGGTAATAAAATGGATCCTGCGGCTTTTGAAGTGGCTGATATTTATAAAACCTCGGTTTGCCCGCTTGCAAGGGTTATGCGCTATGAGTTAAAAAAGCGCGGCGTAAAAAAGCTTAAGGTTGTTTATTCAAAAGAAAAACCAATCACGCCGATAGACGATATGGCAATCAGTTGCCGCGAGCATTGTGTTTGCCCGCCGGGCACAAAGCGCAAGTGCACTGCCCGCAGAGCCATTCCGGGCAGCAATGCGTTTGTGCCGTCCGTGGTTGGGCTCATAATCGCGGGTGAGGTTGTTAAAGACCTTATCGGCTATAAAGCGGCAAAATGATCTTGCGGAGGTGAGGTGCCGTGTCAATCGGTTTGCAAAGGGGCACGGTTGCGGTTGAGGCGCATAAAGCAGAATGGGAAACCGCAGCGCAAAAAACGATTGAATTGTTAAAAAGCATATTAAAAGATGACGCCGCGGATATTCGTCATGTGGGAAGCACTGCCGTTAAAAGCATTTGTGCCAAGCCGATTATCGACATTGCGGTTGGAGTCAGAAGCGTTGACGATATATTTGCACATAACAATGAATTGCAAGAACACGGAATCGTTTATCGTCGCGAGGATCATCCGGGTCAGCATTTATATGTTTGCACGGATGAAAAGAATAATGCTCAAACCCATTATATACATGTTGTTGTTTGGAACGGCGAAGATTGGAATAATTATGTGAATTTATGTGATTATTTGAATTTTAACGAATTTGCGGCTCGGGAATATTCCTTGCTCAAAATGCGCTTGGCAGCCGAATATCCGAACGACAGAATCGCCTACACAAGCGGCAAAAAGCAGCTTATTGAGGATATTCTTGAACGGGCAAAAGCGTGGAGAAAGCAGTGCGATTTATCTTCGGAAAACGATAAAAAACTCATTAAGCAGGCACGAATCGAACCAAACCTGCCAAAATTAAAGAGAGGTTTTTAGCAAAGAAATACCCCCCCGGTTCAACCGGGGGGTATAATGGGTTTTAGTAAAAATAAACCCTTCGAGCTAAGAGCAAGGCGGGAATATCGGCGAAAAAACCTCCGAGTATAACAGGAACGGTTGCCGGCGGCGTTACTAAAACAGCGGTGTTTTAGTAACGTTTAAACTATAAATAATAATATTATTACTGTCATTCGGAATAAATAAATTCGACCAAATCAAAATTTTTATAAACAATATAACATTCATACGCTTCGGAATATTTATTGTTTATATTGTTAAAAAAGTCTTTTTTATTTTCAAGAATATTTTTTATATCCGAATAATCAGAGTGCTTTTCAATAATGTTTTTATAATCGGTTGAATCCGAAATCACAACAGCCTCAATGTTATCGGCTGTCATTTCGGGAAGTGAAAAGTTTTTACTTGCAAAATATTGATTGCAATTGTATCGTGAAAATATCACAGGTTCTTTATTGTTTTCATATACTGTAATTTCTTCATCTGAATTTTTTATACAGAGAAACATTTTTGAGATGATGTTATCATTACTGTTTAGTTCGCAGAATGACAAATTTTGATTATACTCTAAAGAAGAAAAATTGCCGATGCGATTAACCGTGTTTTTATCAAACATACTGTTCTCATCGCAAACCTGATAATATGTTTCTTCGGATGTCTGTAAAATATAATATTCTCCGCAATTGATTATTCTGTTATCCGAATTTAAGAGAGTGTTTATACTGCCGTACTCGGAAACAGAGATTATCAGCATAAGTATTGAAATTGTGCTCAAAAAAGCAACAAGAATTTTGTTTTTCATATCAATGCTGCAACCTTTGCCTTTACATTCCCGGCAAAACGCAGCCTTTTTTCAAAATGATATTGGCATATTGGCGTTCTTCGCCCGTAATGATAACGGCATATGCCTTTTTTGCCCTTTCGTAATATGCGAATCTTTCGCAGAAGGTCGGCTCCGACTCGGGGCTTTCCTTTTTCAGGATTTTTGTATAATCGTCCCAAGCGGAGGTGTCGGCTTTATCGTCGCCCGGCACCTTTTGCATTAAAATGAAATGCTCGGAGTCGTATTGGTCGAGCGGAATAAGTTTTAAAACGGCTTCAAGTATATCTGCGGCGGGGATTCCGTCTGCCCGCACAAGCCTTTGCGCTATTGATGCGGCAGGGAAATTGGCGTCTGATATAACGATTTCGTCGCCGTGACCCATTTCGCAGAGAATTTTTAAAATTTCCGGGGAAATAATTTTCGGTATTCCTTTAAGCATAATCAAAACTCCTTTGTAAGCAAGTGAGAATAAAATACAATAAGGTTTAAAGCAACCTGCTTCCGCTTGCTTGTGTTGATTTGATTATATCATCTTTTTGCGTGCGTTTCCACAGTTTTTAATAAAGTTTAAAAATATAAATAATCAGCCCGTAAATAAATGAACTGCCGATTCCGTAAACTATAACCGGACCCGCGATTGAAAACATTTGCGCCGCAGTTCCGAGCACCATACCCTCGTGCTTAAATTCCAGGGCAGGGGAAACCACGGAATTTGCAAATCCCGTTATCGGCACGATTGTGCCTGCGCCTGCGTGGCGTGCAATTTTGTCAAAAACGCCTATGCCGGTTAAAATTGCGGTTATAATAATTATTGTGCAGGGTGTTGCAGCTTTTATCTCGTCTCCGCTCATACCGGCATTTTGATAAATCGTGTTTAAAAGCTGACCGAAGCAGCAAATCGCTCCGCCGAAAAGAAACGCCTTAATGCAGTTTGTTACAACCGGCGAATTCGGGCTTGCACCCTTTGCCATTTTGCCGTATTCGTTTTTGCTAATTGCCATATGCTTTCACCTTTTTTAAATTAGTGTTAATTATTTTTTACCGTTTCGCAATAATTATTCAAATGGGGTTGACAAATTATATAATTGTCTGTAATATCATAATATACAATTTGTAATGAGAGGTATTTGTTATGCATCTTATCGATGTGCGCAATGTTTATAAAATCTATAATCCCGGTGAAAATCAGGTAAACGCGCTTGACGGCGTTTCCATCACGATAGACGAGGGTGAATTTGTGGCGATTATCGGTCAATCAGGCTCGGGCAAATCAACGCTTATGAATATGCTCGGCTTGCTTGATACTCCCACCGAGGGCGAGTATTACATAAACGGCAAGCTTGTTGACGATCTTACGGACGATCAAATGAGCGATATTCGCAACAAGCAAATAGGCTTCATTTTCCAGGGCTTTAACCTTATTTCTTCGCTCGATGCGCTTGAAAATGTTGAGCTTCCGCTTGTGTATCGCGGTGTTCCGCGTGCGGAAAGGGACGAACTTTCCAAGGCGGCTCTCGAAAAAGTAGGTCTCGGCAGCCGTATGCACCATTTGCCGGCAGCACTTTCCGGCGGTCAGCAGCAGCGTGTGGCTGTTGCGCGTGCAATTGCAGCGGCTCCTCCCGTTATTCTTGCCGATGAACCCACAGGTAACCTTGATACACGCTCCACCAAGGATGTTATGCAGATTTTGCATAATTTGAAGGACGAGGGCAGAACGGTTATTGTTATCACCCACGATAATGAAATTGCCGAGCAGGCGGAACGCGTTATCAGAATCAGAGACGGTAAAGTTGTTGAGGATTACATTAACCCCGGATTTGAGGAAAAATACGGTCGCGCCGCAAAATACGATAATAAAAACCCGATTGACGAGGGCTGATAATTTAATATTCAATGTTTATTTCACCTGCCGTATGCAAATAATATAGCAGGTGATTTTTTGTGATTTTTTTAAAGGCTTTTATCGTGGGTGGGCTGATTTGCGTTATCGGTCAGCTTTTGATTGATTTAACAAAATTAACTCCGGCACGAATTCTTGTTTCTTTCGTTTGCCTCGGTGTGCTGCTCGGTGCGTTAGGCGTTTACGGTAAGCTTGTTGATTTTGCCGGCGCAGGGGCGACGGTGCCGCTCACAGGCTTCGGAAATTCGCTTGCAAACGGCGTTAAGGATGCGGTGCGCGAAACAGGTTTTCTCGGCGTTATAACGGGTGGGCTTTCGGCGTGCTCGGCAGGCATAACCGTTGCTTTGCTCTCGGCACTTGCCGTTTCGGTTTTCACGCGCTCAAAGGATAAATAAATGGGCATAAAAAGTCGAAATAAATTTGTTGAAATTACCGTTTCCGTGTGTTAAAATTATAATTGGGAGAGAAAACGGTGTAAAATCATATCCGCAATCATATACCCACTATCAAAATTTGCGTGCGGCATATTTTGAAACGCTTGAAATCATCGCCCGAGCCTGCGTTTGCAATGCCGGTTGGTTGGGTGATTTTTAATAAATTATTTTTTAATTGAAAGGCTAAGGTGATTATTATGGCAGCTTTAACTTACGAATCGGTTGTGCAGGCTTACAAAGATAAACTTTGCGCCGTTGATGCAAGTGCAGTTTCGGGCACAACTGCTTTTCAGTTTAATATTGAAGGCAAGGCACACGGCATTTTCTATGTTGAAATTAAGGACGGCAAAATAAATGTTGAGCCCTATGAGTATTATGACCGTAATGCAATCATAACTGCCACGGGCACAAATCTTATTAAACTCATAAACGGCAAGCTTGATCCGGTTGTGGCTTTCACAACAGGCAAGCTTAAGGTTGACGGCGATGTCGGCGCTGCGCTTGAGCTTATTAAGTACATAAAATAAATATTGCAAAATCGGGTCGTATCATTATTTTGATACGGCTCTTTTTTGTGAGATGTTACAATAAATTCGTCTGTGTTTTTGTGAATGTGCACAATTGTGCCTACACGCCTTATTTTGTGCTTGTATATGCCTTCCGTTTCATATATAATATAAACAAAATATAAACTCGGAAACGGCGCATTTTTGCGCAATTTCCCTTTTTTATCGGAGGAAAAAGAATGAAGCATCCTGAAATTGTAAGTAAAATGAGCCTTGAGCAAAAGGCAAAATTTGTTTCGGGTTTCGATTATTGGCACCTTGAAGAGGCACCCGAACTCGGACTTCCCAAAATTATGATAACAGACGGTCCTCACGGTCTGCGTAAGCAAAATACCGATAAAAAGGCTTCCAGCGGAATCGGTCTCGGCAATTCCGTTCCTGCCACCTGTATGCCCCCGGCGGCAACATCCGCCTGCTCTTGGGATGAAAACCTTCTTCGCGAAGAGGGTGAAGCCCTTGCGGAGGAATGCTTGCAGGAAAAGGTTTCCGTTATTCTCGGTCCCGGCACAAACATTAAGCGTTCTCCCGTTTGCGGAAGAAACTTTGAATATTTCTCCGAAGATCCGCTTCTTGCCGGTAAAATGAGTGCAAGCCTTATTAACGGCTGCCAGTCAAAAGGCGTCGGCAACTCGCTTAAGCACTTTGCCTGCAACTCACAGGAGGCTTTCCGTATGGTGCTCAACGAAGTTATCGACGAGCGTGCTATGCGTGAAATTTATTTTCCTGCATTTGAAATCGCCGTCAAGGAATCTCAGCCATGGACGGTGATGAATTCATATAACCGCATCAACGGTGTTTATGCATCTCAAAACGAATGGCTCCAGGAAAAAGTGCTCAGAGAGGAATGGGGCTTTGAAGGCTTGCTTGTAACGGATTGGGGCGCATCGGTAGACAGAGTTCCGGGTCTTAAATACGGCACCGATCTTGAAATGCCTTCTTCGGGCACGCTTAATGCAAAAAGAATTATCGAAGCCGTAAACGGCGGTGAGCTTGACGAAGCAGTTCTCGATAAGCGCGTCGACACTGTTGTTGATCTTATTATCAAGTCCAAGCCCGCTCTTGAGCAAAACAACGGCTATAAATTTGATGTTGAGGCTCACCACGCTCTTTCGCGCAAGGTTGCGGAAGGCTCAATGGTGCTCCTTAAAAACGACGATAAAATTCTTCCTCTTAAAAAAGGTCAAAAGATTGCCGTTATCGGCGAAATGGCAAAATCACCCCGCTTCCAGGGCGCGGGTTCTTCAGTTATCAATCCTACAAAGCTTGATAACGCTTATGATGAGCTTGTTAAGCTCGGTGCGGATGTTACATATGCACAGGGCTACTATAAATCCGCACCCGGCAAAAAGGATAAGGACAGAAAAACAGATGCTCAACTTCTTTCCGAGGCTGTTTCCGCGGCAAAGGCAGCGGATGTTGCCGTTGTTTTCATAGGTCTTACCGAAGAATTTGAGGGTGAGGGTTACGACAGAGAAAATATCAATATGCCCGAAAACCACAACAAGCTTGTTTCCGAAATCGCAAAGGCAAACGCTAACACCGTTGTTGTGCTTGCAGGCGGTTCTGTTGTTTATATTCCGTGGCTTGATGAAGTGAAGGGCCTTCTTAACTCCGGTCTCGGCGGTCAGGCAAGCGGCAGTGCGGTTGCGAATATCCTCACCGGCGCGGTTAACCCCAGCGGTAAAACAGCCGAAACCTATCCCGTTAGATTTGAAAACAACCCCACCTTCGGCAATTATCCCGGCGGTCCGGTTATTTCAGAACACAAAGAAAGCGTTTATATCGGCTACAGATATTACGATACAGCTGATATGGATGTCCTTTTCCCGTTCGGCTTCGGTCTTTCCTACACCACATTTGAATACAGCGATATGAAACTTTCCGCAGCTGATATTAAGGATACGGACACTCTTAAGGTTTCGCTCAAGGTTAAAAACACCGGCGATGTTGACGGTGCCGAAATCGTGCAGATTTATGTTGCCGATAAAGAATCTACTATCTTCAGACCCAAAAAAGAGCTTCGCGCATTCACAAAGGTATTCCTTAAGGCAGGCGAGGAAAAAGAAATCACTCTTGAACTCGGCAAGCGCGCGTTTGCTTATTATAATGTTAAGCTGGGCGATTGGCATGTTGAAAGCGGCGAATTTGAAATCATTGCCGCAGCTTCAAGCCGCGATGAAAAGCTTAAGGCAACTGTTAACGTTACTTCCACTGTTGAGGCAGAGGTGCCCGATTACAGGGAGGTTGCACCTTCGTATTACACTGCCGATATCAAAAATGTTGACGATAAACAGTGGGGAGCCGTTTACGGCAGCGAGCTTCCTGCGCGTGAAAGAGACAAGAATGCAAAAATCGATCTCTATTGCTGCCTGAATGATGCAAGGCACACAAAATGGGGCGGCAAGCTTTGCAGGCTTATCGAAAAAATTATGTCCAATATGGGTTCTGCCGAAAACGGTGACGGCAAAATGCTTGCAGCCATGGCAACTCAAATCCCGATCAGAAACTTTGTTCAGATGAGCATGGGTGTATTTTCGCCGAAAATGGCAGAGGGTCTTCTTAAAATGCTTAATGACGACGAATCAAGCTTCGCGGGCTTCAATGCAATCTTCTGGCGTCTCGGCGGTGCGCTCACACGTCTTCCCGCACTTCTTAAATCAATTTAACACACCTTGTTTGGGAAAGTACCTTTGCGGTGCTTTCCCTTTTGTGTATTATGATTAAAAACGGGGCTTAAAACGCCATCAATATTGATGAATTGATTTTGGAATTTCTATTGAAAATTTATATTCTATAGGGTAAAATATTACTCATAAAAATCATAAAAATTGCGGCGCATGCCGCTATGCGCAGTTGATTTGCGCTGTTTGCATTCGATAAAGCCGTCGTCGGTGCAAAGAACCACAAAGGCGGCGGAAAGGCAGTGTATCGTATGAAAAAGGTTGCTCTCATTATGGGGTCGGACAGTGATTTGCCCGTCGTTACCCCGGCAATCAAGCAGCTTAAGGAACTCGGTATTGAAACAGAGGTTCGCGTTATGAGCGCGCACAGAACCCCCAAGCAGGCTCAGGATTTTGCCGAAAACGCGGCGAAAAACGGCTTCGGCGTTATTATTGCTGCGGCAGGTATGGCGGCGCATTTGGGAGGCGTACTCGCGGCTTCAACAACCTTGCCGGTTATCGGAATTCCTTGCTCTGCCAAGGTGCTGGACGGTATGGACGCAATGCTCGCAACCGTTATGATGCCTCCCGGAATTCCCGTTGCAACAGTCGGCGTAAACGCAGCAAAAAACGCTGCTCTTCTTGCTGCGGAAATATTGGCAGTCGGTGATGACGCTCTTGCCCAAAAGCTTGCGGATATGCGCAGGGATATGGAAAAAGCCGTTATCGAAAAGGATAAGGCAATGCAAGAAAAAATCAAAGAAATCTGATTTTGATGTGCGCGTTTGCGCAAATAAGCAATTTTGGAAGTTTCAAATTATGATATACCGTCACTCTCCGCCTGCCACATCGGAAAAAGTGATTTGATAATATGTGGCAGGAAAGGCAAAGTGATCATATGGAAAAAAGTTTCAGCGAAAGCTATGCGGCAGCCGGCGTTGATGTTACGGCAGGCTACGAATCCGTGGAGCTTATCAAATCCCATGTTAAAAAAACAAATATTCCCGGCGTTATCGGCTCAATCGGCGGCTTCGGCGGCATGTTTGAAATCGGTGCAAAGGATTATAAAAATCCCGTGCTGGTCAGCGGAACGGACGGTGTAGGCACAAAGCTTAAACTTGCTTTTTTAATGGATAAGCACGACACCATCGGAATAGACTGTGTTGCAATGTGCGTTAACGATGTTGCCTGCAGCGGCGCAAAGCCTCTTTTCTTCCTTGATTATATTGCCTGCGGCAAAAACTATCCCGAAAAAATCGCCGAAATCGTTAAGGGCGTGGCAGACGGCTGCGTTCAGGCGGGCTGTGCGCTTGTTGGCGGCGAAACTGCGGAGCATCCCGGTCTTATGCCGGATGAGGAATACGACCTTGCAGGTTTCACGGTTGGCATAGGTGAAAAAGACAAACTCGTTTCCGGCGAAAATCTTAAAGCCGGCAACGCACTTATCGGCGTTGCCTCCTCGGGTGTTCATTCAAACGGTTTTTCGCTTGTGCGCAAGGTATTTGATATAAACGAAAAAACAATTCTTTCAACATATGATGAGCTTGATAAGCCGCTCGGCGAAGAACTTCTCACTCCCACAAGAATTTATGTTAAGCCGCTTCTTGCTTTGATGGATGAGGTGCGCGTAAACGCCATTTCCCATATCACGGGCGGCGGATTTTACGAAAATGTGCCCCGTATGCTGAATGACGGCTTCACGGCGGTTATCGAAAAGGATAAATGCTTTAAAAAGCCGATTTTCGAGCTTATTCAAAAGGTTGGCAACATTCCCGAAAGAGATATGTACAACACATTCAATATGGGCACGGGGCTTGTCATCGCGGTTGATTCGGAAAATGCAGATAAAGCCGTTGAAATTCTTAACGCTCAGGGTGAGCATGCTGCTGTTATCGGCGAAATTAAAACCGGTGAAAAAGGTGTTGAATTATGCTGAATATAGCTGTGTTTGTTTCGGGCGGCGGCACAAATCTGCAGGCACTTATTGACGCCCAAAGCAGGGGAGAGATTAAAAACGGAAAAATCACTTTCGTGCTTGCTTCGAACAGCGGCGCATATGCTTTAAAGCGCGCCGAAAAAGCAGGCATCGAAAGTGCGGTGGTTTCAAGAAAGGAATATGCTTCAAAAGAGGCTTATGACAAAGCCGTTTTAAAAGAGCTTGAAAACAGAAATATTGATCTTATTGTGCTCGCAGGCTTTCTTTCGATTTTAGGCAGCGAGCTTGTTGAAAAATACAGAAACAAAATCATAAACATTCACCCAAGCCTTATTCCGCTTTTTTGCGGCGATGGGTTTTACGGCTTAAAGGTGCACGAAGCGGTGCTTGCAAGCGGAATGAAGGTAACCGGCGCAACCGCGCACTTTGTGAATGAAATTACTGACGGCGGCGCAATAATTTTGCAAAAAGCCGTTCCCATAGAGCAGGGGGATACTCCCGAAATTCTGCAATATCGCGTTATGCGCCTTGCCGAATGGGAAATTCTGCCGAAGGCCGTGTCGCTGTTTTGCGACGGCAAAATAATAATAAACGGCAATAAAACGATTATCGAATAAATTTAAGGTGGCAAATTATTATGGAAATTAAAAAAATATCCGAAGAGCTTTCTTCAAATTCTTATCCGGGCAGGGGCATTATCCTCGGCAGAAGCGCAGACAATAAAAAAGCCGTTATCGCTTATTTTATTATGGGCAGAAGCGAAAACAGCCGCAACCGCATTTTTGAGGAAAACGAAAGAGGCGGTATTCGCACAAAGGCTTTTGACGAATCAAAAATGATGGATCCCAGCCTTATAATTTACAATCCTGTTTTGAAGTGCGACGGAAAAACAATCGTTACAAACGGCGATCAAACAGACACGATTTATGATTGTATGAAAGAGGGGCATTGCTATCGCCATGCGCTTTTAACACGCGAATTTGAGCCGGACGCTCCCAATTACACTCCCAGAATTTCCGGTGTTGTTAAGCCAAACGGCGATTATGTGCTTTCGATTCTTAAATCAAATATGGGCGTTCCGCAGTGCCTTAGATTCTTTTATGAATATCCTGCATATGCCGGTCTCGGTCATTTTATCCACACTTATAAGTGTGACGGCGATCCGATTCCCTCATTTGAGGGCGAACCTACTCCCGTTGAAATAGGCGAACAGTCAATTGACGAATTTACGGATATGATTTGGAACGCACTTAATGCGGATAATAAAGTTTCGCTTTTCACGCGCTATATCGATGTGGCAACAAAGGCAGAGGAATCAAGAATAGTCAATAAAAACAAATAATTTCGGGCTTGCTTTGCCCGCTCCCGGCAGCTTGGGGCTGCCGCAATTTTAAATCGGCTTTGCCGAAAAAGAAAGGCTGTAAAAATATGAAAGTGCTTGTTGTTGGCGGCGGCGGAAGAGAGCACGCCCTGATAAGAAAAATCAAGGAATCAAAAAAGGTTTCCGAAATTTATTGTTGCCCGGGAAACGGCGGCATATCGTTCGACGCGCAGTGCTTTTCGGTTTCGGCAACGGATATTCCCGGCGTTGTTGGGCTTGCCAAAAAGCTTGAAGCCGATTTGGTGGTTGTCGCTCCCGATGATCCGCTTGTTGCCGGTATGGTGGATGCACTTAACGCAGAGGGATTTGCAACATTCGGACCCAATGCTGCTGCCGCAATTATTGAGGGTTCAAAGGTTTTTTCGAAAAATCTTATGCTTAAATACAATATTCCCACCGCGGAATATAAGGTTTTCGATAATCCTGCCGATGTGCTTGCATATATAAATGAAAAGAAAGAATTCCCCACGGTTATTAAGGCAGACGGTCTTGCACTCGGTAAGGGCGTTATAATCCCCGAAAGTCTTGAAGAAGCCGAAAAAGGTGTTCACGAAATTATGGAGGATAAAATCTTCGGCGAAAGCGGAAATCATGTTGTTGTTGAAGAATTTCTTACCGGTCCCGAGATTTCCGTGCTTGCGTTTACGGACGGCAATTGCGTTAAGCCTATGGTTTCTTCAATGGACCATAAGCGCGCGCTTGACGGCGATAAAGGTCTTAACACCGGCGGTATGGGTACTGTTTCCCCAAATCCGTATTACACGGAGTCGGTAGCGGCGGAATGCATGGAAAAAATATTCCTGCCCACAATTCAGGCTATGAATAAAGAGGGGCGCACCTTTAAGGGATGCCTTTATTTCGGGCTAATGCTTACTCCAAAGGGACCGAAGGTGATTGAATATAATTGCCGCTTCGGCGATCCTGAAACCCAGGTGGTGCTTCCTCGCCTTAAAACGGATATAATCGATATTTTCGAGGCAATTAACAACGGCACACTTTCCGAACTTGATATCGAATGGTCGGACGAAGCCTGCGCGTGCGTTATTGCCGCATCGGGCGGTTATCCTAAATCGTATCCTAAGGGTCTTGAAATCACGGGTCTTGAAAACGGGCAGTTAAGCGGCGTAACGGTTTATCACGCGGGCACTGCAATTAAAGACGGCAAGCTCGTTACCTCCGGCGGCAGAGTGCTCGGTGTAACGGCACTCGGAGCGGATTTGGCGCAGGCACTCGATAAGGCTTATGCCGTGCTTGAGCAAATTCATTTTGATAATATGCACTTTAGGCACGATATCGGAAAAAAGGCACTTGCCGCACTTGAAAATCGAAATTAAGAATTTTTCTTGCCGAAACTGTAAAAATGTGCAATTATGAATTGTAAGTTAAAAATAAAGTTATTTACAAATAGTTGTTGACATTTATACAAATTGGAATTATACTAAAGGGGCATTAAGGGCAAACGGCTTTTATGCCCTTTTTTAACAGCGATTATATATATGAGGTATATGAAATGGCTACAGTAAAGAAAAATAATAAGAAAAAGATTATTGCCGCAATCGCCATAGTTTTGGTTATTGCTATTATAGGCACGGTGATCGGTGTTTCGGCAAAATCAAATAAAAAGGAAACCGTTTCGCTCACCACAATCGGCACGGGCGAAATCAATGAGTCAGTCAGCGCAACGGGCACCGTTTCCGCAGGAACCACCAAAGAATATAAGGTTGGTGCAGTTGCAACGGTTAAAGAGGTTTTCGTTAAGGTCGGCGATAAAGTAAACGCCGGCGATAAGCTTGCCACATTTGACACAAGCACACTTGATTCTCAGCGTAAGCAGCTTAATGATACATACACCCAGGCAAAGAAAAGCTATACTCAATCGGTTTCGGATCAAAAAACGGCAAAGAAAAATCTTTCCGCCGTCAACGAACAAATCGAAGATGCTCAAAAGCAGCTCGATAAAATCGAGAAAGACACCGTCAGCAAAGCCACAAGCAGAGTAACGGTTACTTTCCCGACAACCACAACAACCACCACAACAACCACTACCACGAGACCCACAACGGCTCCCACAAGCACCACCGCAACCACAACAACGGAAAGAACAACTTATCCCGCAACGGTTGACGGGCTTGTTCAGGCTTTGACGGATCTTGTTGAAACCCTCAACAGACTTACGGACGATATTGAAACCACCAATGCGCTTGTTCGTGTTGTTATGCAGGAAATTGCAAATCAGCTTGAAAGCGGTAATCTCAATCCGGACAAAATCGCTGCCGCAGTCGGCGATGCCGTTGCACAGGCAATTAAAGAGGGCATTATAGATGAAACAAAGCTAATCATTGAAAGCGGAGTTGCCGTTGATATGATTGAAGCTGCCGTTAAAAATATTGATTGGTCGGCAGTCGGCTCCTCAATTGCAAGCAGTTCCAATGTTCAGCTTGCAACAGCGCAGCTTAATCTTGCGGCTCTTTATGCGCAGCAAAAGGTATTTCAGCTTGAAGCTTCTGACGATACCGTTTATGCAAAAAAGCAGATTATGGATTCGGCAAAAAGCGCGCTTGACGCCGTTGATGAAGCAAATGCAGAGCTTGAAGCAGGATGGACAGCCGCATTTGACGGCACAATAACCGCTTGTGATATCTATCCCGGCGAGCAAACAAGCCTTCTTTCATCCGGTCTCACCCTTGAAAATCTTGATTCAATGGTGGTTACTCTTTCGCTCGGCGAATATGATATCCACAAGGTTAAGGTTGGCATGTCAGCAACAATCAGCTCGGCATACGGCACATACAGCGGTCAAATCCTTTCAAAAGCTCCCACCGCAACGGGCGGCTCATCGGGCTCCATTCTTGATTCTGTAGGTTCTATGGCCGGCATCAGCGGTCTTTCAAGCCTCACAAGCAGTGGCGCGGGCGTTGAAGTTTTGGTAAGCGTTGATAATCCTGATGAAAATATTATCGCCGGATTTGACGCCGATGTAACAATCGAAGTGGGCGATTATCAAAATATCGTTACAGTTCCGATTGAATCAATCGTTCTTGAAAAAACCGGCACATATGTATATCTTTACAATGAAGATGATAAAACAGTAAGTAAAACACTTATCGAAACAGGCGCGGTTTCCGATTCTGCCTATGAAGTTAAAAGCGGCATTAAAGCCGGCGATAAGATTGTTTCCACACCTTCCTCCGACTATACCGAGGACACATTTGAAGTTAAAGTTAAATAATCGGAGTGCATTATGAATATTTCTGAAAGCTTAAAAATTGCCATCAAGTGCATAAAAGCTAATTGGATGCGCTCATTGCTTACCATGCTCGGCATAATAATCGGCGTCGGTTCGGTTATTATGATAGTAAGCGCGGGCACGGGCGCAAGGGATTATATCGTTTCTCTTATTGAGGATATGGGCTCAAATGCCGTGCTCGTTTCCGTTGATACCACCCAGGCTACCGACAGCGATTATATAACGCTTGATGATGTTGCAAACATTAAGAAAAAGGTAAGCGGCGTAGATCGTTGCTCGCCGATGATGATGGGCTTTGCAAAATCCACCATCGACGTAAATGAAAAAGAAGCAACAGTTATGATGATCGGCGTAAATTCAGACGCTCAATTCGTGTTGCAGGACGGCACTAAATATGGCCGTTTCTTTACCGAGGAGGAATACAATGCCGCATCGCCTATTGCAATAATCGGCACGGAAAGTGCAAAGATGGCATTCGGCTACGAGGATGTAACGGGGCAGTATTTAACTGTTTCCTCTTCGGGCAGTGCAATGAAGGTAAAGATTGCCGGCGTTGCGGATATCGATTCTCTTGTAAACAGCGTGGGAGGCAACAGCTCGCTCGGTGAAATGTTTCAAACGGGCGACAGCCTAACGATAGCTCTGTTTATGCCGTGCACAACACTCACACAGCTTACCGGCAGTGATCCTGTGGTTTCCTCCGTTTTTGTTATCGGTGAAACAACCGCTAATAATGAGGCAATCGGCAATGCCACGGTAAACTATCTTAAAGCTGCACACGGTAACTACGCAAATTCGATTTATACGGCTCAGGATATGGCAACATATGTTGAGCTTGTTGATACCATTATTTCGGTTCTTACGGCGTTCATTGCTGCTGTAGGCGCAATTTCGCTTATAGTAGGCGGTATCGGTGTTATGAACATAATGCTTGTTTCGGTAACGGAGCGAACACGTGAAATCGGTATTAGAAAATCGCTTGGTGCAAAAACAAAAACGATAACGCTGCAGTTCCTCACCGAATCGGTTATTCTTTGCCTTATAGGCGGTGTTATCGGCACGGTTTTGGGCATAGCAGGTGCGTTTGCAGGTTGTGCTATAATCAAAATTACACCCGATGTCAATATCGGTGTAATTGCAATTGCGCTTTTGTTCTCCTGCGGAGTCGGCTTGTTCTTCGGTATTTATCCCGCAAGAAAAGCTGCAAAGATGAGCCCAATTGAGGCATTACGCAGAGATTAAAATATAAACTTAATGTAAAGCACCTGTTTTGGAGTATTGTTCCTTTACAGGTGCTTTTGTTATGAATAATTGCTGTTTACAAATTTGTTTTAATGTGATAAAATGTTATCATAATTTTACGAAAGAAGCCCACGGGAGGCATTTTATGTCAGCGTTAAACGAAGTTATAAATCAATTTGCTTTTAAAGGCGAGCTTGAAAATTGCGAAATTTTCGGTTCGGGTCACATAAACACAACTTATCTTGCAACATATAATGACGGCGATGTTAAGCGCAAATATATTATCCAAAAAGTTAATACCGGTATTTTTAAAGATATCGATAAGCTTATGGAAAATGTTTTTGCCGTAACTTCTTATCTTCGCAACGAAATAAAGAAAAACGGCGGTGATGAAAACAGGGAAACCCTGCATTTCATCAAAACCAAAAGCGGCGACAAGTATTATGGCGCCGAAAACGGCGATTGCTACCGTGCTTATGTGTTTGTGTCCGATTCCGTAAGCTACAACAGTGTAGACAGCCCCGAGCTTTTCAAGCAAAGCGGCGTTGCTTTCGGCAAATTCCAAAGGCTTCTTTCGGATTTTCCTGCGGATTCGCTTTTTGAAACAATTCCAAATTTCCACAACACGGCATACAGATTTGAAAATGAATTTATACCGGCGGTTGAAAAAAATCTTTCCGACCGCAAGGACACCTGCCTTGATGAAATCGAGTTTGTAACTTCCAGAAAAGCCGTTTGTTCGCGCCTTGTTGATATGATTGTCGCCGGCGAGCTTCCGCTCAGGGTAACGCACAACGACACTAAGCTTAATAATGTTATGTTTGACGCTAACAGCACTAAGGCAATTTGCGTTATTGATTTGGACACCGTTATGCCCGGTCTTGCTCTTTATGATTTCGGCGATTCAATTCGCTTCGGCGCAAACACCGCCGAGGAGGACGAGGCGGATTTAAATAAGGTTTCCCTCAGCCTTGATTATTTTAAAGCATATGCCGAGGGCTTCCTTTCAGAAGCCGGCAGCAGCTTTAATAAGGCTGAAAAAGATAATCTTGCGTTTGCGTCACTGCTGATGACCTTTGAATGCGGCATGCGCTTTTTGGCAGATTACCTTAATGGCGACACCTATTTTAAAACAGATTATCCCACTCACAATCTTGTGCGCGCTAAAAATCAGTTTGCGCTTGTTGCCGATATGGAACGCAAAATGGAGCAGATGAACGAAATTATCGCTTCCGTCAAATAATAAATAATTAAACCGCCGATTGCAAGCAATTTTGCTTGCATTTAAAGGAGAAATAAAGCCGTGGCTTTGTTTTCAAAATTTGAATATCCGAGAAATTTCACCGTTAAGCAAATTCCGGCAACCGAGCCGAATGAATATCAGCTTGAGCAAATAAGCAGAAAATTCGGTATGTTTATCCATTTCGGGATAAACACATTCAATAACATGGAATGGTCAAACGGCAAATTGCCCGTTGAAAGCTATTGTCCGTCGGGAATTGACGCCGACGGTTGGGTGAAAACGGCATATGAAGCCGGTATGAATTATGTGATCATAATAACAAAGCATCACGATGGCTTTTGCCTTTGGAACACTTACACAACCTCGTATTGTGTAAGAAATTCGCCTAATAAAACGGATGTTATTTCTGAGGTTGCAAAGGCTTGCAAAAAATACGGTGTGAAGCTCGGCTTTTATTATTCCCTGTGGGACAGACATGAGCATTGCTATAAAAACGACGAAGCATATGTAAGATACATGGAAAAGCATTTAACGGAGCTTTTGGGCGGCAAATACGGAGAGATTGTTGAGCTTTGGCTCGACGGCGGATGGGATAAAGCCTGCCGCCGTTGGCAGCTCGACAGATTATACGGCCTTGTAAAAACGCTGCAACCGAAGTGCCAAATCGGCGTTAATCTTACAATCGGTAAATTTAACGGTCAAAAAGGCATTCCCGGCAAAAGATATCTGCCTCAAAATTACAGATACGGTGATCCTATCAGAATGTTTCCGTCTGATTTCAGGCTTTGGGATCCGCATATGTGCAGGAGCGACGACCCTAAAATTTACACATTTAAAGGCGAAAAATATTATTTGCCTTTTGAGCAAACCGTGTGCTCAAGAATTAACAGATGGTTTTATTCGGACACATATGAAAATCAGCCTCTTCAAAATCCCGATGAAGCGGCAAAAAATTACCGCATTCTGGAAAAAGAGGATAATATTATGATAATCAATTTGCCTCCGGATAAAAGCGGCATGCTCGTTAAAAGCGATGTTGAGAATCTAATGCTGATTGCCGATAAGCTAGGTATAAGAAGAACGGCAAAGAAAACATAATCTTTGCCCGGCATTAAAAAAACAAAATCCCGTTGGTTTTAAAAATCAACGGGATTTTTTATGCTGCGATTATGATTGCGTAAAACGCCGTATCCGTTTTGCGCGCAATATTCCACGGGTGGGGATGTTGCCCTGTGCTTATGATAAATTCGCAATATGTATTTATTTTTTTGAAGGATATTTTTCCCTTTTATCGGTTCTGTCCATCAAATAATCAAGGCTGGTATTATAAAAATCGGCAAGAATCATTAAATTCTCCGTTGTGGGGATAAGATCGCCGCTTTCGTATTTTGAAAGCATGCTTTGGCTTATGCCTGTTTCCATTTGAACCTTGAGCTGGGTGTAATCGCTGGTTACTCTTAACAGTTTTATATTTTTCATTTGTGTTCCTCCGCGAAAATATAAAATTTAAAAAAGCTTTTTTTGAATTTATCTAAAGCAGGTTTGAGTTGGTTTTGTTTGTAAAACACTTGTTTTGTACGACATGCTGTTTAAAAACGCACACCGCACGGGTGTGCGTTTTTGCTTATTTTTTCAATTCTCTCTGAAGCCAAACCGCGCCTAAATCAAGCGCGTTGAAAATGCCCTCTTTTTCGCTTTTTTTAACGATTTTTTCCTTTGGGCCCACTTCCGGGTCGGTGTTTATGATCTGAATTAAAACCTTGTCCGAAAGCTTAATATCCTTAAAATCTTTATCGGATTGAACCTGAAGGCAGGCAACAAACGGATCTGCCATATCGCCGTAGTATATGGTTTTGCCGCATCTTACCAAAGGTTTTCCTTTGTAGGTAAGAAATGTATCCTTTAATTCTGCCAAAGAAAACCCTCCTTTTCATTTATTTTGTTGTGTATACTCAGGTGTTGAGGTAAGACTTTACCATTTCCGCAAGCAATTCGTCTCGGTCGATTTTACGAATTAGACTTCTGGCATTGTTATGCGTTGTAATATAAGTCGGATCCTCCGAAAGGATGTATCCCACGATCTGGTTTATGGGGTTGTAGCCCTTTTCTTTAAGCGCGTCGAACACTTGGGTCAGCGTTTCCCTCATATAATCCTCATGGTCGTCGCCGAGCTTAAAAGTCATTGTTTTATCTGTCACAGTAAAGTCACCTCCGAACTAAGCCGCTTTGCGCTTTCGGCAACCGGGTTAAACACCCCTTTCGGCTTAATAATATACAACTTCATTATATACAATTTTTACGCCGATTACAACTAAAATTTTTCAATTATTGTAAAATTCAGGTAAAAATGCGTAAATTTATGCATCAGGAACGCAAATTTATGCCAAGCTTAGCCAAAGCCTTGATAACGCGTTTCATTGCGGCGTCTGCTTCATCGTCTGTAAGGGTTTTATCCGCGCTTCTCATCTTGATGTTGAAAGCAACGCTCTTTTTGCCTTTTTCAATCTGTGAACCCTCGTAAACATCAAAAAGCTTAACCTTTTCAAGCGTTTTACCGACAGCATCGCCGATTGCTTTTTCAAGCGAAAGAACGGGAATGTCTTTGCTGCAAACGAATGCAAGGTCGCGCGTAACTGCAGGGAACTTCGGCAACGGCTTGTGTGTCTTGCCCGGAAGCCTGTTTTCATATGCCGTGTTGACATCGATTTCGGCAACATAAACTCTGGTGCCGATATTGTAGTTTTCGGCAACAACGGGGTGAATTTCGCCAAGCTCCGCAAGCACTTTGCCGTCAATAACAAATCTTGCCGTTCTGCCCGGGTGGAAAGACGGGTCATCCTTAACCGGCTCAATGTCGTATTCCTTGGTGTTGAGCATGGAAAGCACTTTTTCAACTATGCCTTTAAGCGCATAGTAATCCGCATTTCCGCCGTAAATTCCGATGGCTGCCTTTTGGCTTTCAATCGGCAGCTTGCCCTTTTCTGTAGGCTGATAAACCGTGCCGATTTCATAAAGGCAGGCTTTTTCGTTTTTGTGGTTGTAGTTGTGCGAAAGCACATCAAGCATTGAGGGAAGAATTGTGGTTCTCATAATGCTTGTGTCTTCGCCGAGCGGATTTTTAATGACAACGGATTCCCTTTGAGGATCATTTTTGCCGAGATTGATTTTATCGTATGCTTTCGGGCTGATGAAGCTGAAGGTTGAGGTTTCCGTGCAGCCGCAAGCAATTAAAGCCTCGTTCATCGAACGAATGTATTTTTGCCATTCCGTAAGTTTGCCCACCGCAACGCCGTTGAGCATTCTGTTCGGAATGTTGTGGTAGCCGTAAAAGCGTGCAACCTCTTCGGAAATATCGGCAATGTGCTCGATATCGTTTCTGAACGGTGGAGCAACAACATTGCCCTCGCCGTCAAATTTGAATTCAATCTTTTCAAGAATTTTCTTTTGTTCTGCCTCGCTGAGGTCAATTCCTATGAAGTTGTTTATCCATTTATAGTCAAATTTAACCTTGGCAGGCTCTTTGGGCTTAACGAAGCAATCAACAACGCCGTTTACAACATCGCCGGCGTCAAGTTGCTGCACAAGCTCAAGTGCTCTCATAAGCGCATTCATCGTTGCGCCGGGGTCAAGCTCTTTTTCATATCTGCTTGATGCTTCGGTTCTCATACCGAGGGCTTTAGCCGTGCTTCTTACCGATAAGCCGTTAAAGCAGGCGGATTCAAAAACGATTGTGGTGGTGTCGTCCATAATTCCGCTGTATTCGCCGCCCATAACGCCGGCAACGGCAACGGGTTTCTTTTCGTCTGCGATAACAAGCATGGAGTCGTCAAGCGTGCGCTCAACACCGTCAAGCGTAGTGATTTTTTCGCCATTTGCGGCGTTTCTTACATTAACCGTGTTGCCCTCCAAAAAGCGAAGATCAAAAGCGTGCATAGGCTGACCGAATTCAAGCATAACATAGTTTGTGATATCAACAATGTTGCTGATGGGGCGAACGCCGCTTGCGCGCAGCCTTTCCCTGAGCCAGCGCGGGCTTTCCTTAACGCGTACGTTTTCAACTACGGCACCTGTGTAACGATAGCATTTGTTCGGTTCTGCAATATTTACTTTAAGCAGGTCGTTTACATCGCCGTGACCGGGCTTAACAACGGGGGTTTTTAAAACAAAATCCCTGTCAAAGGTTGCCGCAGCTTCGCGCGCAAGCCCTGTTACGGACATGCAATCGCAGCGGTTTGAGGTGATTTCAAATTCAACGCAGGTGTCGTCGTAGCCGATTGCCTTGTGAATGTCCTCTCCCGGTGTGCGGTCGCAATCGTCGCCCAAGATGAAAATTCCGTCAGCCGCGGCATAGGGAAAATCGTTTTGGGTAAGACCGAGCTCGTCAAACGAGCAAAGCATGCCGTTTGATTCAACGCCTCTGAGCTTGCCTTTTTTGATTTTTTCTATGCAATGGTCTTTTCTGTTGTAAACCGTTGCGCCGGGAAGTGCGGCAGGCACATAATCGCCGACGGCAAGATTTTGCGCGCCGGTAACGATTTGCTCATCGCTATCGCCGCCGACATCAACCTTGCAAATCCAAAGATGGTCGGAATCGGGGTGGTGTTCAAGCGATTTTATTTGACCCACCACGATGTTTTCAATTTCGCTGCCCTCTTTCTTAAATTCCTCAACCTTGGAGCCGGAAAGGGTCATTTCATCGCAAAATTCCTTGTCGGAAATATCATCCAAATTAACATAGTCTTTAAGCCATTTTCTTGATAAAACCATTACTCTGCACCTCCTTAAAACTGATTTAAAAATCTTGTGTCGTTTTCGTAAAGCAATCTCATATCGTCGATGTTGAAGCGGAACATAACAAGCCTTTCAAGACCGACACCGAATGCAAAACCGCTGTATTCCTCAGGGTCTACGCCGCCGTTTTTAAGCACTTTCGGGTGCACCATGCCGCCGCCGAGAATTTCAATCCATCCCTCGCCTTTGCACATCGGGCAGCCCTTTCCGCCGCATTTAAAGCACGAAACATCGATTTCGCAGCTCGGCTCCGTGAACGGGAAGTGGTGGGGACGAAGTCTGATTTTTGTATTTTCGCCGTAAAGTCGCTTTGCAAATGCTTCAAGCGTGCCTTTAAGGTCTGCCATCGTAACGCCTTTGTCAACAACAAGACCCTCAATTTGATGGAAAAGGGGAGAGTGAGTGGCGTCAACGGCATCCGAACGGAAAACTCTGCCGGGTGCAATCATTCTGAAAGGCGGCTCGTGCTTTTCCATATATCTGATCTGAATTGGCGATGTTTGCGTTCTTAAAACGATGTTGTCGTCAATATAGAAAGTATCCTGTGTGTCCCTTGCAGGGTGACCCTTGGGAATGTTGAGTGCCTCAAAGTTGTAGTAATCGTATTCAACCTCAGGTCCCTCGGCAACATCAAAGCCCATGCCCATAAATATTTCCTCAATTTCATTCAGCACAATCGAAAGCGGGTGCTTGTGGCCGATTTCGGGCTCCTTGCCGGGCATGGTAACGTCAATTGACTCGCTTTGGAGCCTGTGCTTCAGCTCGGTCTCCTTAATTTGTGCGCTCTTTTCGGCAATTTTTGTTTCAATATCGGCTCTGATTTCGTTTGCAAGCTGACCGATAACAGGTCTTTCCTCCGCGGAAAGCTTGCCCATCTGCTTCAAAATTGAAGTAAGCTCGCCCTTTTTGCCGAGATATTTGATTCTTGCTTCTTCGATTTGCTCCTTCGTTTCAAAGGAGTCGAGTGCCTTTTTTGCGGCTTTTCTGATTTCTTCAAGCTCGGTTTTCATAAAATCTTCCTTTCGTTTTTTATTGATTTCGGGACAAAAAAATACTTGCCCCCGTAAGATAGGGACAAGTATGTTAAATACCTGCGGTACCACCCTTGTTTTTGCAAAGAGTTTAAATCCAAGCAAACACTCTTTGAGCCATTAACGCAGCTCATCCCGTCTGCGCTTAATGGGATATCCGTTCGGCACAGCCGCTCTGAAGGGAACTTCACCTGAATTTAATCTTCCGCGCTTTCAGCCGTGGCGCGGTTCTCTGAAAGAATCAAAGCAGGCTACTTTTCTTCGTCTTCGCGTTTAATATGGAATAATTATAATATATTATTTGCAGTTTTTCAAGTGTTTTTTGCTCACTTTGTGATTTCACTTATTTTAAATGTTTGAAATTCAATGTAGCTGCTCGGTTGCGATTCGTAAAGCACGCCGATTGTGTCGTCATCAATCTGTGCAAGGCAGGAATAGGCAAAAAAACCGTTGTTTATTTCAATATCCTTAAACCAGTCTATGTGCTCATAGCTGCCCTTAATCATTCTGGGCTTGCCGATCGAAATAACGCCGTTTTCGCGACCTTTTCCTGCTGGGTGCGAGCAAAAAACATATCCTCTTGCAGTGATAACGCTTTTTTGACATTGCGGCGCGTTTAATGCCGTCTTTTTGCATTTCAGCCAGCTTTTTGCGCCGTTGTCGGAAATGCAAACGGGCGTTTTGCCAAAGCTTTTTTGCCTGCCGATGCCGATTATCGTGCCGTTCGGCGCGGATATCATTTGCCATTCGCCGCTGTTTTGGGCATAGGGATTGCGCCTCATTCGGTGCCAGGTTTCGCCGCTGTCCGTTGTGAAAACGGAAACACTGCCGTCTTTAAGCGTGTAAAGAGGCATAACAACCTTGCCGTCCTCAAGTGTTAATCCCACTCCGGGCGCGACCCCGAGGAAGGTGCCGTCCGTTTTTTCAATAATCATATTTGTTATGTCTTTCGGCTCGCTCCAGGTTTTGCCGCCGTCGCTGCTTTTGAGCATAAAAACATAGCAACGCTTCGGCGCCTTGAGCGGCGCGCCGAAGGTGGTTTTTGCGTTTTCTTCGTTTTTACCCATGGCTCCGTTCAAATAAATGTTGCCGAGGTATTCGCCATCCCTGTAAAGCGAGCCGAGGGGAGATTTTATCGTGTAGTCAGTAAGCTCTTTTTTTGAATTAAGAATTTCGCCGTTCGGCAAAACATAATAGAAATTATTATTTCTGTCATAGATCAGCGGCAGCATTTTGCCGTCGTGCATGGCGTAGGCGATTTTGTTTTTGTCGAGCAATTTGTTTTTGTGAATACCCATGCATTCCGGCCAAAAATCGGCAAGCATAATTATTTCGCCCTCTTTGGTAACTGCCATGCAGGGGTCTATGTAAAAAGCGGAGGCATAGCATTCTGCGCTTTTTCTTGTTTCGCGCGCCGGCGGAACGGCGATTGTTTCAATATCGCTCCAGGTTTTGCCGCCGTCCTCGCTGCGACGGATTGCCAGTTCTATGTAGCCCCAATCCGCTCCGCAGGATGCTTTGTCGGCAGCGGCAATCAGCGTGCCGCCTGCATTTATCAGGCTCGGTATTCTGAACGCCGTGCCGCCGTTTGCCGCGGTGCTTTTTTTTGTTAATTCTTCATCAAGGAATGCGGGGCTGTTGCCGCAAAATATCAGGCTTTTGTTGTTCATATAAACATCTCCGTGCTTGTGTAAGGTTTTACCGATATATTTTAACATATTTTCGCTTTTTAATAAAGCGGGAAAATAACTTTTGTTTTTCTATTGCAAATTTTCTGCGTTTTTAGTAAAATGATAGTTGGAATTTATTGTAAAGGAGGAATATTGATGCTTTGGGAATTAAAAAAGTGCTGGTATCGTGTGTACCAGGGCGTATTTAAGCTTGCCATGAATTTTATGGATTGGTCCGAGCCGCAGCTGCTTGAAGGCAAAGGCTCCGTTTTAAGACTGCCGGAATTTATTAAAAGCAAGGGAATCAGTAAAGTGCTTGTTGTTACCGATAAAGGTCTTATGAGCCTTAATCTGCTTGATCCCATGTTTGAAAAGCTTAAAGAAGCCGGTGTTGACTATGTCGTTTACGACGGCGTTCAGCCCAACCCCACAATCCCCAACATTGAGGCGGCGCGCGAAATGTATTTGAAAAACGGCTGCGAGGGCTTTATCGCTTTCGGCGGCGGTTCTTCGATGGACTGCGCAAAGGTTGCGGCTGCAAGGGTCGTTAAGCCGAATCAAACCGTTCGCCAAATGAGGGGTTATCTTAAAGTGCTCAAAAAGCTGCCCCCGTTCTTCGCAGTGCCCACCACTGCCGGAACAGGCTCTGAAACCACTGTTGCCGCTGTTGTAACAGATCCAGAAACTCACGAGAAAAACGCAATCAACGATATCTGCCTTCGTCCGAAATTCGCGGTGCTTGACCCGGAACTTACCGTAGGTTTGCCGCCGCACATCACATCGACAACAGGTATGGATGCGCTTACTCACGCTGTTGAGGCTTACATCGGCAGAAGCAACACAAAGCAAACGAGAGAGCAGGCCGAAAAGGCTACAAAGCTTATCTTTGATAATATCGAAGAGGCTTATAATAACGGAAAGGATTACGAGGCAAGAGCAAATATGCTCAAGGGCTCCTACTGGGCAGGCTGTGCATTCACACGCGCTTATGTAGGCTATGTTCACGCTATCGCGCATAACCTCGGCGGTCTTTACGGCACGCCGCACGGTCTTGCAAATGCTGTTATTTTGCCGTATGTTCTTGATTGGTACGGCGATTGCATTTATCCTCAGCTTGCAAAGCTTGCGGATATCGTTGGCATCACAGGCTCTTCCGAAGCCGAAAAGGCGCAGGCATTCATCGCTGCAATCAAAAAGCTTAATGCGGATATGAATATCCCTGCCACCTTCGATTTTATCAAGGAAGAGGATTTGCCCACGCTTATTCACCGTGCTCTTAAAGAGGGCAATCCCGGATATCCCGTTCCGCGCATTATGGATTATAATGATATGGAAGGCGTTATCCGCACCTTTATGGCTTAATTGCCGCTTTGTAATTTTATATTATTTAAAAGAGCGTGTCGTTTTACGGCACGCTCTTTTTGGTTAATATGTACATGCTTTGCGAGGGTTATTTGGCGTATCTTACAATTGTTTTGCTCCGCTCTATGAGTTATAATAATAGTATTATTAAGGAATATTAAACCGCCCGTAATATTTTATCGGCCGGTTTATTTTTCCGTTATAGGGGTGAATATATGGGTAGTCAAGTAAAAACTTACACCAAAAAAGAACTTGTGGGTTACCTTGTGGGTATGTTCGGTCAAAACCTTATATACAACATCGTTTCCACCGGTCTTTATTTCTATTTCCAAAATGTTATTTGCCTTCCGGCAATGGCGCTCGGCTGGATTATGACGATCGCCAGAGTATGGGATGCTATTAACGACCCGATGATGGGCACAATCGTTGATAAAACCAAATCCAAATGGGGTAAATGCAGACCGTATCTTATCATTTTCCCGGGAATCATCGGGCTTGTTACCATCTTGGCGTTCTTAAACGGCAACTATGCAACGGCAGACACAACATCTCAAAAGGTGCTCATCGTTGCTTGGGCTGCCATTTCGTATATAGCTTGGGGTATGTGCTTCACCGTTTGTGATATTCCGCTTTGGGGCATCACCTCGCTTATGACAGAGGATGAAAACGACAGAAGTAAGATCCTCGGTCTTGCCCGTATGGCTGCCGGCGTGGGCGGCATAAGCGTACTTGTTGTTCAGATTGCGCAGGCTCTCGGCAGCGCGTTCGCAGGCAAGATCGATAAAAGCGCGGAAAATTACGAGGTGCTTGTTCAGCAGGCAAATCAAAAGGGCTTTATAGTAACAGTTATTATAATGACTGTTATTGCCGTTATTCTTTTTGAATTTGCAGGTGTTTCCACTCGCGAAAGAGTTGAAAAATCCGAAAAGAGCTACACCTTTAAAGAAAATTTCCAAACCATGTTCGGCAACAAGCCATTCAGGCAAATTCTTATTTCCGGCATTTTAAGAAGCCCCATTCAGCTTCTTATGATTGTTGCCATGACTCTTGTTACATATTATTATGCAAACGGTAATATTATGAACATAATCAAGAGCAATGAAGACGGCAGCTTTGCCGGTCTTGATTGGCAAATCCTTATCGGTCTCGGCAGCGTTGCAATCGGTCTTTTCGTGGGTCAGTTCGTTGCAATGGGTATAACACCTGTTATTATCAAAAAGGTTGAAAAGAAAAAGCTTTATAACATTTATTCAATCGGCGGCGCAGTTCCTTTTGCACTTATTTATGTGTTCTATAAGGTTTCCGGCGGCGATCTTACCTCCACATTCTGGTCAATTGTCATCGGCGTTTGCATGCTGTTCGGCAGTGCGGCTTTCGGCGGCATAAATGTTCTTCAGTCCGTTATGATTGCAGACTGCGTGGATTATGAGGAATATACAAACGGTGTTCGCACAGACGGTGTATTCTTCTCCGGTCAAAGCTTTATCACAAAGCTGGCTGCAGGTATTTCCACAATCATTTCCTCGGCTGTTTATGCCGCGGTAGGTTACAGCGGCGCAAATGTTGATACTCTTAATAAGGCAATCGAAAAGGGCGCAAGCTTCATTACTTACGACGGCGGTTCCGGCTCGGGTAAGTATGCGGCTGCAATGTTTTTCCTTATTTCCATTCCACCGGCAATCGGCATGGTGCTTTCCGCAATTCCTACTCTCAAATATGCGCTTTCGGATAAAGAGCATTCAAGAATTCTTGATGAACTTGTTGCAAAGCGCAAGAGCGAAGGCAAAGAAGCCGAATAATCAAAGGCAAACAATAAAGGTGATCGAGTTATTCTCGGTCACCTTATTTTTTGCGTAATTCGGTTTGAAAATAATTGCATCGGTTAAAAATCGCCTTGCATCAGTATTTCCGTTTTGAAATATTTTTCCTGAAAATCGGTTGCCTTTGCGATGTCCTCTTTGGTAAATGTGTATTCGTTGGGGCAAACCACCCATTTATTTTCAATATCGTCAAATCGGCGTATAACGGCAATAACCCTGCCCCTGAAAGCGGAAATCGGTTCGTATATGCCGAGTAAGTAAATATCCTGCGGTTCGCCGTTCGCGGCATAAACTCGCAATATCCGTAATTGACGGGATAAACAATATCACTGTGTTTGGGATGGCGGGAACCGAGCGGTCTGTCAACCGCAACATCGATAACCTTGCCTAAATATTGTTTGCCCGTTTGCAGAGCTTCCGCCTGCTCAAGAAAAACGGAATATTCATGCAAAAGATTGTTTTCCTCGCAATAAAGTTGGCATGCTTTAACAACTTGATCGTTGCTCATTTCATCGGTTTTAAGCAAGCGGTATCTGTTTACTCCGTTCTTCTTAAAAAATTCCCTTGCGATATATGCGGCAAAATCATCGTAATTCTTAAAATCATTCATTGCTTTTTACTTGTGATGTTATTTTTTGCGTACCCAAATAGCAGGCAAAATCACGGGATCTTCTTCGCCTGCCGCTTTCATTTGCTCAATAAGCATGAATTTTAAATCCTGCCTTATTTCGGCGTATTCCGGGGCTTTAACAAGGTTTGTTTTCTCATTTGGATCTTTTTCCAAATCGTAAAGGAAATCCTCAAAATAAACCATGCTGCTTGCCCTGAGCGCGCCGCTCGGGCGTATGTCACGCACGGAATACATATATTTCGGTGTCCTTATTGCTCTGCCGCATTGGCTTTCGCTTATTTGCAAAAAAACGCATTCGCGCGCCAATGTCGGGTTTGTGATTTGCGCTGTTAAATCAAATCCCTCGTATTCGCGAGGGATCGGAATTTCGGCAAGCGAAAGTATGGTGGGCGGAAGGTCGATAAGGCTTGCAAGCCGCGTTTCGCGCCTGCCTCCGCAAAATTTGCCGCCTTTAATTATCAGCGGCGTGTGTATGCAGCTGTCGTGGCAACTGCGTTTGTATTCAAGATTGCGCGTTTTGAAATGGCAACCATGGTCGCTTGAATAGATTAAAACGGTGTCGTCGTATATTCCAAGCTCTTTAAGCTTGCTCACAAGCCTGCCGAAATTGTAATCAAGTCTGTTTATTGCTGATATGTAGTCGGGATACATTTCTTCGTAATCGCCTTTTAAAAATGTTAAATCGTTCGGAATAGGGTAATCCTTGTAATCGGCAACGGTTTCTTTGTAACCCTCAAATCTGTGCCTGTCGTTTTGATGGTGCGGTTCAAGCTGGCTCACAAACATAAAAAATGGCTTGCTTTTATCGCATTTATCAAGGTATTCAAGTGCAAAATCGTTTATTTTGTCTGCGCGGTAGCCTTTAAAATCTATTCTTTTTTCGTTTTCGTCAAAAACAAAGCCGTCATAGCCGTGTGATGTAAATTCAAGGCAGTCTGCCGCGCGCCAGTATTGATAGCCGCCTTGCCGCTCTCGCGGAACGGCGGTGTTTTCACAGTGAATTCCCACTCCGGGCAATTTGTTCGAGCCAAGGTGCCATTTGCCGATGTATGCCGTTTGCCAGCCTGCTTCATTAAAATAATCGGCAAGCGTTTTCGTGCCGCTCGGCAGCGGAATTGCGTTGCTGTGGCAGCCGTTTTGCGTGGCGTATGTGCCGGTTTGCAGGCAGGCTCTTGCAGGTCCGCAAACAGGTTGGCAGGTAAATTCGTTTTCAAACAGAACCCCTTCGTTTGCAAGCTTCCATAAATTCGGCGTTATGTTTTCGTTTATTGTGTCCCATCTTTGTTGGTCGGAAAAATAAAAAATTATGTTTTTCATTTTGTTTCTCCGTTTTGGGATTCGATGTAAACGCTTTGCGTGGGATATGCAAAGTCGGTGTCGTTTTTCTCGATTATTTCTTTCACAGCAAAATTCAATTCCTCAATAAAAGCGTAATATTCTTCTAAATCCGTTATTGTTATGTAGCACCTGATTTGCAGGTTGAGCGAGGATTCGTCAAATTCGCAAAATCTTACTCGAATAAGCGTGTTTTCAACCTTTTCGTGAGTCACGAGAAAATCGTAAATTTCCGCCTTGCATTTTTTCAGCACTTCGCTTGATGTGGAATAGAGCAATCCGATTTTAAATTCAACAAGTCTTTTCGTCATCTTTGCATAATTTGTTATGGGTGAATCTGAAAGCTTTGTGTTGGGCACGGCAATGACCGTGTCGTCAAGTTTGCGAACTCTTGTGGAACGCATTGTAATATCTTCCACATAGCCCGAAAAATCGCTTGTTTCGATAAAATCGCCCACATCAAAAGGTTTGTCAAACATAATCACAAAGCCGGAAATCATGCTTTTAAGCGAATCCTGTGCTGCAAGCGAAACGGCAAGACCGCCGACGCCCAGCCCCGTAAGCAAACCGTTTATGTTATATCCGAGCTCGGATATAACCATAACAATCGCAATGCAAACGGTGAGCACCTTTAATATGTTTGAAACAAATTTAACGGCAATCGAGTTCACTTTTTGGTCGCCGCTTTTGGTGCCGAGATAATCAACAAGATTTTCCGATATAAAGCTGATAATGCACCAGCAGGCGATTAAAACGGAAACAATTTTAAATGTGTCGCGAATAATTGTGTGATTGTAGTTTATTACAATGCCCAAAAACAAACCCAGCACAATGAAATAAATCGCAACGGGGTGCATAAGGCTGCTTTTGTAACCCTGTCTGCGCTGCGGATATTTGGCAAAAATAATTTTGCCGGTTATGCCGAGCACAAGCGAAGCAAGCTTGTTTCTGAATGCCGTAAACAAAATAAAAATCACGGCGCCGATTGCTATGTTGATATATGTGCCGTAGGTTGTGAAAAATTCTTTGATTGCCTCCATCATTTGCACTCCTTTTCATCGCAAACGCAGTAAAAATTGCTTTCCCATGCGGGAATGTATGCACTGTGGCGAAAATAAATTTTATAGTTTTTGTTTAATTCCCAAATTTTTTGCGGCAGCGCAAACATATCCTCGTTTCTGTGATATGCGCATATGTAAAGTTTCGGCAGGCAGCGTTTTATCGTTTTTTCGCAGCCGCAAAGCGCGTTTAATTCCGCTCCCTCAATATCCATTTTAATAAGCGAAACGGTGTTATCGTTGATTAAACCGTCAATCGCTTTAAATTGCGTCGGTTCGCCGCAGGCGGAAAGCCTTGAATTTCTGCCGGCTTTTTTTTCAAAAAACAGGGTTTCGTTTTTGCACCACGCTCCTGCATTGTAAAGTAAAACGCCTTGCATACTGTCGGTGTTGCGGCACAGCTTTTTAAAGTTTTTGCCGTCTGGCTCCAGGGCGTAAATGCGGTTGTATTTTCCGCCCGTGTATGCAGTAAACTCGCGGATTGTGTCGCCGTCATAAGCACCGCAGTCGATTATTGTTTCGTTGCCGCTTAGGCGGAGGATTTCGTTGTATATTTTGTTTTTATCCGTTTCGTTGCAGCTGTAAAGGTAATCGACTTTACCGCTGATTTTGAATTTCAGCACATTTGCATATACTCTGCGGCTTTCGTCGTCTGCCAAATTGTCGTAAACCCGGTGAAATTCGGCTTCGTGCTCCTCAAAATATTTCCCGGTAAATAAGCCGTTGCCGGCAACGGGTATGTCGGGCGCAAAAACCGGGTGTTCGGCATTCATCGCCTTTATTCTTTCAAGCACATCCGGCAGGTGGGTGGCAAATGCAAGCACAATGTTGAATTCATTGTATTTTTCGCAAACCTCGCTGTATTTAAGCACTTTTTTGCCCAAAAACGAATGCCCTCTCACAAATTCGTCGCTCGCAAAAATTTCGTTTATTTCAATTCCGTTTTCATGCAAAATTTTTATTATTCGTTCGGCAGCGTTTCCCATTCCGTAAACTGCGATTGGCTTGCCGCTTTCCCTGAGCCTTTGCCAAACATCTTTTTCGTTGATTTCAAGCATAATTTATCATTCCGTTTCCGTAGATATTATAATATTTAAAATCTTACAAATCAAGGTATTTACAAAGAGTTTAAAAAAGTTTATAATATATCAATAATGTGAAAGGCGAGGTATGATTACGGAACAGATTATCACATTTGACGCTATGGAGCAGGCTGTGAGCCTGTTCGGCTCCTTTGATGAAAATGTTAAGCTGATTGAAAAGGAATTTGCCGTTTCAATCATAAGCCGAGGCAGCGATTTAAAAATCGTGGGCGATGCGGAAAATGTTTCCCTTGCAGCCCGAGCGGTAAATGCTTTGCTCACCCTGATAAATAAGGGCGAAACGCTTTCGGATCAAAATGTGCGCTATGCCGTCGGTCTTGTTAAAGAGGGAAACGACGATAAACTTGCCAACATGGCAACGGACACGGTTTGCATCACGGCAAAGGGCAAGCCGATTAAAGCAAAAACCCTCGGTCAAAAAAAATATTGCGAGGCAATAAGCAAAAACACAATCACCTTCGGCGTCGGTCCCGCCGGCACGGGCAAAACATATCTTGCTGTTGCTCTTGCAGTAACGGCTTTTCGGGCAAAGCAGGTTGATAAAATTATTTTAACACGCCCAGCCGTTGAAGCCGGCGAAAAACTCGGATTCCTGCCCGGCGATTTGCAGAGCAAGGTCGATCCCTATCTTAGACCGCTGTATGACGCGTTGTTCGATATGCTCGGCGCGGAAAATTTTCAAAAATATCAGGAGCGCGGTTCAATTGAAGTTGCTCCGCTTGCCTATATGCGCGGCAGAACGCTGGACGACAGCTTCATCATTCTTGATGAAGCACAAAATACCACGCCCGAGCAAATGAAAATGTTTTTAACAAGGCTCGGCTTTAATTCCAAAATGGTTGTTACCGGGGACATCACACAAATCGATTTGCCGGCAGGCAAAAGATCCGGGCTCACAAAGGTTATGCGCATTCTGAAAAACGTAGATGATATCGAAATTTGCAAATTCACGCAAAAAGATGTTGTGCGCCACAGACTGGTGCAGGAAATAATCAAAGCGTATGAAAAATACGAAAATGATGAGAGGAAATGAAAAATGGAAAGGGTAAAGGTTGTTATCAGAAACGATCAAAAAAAGGTTAAGGTGCCGACGGGAATAAGGCTTCTTATCCGCCGTTGCTGCCATGCTGTGCTTGAGCTTGAAAATTTTGACGGCTCGGCAGAAGTTTCCGTTCGCTTTGTGGATAATGAGGAAATCAGGCAGCTGAACGCAGAGTACAGAAATATAGACAGGGAAACAGACGTGCTTTCTTTTCCGCTCGGCGAAAACGGCGTTTACGATGTTAATATGGACACGGGCGCAAAACTGCTCGGCGATATTGTTATTTCCATGGAAAAAGCTATGGAACAGGCAGAACTTTATAACCATCCGCTTCAGCGCGAAATCGGCTTTTTAACCGTTCATTCCATGCTTCACCTTTTGGGATACGATCATGAAAACGGCGGCATAGAGGCTGTTCGTATGCGTGAAAAGGAAGAAACCGTGCTCACTCAAATCGGCTGGAAAAGAGACAACAGCTATTATATGGGAGACGAAGAATGACGAAATCCTCATTTATAGCAATAGTAGGCAAACCGAATGTGGGCAAATCATCGTTGCTCAACAGATTGCTCGGTGCAAAAATCGCAATCGTTTCCTCAAAGCCGCAAACTACGCGCACAAAAATTATGGGCGTGCTCACCTTGGGCGAAACACAGCTTGTGTTTACTGATACTCCGGGCTTTCATAAGCCGCACAATAAACTCGGCGAATATATGAACAATGCCGTGGGTGACAGTATCGGCGGCACCGATTCGGTGCTTTTTGTAACGGAGCCGCGCGGCGAACTTGACGATAAGGAACTTGAACTCATAAAAAAGCTTAAGCAGGAAAAGCGAAAGGTTATTCTTGCAATCAACAAAATTGATGTGCTTAAGGATAAAAAAGAACTTTTTGACCGCATTGTTTATTTGACAAAATTTTATGATTTTGACGCGGTTGTTCCCGTTTCCGCCACAAGGGGCGACGGTATGGACGAGCTTGAGGACGAACTTGTTAAAACCGCATGTGAAAGCGTTCACTATTTCCCGGACGATACTTTAACTGATCAGCCGGAAAGAGTGCTTGCTGCGGAAATCATAAGGGAAAAAATCCTGCGCCTTATGGATAAGGAGGTGCCGCATGGCATTGCCGTTGCCGTTGAAAAAATGCGTGAACGCGACGATAAGGATATTTTGGATATTGACGCCACAATTTATTGCGAACGCGAAACGCACAAGGGTATGATTATAGGCAAGCACGGCGCAATGCTCAAAAAAATATCCACTTTTGCAAGGCAGGATCTTGAAAGCTTTTTTGAAATAAAGGTTAATCTGCACACTTGGGTTAAGGTTAAAGAGGGTTGGAGAAACAAAGAAGGCCTTATTCACAACTTCGGTCTTGACGGGCAGGATTAAAATAAAATTTGTAAAGTCTATTAGAAATCAAATGCATTTTAAACCGCTTTGATTTGGTTTAAAATGGCACAAATGAACGCCGCCGACATAGGATAAAATATTAACGGCGGTGTTTTTTATGCTTAATGAATATTGGGATAAATTTACGACCACGGGCAGCGTGAATGATTATTTAAGCTATGTTGCCCACAGTCGAAATCAAAAGGCAGAAATTGATGAAAACAGCAACAAAGGCACTTGTGATAAAGGAACAAACGATAGGTGAAAGTGACAGGCTTATAACTCTGCTTTCGGCAGAGCGCGGGCTTATCCGCGCTTTCGTGCGCCGCGCAAAACTTGCTAAAAGCCGTTCGGCAAGTGCCACCTCGCTTTTTGCCTACGGCGATTTTTCGCTTTATCGCGGCAGAGACGCTTACACGGTGGATGATGTTACGCCGATTGAAGTGTTTTTTGATTTGCGAAAGGATATCGAAAGGCTTTCCCTTGCCCAGTATTTTGCACAGCTCTCTTTTGAGGTCGGCTCGGAGGAACAGCCGTGCGGAGAACTTTTACGCCTTATGCTGAATTCGCTGCATTTGCTTTGCAAGGGCAGCAAGGGGCTTTCACACATTAAAGCCGTGTTTGAACTGCGTGCGATGTGCCTTGGCGGCTATATGCCGAGTGTGCTTGCGTGCGATAATTGCGGCACTTATGAAACCGAACTTATGTATTTTGATACTTTGGAGGGCAAAATATATTGTGAGAATTGCCCGAAGCCCGGTGCCGTTCCCGTGCCGAAAACGGTGATTAAGGCAATCAGATATATATGCCTAACGGAGCCGGCAAAGATTTTTTCTTTTTCCTTAAGCGATGAGAATACAAGGCTTCTTGCCGATGTTGCCGAAAAATACACAATTGGCAGAATACAGCGCGGTCTTTCCGCACTTGAATTTTATAAGGCACTTAAATAAACGGTTTATTGAAAAATTTAGGAATACTGATATGAACAAACATTTTGAAGCACTTGAACTGAATATTGTGCTTGATATGCTTGCCGCCGAAACCTGCTGCCCCGATGCGGCAGAGCAGGCGAAAAGCATAAAGCCTGTTTTTGACATGGCAGACGCGGAAAGGCTGCTTTGCCAAACGGAGGACGCGTTTTCTTTGCTTGCGCGTTTCGGTGCGCCGTCTTTTTCGGGGCTCGGAAATGTAAACAACGCATTACACAGAGCCGCTGCCGGCGGCGAACTTAATACATATGAACTGCTTGAAATCGGCAGCACGCTTCGCGCTGTGCGCACGCTTTACGAATGGTACGGTCATTGCAGCGGAGTGCGCACCGCGCTTGATTATTTCTTTGAGGGAATCACGGTTAACAAATATCTTGAAGATAAAATTTTTTCCGTTATTGTTTCAGAGGATGAAATTTCCGATAAGGCTTCGGACGGGCTTTTTGAAATCAGGCGCAAAATGCGAGCCAAGGCAAATTCCGTGCGCGAAAAGCTTGATTCTATGATTCATTCCACGCATTATCAAAAATTTTTGCAGGAGCCGATTGTAACCCAACGAAACGGCAGATTTGTTGTGCCTGTAAAATCGGAGCATCGTGGCGATGTGCCGGGGCTTGTGCACGATATGTCCGCCTCCGGAGCCACTGTGTTTATCGAGCCGGTTTCCGTTGTTGACGCCAATAACGATATTAAAATGCTGCAAAGCAGCGAGCGTGATGAAATTCGCAGGATTTTGTTTGAACTTTCTGGCGAGGCAGGCAATTTTTCGGAAAGCATAAAGCATTCCTACGAAAGCGCGGTGCAGCTTGATTTGATTTTTGCAAAGGCGCATCTTGCATATGATATGAAAGCCACGAAGCCGATTTTGAACAACGAGGGAATAACACTGCTCAAAAAGGCGCGACATCCTTTACTTGAACCTAAAAAAGCCGTACCCGTAAATATTTCACTCGGTGAAAAGTTCGACACACTTGTTATCACAGGTCCGAACACGGGCGGCAAAACCGTTTCGATAAAAACGGTGGGTCTGCTCAGCCTTATGGCAATGTGCGGTCTTCTTGTGCCTGCTGCGGATCAATCAAGAATTGCCGTTTATAACGGAGTTTATGCCAATGTGGGTGATGAGCAGAGTATTCAGCAAAATCTTTCCACATTTTCGGCAAATATGGTAAACGTGATTGAAATTATGCGCGAGGCAGGCGAAAACTCCCTTGTTCTTATAGACGAACTCGGCGCAGGCACGGATCCTGTTGAGGGTGCTGCGCTTGCTGTTTCAATCATTGAATATCTGCGTGCCAAGGGAGCGAAGATCGCCGCAACAACTCATTACGCGGAGCTTAAAGCATATGCGCTCAACACCCCGGGCGTAATAAACGGCTGCTGTGAATTTGACGTGGAAACCTTAAGACCCACATATAATTTGCTTATTGGCGTGCCCGGCAGGTCAAACGCCTTTGCAATTTCCGAACATCTCGGAATGGAAAAAAGCGTTATAGAAGAAGCAAAAAAGTTTATCGGTAGCGAAAATCAGTCGTTTGAAAGCGTTCTTCAAAAGCTTGAGGAAACCAGGCTTGAGCTTGAAAAAGAAAAAGAGAAAGCTGAAAAAGCAGTGCAGGATGCCGATAAAATGCGCAGCCGCGCACAATCGGAAAAGGACAAAATCGCTCAGCTCAAAGCAAACGAACTCGAAAAAGCAAAGCGAGAGGCGAAAAAAATCATCGATTTGGCAAAACGCCAAAGCGCGGATTTTCTGCTTCGCCTCGATCAGCTTAAAAAAGAGGCGAATTCCCAAACTGCAACGGATGTGGCAAGAAAAACACGCCGCGAAATCAAAAACAGAATCGGTGAGATGGAGGAAACGGTTGATCCGCGCACGCTTGCCGAGGAATGGGACAATGATTATAAGCTTCCGCGCCAAATCGTTAAGGGCGATGCCGTAATAATCAGAGGCATAGGATTGGGCGAGGTGCTCGAAGTTAATAAAAACAATGTGCTTGTGCAATCCGGTATGCTGAAAACACGTGTTAAAATGAGCGATTTAATGCTTACGAAAAAGCCGAAAAAAGCTCCGGCTCAACAAACACGTTCGGTTTACCGAACCACATCGCGCGCGGACGCGGATGTTCGCACAGAACTTGATTTGCGCGGTCAAACCGTCGAGGAAGCAATTGCAAATGTGCAGATCTTCATCGATAAATGCGTGCTCAACAATATTTCGGAAATCAGAATAATTCACGGCAAGGGCACCGGAGCATTGCGCGCGGCGGTTACGCAGGAACTGAAAAACCACCCGAATGTGTCTGAATTCAGGCTGGGCGTTTACGGAGAGGGCGAAAGCGGCGTAACAATCGCAAAACTTAAATGATTTTGCGCCTGCACGGCAGGTTTATTTCCGGGAATTTCAATGTTCTTAATATCAATGTATATAATTAAATATTTAGATCCAAAACGGGCGGTGCGAATTTTGATTTGCACCGCCTCATTTTGTGTGTTGTGCTTGCTTGCGTGCGATATTTTGTGTCAATCTGAAACGGTAAAATATTCTTTGTAAAATATTTGTTTTTATGCTTGACTTATTGCCTCCGTTTATGTATAATAACTCTTGCTGTAAAGACTAAATACTTTACATATGTTTCATCTTGCAAAGCGTTCGGAAAGAGGGATAATAGTGGCGAAAAATCTTGAAATATCGTTTCTTCTTGATTTTTACGGCGAAATGCTCACGAAAAAGCAGCATGATTTCCTGATTTATTATTATGACGAGGATTTGTCGCTTTCCGAAATTGCGGAAAACGAGGGCATCACGCGCCAAGGGGTGCGCGACGCTATTAAAAGAGCCGAAAATCAGCTCTTTGATATGGAAAACAGATTGGGTCTTGCAAAGCGTTTTAATTTAATGCGTCGCGGGCTTGATGAAATTGTTGAAAGTGCTGAGGCTATAAACGAATATAACCTTAACCACAGCCTTTCAAGAGAAATTAACGACAGTGTTTCAAAAATCAAATCAACTGCGGATTATCTTTTAAAGCTTTGATTGATTTTATTTAAGCAGCAGGGAGTTGATTGCTTTGGCATTTGAAGGTCTTTCCGAAAGACTTGAAAATTCCTTTAAAAAACTTCGTGCCAAGGGTAAATTAACCGAGGCAGATGTTAAAGACGCTATGCGTGAGGTTCGCCTTGCATTGCTTGAGGCGGATGTAAACTATAAGGTTGCCAAGGATTTCACAAAATCCGTAACCGAAAGAGCCATCGGCGAGGATGTTATGGAATCTTTAACACCCGGCCAAATGGTTATCAAAATCGTTAACGAAGAGCTCACGAAGCTTATGGGCAGCACCGAAAGCCGCCTTGCATGTGCAAATCACCCGCCTACGGTGGTTATGATGTGCGGTCTTCAGGGCTCGGGTAAAACGACCCATTCAGCAAAGCTTGCTTTAAAGCTTAAAAACGAGGGTCACCGCCCGATGTTGGTTGCCTGCGATATTTACAGACCCGCCGCTATCAAGCAGCTGCAGGTAGTTGGCGAGCAGGTGGGTGTTCCCGTGTTTGAGCGCGGCACGCAAAACCCGGTAGATACCGCACTTGAAGCCATAAGCTATGCCAAGGATCACGGTCATGATTATGTGTTTCTTGACACGGCAGGTCGCCTTCATATAGATGAAGCACTTATGCAGGAACTTCAAAATATTAAATCTGCCGTGCATCCGCATGAGATTTTGCTTGTTATTGACGCTATGACGGGTCAGGACGCCGTTAATGTTGCAAAAAGCTTTAACGAAACGCTCGGCATAGACGGCGTTATTCTCACTAAGCTTGACGGCGACACAAGAGGCGGTGCGGCATTATCCGTAAGAGCCGTAACCGGCAAGCCGATTAAATTTGTCGGCACGGGCGAAAAGCTCGGCGATCTTGAAACATTCCATCCCAATCGCATGGCTTCAAGAATTCTTGGCATGGGCGATGTGCTTTCGTTTATCGAAAGGGCAGAGCAAAGCCTTGACGAGAAAAAAGCCGCAGAGCTTGAAAAAAAGCTTGCAAAAAACAAATTCGATCTCAACGATTTGCTCGATCAGTTTGATCAGATCGCAAGAATGGGAAGCCTTAAGGACACCATTAAGATGATTCCGGGCATCGGCTCCAAAATCAAGGATGAGGATATCGACGAAAATGCCTTCGACAGATTCAGAGCTATCATTTATTCGATGACGAAAGCCGAGCGCGAGCACCCCGATATCATAAATCCCTCGCGTAAGCGCAGAATTGCCGCAGGCTGCGGAATGCAGGTTGAGGATGTTAATAAATTGCTTGCTCAGTTCAGGCAAATGAAAAAGATGATCAGCCAGTTCGGCGGCAACAAAGGCCCTAAAATGAGCAAAAAAATGCGCCGAATGATGCAACAAAATCCCGATATGGCTCAAAAGATGATGGGTATGACGGGTAGCGGAAAAAACAATCCTTTCGGCTTTTAAACAAGTATTAACCCGAGAAATCAAAATCGGTTAGTAAATATAATAATTTTTTATAATATTTTTTGGAGGTAACAAAAATGGCAGTAAAAATCAGACTTCGCAGAATGGGCGCAAAAAAGGCTCCTTTCTATCGTGTAGTTGTAGCAGATTCAAGATTCCCGAGAGACGGCCGTTTCATTGAGGAAATCGGCACTTATAACACAATGGTTGATCCCGCCGAGGTTAAAATCGACGCCGAAAAGGCAAAGAAATGGATTGCCAACGGCGCACAGCCCACAGACACAGTTAAGAGCATTCTTAAAAAAGAAGGCATTCTTTAATCTTTAATCGCTCAATTTAAAGATTAGTGGAGGTGTTTTCTTGAAAGATTTGTTAATATCCATAACAAAAGGCTTGGTGGATAATCCCGATGCCGTTTCTGTTGATGTTGATGAACCTAATGAAGAAGGCGTTGTCTTTTATCATCTGCATGTTGCAGAGGAAGATATGGGCAGAGTCATCGGTAAGCAGGGAAGAATAGCAAAGGCTATTCGCGTTGTTATGCGCGCGGCAGCAACAAGAAACGATGAAAAAATTTCCGTTGAAATCGATTGATTTCGCGAAAATCCCGCAAGGGTGTTAAAAACATATAAAATCAGCCGCAATTTTAAGTTGCGGCTTTTTTATTTAGAGGTGCTTATGAAAAAATATCTTGAAGTGGGCAAAGTCGTGAACACCCACGGCATTCGCGGCGAGCTCAGGCTGCAACTTTGGTGCGACAGTGCCGAATATTTAAAGCATTTTAAAACGCTTTATTTTGATGAAAACGGCAAAAAAAGCGTGAAGCTTCTTTCAGTTCGCCCGCATAAAAATGCCGCCATCATAAAGCTTGAGGGCGTTGATGATATGGACTCTGCCGAGCGGATTAAAAACAGCATTTTGTTTGCAGACAGGGATGATGCACCGCAAGAAGAGGGTTCGCATTACATTCAGGATTTAATCGGCTGCGAGGTGCTTGACAGCGAAACCGGCGAAAGCTACGGCAAGGTGAGCGATGTGCTCAATTACGGTGCTTCGGATATTTTGGAAATCAAAAATGGGAAAAAAGCAAATCTTGTGCCGCTTATTGATGATATCGTTTGCGAAATAGACGAAATCGGCGGCGTGATTAAAATTAAACCGATAAAGGGGCTTTTTGATGAGAATTGATATTTTAACCCTTTTTCCCGAATTGTGCTACTCGTATCTTGACGAAAGCGTGATCGGCAGAGCGCGCAAGGCGGGCGTGCTTGAAATCGAATGCACGGATATAAGAGATTATACTGCCGATAAGCACAACAGAGTGGACGATGCTCCTTATGGCGGCGGAATGGGTATGATTATGCAGGCACAGCCCGTTTATGATTGCTACAGCGATATTTGCAAAAAAGCCGGTGCAAGGGTTCATTTGATATATTTGACTCCGCAGGGCAAAACGCTTACTCAGCAGCGTGTTAAGGAACTTGCGAAATACGATAATTTGGCATTGCTTTGCGCTCATTACGAGGGTATGGACGAGCGTGTCGTTGATGAATTGCAGCCGGAGGAAATCTCGGTGGGCGACTATGTGCTCACGGGTGGAGAACTGCCGGCGCTGATTGTTGCCGATTCGGTGGCAAGAATGATTCCGGGCGTGCTTTCCAACGAGGAATGCTTCACCGAGGAAAGCCATTTTTCCTCGCTTCTTGAATATCCGCAATACACGCGCCCCGTTGAATGGAAGGGCAGAAAAGTGCCGGACATTTTGCTTTCCGGTCACCACGCAAATATCGAAAAATGGCGCAGGCAGCAGTCTGTAATGCGCACCAAAGAACGCAGACCGGATATGCTCGAAAAAGCGGAGCTGACGGCGGAAGAACGCAAATTTCTGTCTGATTTAAAATGATAATAAAAAATTATGTGTATTTTGCACAAATCAAGGCAGTTCATTTTGTTTTTAATTCATAAGTCATACGAAGTTTGCTTCATTTCATTGACCTAAATAAGTTTAGTGGTATAATATGTAATGCAGTCAAAAAGGCAAACTTATTTTTTTTGATTTTGATGAGAGGTTTTATTATGTTTGTTAAAGATGTAACGGTTGAAAATCAGGTTGGCTTGCATGCCCGCCCGGCAACATTTTTTATCCAAAAGGCAAATGAATTTAAGTCTTCAATCTGGGTTGAAAAGCAGGAAAGAAGAGTTAATGCAAAATCCCTTTTAGGTGTTCTTTCTCTCGGCATTATGGGTGGTACGGATATCCGTATTATTGCAGACGGCTCTGATGAAAAAGAAGCTGTTGAAGGTCTTGTTGCCCTTGTTAAAAGCGGCTTCACAGATTGATTTGTTTGCAAAATCTTACGGCACAGATTTTTTCTGCGCCGTATTTTTTTATTTACCGGCATTTTAATTTGTGGTAATATATTTTTAGGCAGGTGAGAGAATGACAGAAAAAGAACTTCGCAAAAAAGCAATGGCACTTCCGCTTCAGCCGGGCGTTTATATAATGAAAAATAAGGATAAAAAAATAATCTATATCGGAAAGGCGAAAAAACTTAAAAATCGTGTTTCTTCCTATTTCGGCTCGCACTCAAATCATTCTCTCAAGGTAATCAAAATGGTTGAAAATGTTGATGATTTTGATTACATTCTTGTGAACACCGAATTTGAAGCCCTCGTGCTTGAGTGCTCGCTGATTAAGCAGCATATGCCGAAATATAATATTTTGCTTAAAGACGATAAGGGCTATAACTATATAAAAATCACCAAGGGCGATTTTCCGATGATTTCGGAATGCAAGCGCATTGATGACGACGGCGCAACCTATATCGGACCGTATATTTCAAATTTTTCCGTTAAGCAGGCGGTTGAGGAAACACTCAAAATATTCAAGCTTCCCCGTTGCAGCAAGCGTTTTCCGCAGGATTACGGCAAATCGCGCCCGTGCCTTAACGGCTTTATGGGGCTTTGCTCCGCACCGTGTGCCGGTAAAATCACGCAGGCGGAATATCTTAAAAATGTAAACGATGCCGTGGCGTTTCTTAAAGGCGGCAGCCAGGCGGCTGTCAGAGAAATGACAGCGCAGATGAACGAGTTTTCGGAAAATCTGCAATTTGAGGAAGCGGCTAAATTACGCGACAGAATTCGTGCTGTCAAAAATCTTGACGAGCGGCAAAATGTGGTTTCCATCAATGTGCCCGAGGAGGATGTGTTTGCCCTTGTAAACGGCAAAAAGAAAGCATGCTTCGAGGTTATTCGTTTTCAAAACGGAAAGCTTACCGACACTGAATTTTGGCTTATCGATTCGCAGGATGATCTTGAAAGTGCACGCACGGAGCTTATTGAGCAATATTATTCCATGCGCGAGCGAGTACCTGCCAGAATAGCACTGGACGGTGCCTGCGAGGACGAAGCTTTGCTGCGCGATTTTCTTGAAAACAAAAGGGGCAAAAGGGTGGAATTTATTCATCCTCAAAAGGGCGAGCATCTTTCGATTGTGAATATGTGCATAAGAAATGCGAACGAGCATTTGGCACAAAACGAGGGCAGGCTCGGCAGGGAATTTGCCGCGCTTGAGGAATTGGCTTCGCTTCTCGGGCTTAAAAAGCCGCCCGAATACATCGAAAGCTATGATATTTCACACACCTTCGGCGCGGATAATGTGGCAGGTATGGTGGTGTTTCACAACGGCAGACCGATGAAATCTGCATATAAACGCTTTGCCGTTAAAGGGTTTGACGGGCAAAACGATGTCGGCTCGATGAATGAGGTGCTCACGCGCCGTTTTAATCATTATTATAACGATGAAGAGGGCAGCACCTTTAAAATTTTGCCCGATTTGATTTTGCTGGACGGCGGTCAGCCACAAGTGCACGCCGTGTTGCCGGTTATAGAAAAGATGGGGCTGAATGTGCCGGTTTTCGGTATGGTTAAGGACAATAAGCACCGCACGCGCGCAATTGCGTTCGGCGGTGGTGAAATAGAAATAAATTCGCACCGCTCGGCGTTTACTCTTGTTTCCAATATTCAGGAGGAGGTGCACCGCTTTGCAATTTCCTATCATCATAAAAAACACGCTAAAAGCACTTTTTCGTCCGGCTTGCTTCAAATTGACGGCATAGGCGAAAAAAAGGCAAAGGCACTGCTTCGCTGTTTTAAAACAATAGGAAAAATCAAGGAATGCAATGAAGCACAGCTTCGGGAATGTCCGTCAATAAGCGAAAAAAACGCACGGGATATTTACGAATTTTATCATAAAATGTAAAAATAATATTTACTCACTTGACTATGGCGGCGTTCGTCTGTATAATGTGATATGTATAAATTTAAGTGTGCGGAACCGTCCGCCGCTTTTAAGGAATTTTTATTATGAGAGTTATTACCGGCTCGGCACGCGGCAGAAAGCTTGAAACTCTGCCCGGCGAGGATGTAACAAGACCGACTTCGGAAAGCGTTAAGGAAGCTCTTTTCAGCATGATTCAATTTGAAATCGATGGCAGGCGTGTGCTTGATCTTTTCGCCGGCTCCGGTCAGCTCGGAATTGAGGCTTTGTCAAGAGGGGCAGCGTCCTGTGTTTTTGTTGAAAACAATAAAAGCGCAAAAGCCGTTGTTGAAAAAAACATTTTGCATTGCGGCTTGCAGGACAGGGCTAATATCTATCTTAGCGATGCCGTTTCATATGCTTCAAGAAGCGCAACCTATGATATAGCTTTTCTTGATCCACCTTATTACAAAAATCTTGTTGATAAAGCGTTACCTCTTGTGGCAGCCAATATGAGCGATGACGGCATAATTGCCTGCGAAACCGCTAAGGATGAGATCTTGCCACAGTCCTGCGGCGGATTTTCGGTTGCCAAAGAGAAAAAATACGGAAAAATCAAGCTTACGCTTTACCGAAAGGATGCCGAAGAATGAAAATAGCATTGTGCCCTGGGAGTTTTGATCCTGTAACCTTGGGTCATATTGATATAATTGAACGCACGGCTGAGCTTTTTGATAAGGTTATCGTGCTTGTGATGAGCAACAGCGCAAAGCATTCGCTTTTCAGTATTGACGAACGGGTGGAATTGCTTAAAAGATGCATAAAAAACAGCAATGTTGAGGTTGACACATATAACGGTCTCCTTGTTGATTATGCAAAAAAGATTGATGCCGTTGCCATTGTTAAGGGCTTGCGCGCCGTTTCCGATTTTGATTATGAATTTCAGCAGGCTCTCACAAATAAAAGCCTGTTGCCGCAGATTGAAACGGTCTTTCTTGCGGCAAAGGGCGCAAACATGTTTTTATCATCAAGTATGGTTAAAGAGGTTTGCAGCCTTAACGGGGATATTTCCCGATTTGTTCCTAAAGAAATTTTAAATGATGTTATATTAAGATGTAAAGGAGAAATTGCAAATGACTAATACGGATATATTGCTTGAAGACCTTGAGGATGTGCTTGATGACGCAACCTCTATGCCGATGACCAAAAAAAGTCTTGTGGATGTGGAAAAAATTAAAACTATAATCGAGGATATTCGCCTTAACACTCCGCAGGAAACAAAGCAGGCAAAGGCTATTGTCGATTCAAGAAACAGCATTATTGAAGAGGCTAAAAAGGAAGCTGCCGATATCATAGCTCAGGCTCAGGAACAGGCTCGTGAGCTTGTTGCGCGCGATCAAATAACCCAAACCGCCCAGGCGGAAGCTGCGGATATCACCGCAAAAGCCAAGGAAGAAGGCGAGGCTTATGTTCGCGATGCTCAAAATCAGGCAAGCGAAATCCTCGGCAATGCCACAACTCAGGCAAACGAAATGGTAACCAACGCTCAAAACAAGAGCCGTGAAATGCTTACCGCAGTTCAGAATTATGCTGACGACACTCTTCTTTCCATTGACGATTCACTTTATAAAGCACTTGCCGATGTAAGGAGAATTCGCCAGGGCATCAACAACACAAAAAATCATGCCGAGTAATTAAGGCATATAAAGCAAAACGGCGTAGCTTTTATCAGCTGCGCCGTTTTGCTTTGCCGTTTGATTTTTTACTTGCTTAAGAAAGAAAAATTTTAATTTATGCGGCTTTTTCAAAGTTTTTTGCTTCTTCGTTGCATTTAAGCCCGAAATAAGCATTTTCTTCAAGCCTTGCCTTGCGGCAGGCTCTTTCGTTGCGCCTTTGCGCTTTTCTGTCTTTTTTTAAAAACACTGCCGAATATATTGCCGCGCATGCGATAAGCTCAGCAGCAAAAAGAATTCTCATCTGTGTTTGCGTTAAGCTGCCTAAAAGTCTAAAGGGAAGCACCATTGCCGCAAAGCCCGCAATTGCCGTTGCCACCGCCGTTAAAATTGTTTTTATCATGTTATTCATAATTGAAAGCTCCTTTCAAACATTTGTTTTGTTTTTGCTTACAATTACATTTTACACAAAGAAAACAAAATTGCAACAGCCTATTTGCGCAAAGTCCCAAAATGTGGACTGATAGAACAAAAATTCTAAAAAATCATTGCATTTCTTAATGCTTTAACGGCATTTTCGAGTTCGTTTTCTGGTATGGAGGCAGGATTGAGCACCAAGGTGATAAATCCGTTTTCCATGCTTTCAATAAAAACAGAAATGCCTTTTTTGTCAAAAGATTCGACAGTGCCGTCAAATTTTGTGCGCAATATTATTTGAAGCGAATTTTCGCTTATTTCTATATTTGCGCCGTTAAATTCGTTTTGAAGCAGCTTTTTCAGCTTTTTTGTTTTTGCCGTGTAAAAACGTCTTGTTTTTCTTGTTTGCGAGGCAAGATAACCGTCCCTGACAAATCCGCAAAGTGCGATTTGCTCCGTTTTGCTTGCCGTTTGGCTGAATTTGTAAATGTTTTCGTTGTAAATCGCGGCAAGTTCCTCCGTAAGTACCATAAAGCTAATGCGAATTGAGGGCAAAAGCAGGCGTGAAAACGAGCCTATGTAAACCACATTCGTGCCGCCTGCAAGTGCGTGAAGCGACGGGGTGGGGCGGCTGTTGTATTGAAAATCGCTTTCGTAATCATCTTCGATAACGATGCTTCCGTGCACCGCGGAATAGGAAACGAGCTCTATTCTGCGCTTGTTCGGCATAACATCGCCCCATCTCGTCATATGCGATGGTGAAACATAAATTATGTCTGCATCCTTATATCTGTAGTGCACATCGAAGCCGGCTTCGTCGAATTGAGCTGCACTTTGCTTAAAGCTTTTGTCGGGAAAAGAAACAGAACTGCCTTTTTTCAGCAACGAGGTCAGCACAAAAAGCAGGCTCTGCACCCCGGCACCGATTATAATTCTGTCCGGCGAGGCGGTAACGTTTCGCTTTTCTCTAATATATTCTGAAATTGCTTCTCGAAGCTCTTTTTCGCCGCGCGGCTCGCTGTATGTTAAAAGTTTTTCGTCCTGCCGCAGTGCCGCCTTTATATGCCTGCGCCAAACATCAAAATCAAAGCTTTCGCGGTCTGCCGCAGTGCCGTTAAAATCATATTTCGTGCGGGTGGGAATGCTGCTTTCGCGCTTTTTTTCGTTACTTTTCGGCGATTTGTAGGAAACATAGTATCCGCTTTGCGGCTCGCTTATTATATATCCGTCCGCGGCAAGGGCAAAATAAGCGTTTTGAACCGTTGTGCGGCTCAGCGAATAAAGTGCACTTGCTTTGCGAACGGACGGCAGCTTGCCGCCGTATTCTATTTGCCCGCTTGTTATTTCATCTTTTATGATGTTGTATAAATCATTATATTTGCTCATGTCTGTACCCTAAAAAATGATAAAAACTGTGTCTGTAAATAATGCCGATTTCATTATATAATTATTTGATAAGATAAACAAGCCCTTTTTTGGCTTGATGAAAGGTTGCGCATCTTATGGCAGATATTATTTATACTTGGGACGGTAATACTTATTTTAACCTCACAAACAAATGCCCTTGTAATTGTGCATTTTGCATAAGGTCAAAGCAGGATGCCGTAGGCGAAGCAAAACGCCTTTGGTTTGATGAGGAACCAGGCTTTGATGATGTTAAGGCGGCGATAGGCGCATATGATTTTTCGTCCGTTAAGGAAGCTGTTTTCTGCGGCTACGGCGAGCCTACAAATGCTTTTGATTTGCTTATAAAAACGGCAAAATATCTTAAATCGCTTTATCCTGATATTAAACTCAGGCTGAACACAAACGGGCTTTCCGATTTGATAAACAATAAGCCTACGGCAGCCGAAATATGCTCCGCTATAGATATTGTTTCCGTTTCGCTCAACGATACGGATTCGGAAAAATACGATAAAATCACGCGCAATATTTTCCCGGGCAGGGCGTTTGACGCAATGCTTAAATTCACAAAGGAATGCGTTTCACTCGGCGCAGAGGTATGGATGACGGTTGTGGATGTTATTCCACGCGGCGAAATCGAAAAATCGCGCGAAATCTGCAAGAACTGCGGCGCACATTTCAGGGTGCGCTCCTTTGAAAGAGGTAAATAATTAAATATTCGTTTTTAACGTGACCATGCGAAAAACCGCTTTGCAATTTTGCAAAGCGGTTTTTATATGCGCTATATTTGATTTGAATTTTCGTTTATTTCTCGCTGTGTTCTGCCGCACGCTTGCTTGAAATATGATCGTGCACATGTTCCTTTAATTCGCCGTGGATTTTGAATTTTGCGCTGAAAACGATAAGCGAAATTACAAGCAAAATCGGCGGCACGCCGAAGCAAAGAATGCCGATGGCATTTTTTGTGGCGTTGTTTATAACGCCGTTTGAAATTTGCTTGTTGTAGCCCATAATTCCGAGTCCGCCGAAAAGGAAAACTGTTTGAATGGTGTATGCCATCTTTTGCAAAAAGCCCTTCATTGAAAAAGTGATGCTTTCGTATCTGTTGCCGTTTTTAAATTCGCCGTAATCAACAATATCGGCAAGGAAAATCGTTTGAGCCACAAACATTGAGCCGATGCCGATGCTTGCAATGATGTAGCAAATGTCGAGCACGATTGTGATTTTTAAAATCGGACCGAAAACAAACATCAACACATAGCCGATAATTGCCATAAGCAGCGAAATTTGATAAATTGTGCGGTTTGAGAATTTCTTGCCCAAAACGGGTATAACAAGCAGACCGATAACCGAGCCGACCGCGCCTATCATTGAAAACAGACTCTGTGATTTAGGCTCGCCGAGCACATCGGTGAAATAATAAACAGCCGTGCCGCTTGTGAGATACCAGCCTGCGTTTGATATCATTGCAAAAAGCATAAACACAAGTAATTGGTCGTTTGAGCCGATAACCTTAAACATTTTTTTAAAGCTGAATTTTTCTTGGTTATAAACGACATTGCGCTCTTTTGTGGACAAAACGCAGGTAACGGCAAATAAAATCAATAAGCCGCCGCAAATCATTGCCCAGCGTGAAAATCCGCTTGCACTGTAGCCTTTATCGGTTACTTTGTCCATATCCGAAGCGAGCATCGGCAATATAATCGGTGTAAGCACGGTTATAACGCCCTGACCGAAGCCACTGAAAGTTCTTGCCACGGTGGCAATCAAATTTCTGTCCTTCGGGTCGTTGGTAAAGCTGGGCACCATAGACCAATAGGGAATATCAGCCATGGTGTTCGTCATTCCCCAAAGAACATACATAAAGCCTATGTAAACATAAAGCCTTGTGCCCTGCATGCCGAATGAAGTGAACAGCAGCGAAAGCACAATCGCATTTGAAGCCGCGCCTATGATTATCCAAGGTCTGTATTTGCCCATTTTTGTTTTGGTGCTGTCAACAATCGTGCCCATAATCGGGTCGTTAATACCGTCCCAAATTCTTGCAAGCGGTGTAAGAATAAGCAAAAATGCCTCTTTAAGCCCGAGCACGCTTGAAAGATAATAGGATAGATAAGAATAAAATAATCCGTAAGAAAGATCAAGACCGATGGCACCTACGCCGTATCCGATTTTTTCCCTCCATGTGGTTTTGTAATCCGCCATGTTTTTGCCCTTTCGGCTGCTGAATTGCGCGCCTTTTCCGCTGCAGCCGACGGGGCGCGTTTTTTTGCGCGTTTTCGCTTGTTTTTGCGAAAGTCTGCGCTGATTTGTGTTTAATTATAGCATAAAACGTCTGCCAAAACAACAGTTGTTACAATTATGTTACAAATGTAAATGTGTGTAATTTTTGCTTGACAATAATGGTTTGTATTATTATAATTGTTTGTATGAGGAATAAAATCCATTAAAATCCCATTAAATCCATTGAAATCCCATTTTTGAAAGGAGGGGGCAGCATTGTTATTCGTAGGCACTTATGAAAATTATAAGCTTGACGGCAAAGGCAGGCTGTCCGTTCCCGTTAAATGGCGCGAAAGGCTCGGCAGAGATTTTTATATGGTTGCCGTAACGGTTAAGGGATGCAAATGTATAACTCTTTATCCTATTGAGGAGTTTGAAAAAACCTACAGCCAAATGCAGCGCGGCACAGAAAATCAAAAATATGCCACATCAAAGGATTTTCTTCGCAATGCGGAAGAATGCTCGATGGATGCGCAGGGCAGATTAACTCTAAATCAGCGTCTTAAAAAATTGGCTTTGCTTGAAAACGAAAGCGAAATTGTTTTTGAGGGCAACGGCGAAACGATTGAAATTTGGAGTCCGCAGGAATTTAAAAAGATGGATGAAACCTTTGATTCCGCTCTCGGCATTTATGACCTTATGGATAAGGTAAACGAATCTCACGGTGCCAATAACGGCACTTCGGCAAACAAATCTGCCGGCGATAACGAAGCATCCGAAAACGGAGATTAAGCGGCAATGGAATTTATTCACAAAAGCGTGCTCTTTGACGAGGCGATTGCCGCGTTGGAGCTTAATGAAAACAAAATCGTTGCAGACGGGACTGCCGGCGGCGGCGGTCATTCCCGCGAAATCGCTAAAAAAACGAAAAAACTTATCGCGATAGACCGTGATCCCGATGCCGTTAAAGTACTCAGCGAGCGGCTTGCCGAGTTTGACAATGCCGTGGTTGTTCACGATAATTTTGCCAACATAAAAGGCATTTTGAATGATTTGAATATCGGAGGGATAGACGGATTCTTGCTTGATCTCGGCGTCAGCTCTTTCCAGCTTGACAACGGCGAAAGGGGATTTTCGTTTCATCAAGACGCTCCGCTTGATATGCGAATGTCAAAAGAGGGGCTTTCCGCAAGGGATGTTGTGAATAACTATTCGCAGCATGAGCTTGCAGATATAATTTATTGCTACGGCGAGGAAAAATTCAGCCGCAGCATAGCAGCGAATATTGTTGCCGCAAGGGAAAAAGCACCGATTGAAACCACATTTCAGCTTGTGGATATAATTAAAGAATCAATGCCGGCAAAGGAACTTCGCAAGGGTCACCCTGCAAGAAAAACCTTTCAGGCAATAAGAATAGAGGTAAACGGCGAGCTTGATAAGCTTAAAACCGCACTGGACGACGCTTTTGATTGCCTTAATCCGGGCGGGATCATAGCCGTTATAACCTTCCATTCGCTTGAGGACAGAATTGTTAAAGAAAAATTTGCCGAATGGACAAAGGGTTGCACCTGTCCGAAGGAATTTCCCGTGTGCATATGCGGCAACAAGCCTAAGGGCGAATTGCCTTTTAAATCAAAGTCGCCCACGCAGGCGGAACTTGAGGAAAATCCGCGTGCAAGGTCGTCAAGGCTTCGTGCGTTTAAAAAATACTAAGCGGCAAAATGCCGTTTTGCAAGAATTTTAAAAGGAGGAAGTAAATATGGTAAACACCAATGATTTCAGACGATATTCTTACACTTACGATGCGGCTTATGCCGTTGATGCGTTTAATCAAACCCGTTCCTCCGCAGCACCCGATGTTCGCAGGGGAAAGGAAAAAAAACGTAAGTTCACCTTAAGCCCGAATACAAAGCTAAAAAGCCGCGAAGAGGTCAGGGCAGACGAAAAACGTTCGCTTTTGCAGGCAATTAAAATCTGCGTTGTAACCGCACTTGCCGCTTCAATGCTTTTCGGCGTGCTTTTTACCTATGTGCAAAAAAACGAGCTTACAAAAAGCATTGCAAGCATAAAAAAAGATATCTCGGTAGCACAAAGCGAAAATGTAAGCCTCAATTCGGAATTGGAGGCTCTTGTTTCCGTGTCGCAAATAGACAGTTATGCGGTTGAAAAGCTCGGTATGACACGCGTGCAGGGTAATAATATAAAATATATCGATTCGGCTGAATACGATGCGGTGCAAAGTGCCCAAAATTCGGACGCCGAGTAATATCAACGGCAAAAAAGAAGTATTATATTGAGAGTCGGTTTATCCGGCTCTCATAAAATATTTAATTAAAATCTTATAAGATTTTAAATATAGCGAAAACACTGTAATGAAAGGGCGGAATGAAATGTCGATTTTAAAAAAAGGCTTTGTGGGCAGGATTATGATAATCGGGCTCGTAATAGCTTTTCTGTTTACGGCAGATGCATGCCGCCTGTTTTATATTCAAATCATCAAGGGCGAGGATTACAAAAACAAAGCCGAAAGCCAGCAACTTTCCGACACGGAAATAGAGGCAAAGCGAGGCACGATTTATGACAGCGACGGCAATGTGCTTGCTCAGTCCGCAACGGTGTGGACTGTGTTTCTCGATCCTTCAAACATCAATCAGGAAACCACGCGCACAAAGATTGTGGATTATCTTGCCTCGGTTTTTGAGTATGACGATGAGGAAAAAGCCAAGCTTACCGAAAAGGCAAACGCCGCAAACCAGTATCAAATCGTTGAAAAAAATGTTGAAAACAGGGTAAAGGAAAAAATCGCGGAATTTGTTTCCGAAAACAAACTTGCAAAGGTTATCGGCTTTCAGGAGGCAACGGAAAGATATTATCCTTACGGCTCGCTTGCTTCTACGGTTATAGGTTTTATGGGCGAGGATTCGGGGCTCGCCGGCATTGAGGCTTATTACAACGACGAGCTCACCGGCACAAACGGTAGGCTTATAACCGCAAAGGACGCCAAATCAAATTCCATTTCAAACGATTACGAAACCACGGTTGACCCGCAGGACGGTTATTCGCTGAATTTAACGATAAATACTACAATTCAATACTATCTTGAAAAGGAATTGCAAAGAACGCTTGAGGAATATTCGGCAAAGGGCTGCTACGGCGTTGTTATGAATTGCAAAACCGGCGCGGTGCTTGCAATGTCTTCAATGCCGGACTATGATTGCAACGAGCCGTATAAACTAACCTATCAAAAATATACGGATGAGATTGATAAGATAACCGATTCAACCGAAAAAGCGGAAAAGCAAAGCGAATATGTGCAAAATCAGTGGAGAAACTTTACTGTGTCGGACACATATGTTCCCGGATCCGTTTTCAAAACATTTATGGCTTCTGCGGTGCTTGAAGAGGGCGTTGCAACGCTGGACACAAAATATACCTGCACCGGCTACATCAATGTTGATAAATACAAAATGAATTGCCATTACCATGCAGGGCACGGCACGCAAACATTAACTCAGGGACTTGAAAATTCGTGCAATCCGTTCTTTATCACACTCGGTCAAAGGCTTGGAGTGCACAATTATTTTAAATATTTTGACGGTTTCGGTTTTACGCAAAAAACGGGCATAGACCTCCCGGGTGAGGCAAGCCCGCAGTATTACGAGGAAAATCAATACGGAATTGTTGAACTTTCATCGGCTTCGTTCGGTCAAACAAACAGCTTAACGCCGATTCAGGTTTGCACAGGGCTTTGCGCAATTGCAAACGGCGGCAAGCTGATGAAGCCCTATGTTGTTTCCGAGATGAAAGATCAGGACGGCAATACCGTTTCAAAAACGGAGCCGACGGTGATTCGACAGGTAATAAGCGAGGATACGTCAAAAAAGGTTTGCCAAATGATGCAGTCCGTTGTTGATAACGGCACGGGCAAAAACGCATATGTTGCAGGTTATAAGGTCGGCGGTAAAACGGGCACGTCAACAAAGCTCGGCGAATCGAAGGACGGCGAAAAAAATAAATATGTCGTTTCCTTTGCGGCGATTGCCCCGGCAGACGATCCCGAAATCGCAATGATTATTATTTGCGATGAACCGAATGTGGATCTCGGCGGCGGCGCAATCTGCGCTCCCGTTGCAGCAACGGTAATTAAAGAGAGCATGGCAGTGCTTGGCGTTGAACCAACCTACACAGATGAGGAGAAAAAATCACTTTCCGTTAAAGCTCCGAATGTTATCGCAAAATCCGTTTCCGATGCCGAAGAGGCAATAACAAGCGTGGGTCTTGAATATAAAATAGTCGGCACCGGCGATAAAATCACAAATCAGTCTCCGGCGGCAGGAAACACGGTTCCGTCCGGCGGTCAGGTTGTGCTTTACACTTCCGGTTCGGAAAAGGAAACCGTAACCGTTCCAGATTTCACTGGTCTCACCGTTTCGCAGGCAAACAGTCTTGCGGCAAGCTGTGGGCTTAATATCGAAATTTCCGGCAATTCTTCGTCAGATTCGCTTGTTGTGGCATATAAGCAAAGCGAGGAGCAGGGCAAAGAAGTGGACGCAGGCACGGTTATTACCGTAAGCTTTAAATCAACAAAAGCCGTTCTTGATTAACAGCTTTAAACATATTGGGGGAACAATAATGAAATTATCAGAAGTATTAAACGGCATTAAAACAAAAAATGAGTTTGCCGAAGCTGAAATTGCCGATGTTACTCAGGATTCAAGGCTTGTTAAGCCGGGCTCGCTCTTTATTTGCATTAAGGGCAATACGTTTGACGGACATTCCGTTGCAGCTGATATGGTTAAAAACGGCGCAGCAGCAGTTGTGTGCGAGCGTGATCTCGGTATTGAAAATCAGATTGTGGTTGAAAACACCAGAGCAGTTTATTCAAAAATCTGCGCAAACTTTTTCGGAAATCCTGCCGAAAAGCTTAAGCTTATCGGCGTAACGGGCACAAACGGCAAAACCACAACCACATTCCTCGTTAAACAAATTCTTGAAAACGCCGGCAAAAAGGTCGGTCTTGTTGGCACGGTGCAAAATATGGTTTGCGATGAGGTTTATCCTGCCAAATACACAACCCCCGATCCGCACGAGCTTCAAAAGCTTTTTTCACTTATGGTTAAAGCAGGCTGCGAATATTGTGTTATGGAGGTTTCGTCTCAGGCACTTGCTCAGGGCAGGGTAAACGGTCTTATCTTTGAAATCGCCGCTTTTTCAAATTTAACTCAGGATCATCTTGATTATCATAAAACATGGGAAAATTATTTTAAGGCAAAAAGAATGCTCTTTGAGCAGTGCAAAACCGCCGTTACGAATAAGGACGATAAATACGGGCTTGAAATCGTTGAGGGTTTGCCTTGCAAAGTTGTTACCTATGCCGTAAACAGCAACGATGCAGATTATGTTGCCAAAAATGTCAAATTTAAGGCAAACGGCATTGAGTACGAGCTTGTAAGCGACAAAATCGGCAGAGTTAATTGCCCGATTCCCGGCAGATTTTCCGTTTATAATTCGCTTTGTGCCGCAAGCATTGCATTAACCCTCGGCATTGAATTTGAAGAGGTTCTCTGCGCAATAGCAAAGTCCGCAGGCGTAAAGGGCAGAATTGAGGTTGTGCCCACAAATACGGATTACACGGTTATTATCGACTATGCGCATTCACCGGACGGTCTAGAAAACATCATTACCTCGCTTCGTGAAATCGCAAACGGCAGAGTTGTTACTGTTTTCGGCTGCGGCGGCGACAGAGATAAAACAAAACGCCCCAAGATGGGCAAAATCGCTGCCGAACTTTCGGATTTTTGCGTTGTAACCTCCGATAATCCGCGCTCGGAAAACCCCTCGGCAATCATAAAGGATATTCTTGAGGGTATGAAGGGCGTTTCAACGCCGTATAAGGTTGTTGAAAACAGAAAAGAAGCAATCAAATGGGCAATGGATAACGCGCAAAAGAACGATATTATCCTGCTCGCAGGCAAGGGGCACGAAACTTATCAGATTTTGCCAACGGGTACAATTCATTTTGACGAGCGCGAAGCAGTTGCCGATATTTTGAAAAACTCCGACAAGTAATCGGCAAAAAGCGCATTTTATGCAGGCTTGATTTTCGGCTTGTTTTTTAGGAAATAATAAAAGGTAGGAATTTTAATGAGCGTAACCGCTGCAATTGCCGTTGCCGCCGTAGTTGCTTTTGCAATCACCGGCGGGCTCGGATTTGTGATCATTCCATGGCTTCATAAGCTTAAATTTGGGCAAACCATTTTGGATATCGGTCCGTCGTGGCATAAGAAAAAGCAGGGCACTCCCAATATGGGCGGCTTAATGTTTATAATCGGCATCATTGTTGCATTTGCCGTAGGCGCAAGTCTTTTTACAGGGCTCGGCGGTAATCTTGAAACGGATTATTCCGCAATATTTGTCGGAAGGGAAAGGGTGTTTTTGATTGCAAGCCTTATGCTCGGCACAGGTTGCGGTCTTGTCGGCTTTGCTGATGATTTTATAAAAATCAAAATGAAAAGAAATGAAGGGCTCACACCCAAGCAAAAAACAATCGGTCAGCTTGTTATGACGGTCGGTTATGTTGCAACGCTTTGGCTTTCAAAAAACACTGTTTGGTATTTTCCTTTTATCGGAAGCGTTGATTTTTCAAAAAATATGTTCACCGGCATTGTGTTTTGGTCACTTTCCGTTGTTATAATTTACGGCTGTGTAAATTCCGCAAATTTAACGGATGGGATTGACGGACTTTGCGCCTCGGTAACAGCTGTTATTGCCGTTTCATTTGTCGTTATGGCGTATATAATATCATTTTCGGGGCTTGGTATTCTTGCCGCGGCTTTGCTCGGCGGTATGTGCGGCTTTCTTTGCTGGAATCATAATCCTGCCAAGGTTTTTATGGGCGACACAGGCTCGCTTTTTATCGGCGGCGTTGTTGCAGGGCTCGGATTTGCCGTAAAATGCCCGATTTTGCTGCTGCCGATATGCATTGTTTATGTTTGCGAAACGATGAGCGATATCATACAAATAGGGTATTTCAAAATCACTCACGGAAAAAGAATTTTTAAAATGGCTCCCATTCACCATCATTTCGAGATGTGTGGCTGGAAAGAAAAGAAAATCTGCCGCGTGTTTTCACTCGTTAATGCAATCGGCTGCCTTGTTGCCGTGCTGATAATATACTACGGCAGCGCAATATATTGATTAAATAATGAAAGGAAGAGCTTAATGCCGGATAAACTTACTCCGCCGGTGCATTACAGGCGTGACGACGATTCTGAAAAGCCTGCTAAAAAAAGACGCACCCGTTATGATAAAAAAAGAATAAGCAGGGCGCAGCGAACCGGCTCGGCTCAAAGTGAAGCCACCGTATTGCGCCCGAAAAGCAGTTTTGGCAAGCTCAACAAAAAAGATATTTTTACGCGCGGCGGCATGGATATTCCGCTTTTCGCGCTCACAATAATTATTCTTGCAATCGGGCTTGTAATGCTTTTTTCGGCTTCGTATCCGTATTCTTATTTTAAATATGACAATTCATACAAATTTTTTGTAAAGCAGCTTATTTTCGCCGTTGTGGGAATAGCGGCAATGCTGTTTGTTTCAAAAATAAATTACAAGATTTTTCAGGCAACGGCAAAATATTGGCTCGGGCTTACTTTGTTTTTGCTTGTGCTTGTTTTGTTTTATCACACAAATGTTGCTACCGATGAGGGCGAGGCGTTCAAAAGGTATATTCAAATACCGGGTTTATTTCAGTTTCAGCCGTCCGATGTGGCAAAATTCACGCTCACCATCGTGCTTGCATCATATGTAAGCATTTATCATAAATGGATGGGCACCATGAAATACGGCATTATTTATCCTGCCGCAATTGTTGCCGTTTATTGCTTGCTGATATTTGCGGAAAATCATATGTCAGGCACAATAATTGTCGGCGTAATCGGGCTTACGGTTATGTTTGCCGGCGGTTCAAATAAAAAAATATTCGCAATCGGCTTGGCGCTCGTTGTTGCCGCGGTATTCGTCGTGATTTTGTTTCCGCAGATTTTACCGAATTATGTTCAGCGAAAACTTATTGCGTTCACGGATAAGGATTATCAGCCGCTCGGCGCACGCTGGCAAACAAATAACTCTCTTTATGCAATCGGCTCCGGCGGCTTGTTCGGCACCGGGCTCGGCAATTCAAAACAAAAATATCTTTATGTTTCTCAGCCACAAAACGATTTTATTTTTTCAATTGTGTGCGAGGAACTTGGATTTGTTGGTGCACTTGCGATTATTCTTCTTTTTGCTGCGCTTGTTGTTCGCGGATTTTATATTGCCACCAAAATTAAGGACAGCTTTGCTTCGCTTACCGTTATAGGAATTATGACTCAGCTCGGCGTGCAGGTGGCTCTTAATATACTTGTTATAACGGATTCGATTCCGAACACGGGCATTTCGCTTCCGTTTTTCAGCTACGGGGGTACGGCGCTTGTTATGCAGCTGTTTGAAATCGGCGTGGTGCTTGCCATATCCAGAAAAGCCAATTTAAGAAAAGCAGACACGGAGTTTGTTTAATCCGTGTATATCAAAACGAAAACTCGGCTCGTTAGATTACAGAACACGAGAAATCGGAGGAAATTATGAAAATATTATTTGCAGCCGGCGGCACGGCGGGTCACATAAACCCGGCACTTGCCGTTGCGTCATATATCAGGGAAAATTATCCCAAAACCCAAATTCTTTTTGTGGGCACGGCAGATCATATGGAGGCACGCCTTGTTCCGAATGCGGGCTTTGATTTTAAAACAATCGAAATCAGCGGTTTTCGCCGTTCTCTTTCGCCGTCTGCAATATCGCATAATATAAAAACCGTTTCTCAGCTTGTTAAATCCGAAAGCAAATGCAAAAAAATCATCCGGGAATTTGAGCCTGATGTTTGCGTGGGCTTCGGCGGCTATGTTTCCGGTCCTGTGCTTGAAAAAGCCGCCGCGCTCGGTATTCCTACCTGTATTCACGAGCAAAATGCATTCCCGGGCATTACGAATAAGGCACTTGCAAAAAAAGCCGATAAGGTTATGATAACCGTTTCGGATGCTGCCGGCAGGCTTGAATCAAAAAATGAGCCTATTTTAACAGGTTTACCCGTTCGCGGCGAAATATTGCGTGCAAACCGTGATTTTTCGCGCGCAGAGCTCGGTGTTGGCGATAAGCCGCTTGTGCTTTCGTTCGGGGGTTCGCTCGGCGCAGCTCCGATAAACGAGGCAATGTTTGATATTCTTTTAAACAGTGCCGAAAGCGGAAATTATTATCACATTCATTCCGTGGGCACAAACGGCGGAGAATATCTTGAAAAGTTTGAAAAAGCCGGCTTTGTAAACGGCAAAAAGGGCACGGTTGAGGTTAGGCAGTATATAGATAATATGGATATTTGCATGGCTGCCGCCGATCTTGTTATAGGCAGGGCAGGGGCGTCATCTCTTTCGGAAATAGAGGCACTTGGCAAGGCTTCGATTCTTATCCCAAGTCCGTATGTTGCCGAAAATCACCAATATCACAATGCAATGGCTCTTGTGCGCAGAAACGCCGCGAGAATTATAGAAGAAAAAGAACTCACTTCGGAAAGGCTGCAAACCGTTATTGACGAGGTGCTTGGAAATCCGCAGGAACTTGCGGAAATAGAAAAAAACGCAAAAAATATGGCAGTCAGAGATTCCGCCAAAATAATTGCCGATATTATTATGAAAGCGGCAAAAAAATAATTTAGCAAAGCCGACCGCGCAGGCATAGTATGTAAAAGAATATGCTGGCAGGTGGCTTAAATGGAAAAATTGATAATAACGGGCGGAAAAAAGCTTGGCGGCGAAATATCCGTGCACGGCTCAAAAAATGCCGTGCTGCCGATTATGGCGTCTGCTTTGCTGATAAATGGCGAAACGGTGCTACATAATGTTCCGAATTTATCGGATGTTGATGCCTCTGCGAATATATTGCGCAGACTCGGCGCATCCGTTGAGCAAAGCGGCGGCACTTTGGTTGTAAACGCTTCCGCTGTTAATAATAATGCAATACCCGAGGAAATGATGCGCGAAATGCGTTCCTCGATAATTTTTCTCGGCGCGCTTCTTTCGCGTTGCGGCGAGGCAAAACTTTGCCCTCCGGGTGGCTGCGATATAGGCGACAGACCGATTGATTTGCATATTTCCGCGCTGAAAAAGCTTGGTGCTCAAATCACGCAAAGCGGAAATTGCATATGTTGCAAGTCTGCAAGGCTTCGCGGTGCGAAAATATTTTTATCTTTTCCGAGTGTGGGCGCAACCGAAAATATAATTCTGGCTGCCGTTTGCGCAAGCGGAAAAACCACTATTATAAACGCTGCACGCGAGCCGGAAATATGCGATTTGGCAGTTTTCTTAAACTCCTGCGGCGCAAAGATTTACGGTGCCGGCGAAACCACAATTGAAATTGACGGTGTTGAAAAACTTTATCCGTGCACTCATCGTGTTATTCCGGACAGAATCGTTGCAGCCACATACATGTGCGCAGGCGCAATGCAGGCGGATGAACTTCTTATAAAAAATATTCGCGCTTCGCATTTAACACCGATAATTCCCGTGTTCTGCGAAGCAGGGTGCAAAATATATCTTTCGGGCGGCAATTTAAAGCTTGTTTCGCCCAAAAGGCTTAAAGCGGTTAAAAAAATCAAAACAATGCCTTATCCCGGTTTCCCCACAGATTGTCAATCCGTTGTTATGGCAGCAATGTCGGTCGCACGCGGCACTTCTGTTTTTAACGAAAGTGTGTTTGACGGCAGATATAAGCATATAAGCGAATTTAAAAGATTCGGCGCTGATATAACCGCAGACGGAAGAATTGCCGTTGTGAACGGTGTTAAGGAATTGTACGGCGCAAATGTGTATTCCACTGATTTGCGCGGCGGTGCGGCTCTTGTGCTTGCGGCACTTTGTGCAGGCGGCACATCCTGCATAGGCAATGTTTATCATATAGACCGCGGCTATCAATGCATAGAAAAAGATTTAAGCAAAATAGGCGCAACAATTAAGAGGATAAGCGATGAAGGATAAAAGAAATGTCAAAAGGCAACAGCCGGGGCAATACAATGTGCCGCGCGAGCTTATGCCGGGCGAGATAGAACCGCCGAAGATTTATAATAATCACGGTGAAAACAAAAAGCCGAACCGCACCCAAACAAGGCACAGGCAAAACAAAAAACGCCGTCTTAAAAACAAGGTTCGCAAGGCGTTGCTTGCCGTAATATTGTTTATAGTGCTTATAGCGGTCGGCGCGGTACTGTCGCTCACGGTGTTTTTCAAGGCACAGACGGTAAACGTTTCGGGCAGCGGCATATATTCGCAGGAACAGATTGTGAACGCGTCTGCAATAGACATAGGCGACAATCTGTTTTTGATAAATTCGAATAGAGCTGCACAAAAAATCACAACTCAGCTGCCATATATATATAATGTTAAAATAAAAAAGCAGCTTCCGGCAACAGTTAAAATCACGGTTACGGACGCAACTGTCGCATATGCAATCGAAAACGGCGATGAAACATTTATTTTGGCAGATGGTAATTATAAGGTGCTTGAAGTTTCGGCTGCCGAGCAGCCGGCGGGGAGTGTGCTGATTACCGATGCGGCGATTAAAAGCGCAGAACCCGGAAGCCGGCTTGAATTTGATGACGACACAATATCGGATTGTTTAATTAAAATTACCGATGCAATCAAAGCAACGGAGATGAAAAGCGCAACGGCGATAAGTTGCAAGGACATAAATAATAATTATATTATTTATGACGGGCGCATAACTTTTGAACTCGGTTCTTGCGATGATTTGGAAATCAAAATCAAACGCGGCGTTTTGATTTGCGATGAAATGAATGAAACAAACCCAAGTATAAAAGGAAAGATAAACTTAAAATCAGGCAAGCAAAGTTACTTTACACCGGAATAAGTAATTTTAAAAGTTACAATATCGTAAAGCAAACAGCTTTACAAAATTCGATCAATTTCGGGCGAAATTTGCTGTTTTGTCTATTGTGCACAAACTAATAAAAAATAATTCTATTATTTTTGAAAAAAATATTCAGCAAAAATCAAAAAATACATTGCAAAATGATTACAATATTGTTACAATAGGTAAGTGAAGACAACAGTCAGTCTGTCAATAATACATATAAGGAGAATAAATCTATGGGACGTTATGAAATAGATACCGAGGATACAAAAGTTGTTTCCATTAAAGTAGTAGGCGTAGGCGGCGGCGGCGGAAACGCCGTAAACCGCATGGTTCATTGCAATATTCAGGATGTTGAGTTCATCGCAGTAAACAGCGATAAGCCGGCTCTTGCAAAATCACAGGCTTCTCAAAAAATTCTTATCGGCGAAAAATCAACAAAGGGTCGCGGCGCAGGCGCAAAGCCCGAGGTTGGCAAAAAGGCCGCTGATGAAAGCAAAGAGGCTATTACAGACGCCATCACAGGCGCAGAAATGATATTCATAACCGCAGGTATGGGCGGCGGCACGGGCACAGGTGCGGCTCCCGTGGTTGCTCAGGTTGCCAAGGATCTTGGCATACTCACCGTCGGCGTTGTTACAACTCCGTTCGCCTTTGAAGGCAAGCATCGTATGGATCAGGCTCAGGCGGGTATCAATGAGCTTGCTCAGTATGTTGATTCAATTATGGTTATTCCAAACGAAAACCTTAAGTTCATCACAAATGAAAGAATTACTCTTCTTAATGCGTTTGAAATTGCAAACGATGTTCTTCGCCAGGGTGTTCAGTCCATTTCCGATCTTGTTAATGCAACGGGTCTTGTAAACTGCGACTTTGCCGATGTTACCGAAATTATGAAGGATTCAGGCTACGCTCATATGGGTGTTGGTCACGGCAAGGGTAAGGATAAGGCAGAGGTTGCCGCTCAGGCAGCTATCTCCAGCCCGCTCCTTAACACTTCTATCGACGGTGCCCGTGGCGTTCTTCTTAATATCACGGCTTCTTCCGATATCGGTCTGGAAGAAATCGATATCGCTTCCACAATTGTTAAGAATGCCGTTCATCCCGATTGCGAAATTATTTGGGGTGCAAATGTTGATGAAAATCTTGAGGATGAAATGGTTATCACCGTTATTGCAACGCGCTTCGGCGAAGAGGGTCCCGGTGCTCCGATTAAGTCCACAACTGCTAATATTGAGGTTGCTCCTCCTGTTGCAAACGCTGTTCCCGCTCCAGAGCAGGCAAGTAGTGCTTTTACAACAAAGGATTCCGACACTTTCGACAGCATCGTTAGCCTTTTCAACAAAAAATAATTTTGATATGATTAAGCCTGCGTCTTATGATGCAGGCTTTTTGTATATAACCATTGTTATATTATTGTCAAAGTGTATAACAAACGTCAAAATTGTTGAAAACTCTGTTGAAATTATTGATTGTAAAGTATAATGCCTTACAAATTTTGAAAAATTTTAAAACCAAGAGTATACTTCAACATTTTAAACACAGTTTTCAACAAACGGTTCAACAAGAAATCGTGTGTAAAGCTGTTGGTCTTTACGCAAAAATTAAGGCGCTTATGCAATCAATGCATAAACGCCTTTTTCATATTTATGAATTTTTCACTGTATATGAATTACCATTCCGCTTTTGTGTAGGAGCGGATAATGTTTGTTATGATATTGTCGCGCTTAAAACCTTTGCCCTTGCCGCTGTTTTGCTGATCCTTGATTTTTCCGGCACGAATTGTTACAAAATCCGCCTTGTCGATTATTTTGTCTATCGGCGGAATATCTCCGAACGAATAATCCGCTGTCGGAATTTCATCAATCAGACTTGTGGCTCTTTTGGTGCTGCTGAATTTTTTAACAGCCGTCATTGCCAAAATTATTATGCGATTATCCTCCGGCAGGGTAAGCGTTTTTGCGTTCCTGATATCAAGCTCATATAAATAGAAATAAGCTATGCCGTTCGGAATGTCTCCCTCGGGGTGATGCGTGTGGGTAAATTCAAAGGCTATCGGCGCATTTTTGTGCGCGGCTTTTATGTCTAGCCCTGCCATATCCCAATTGCCGTAATGCTCTGTCATGGCGGCAATTTGAATTTGCTTTTCTCTGCCGTCAAGGTAAAACGTTGTGTCTCTGTCGCCGAGGGTGGAGGCTGCAACTATGTAAAGCTTTGTCATGCTCTTCGGCAATTCGACTGTTTGCCCTCTTGCCACCGTAACATCGCTTGTTGCTTGCGTGTCGGGCATTTTAAAGCTTATGCCGCCTGCGGTGAAGCTCTGCGGGCAAAGCTCGTCAGGAAGCGAACATCCGCTGCCCTGAAGAATCACATTGCGCATGTTTTCGTTTTTGGTGAAGCCCTTTGAATTGTATTCAAGATCAAGCTTTTTAAAGTTTTCGCGTCCCTTTTTATCGGGTGCGTCAAGCTTTATGCGAAATGTTTTAATCCCGTAGGGCTCAAGGTTAAATCTGAGCTTTTTGCTCTTAATGTCTGCCTTTTTGATTTCTTGCTCGTTTGCAAGGCATTCGCTCGCTTCAAGTATTCTTTCGGCAAAGGTAAGCTCAACATTTTTTATTGCTTCGCCGCTGCCTTCGTTTATGCGCACGATAATTCCGTTGCCGTTCTGAGCAAGCTTGCAGCAGCGAAGAATTGCGTTTTCGTTGTTGATTTTAAGAAACGAATATCCGCTTTCGAGGCTGCCCTCACGGCGTGAGGAGGTTTGGTATGCAATCATCGGCTTTTGGAAAATTTCGCTTTGGCGTTGTGTTCCGTTTGCAAATCCGCCCTCGTGGCTGAAAATACCGAATGCAAAATTATTTCTGCCAAGGTCAAGCAAATCCTGCCTTGCAAACTTTGTGAATGCGCCTGCCGGTGTGTGCAGGCACGTGAGCCTCAATGTGTTTGAAGCCGGCTTATCCCAGCCGTATTTGCAGTCGCTGAAAACGGAAACGCCGTACTTACCGCTGCCTGCGGTGATGTCTGCCCATTTTTGAGCCGGCACTTCGTAAAGCTTTTCGGAATTGTTTTCTCTTTTTATAACGCCGAGCCCCAAATCATAGCTTGCCGTTTTGTTGTAGCAGGAGAAGGGGAAAACGGCTTTTAGCATTGTGCGCCTGTTGCGCCAATCAACCGTGTTTTCAACCCTGATAAATTCTCCGCCGCTTTCAAGCGAAACGGTTTGCTCAATAAACGAATGGTCTAACTCGCGAGAAACCCTGATTGCGATTCGCGCAGGTCCGGCTTCAACAATTTCAAATTCGGGTGAGTTTGCAAAAAATTCGGGCTCTTTGTCAATATCCTTTTTGCGCATTTCCCAAGCGGGGTAAGGCAAATCGCCGATGTCGGCAAGACCTGCCATTTTAATCGGCGCGTCAAGCACATTGATGTTGTTTTTCTTGTCTATCACCGTGGCAATGTCGCCGTTTTTATTGAAAATAACTCTGTATTTTTCGTTTTCAAGCGTATGAAGCGAAACGGTAAGCTCCGTTTTGATTTCACAAGCCTTGTTTGCCGGCACAATATCATAAACGGCATAGCCCATGGCGTTTACCTCGGCAATAAAAATAATGTCAAATTCCTTGCCGGATTTTTTCATGATTTGGCTCGGCACTTCGTTGCCGGTTGAATCCAAAACCTTAATAAATGTGGAATTGTGCACAACCTTTATGTGCGCCGAAACCGCATTTTTGCGTCTGAACGGTGAGGGGTTGTAAACCATAACGCCGCATTCGGTTACAAAGCTTGTGTTAAGCTCGTTCGCCATTGCGCCTGCCGCGCCGTCAAGCTCCGTTTCAAATTCGCTGAGCGAGGCGTAATAATCGCTTTGCCCGTCAATATAAATATCCATATTGCCCGTGCCGGTAATGTCGTCGTGGAATTGGTGCCTGATAACACGCTTCCAGGCGCGGTCGAGATTTTCTTTGGGATATTTATAAACGCCGTTTGCCTCTGCGGCGGTGCACATTTTTTCGGCAATGTCGGCAATGTTTTCGTTTTGCGCGTTTAGCCTTTTGTTCATTCCTCTCGAAGTGTATGCGCCTGCACCGTGCGAGGTCATAAGCAATTCGTTGTTCCAAATTTTAAGGCGTGCTGTTTCGGATTTGGGCATTTTGTCCAAATCGCGGAATATTTCATCGCTTGTTGCGGAAACAACCTCAAAATCGCCTGCGGAGTTTTTTTCAACACTTTCTTCGATTGCCTGTACGCTTTCCTCAGTGGGTGCGCCGCCCCAATCGCCTGTGCCGTAAAGGTGCAGCGTTTGCGGAATGCCGCTTTCAAAAGCATTTTGCGTTATTTTGTTTATAACCGAAACATCGCCTCTGATGTCGCCGCTGAATTTATAGCGATATGATTGCGCGTTAAGGCAGGCATAAACCTTTGAGCCGTCAACACCCTGCCAAAGTCCCAAATCAAACGGCACACCGTATGCAGAGCCCCAACTCAACTTTTGCGTGGTGAAGCCTTTAAGACCGGCGTGCTTCATAATGCTTGGTAATGCGTAGCCGAAGCCGAAACAATCGGGCAGAAAAATATCGCAGCTTTCTTTACCGAATTTTTCCTTAAAATAGCCGTTACCGTATATAATGTTTCTGAAAAGTGCTTCGGGCGAGGGAATGTTTACATCGCCGTTTTCATAGCTTGAACCTGCCACATTCCAGCTTCCTTTTTCAACAAGCCCTTTAAGATATTCAAAATGCTTGGGATAATATTCCTCGGCAAGCTCGTATCTGAACGCACCCTCGAAATTAAATTTGTAGTGTGGATATTTATCCGCCAATACAAAGTTTTTTTCAAGCGTGTCGGGCAGGTATTCTTTAATGGTGGTTGCCAAATTCCAACGCCAAACCGTGTCTAAATGCGATGTGGCAACTGCATAAACCTTTTTCTTTTCCATGGTGTTCCTTATTTCTCTATGATTTCATATGTAAATTCGTATTTTTCCTGAAGTGCTTTAACTTTTGCTTCGTTATCCTCAATAAAGCTTTCGGAATAAATCGATTTGCCGTCCACGGAATAATCCTTAACTATTTTGTTAAGCTCGTCCCATGCTTCGTCGGCTTTGTCGTATCCGTCCTCAAACTTAATTAAAAACTCTCTGTGCTTCGGTAATCTTACTTTCATTGTATTTGCTCCTAAATCTTTTTTTATAATTATATATTTTTATGCCCAATATATCAAGTGTTGTTTTTATTTATAAGCTGCGTCAACGCGCGCTCAAAAGCTGTGTCCTGCTCTTTTGTCCGTTTTGACGGTCCTTTGAGATGCATTCCGCTTCTGCGCGCCTTTTTTGCCATGTGGCGTGAATAAAGTATACCGTCTATGTTGAAATCGTTTATTATTAGCCCGTTTTGCGTTATAACACACGCTTTTTTTGCAAGTGCCATTGCAGCAAGACCGTAATCTTGGGTAATAACAATGTCGCCCCTTTCGGCTTTGTTCACAAGTGCGAAATCGGCACTGTCCGCACCCTTGGAAACGGTTGTGACTTCTGCGCCGTCAAGCGCAAATTCGTGGCTTGTGTCACAAAATATAAGGGCTTTTATTTTGTGCGTGTTTGCAATTTTAACGGCAAGCGTCGTAACGGGGCAGCCGTCTGCGTCGATAAGTATTTTCATATGTATGTCTTTAAATTAAGACGGCGCGCCCCGCTTTCGGAGTGCGCCGCCTGTTTTGTTTTCCGATTGCTTGGTTAAACGGTTTAAGCCGCTTTTTCGGTTGCCTTTTCAGTCGGTTTTTCGGCTTTATCGGGCTTTTCTTTTTTATCGGACTTGTTATGATTGCCATTGTGCGTTGTTGTTTCTATTGTTTCTTTGCCGTTTGCCTCGGGATTTAAAAGAATTGTCGAATTCATAAATTCGCTCTTTTTTTCAAGCTCGGTGTTGGTGTATTCAACTCCGTATTCTTCAAAAATCGTGGGTGTGTTTGAGAAAAGATTTGTGCCTATTCCGAGCCTGTCGCCTTTAATCTTAACACCCATGGAGGCAAGAATGGTTGGGAACATATCGAAGTTTGCCCATTTTCTGTTTGTGAAATCGGATTTTGAAGTGTCCAAATCCGGCGAGGGATTTAATATAACATTGTATTGCGTTCTTAAATAATCGGGGTCGAAATTCTCAAAGAAATCCGTGTCCATGCTTAAATGGTCGCCGATTAAAACGATTGTGGTGTTTTCGTAAAACGGCTGTTGTTTAATCCATTCAACGAATTTGTAGGTTTCGTTTTGGCTGTAGTTGATAGCGTTTGAATAATGATCGCCGAAGGGCGTCGGTGCGTTTTGGCTTAAATATCCGCCCGGGCGGTGAGTGTCGGCAGTTTCCATCGTAAGGTTAAACGGCTTGCCGGTTTCATAAAGTCTGGTAAGTTCTTCCTTGGCATATTCGTAAAGCTTATCGTCCTCGTAACCCCACCATTCTTTGTAATCCTGCGGAATCAAGCCCTCACGCTTTGCATAGCGGTAATCCATAATTTTGTAATCGCCGTGGTCGTGATAATAATATGAAAGTCCGCCGAAATTGGCGTCTGCGCCGAACATAACCGTTTGTTCGTAGCCCTGGTCGTGAAGAATATCGCCGAAATTGTATGCTCCCGGGAAGAAATTGCCCTCTGAGCCGTAGGCGTTTTGCTCCGCCGGCACTTTCATGGGCAAGCCCGTTGTCATATTAACCATTGATGCAACAGACCATTGCGTGCCGGTTGCTTTGAGCGGACCGCCGAATTTTGTGTCGTTGTTTGAAAATGTATAACCTTCGTAAGCGAGCTCGGTGAGCTTGGGGATAAGATTGGTATCCATATATCCGCCGAGGTCTTTGGAAAGATAGCTGTTTTCCATCGATTCGAGATAGATGTGAATAATGTTTCTCTTTTGTTTCGGGAAGGTTAGTTTTGTTGTGCGTGCGTCCCTGTAGTTTGCTTCGATAAAATCGGATTTGGCAATATAGGCGTTATAAAGCTGCTTGAGCTGAAATTCATTTACGCCGTACCAAATTCCGCCGCCGAGCATTGCAATCGCAAGAATAAAGCTTATAATTCTGTGCACCAAATCGTTAAAGAATGTGATGTTCTTTTTAATTCCGTGGTAAACAAGCTTGAAGTTTGAATAAACGAAAAGGCAAAAAACGGATGTGAGCAGCATAACGGGATAAACAAGCCCTTCGATGCCCTCAATGTAAACGGCACTTTCGGCACCGCCGGCAGGGGAAATGAGATTGATTAAAAGCTGATCCGCCGTTACATCGCCGTAAGAGCCTTTGCCCCAAACCGTGCCCACAAGGCACAGACTGCCGAGACAAAACAGAATAACGCTTATAAGCTTTAACACCCTTGCACTCTTCTTTTTCGGCACTTCGTGCTCAAAGGTGATGTATTTGTAAACTATTGCGTAAATGCCAAGCAAAATAATACCCACCAAAAACGCAATTATGAAAAATTTAATAAACGATGTGGCACCGTAGCCGCCTGTCCAAACGAAAAAATGCTTGTATTTAAGCACATATTTTTGGAAAAAGATTGCAATAAGATTTATAACAAACACATTTCTGATAACCATGTGAATGCATTTTCCCACTGTGCGATTTTTGCAAAATGCAAAAATCTGAACGGCACTGATGATAAGCGCGGCAACCGTGCCCAAAAGTAAAAACATAAAAATATCCTCTCTTTGTTTTGTTTTTAGATATGATATCACATTGGATTGAACAATGCAATGCTTTTACATTGCATGTGTTCAAAAAGTGGCTTATTGTGCCGGCGCACATTCAAAATCCGGCTCAAAAATAACGCCCTTTTGCGAATAATATTCCTTTTGCTTCATAAGCTTTCGTGCCTGAATGTATGAATATGCTTTTTTGTGGAAGCGGTCAAGCTCCTTGGAAGCGGCTTTGAGCGCAGCTTCCTTGGCAGCAGCCTCTTCGCGCGTGTTTTCGCTCATGGCTTTTGCAGCGTTATATGCCGTCATATCCGGCTCGCTTATGCCATAAAGCTCTTCAACCGTGTGCGAAAGCAGTTCTTCGGCTTTTTGAATTTTTTTAATCATCTTAGGCTCGTTAAAGCGGTCTTTTTCATTTACTATGATTTCATATGCATTTATGCGGTTTTTAAGCTTGCGCTTTTCCTTGCCTTTTGCCGTTTTGAGTTGTTCCTTGCATTTGGCAAGCTTTGCAATCGCATCGGCGTAAATTGCCTTTGCCTCTTCAAGCTCGCCCTCGGTAAGCGAATTTGTGGCATAATCTTCAAGTGCGGCACGGATTTTAAGCACGGCAATGTGCGCGTTGTGTTCTTCTTCCGTAAGTGTATACATAGTTGTGAACGGAATAAGTGAAAGCACATAGCCTGCAATGGCAATCACTATAACTCCGCGCGAAATCGGCTCGCGGAAGCTGCTCTCATAAAGCATATCGTAGTTATCCGTTAAGCCATAGTGGTTTTGCATGACTATCGTTTGAATAAAATATGTTACGCCCATTGAAACAAATGTGCCTATGATTCCCACAAACTGACCCATAAGCCCCTCAAGGCGTTCGCCTGTTTTGTATTGCTGGTAGTCAAGCACATCGGCGTTCATGGCACCGTCGGTTATAAGCGTAAAGGTTGAGAAAAAGCCCCTGAGCCACACAAATGCAAACAGCACCCAAATTTGCTTTATAAATAAATACATTCCTGCCATGCAAAGCGCATTGCAAATTGTGTAAAAAATAACAAGGTTTCTTTTGCCGATTTTTCTGATAAGAATGGGGGCAAGCAGCATTGCCGGTGTTGCGGCGGCACCCAAAATCGTTGTGAGTGTGCCGTTTAAAACGCCTTGTTGCTCTGTTGAAAGGTTTAAAACATCTTTAATGCCGTAGTAAAAATACCAAGTCGTAACATTGCCCACACCTGCCTGAAGCAGAATAAGCCAGGAGGTTATGGAACGCGCCCACTGATATTTGTTTTGTATGCCGGAGGCAATGCCTTTGAAAAACGGAACTTTTGGCGTGTAATCTTTTGAAACTATAATTCGCTCGTGCGTGCCTGCATAACTGAACATACCTATGATTGCTCCGCCTATGCCGAATATCGGCATAATAACGCGGTAGGCATTTATGTGCTCAAGTCCGCCAGTGAATCCTGCTATAATAGGAACGGCAAAGCCCATAATCGTCGGCGCAAGCGAATAAACAAAGGTGGAAACGGTTATTATGTCTGCACGCTCGGTTGAATTCGGGCTCATAACCTGCACCAGCATCGAATAAGCCTGGTCGTAAAACGGATAGCAAAGCTGAAGCATCATATATGTTATGAAAAGTGCCCACAGCTTTTGATTGTAGCCCATTTCTTCAAACGGCAAAAAGGCAAACACTGTTGTGATTATTGCCGAGGGAATGCCTGTGTAAAGCAAATAAGGTCTGAATTTACCCTTTTTGCTGCCGGTATTGTCAAACATCATTCCGCGAATCGGACCCAAAAACATTCCTATAACCGTGGCTGTAAGATTCAGCTTAACAAGATCACCGTTTTTCAGCCCGAGTGCGGAGCCTGCCAAAAGGCTTGTGGCAGAAAGAGTGATGTACCAAATTGTGTAAACCAGCGATTTAACGCCGATACCGCCCACACTGTAAGCAAGTATTTCCTTATAGGGCACATATCGCCCGTTCGGCGGCGTTTTCCAGTGCGTTTTAACATTTGATATAATGCCTTTTGCTTTGTCTGTTAATTTAGACATAACATCTCTCTCCAAAAATAAAAATCAGTACTGTTTTCATTATAGCATTTGTTCATATTTTAAACTATTATCTTAATAGCCAAAAAAAGCGACAGTTTTTTATCATATATAACAATAATTTTATTGTGTGGATTTATATTTTTGCAAAAAAAGGGGAGAAGCGAAATAATCCGCTTCCCCGCGCTTTTATGTGTTGCTGTTTTGTTTATGCTTTTGCGTTTTTTGTGTCGTTAATCGCTTTAAAAAGCGAAAGCTCGTTGTCGTAAGGCAAATCGCAGCTCATATGCCAAACCATAATTCCGCCAAGTCCGGCGTCAATGGCAAAGGCGGTTTTGTCCGATATCATTTGCACGGAATTTATATATTGCGGTGCCGTCATCGGATTGCCGGAATGGTCAAAATCGTTAAAATAAATAAGGTTTGTATATTTATCCAGCTTATCGCCGTATTGATTGTAATTGCCCCAATAGCCGAGTTTGTTTGTGGGACGCGAATAAAACGGCACACCCAAATCAAGCTGCTCTGCCTTGAAGCCGCCATTAAGCATTTTATTTATGCCGTTCACGGTAACAGGGAAGATCGAATGATATCCGTGCGCTGTAAACATATCGTAAAGCATAACCTCGGCATGGTCTATTATTTCAATCACATCATCGTCAAACTGCAAATCCCAGGGCGCAATCGCAAGGGAAATGATTTTGTCGGGAATTGCTTTGTCAAGCAGCCTTAAAAACGAATTGAAAAGTTTCCATTCCTTTTTGCTGTTCGGAAATTCGTAATCCATGTCATAGCCGTCAAAATCGTATTTCTCAACAAGAGCTTTTATGCTTTCGATTGTGCGACCTACATTTTCCTCGCTCAGCATCGAGATTATATCGGCATTTCCGTCGTTATAAGGCATTGCCACATCGCAAATTAGATTTATATTTCTGCTGCCCACGGCTTCTTTTAAAATGCGTATTTTTTCGGCGTAAACGGATTCGTCAAGCGTGTTGCCGTCATCGTCAACAAAAATTATGTTTCCGCTTTTATCGAATTTTGCCGTGCCGAAAACTATTATGTCCGTAACGCCGTCAAGCATTGAAAAATCCGCGTCTTCGTTTATGTTTGAAGCCACAAGGTAGGCGTTAACTCTTAAATTCTTAGCATTGTCGTTTTTTATGTTGTAAACCTCGGCGGCGGTAAGCTTAAAGTTGCCGCTTGCCTGATTAACGAAAATGCGCAGATATCTGTAGCTCACATCGCCCAAAAAGCAAGTGTGCCCACCTTCAATGCAGTCGCTTTGGTAAAGGAATTTATAGTCGTTGTCGGCATTGTTGCTGCCGTAAATTTCAAAAAGAGTCACCTTTTTGCCGCTTTCTTTCAGCACAACGGTGTTGAATTCTTTTTCCTCGCCCAAATCCAGGGTGGCATATACGTTTTCCTCTGCCTTCCCGCTGAGCTTGAAGGACGAGGATTTTTTTCCGTCTTGGCTTGTAACTGTGCTGCCAAGCGCCAAGTTGTTGTAGAGACCGTATATTCGGTTCATAATTTCTTTTCCGTTTGCCGCACAGCCCGTGAACGTGCCGGCAATCAGCACTGCCGCCAAAAGAGCGGCAAGCAGTCTTTTAAATTTTGCTTTTTTCATATTTATCCCCCAAAAAAGTGAGTCGCAATTTGCATCTGCAGGTAACAGCCCGAATGCGATTTTTAATTGCAATATTCTAATTATATACTAACACACGCATATCGCACGGCGCAAGGGTAATTTTTATGACGGTTGCATAGGCAGGATTATTATATAAACGGCATATTGCCACACGAAAAAAGTACTTTGTTTTGAAATTAAGCGAATTTATTTGTAAATTCTATATTGAAATATATCAAATTGTTCCGTTTCAGCCTTTGCATCATTTGAAATTTTCGGCGTTTTCAGTACATCAAATGCACTACTGTAGCCGATGTATGAAGCACCGAGCTTCTTTGCAAGTGCAATACTTGCTTTATTATATTTGAATGTGTTGTAAGAAATGTATTCGTAATTTGTTTTTTCAAACAGTTTATTTATAAGCAATCGGCAGGTCTCGAATCCATATCCGTTGCGTTGATACTTTTCAGCCAAATCAATGCCTATTTCGGTTGTTTCGTCAAGATTTTTCAGTTCTGTATATCCTATAAAATCACCACATTCCGAATAAATAAGAAAGTGAACCTTATATTTGTCACTAAGTGTTTTTATACACTCGTTTTTCATAAGATCCGAAAATTTTTCGGAAACATTTAATGTGCCGTATATATAGTTTAAGAGTAAATCAGTGTTGTCGGGGGTAAGAACATGAAGTGTAATCCTTCTGCCGGATATAGATTCATTGCCAAATAATTCTAAAAGTTGATCTCGCTTCAAATTTCACTCTCCAATACTGTCCTTAGTTTTAATTTTACATTGCAATATTCTGATTATATACTAACACACGCATATCGCACGGCGCAAGCACACGCATATCGCACGGCGCAAGGGTAATTTTTATGCAAAGGTTTTTGTGTGAATTTTGTGTTAATTTGCTTTTTTGCTTGTTGACTGTTTTGCGCGGCGGGAATACGATGTCAACATTAGAAGTTCTAAAATTAGAATAATTAAAAGAAGTGATTAACTTGGCTCCGCTTGAAATGATAGCAATAGGGAAAAAGCTTTCAAATATTTATCAAAATCTTTCCGCACCTGTTTGCCAAGCAGAGTTACTTCCTGAAGAAATGAAAATTACAGCAGTCGCCGCCATAGCCCAATGTCTTGGTTCTTGAAAAGTATTTTATTTAATCCGCCGTAATGTCTCTAATATCGCCTTTTATAAGCGGAGCGGAGTGGTTTGCTTCATATGTTGCCCATATACCCTTGTCATATTCATTAGCCATAGATATATTAAAACCTGCTTTTTCAAAACCTAAATCCAGACCGCCGGCTCCGGAAAATAAACTGATTAAATTCATAATTAAACCTCGAAATTTTATATGACGATTATATCATAATTTATAAAAAAATTAAAGATAAATTCTTAACTTGGAAAGATTGGTACATGTTATTGTACCTTTGGGCTTTGCATAATATATTTTTGGTTTTTCATGGAGTGTGGTGTGTTTTCACGCAATGCATTAAATTTCACGGTGTGCAATAATTGAGTGAAAACCGCAAACGAATAACTAAGCCCATATTAAGATTTAAGAGCAAAGTGTTGATTTGAAAAGTGTTGGAAAAAGTGTTAGAAAAGGGCAAAAAAATTAAGCCAAACTTTTAAAATTTGGCTTAATTACTGTGGTACGGATGTTCATAACCAACCTAAAATCTATATTTAAAATCCGGCTGAAAGCTCACATATTTCCCCGTACATTTGCCGATTTACCTCCTCTTTGCTATGATAATATCACAAGATTTTAAGGAGGCTGTTTTTATGAAAAAGTACATTACAGACGAACGCACGGGGCTGAAATATGAGTTGGTCGGTGATTATTACCTTATTGCCGGAGACGGTGAGCCGGATGAAGAGCAAAAACCAATCGGGATATGGGGACAGCGGCATCTTCGCTATCTGAAAAATCACCGCAAAGTGCTTTACGCCAACTTGCTGACAAGCGGTAAATTAAATGATTATCTTGCTGACATTGACCGACAGGCTAAGGAAATGTTTGAACGGCTAGTAAAGCAAATGACTGCGGCGGAGGGCATAACGGAGCAACTGAAAGCCACCGACCAAATGGCTTGGGTCGGCAGAATGAACAGCATACGAAATCGAGCTATTGAGATCGTAAACCGTGAAATTATTTTTATATAAGAATAGAGGGTATGCAGTATTGAGCCGCATACCCTCTAAAATTATTTGTTAATGTTAAAATCCAACAGGGCTATTACCTGTAAATAGGCATCTTCTTGCGATATTTTCTTCGATGAAACATCGTTCCTTAATGCATTAAATGCTTCTACTTTTTCTTTTGGCGTAATTACTGTGAAAACCGGATGGAAATGAGCGTATAAATCCCTTTCTTCATTTAATAATTCTCTTGCAATTTTGCTTGATGAAGGATCCGGCATATCTTCATACAAGGCTATTCTTGAACATAAAGATATATACCTGATTGCATCGGCATATGTATTTATTTTTAACTCTAAAACCACGCGCTCTTTTTCTCTTTTGTTACGCCAAATCTCTATCAAAAAAGAAATGCCTACACCCAAAAGCGCCCCGACCGCACCAATGATCGCCCCGACTATTGTTTCGCACATAATTATTTACCCATACAGTATTGTTAGTTTATCAAATATTAGCAAGTAATTCTTCCATTTTCTTGTTATATAGCTCATCGGGAATTTTCCCTTTAAGCATTTCCAGTTTTTTTAATCGTGTTTCAAAATCAGAGGTGGTATCGGCAACCTGTGGAGAAATCTCACCTACACCATTACCCATCATATTTCCAGTTGCATTTGCCATATTCATACCAGCAAAAGCCATAAAAGCTCCTGCATTTTCATTAGATGCAGCTGCTCGCAAAGCGTCTGCCTGCGCCTGAGCAAAATTCGCCGCGGCCATCTGAGAATTTGTAAACACCTTTGTTTCTTGAAGCTTTGTAAGAATTTTTTGTTCATCATCCGGAACAGAAATAGATTCAAATGCTATAGAGAATATTTTTAAACCTCGCATATCAATCCATTTCTTTTCTAATAACTTGTTCATCTCATCGACTAATTCGATGGTTTCACCCAATAGATCGCTTGGACGAACGCCACGTGAAGAAATTGGTGCAAATGCAGCCTGTAAATAAGTAACAAACTCTGCGCGTAACTGGTCAAGAAGCTGATTGGAAGTAAAGTAATCCTGTATGTTTGCGGCAATTCTTGTGTAAAACACTATCGGATTATCAATAGTATAAGAAAATCGCCCTCTACAACGAACATGCAAATCAATATCAGCACCAATGCTTTTGTCCACAAATCTGAACGGTATTGGTGTATACGTACCAAAAAGATTATTTTCTATCGGCTTGATATTTATAAAGTAAACACGTTGATCTTTTCCGGTGCTACCGCCAAAGGTAAAACGCTTACCAATTTGTTTAAAAGTATCTTTCAATGATTGTCCGAAATTACCTACAAATATAGAAGGTTCAGTTGAAGTGTCATAGATAAATCTACCTGGTTCGCAAGTTAATTCAACTATCTTTCCATCTTCAACAATTAAGGCACACTGCCCTTCGTTTACCGCAATCACACTACCATTGCTTATAATGTTTGATTCGCCTCTGAAATTGGTTCCTCGTTGCGTTTGCTGTTTCTGACCTTTGCACATTAAAACATTTTGAGCTAAGCTATCACAATAAAAATATTCTTTCCATTGATCTCCAAGAGAACCGCCTACAGAATTAACGAGAGCTTTTATGAGTCCCATACAAATCGCTCCTTATCCAACGGTAGGCCTTCCGCAATAATCACATTTTGCCGCATTCCCAGCGGTCGTAATTACAAAAGCCCCGCACCCTTGACACTGAATTACTTTGATTTGAGCCGATATATTCTCCTTGTCCTCTTCCGGAATATTGGCTGGAAAAGAAATTCGAGAACGAGCTAAAGAGGTCACGGCTTCAGTTATCTGTCGAATCCATTCGTTTTTCTGGCTTCTTGTTACAACAAAGGAAAGTTCCTCACCGTACTTTGTATAAAATGTGATATTAAAAGAAATCAAATTTGTTGTTGTTTTTATGTTGACGGTATTACCTTGCGTTTGAATATCAGAAAGTTGATATTCATCAAATTTAGAACCAAAGTTAAAACCATGTGCTTGGAAAACGATTCTTTGATCTGTCAAAAACAGTTTCCCGCCTTTGCTTCCAAAAGTTTCCCATTTGTTGGCCGAGCCAGACATCAATAGCTTTTCATTTTGTCTGAGTGTTAATTCCTTAAATCCCATAATTGCCCTCCATTAATGTTAATACTAAAATATATAATCTTGTTTGACACACAATGGTTGCTTAATAATTGTCGCACATTGTGTATATACCGATTATGCTTGGTGTTGGTAATGATAGATATATTGCCTTCTGTCCTGTTTGGTTTTTATACTCGAGAATGATATATAGGATGGTGCATTTATCCTAATTCGTTTTCGATAGCTTATTCATCGAAATGATGCAAACCATCATAGGTTAAATCAAATCCAACTGCTTGCATACCTATATATCGAACATTGTCAATAAGCCCCTCTTTTTTAAGTTTGTCAATAATTGCTCTGTCATCATAACTGATAGGCAAAAAATTAACTGAACCAAAGTCGCTTTTTTGTTTGATTGCTTTAGCAAGAAAAGCTTCAAATTCTTTCATGTAACATCTCTCCTCAGAATTTTAGCAACATAATTCTTATTATGTTGTACATAGAGCAATAAAAAATCCTGCCACAAAGATAGCAGGTCAAAAAAGAGTATAGCAAAGCAAGCCTTCTCAAAATTGTCGAAAAAGATAAGGAGAAAAGGCTTTATTGTCATGTTCACTTTCCGACAATTATGAGTTTTTCATACTTTTCTCAATCAAAGTGCTTTACAAACCGTCCTCGTTATGCTATAATACAATACGTAAATTGAGTTTGCTATATCCGTCAAGGAAATTCAATACAACATAATAAGAATTATGTTTCCGCCGCCGATTTTGGTGGCTGTTTTTATATTATCAACCGCATATTCTCCATACGCTGACGGTGTTCTGTTCCAGTGGAAATAATATAAATTCGGGTTGTATTTATGCTTGAGTGGCCGAGAATATCTGCAAGCTTGGCAATGTCCTTTTCAATTCCGTAAAAGACACGGGCGAACAGGTGACGCAGATTATGAGGAAACACCTTTTGCGGGTTTACATTTGCCTCTTCGCACAACGCTTTCATTTCCCGCCAAATGTTAGTACGGCTTATCGGCTTGCCTGTCCTTGTCACAAAAATCATACCGCTTTTAATATTTTGCTCTGCTGCGTAGCGGAGTAATTTTTGTTTTAACTCCTTTACGATAAAAACCGACCGTGTTTTTGCTTTGCAGTTTACAACCGCCTCACCATGCTGTACCGCCTCAACCGTTATATATTGCAGTTCGCTTACACGGATACCCGTGCCGCAAATCGTTTGCAAAATAAGATTAAGCCTTTCATTGTCTTTACGCTCCGCTGCTTTGCAAAGCCGCGCGTATTCCGCTTTTGTCAACTCTTTTTCTTCGGGGCAGAATACCTGTTGTTGCAGTTTAAGTGATTTTACCTTTAAATCGTGCCAACCTAAAAATGAAAACAAACTGTTGATACTTGCAAGCATTGAATTTACACTCCGCACGGCATAGTTTTCTTGTAAATGCTTCTTGTATGCGATTACAGTTTCTTTTGTAATATCAGAGTTTTGCGTATATACAGAAAACGCTTTGACATCACGGATATATTTTTCAACCGTTATTTCGCTCCTTTCCTCTAAGATAAGATGCTCCTTAAATTCGGCAATCATTTTTGCCGTAATAAATCGTCCTTTCATTTTGGTTTACCTCCGAGTATTTTCTAATATTTTACTCGAAAAGTATGAAAACAGAAATTGTCACTGTTTATTGTAGAAAAAACAGCGGCAATAATCGAATGTGCGGATAAGAACGAGCGTCAAATAACTTTATCGGACACCCAAAAGACTGATAGAAAAGTGGTAACGGGATATTTTGTCCCATTACCGAAATATGAATGAAGTTGGTAAAGGAACAAATTGTGCCTTTACCAAAAGTAATATAAAAACATAAGTGGCGGTTTCGAAATTATGCGGTAACGGTAAAAAATATGGACAAAAAGCCCCGATGAGTTTAGGTCTTCACCTAAATTCATCGGGGCTTTTTGCATTTTAATAGATTCCTTTTTCGGTCAGTTCTCTCCGTATCTTTTCGTATGCGCCGTTTACAATGCGGAAAGCGGTATCGGGTGAGGACAGCGTATGCTCGGCGGCAAGGTCTATGTAGGCTTTGCTTTTTCGCAGCAGCTTCACGGGCTTGCCGTTTTCGTCTTTGCCAAGCTCATAAATACCGTAACACTCCGTACAAAACCCAAGGTGATCGGCAACCATCGTGCGCTCACGGTAATCGAGATTTTCGTAAGCGTCAAAAAGAGCGTCGGTTTGCCACTGTTTGAAAAACAGCCTTTCGGGATTGGATGTTCTGTCAGCGGGTATATCCTCCGCCGTGCTTTCGCCGTCCTCATCGGCATAACGGCGGTAAAAGTCTGTATAATGAGTGCTGTCAATGCCTGCTCGGATAATTTCTTTGGTATCCTTAATACTTTTGCCGATCTCTGCGGCAATTTTTGTTATGGTTTCCTCATCAAAATTATACTCGTGCTTTGCGTACAGCGCCATCACCTTTTTAAGCGTGCGGTATTCATCCACGCTCTGTACCGAATGGCCCTGTCGCATTGTGCGAATGTAGTTGTCTATCTCGCTTTTTACATAGAACTCTTTGAATATGAGAAACGGAACGCCCCGTGGAAATATCGTATTTTTGCAGTGTCTTGCAGATACCGAAAATATACGCCTGCTTTAGGTCGGCAAAATGCCCCTGCATAGCGGTTTCCTGCACTGTTTGCATGATGACCGTATTGAGCCGAGGTTCATAATAATGCAAAAACCAACTGAGATATTTTTCGTCTTTTTCAGCAAGGTAAAGGACAATATACTCCTGAAAGTCGCTCACTTTCGGCGGCGCCGGTTTCATACGGTATAGGTATAGATCTTCCGTCCAACGATTATTTTTCACCGGCACACATCCTTTCTCATTTCATCTTTTTGTCCGTTTCGGCATACAGCGCCTCACGGCTCATAGCCTTTCTGTATTCCTCTTTTGCGTATCTGTCATCCATCTGCGCCCGCAGTTTATGCTCCTTGGCAAGCCGCTTTGCGGTTTCGGCAAACTCTGTTTTAATTGCTCCTCTGCCGCACTCAGTGCGGATAGCGGCACAGCGGCGGTTGTATACTGCCGCAATCGGATCGTTCTCCGCCTTTTCTTTGCGGTTCAGTACAGCGGCGTATTTGCGGCAGGAAATTTTATTGCCCCTATATAATTCCGGCGCAATACCGTAGGAGCAATATTTCTGCCGCCGTGCGCTTTGCATAAGGAAATACTTGCCGCAGATCTCACACCTGCGTGGATAATGCCCATAGTGCAAGCCTTCAAAAAAGTCGGTCAGGATAAGGCTGTAATAACTATCAAAGTTGAGCCGTTTGGCAAGTGTTGCGTTTATGCTTTTGGTATTCTTCTTAACGGCAATATATTTACCGCTTTGCGTAAAATGATGTTCACCGAAAACCTCTAACGCCGGCGGCAGTAAATGCGCCTCGTCCAGGCGTTCGGCCTCGTCAACACGCTCACAGAATTTTATCAGTTTACCGTGAGCGTCAATTAAATCCTCTGAGAGCGTATCAAAGAAACGGAGTATGGATCGAATTTCTGCAATTCTTTCCTCGGTAGCCGAAAAATCTGCTGTGCGCTTTATTCTTTCCGCCGTGTCTGCGGCAATTTCGTCTTGCGGTAACAAACTGAGCTTTGCTTTTGCGGCGAAGTGTTTGCAAATTTCTTGCCCGATCTGCTCTGTAAAGAGCGTTTCAACCGTATTCCGTATTTCTTCTACTTTCAACCTGTCAAAAGGCTTTAGTTTCGGCAGAGCATTTAATGATTGCAGGGTATTAGCGCCTGTTTTCACAAAGTCGGAAATATTGAGATACCCGTCCTGCAACTGCCGCAATATATGAAAGTTCAACTCGTCCCGAAACACGGCGATTCGCGCAGCGGTATCGTTTATGTAAAACTGATTGAGCAGATGTACGGCGAACGTTCCGGCAGGATAGTGCTTGCCGCCGAATATTACTCTGCCGTCACGGTAGTCGGCGGTAAAAAACGAAGAAATCATTGTCCTTTGCTCCTTTGGATTATTCTATCATAAGTGCTGTACCATAAAACGGACTCGGCAAAATATTTTTGAAAAGATTTTTGTTTTGCGCTTTAATGCTTAACACTATTATACCGTAAATGGCGTTTAACATCAACGGTTTTGGATTGTTGCGTTTTTTTAGTTTTGCCTGTTGCGCTATTCAATAGGATTTTCTTTTCCGCCGTTATTATATATACAGAAGGCAGTAATTAAGCCGTCGGGATTGCACTCGGCGGCTTTTTTGCTGCCCGAAAAAACGGAAAGGAGGTTTATGTTATGGTACTCAAAATCACACCGAAGCGTCGGACAAAGATCAACGCCCTTGTGCGTAAAACTTGCTGTAATTGCTATAAGGGAAACCGTCTGCTGCTGGATGACCTCGAAATGTTCAGCTGAGCCAAAACGCAGATATGTGGCTCAAATCGCAGTATTGGCAGCCGAATCAGCGCCACTTTGGCTCAAAGACAAGATACACCCAAAGCGGACAAAAAGCGGCTTTCGGTATTGGGCAGCGCAGAAATACGCTGAAATCTCGGTATCTGACAGCCACTTTTTTTATGCCCTGCGGGGCGTGTCTTACGGTATAGCAAGCAGGGAACTTGTACGGCAAGTTCCCAATCAAATCGGCTGTTCGCCGGTTTCTCTTTAGGGATCAAATGCCCCTAATACCCCGATACCGTAGAAATGTTAAAATAATATCCGTGGAGAGCCATTGACAAAAGGTCGGTATACCGATATAATATTAATGTAAGGAGTTGACAAGTATGACTTTACAGAATTTTCTTGACCAAAAGAATATAACAAAATATCATTTGTCTAAAATCAGCGGTGTCCCCAAAACAACCATTATTGACATATGCGCCGGCAAGAGCGCTATTGGAAAATGCTCCGCTAAAACCATACAGCAGATAGCCTCTGCTTTGAAATGCTCTATGGAGGAAATAATGCAGTTAGACGAACCCGAAAGGCTTGACCCCGAAACGGGCCGCCCTAAAAACAAGGCATATTTGGAATGCGGTTTACCCCCGTTTTTGCAAAAGTCGATCAAGAATATGAAACGGTCTTGGGAAATTGAAGATAGCGGAAGGCGGGATATTCATTGGGATATTTATTGGTGCGATTTGAATGCAGATATAAATTCCGCCGAGGTTGACCGCGTTATATCTCCCGAACAGGCGTGGTATTTAAGAACAAAGTATTTAAGAATGGAAAGGAATTGATTGTTTATGATAGACTTCACAAATCTCCCGGTAAAGAACAAAACTTATACCGGAGCAAACGGCAGTAAAATATGCGTAGTTTATGAGGGCGAGGCATATATGCTGAAATTTCCGACGCCGCCTTCACGAAACAAAAAAATGAGTTACACCAACGGTTGTGCCTCCGAGTATATCGGCTGTCACATTTTTGAAAGCATCGGTATTCCGGTACAAAAAACCCTGCTCGGGACTTACACCAAAAACGGAAAGGAAAAAGTTGTTGTAGCCTGCAAGGACTTTACTTCAACGGGCATCGTTCTTCAAGACTTTGCCTCGCTTAAAAACACGATTATCGACTCCGAACACAACGGCTACGGAACCGAGCTCTCGGATATAATGTGTACCATTGAGGAACAAACGGCGGTAAATCCATATGAACTGAAGGAGTGGTTTTGGAATATCTTTATTGTCGATGCTCTCATAGGAAACTGGGACAGGCACAACGGAAACTGGGGATTTCTCTATAATACCGAAACGGATAAAATGGAGATTGCTCCGGTTTACGATTGCGGCAGTTGCCTATTTCCCCAGGCAGACGAAATAATTATGCGGGATACGCTGGATAGCCAAGAAGAACGCAATTTGCGTATATATCAGATACCGTTATCGGGTATAAAAATCAACGGTACCAAGATAAACTATTACGATTTTATCTATTCCTTAGAAAACAAGGATTGCAACAGAGCATTAATGCGTATTCATTCAAAGATAGATTTAGCGAAAATCAATCAAATAATTGATGACACTCCTTATATAAACACGCTTCAGAAGCGTTTCTACAAGACGATGCTGAAAGAACGCAAGGAAAAAATATTGGATGTCTCAATAGAAAAGCTCCGCAAGCGTGAGCACTCAAAAAATCAAGAGCGTTAAAACAGTATATCAACTGAATATCAGCAAAAAGCCGATGGGAAAATTCTCATCGGCTTTTTTGCACCCAAAAATAAGAAAGAAGGTATTTATATGAACGAAAACAAAAAGAAGCCGTCGGCACGGATTGAACTCCGTGTGACGGCAATAGAGAAAGAGAAGATTCAAGCAAAAGCCCAAAGATGCGGACTGAGTACAACTGAATATATCAAACAAAGAGCGTTGGGGTATGAGCCGAGAACGGTTCCGCCTGACGCTCTTTTTGCTTGCCTTGAAAAATTGGGTGAACTTGCGGATAAAGCGAGTTCGCCGGAGCTGGACAAAGAAATTTGTGCAGTGCTGAAACAGATCACAGCGGAATTCCTACTGCCGGGAAAGGGGTGTCAATCGGGGTCCCCACAAAGCAAGTCGCTTCGTGGGGAGAAGGAGCATCCGCATAAAAACGAGCCTTTTGCCGCTTGCGGCGAAAGCGAGGAAAAGGAGCGTGATGCGACGTGGCTGTAACAGGCTTTTGGCCAGTGTTCAAAAATCTGAAAGCCACGCTGGACTACGCCGACAATCCCGACAAAACCACCGCCCCGGAATATCTGGACGAGGATTTGTACGCCGCCCTGCGTTACGCAGAGAACGATGATAAAACCGACCGAAAGGTATTCGTGGGCGGCATCAACTGCTCGGCACAGAACGCCTATACCGAAATGATTGCTGTACAGCGGCGATTCGGTCTGCGTGGCAAGGTGGTAGGTTACCACGGTATTCAGAGTTTTCGTGAGGGCGAGGTCACGCCGGAGCAGGCATTCGCCATTGGTAAGGAAACCGCACGGCGGATGTGGGGGTGCGGGTCTCCGGTGGAGACCTCTGATTGCAACAGCAATCAGAAGCACCGACCGAGCCGGCAGGCGAGACCCCGGTATCAGGTGCTCGTCACCGTCCACCTGAATACCGACAATATCCATTGCCATTTTGTCGTGAATCCAGTGTCCTTCAAGGACGGTGCAAAGTTCAAAAACAAAATCGGCAACCATAAGGAACTGCGTAAAATCTCCGATGAAATCTGCCGGGAACACGGGCTGTCGGTATTGGAAAACAGTGATTTCTACTCCAATGGCAAGAAGAAAGAATATTGGGTTCACAAAGCCGGCAAGAAAACGCACCGGGACTATCTGCGGGAAGATGTGGAATACTGCCTGTCCTTTGCGACCAGCCCAAGAGAATTTGAAAATCAGCTCTATGCGCTCGGATATACGCTTGACCTTGTGCGATTTTCGGTCAAAGCGAAGCATTGGGAGCGAGCCGTGCGGCTGAACAACATCGGGTTTTCAAAAGATCGTGTGAATGCGCAACTGCGGCAGAACGCCGAAAATCGGTATCGGCTGTTCACCTTGGAGTACCGACCGCCGTACAAGCCGAAGAAATTCCCACTGGAAGACGAGCTGCGAAAATTGGATTTCTCCATTGAGCACAGTTATGACACTGCAACCGTTTTAGTGGATACGGTATTTTATCTTGTCATAACGGTAATCCAAATCGTAGCCGAGCTTGCCGATGTAATGCTGCTGTCGCCGAATTTGAGGGCGGCGGAAAAGGAATTGAAAGAGTTGATTAGTGACTATCACTTTTTGCAGGAACACAGTATCCATACGGTAGCCGACCTGCAAGCGAATATTGAGCAATCCAAAGCAGAGCTTTCCGCTTTGGAGCGTAAGCGCAGCGGCATCAGCAACCGCATCCGCCGTCCAAGGTCGCCGGAGGAACAGGCACAAAACAAGGAATGCCGCAAGGCGGTATCCAAGCAGATGAAGCCCGTAAGGGAGCGTTTGCACCGTGCGGAGAAAATTTTAGAGAAATCTCCGCACCTGTATGAACTATTAAAACAAGAGCACGAGCTGGAGAAAAAAGCCCGTGCAAGATACAAAGAAAGAGGTAGATAAAATGAAAAATACGATGAAAAAACCGGTGGCAATTCCGGTGGAAAAATTGCACCCCTTTGACGGACACCCGTTCAAGGTTAAGGACGATGAGGAAATGAATACGCTGATCGAAAGCATACAGACGCAAGGTGTTCTTTCGCCATTGATCGTCCAACCGATAGAAAATACAGATGAATATGAAGTCATAAGCGGACACCGCCGCTTACACGCCGCACAAAAGGCAGGGATCACAGAAATCCCTGCCTTAATTTATGCCCTTGACCGAGATACTGCCGCCATTGCGGTAGTGGACAGCAACCTGCACCGGGAGCATATTTTACCGTCTGAAAAGGCGTTTGCCTATAAGCTGAAAATGGAGGCACTGTCCCATCAAGGCAAACGAACAGATTTAACTTCGACACAATCTGTGGCGAAGTTACGCACGGGGGATATAGTTGGAGAAACATTAAATGAAAGTCGTGAAACTGTACGGCGCTATATCCGCCTGACCTATCTTATCCCCGAACTGCTTGACCTGATGGACGAGGGTAAAATTGCGCTTGTGGTCGGCGAGGCTTTGTCCTATCTCGGCGACGAAGAACAATATGCCGTCTTGGAGCAATGCGAAGTGAACGATTGCACACCGTCTTATGCACAAGCCGTTGAAATGAAAAAGAGGTATCAGGATGGAAATATCACGATTGAGAATATTAGCGAAATTCTCTCCCGTGAAAAAGCAAATCAGAGGGGAACCATTAAAATCCCAACCGAAAAAATACGGAAATACGCACCGAATGCTGATGCGAAACAGCTTGAGGATTTTATTATCAGGGCTTGCGACCATTACCGTAAATTCTTAATCCGTCAGCGTAATCGGGACGAAAGGTAAGGAGGACTGAATAATGAAAAATCAAACAAATTGGATCGTCGGCATATCCGACGGCAATCCGCACGAATACAAAATCGGCAATGTGACCTTTACGGTGCTTTCGGAGTTTCAGCCGAAAATATCCGGCGTAACAATTAAAAACCGATTTGAACGGACGATCACCGGTGATTTCACAGATTTGACCGGAGAAATTTTCAGCGATAAAATGGCAGCGGAATATGTGTGTTCGACTGCCGGGAAGGAGGACTTATGCAGTCGAAAAAGAGAAACGAACAAACGGGGATAACGGCGCTTTATTGTCGCCTGTCCCGTGACGACGGAGGAGACGGCGACAGCAACTCCATTGTCAATCAGCGCAAAATGCTCACGAAGTATGCCAAAGAAAACGGATTTTCCAACACCCGTTTTTATGTGGATGACGGTATCACGGGCACTCGGTTTGACCGTCCCGGTTTTCAGGCAATGCTTGATGATATTGAAATGGGCTATGTTTCCACGGTTATCGTCAAGGATCTATCCCGACTTGGGCGTGACTATGTTACCGTCGGGCAATACACTGACATCTATTTCCCGGATCATAATGTTCGTTTTATTGCAATCAACGATTTAGTTGACAGCGATGAGGGAGAAAATGAAATTGCTCCGTTTAAGAATGTAATGAACGAAATGTATGCCCGTGACATCAGCCGCAAGGTGAGGTCTGCACACCGCATCCGTGGCACTTCTGGAGAACCGTTATCTCAACCGCCGTATGGGTATATGAAAAGTCCCGAAAACAAAAAGAAGTGGATCATAGACTCCGAAGCGGCGGCTGTGGTAAAGGATATTTTCAAAATGACCTTAGAGGGCAAGGGTGCAGAAACGATCGCCCGCATCTTGCAGGAGAAAAAGGTGCTTGTCCCGATGGCATATTGGCAAAGCAAAGGGCTGCCGAGAGGCGGAAAGAAAACGCAGCCAAATCCGTACAAGTGGTGCAAGACAACGGTATCCAAAATTCTTGCACAGCAGGAATACTGCGGAGATATTATCAATTTCAAAACCTGTTCTAAATCCTTTAAGAACAAAACACGGTATGCTAATCCCGAAGATAAGTTGGCGATTTTCAAAAATGTCCACGAACCGATTATTGACCGTGAGGTGTTTGAACAGGTGCAAAAACTGATCGGCAAAACTCGCCGCCGTAACCCGAAGCCGGAGAATTGGGAGCGCAATATGTTCTGCGACTTGCTTTACTGCGCCGATTGCGGACGGAAACTGTGGTTTAATATCAAGCACGATAAAGAAGATATACCGTTCTTTATGTGCGGCAACTATCACGGCAACCGAGGAACTTGCAGCTCAACCCATTATCTCAGAGCCGACGCTATTGAGCAGGTGGTAATGTTAGAACTTCGCCGTTTATCCAAATGTTTGTGCGATGACGAAGAAAGCTTTGCTGTGCTGCTTGCCGATAAAACCAATACGGATATTCTCAAAGAGAAAAAGCACATTGAGGGTGAGTTGCAAAAGTATATTGTTCGCAGTGAGCAGGTAGCGGAGCTGTGCATTAAGTGCTATGAGGACAATGTATCGGGCAAACTAAGCGACGAGATGTTTATGCGGTTTTCGGGCAAGTACGAGACGGAACGGTTGGAATTGAAAGAGAAAATCTCCGCATACCGTAAACGCTTGTCGGAGGTGGATGAAATGCAGCTTGGAAAAGAGAAATTCATTGCCGCCGTTCGGAAATTTATGCAGATGGATAAGCTGACTGCACCGCTGCTGCGGGAACTCATTGACCGTATAGATGTGTACGAAGTGACCGGGACGGGCAAAAACCGCAAGCAGATGATAAAGATACACTATAAGTTTGTAGGGTATCTGGAACTGCCGAGCCTTGGGAGCAGACACAACTACCGAGAGGAAACTCGCAAGGGCGTTGCCGTGGAATATGTTCCGAACGCACAATCGGCATAACAAAAAAGAGCAGGACAATTCCTGCTCATACATACAAAGAGGCACAAAAAGACAAAAAGAAATCGAGTGTCCTCATCCAACTCTCAGGTTGGTTAAGAACACTCGATATGGTTGCGGAGGCAGGACTCGAACCTGCGACCTCCGGGTTATGAGCCCGACGAGCTTCCAACTGCTCTACCCCGCGATATTTACTTTTACCCTTTCGGTACAAATATAATACTCCATATTGATTAAAAAAGCAAGTGTTTTTTGATATTTTTTTCAAACAATATTTGTGGCGGTGATTTTGTATGGAAAATTGTATTGCTTCGGCGGCGTATCTTGCCGCGCAGGCGGTGGAAAACGGCGGCGCGATTTCGTTTGCCGAGGAAACGGCAATCAGAGTGTGCAAAGGTGGCGGGGCAGAGGATATAAATGTTTTCATTATTCCCTCGATGGTGTTCGTTTGTGCCAAGGTGGGCAGCAGGCGGCAATCGGAATTTAGGCGCATATATAAAAACGATTTGAATTTGGGCAGGCTTGAGGAGTTGAATAATATTTCGCGCCGAATGTGCGGTGAGACTCATTGCGATTATGAGATTGAATATTCGTATTCACGTGCGCTTCGCATTGCCGCAATCGCACTTGCCACAGGGGCGTTTTGCATTTATTTCGGCGGCACGCTTGCGGACTCTGCTTTTGCTGCACTGATCGGCAATATAATCTGTTTTATTCCTTATCGCAAAACGGATTTTAATATTTTTTCAAAAACGCTGATTGAATCCACGGCAGCGGCATTTCTTGCTTTTGTGCCGCGGATTGCCGGATTTTCTGTTCACCCCGATATGATTATGACGGGCACGGTAATGCTGCTTATTCCCGGAATGAGTATCGGCGGCGCAATGCAGGATATGATGAACGGTAATTTGATTGCCGGCATTTTGCAAATAACGCAGGCTGTTGTGATTGCTTTTGCAATCGTGCTCGGTTTTGCCGCGGCACTTGCCGTTTTCGGGTGACTGTATGAAGGAGATTGTTACCTGCGTGCTCGGAACGCTCGGCTTTTGTGTTGTTTTAAATGTTTCGCACAGAATGATTGCCGCGGCAACGCTCGGCGGTGCGATTTCCGCCGTTTCTTATTATCTTTTGTTTAGTGCCGGATTCGGCACTTTCAAATCAACTCTTTTTGCAACGGTTGCCATATCCGTTTATTCTCTTGCGGCGTCAAAGCTTAAAAAAACACCGGCAAGCACTGTTTTGCTGCCGGCTTCGATTCCGTTGCTTCCCGGAGGAAGCCTTTATTATATGATGAGTTGCCTTGTTCATTCGCGGCAAAGCGAATTTGTTTATTATGCCAAGGAAACGCTGCTCGCCGGAACAGGCATTGCCCTTGGCGCAATTACAGTTTCAATTCCGCTCAAAATCATTAAGACTTTTCGGAAAAAAGAATAAAAAATTCTGCCTGCTGTTGAATATGCCGATTTAAGTGTGTTATCCGATTATGTATTTAAAATCGCTTTTATGCGGTTTCGCGGCTTAATCGTGGCGTGTGTCGTCCTCAAAGCATTCGCAAAATCGTGCGGCAAAGGACGGTTCTTCGCCGGCGGCGTAAAGGTGTGATGTGTCGCCGAATTCCATGCAGCGAAACTGCGCTTTGCCTTTAACTCTTTCTTCGCTTACAATTGTTGTAACCGAGGAGGGGAGTGCCACGAAATTGTGCCAAAGCGGCATAGGCGAAACGCTGAAAATTCGGCTCAAAATCGCGCATTCAACTCCGAAATGGCAAAAGAAAACAACGGTTTTGTGATTTGAATTTGTTACATCGTAATATCTGCCGTTGCGTTTGTAGCCGTGTTCGGCAAGGAATTTATCTATCCCGTTATACACAAATTCGCATTCGCGCTTTGCCGTGCCGCTTTGCATAAGCGGTGTTGAGAGCCATTTTTCTGCGCTGTAATATTCATCTTGCGCCGTCCAATATTCGGGTAATTTATCCCAGCAGCCTTTAATTTCGCCGTTTTCTTTAACCTTGCCGTCAAATTCGCGCAGCCATTTGAGAACTTCGGCTTTTCGGCCTGTTTTTTCAAGTGTGTATTCCGCAGTTCTTTTTGCTCTGCCGAGCGGCGAAACATATATTTCGTCTATATCAAGCCCGCTGAGCCTGCGTGCAAGAAGCTCGGCTTCGATTTTGCCTTTGTCCGTAATCGAATCGTGCTCGTAATCCGGCTCCGCATGCCTGCAAAAAATTATTTTCATAATTCGCCTCCGCATAAATCCGTTTTATTCTTACTATAAATATATCATATTATATTCCTGTGGGCAATAAAAAAGCGGCACCGTTTTTATGCCGCTCGAAAAAAACAAGTATAAAATAAAGCGCTTCGTTGCCGAAACGCTTTTGTGTTTGTTTTAATGTTTGTATTTTATTTAATCTCTTTTTTGCCGAGGTTTATAAGTCTTACGATAATGGGGCAAAGCAAAATGTTTACCGCAAATTCAAGAATGAAATTGATGCCCACAAATCCGGTTAGCATATACTGTGAAGCGGATTTGAAGCCAAGACCCTCTGCCCAGCCGGTGATGGTTGGCATAAAGAAAAGAAGGCAGCCGATAAGAAATATTCCCGTGTTTACAATGGGGCAGGTTACTGCGGCAGCTGCGGTTGCGGCATACTTATTTTTCTTTTCGAACGCTTTGTACATAAAGCCGGAAAGTGTGCCTGCAAGTGTGCCCTTAACAAGAACGGTTGCCACCGTGCCGAATGCGTCTACCGCAAGGAATGCTGCGGCGTCGCCGGTAAGAAGAACCGTTGTGCCGAAAACAAGACCGAGCCACGCACCTGCGCCTACTCCGTAAAGAGCTGCGCCCAAAACGATTGGGATAAGAACGAGGGATACCGAAAACGTGCCCACTTTGATTCCTCCGCCGATAAGCTGAAGCACTATAACGATTGCCGTAAATAATGCAATGCCTACAAGCTTTTTCGTGTTTGTTTTCATATTAAATTTTCCTTTCTGCTACTGCTCCGAAATTTTGTTCCGCAAACACAAACGAAACAATAATCGGGAAATCTTTCTTTCCCTGTGGATGCAATGCGGCTATATTATAATATGCCTTGCCGTGTTTTGCAACATAAATTTAACCGTATTTCGATTTTGACTTTGTTGCCGCCCCTTCAGGGCATGTTTTATGTGTAAAATCAACAAAAAAATTTTTTATTTTTATCAAAATGTTAAAAAAATGTATTTCGATAGTAAAATTCAACATAAAAAATTGACAATGCGGTAAAATTATTATACAATGTAAACAAATATTTATCATAAGGGGCACTTCGGCTCCTGAAAAAGAGGTTGTTTTTTATGAAAGTTTATAAAGCCGATAATATCAGAAATATAGCTTTGGCAGGTCATGCTTCAAAGGGTAAAACCACTTTGGCAGAGGCAATGCTTAATATTGCCGGCGCAACGGAAAGAATCGGCAAGGTTTCAGACGGCACTGCCGTTACCGATTATGACGCAGAGGAGAAAAAACGCAAGATTTCCGTTTCTTGCGCAGTCGCTCCGATTGAATATAAAAACACAAAAATAAATATTATTGACACTCCCGGTCTTTTCGATTTTGCGGAGGGCGCGGCAGAGGGTATCAGAGCCGCAGAAACCGCCGTTATCGTTGTTTCTGCACGCTCCGGGCTTGCCGTCGGTGCTGAAAAGGCATTTAAAGCCGCTTCGGCACGCGGCATGTCAAAAATCATCGTGGCTTCAAAAATGGATGATGAACGCGCCGATTTTTATAAATCCTTTAACGGTATGGCGGCTAAATTCGGCACAAGCGTTTGCCCGATTGTTATTCCCATTATTACGGACGGTAAGGTTGCCGCTTACTACAATATGATAACGGAAAAAGCTTTTTCTTATAGCGGCGCAAAGGCTTCGCCTGCCGATTTCAGCCACGACGATGCCGCAAGATTTGACGCCATTAAAGAAGTGTTTAACGAAGCCGTTGCCGGCACGGATGAAGAAATTATGGATAAGTATTTCTCGGGCGAGGAGCTTACTCTGGAGGATAAAATCAAAGGTCTTCGCATCGGCGTCGCAGACGGCTCCATTATCCCCGTTTTCGCGCTCAGCGGTTTGAGCGGCGAAGCTTGCGATCAATTCCTTGATTTTGTGGCAGAGGTTTGCCCGGCACCGTCATCCGAATATGCCATCTGCGATGATGAGCCGATTGAGCTCACAGCGGATGAAAACGGTCCGCTTGCTGCAATATGCTTTAAAACGGTTGCCGATCCGTTTATCGGCAAGCTTTCGTTCTTTAAAGTGCTCAGCGGTAAACTAATCGCCGGTGCGGAAATTGTAAACGCCACCACCGGCAACACGGAAAGGCTCGGCAAAATCGTAACCATGTTCGGTGCAAAGCAGACGGATGTTTCCGAAATTCCTGCCGGTGATATAGGGGCGGCGGTTAAGCTTTCCGGCTTCAATACGGGCGACACACTTTGCAAAGCGAATAAAATCATTAAGGCGGACGGTGTTAATACTCCGCAAGCCACATATTCAATGGCGGCAAAAGCCGTTAAAAAGGGCGATGAGGAAAAAATTGCCTCCGGATTTGCAAGGCTTTGCGAAGAAGATCCAAGCCTTAAATTCCGCATTAACAACGAAACTCACGAGCAAATCGTAAGCGGTCTCGGCGAGCAGCAAATCGATGTTGCCGTTGCTAAGCTTAAAGCAAAATTTGCCGTTGATGTTGAGCTTTGCGCTCCTAAAATCGCTTACAGGGAAACAATCACCAAAAAGGTTTCGGCGCAGGGTCGCCATAAAAAACAAAGCGGCGGTCACGGTCAGTTCGGCGATGTGTTTATCGAATTTGAACCCTGCACCTGTGAAAAGCTTGAGTTTGCCGAAAGAGTAGTTGGCGGCTCCGTGCCCAAAAACTTCTTCCCGGCAGTTGAAAAAGGGCTTAACGAATGCATGGAAAAGGGCGTGCTTGCGGGCTATCCGATGGTGGGTATCAAAGCCACGCTGTATGACGGTTCTTACCACCCTGTTGATTCAAGCGAAATGAGCTTTAAAATGGCGGCGTCGCTTGCGTTTAAAGAAGGTGTGGCAAATGCCGGTCCGATTTTACTTGAACCCATTTCAACAGTTCGTGTGCTTTGCAATGATGAGGCAATGGGCGATGTTATCGGCGATATCAACAAACGCCGCGGTCGAGTTTTGGGAATGAATCCTTCGGGTGAGGGCATGCAGGAAATTGTTTCTGAAATTCCCGATGCCGAGATGACAACCTTTTCTACGGCAATGCGCCAAATTACTCAGGGCAGGGGTTCGTTTACCTCTGAATTTGCAAGATATGAAAGATGCCCCGAGCATGTGGCTCAAAAAATAATTTCCGAAAGCGAAGCGCAGTAATAAATTTTGCTTCAATGTAAATAATATAGGGCGGCTGGTTGTTTGGCTTGCCGCCCGTTTTTCTGTTTGTTTCGCATTTGTTGCCGGGTTTATGTATGGCGTGTTCTTAATAAATTCAAAGCTTGTTTATGAATTGTTTATTTGACAATTTTGCCCGAAATGTTATACTGAATTTAAACGACATTCTGCTGCTCGGAGGTGTTTTTAAATGAAAAAAATTATAACAGAGGTTAAAAAATATTCAATAATTCTTATTGTTGCTTCGGCACTGCTCGGCGTGCTGCTCGTTGCATTCCCGGATAAGATGATTCAATACACCGCGCTGTTTGCAGGCGGTGCATTGGTTGCCTGCGGCGTTTATGCAATTTTAAGCTATGTCATAAATAAAAAATATGTTTTTACGCTTACCTTGGGCATAATTTCGGCTGCTGCCGGAATTGTTATCTGTTGCGCTTATCGCCAAATAATAACGGTTATTATTTTCCTACTCGGGCTTTATCTTTTGGTGGGCGGTCTGTTTAATCTTTTCGATTCGTTTTGGCTTTCAAAGGCAATGCCTCATTCATGGTTTGTAACCCTGCTTTTAGGACTCGCTTCCGCCGCGTTGGGCATTGTGTGCCTCACAAATCCTTTCGGCGCGCAAAGCACGCTCGTTCGCTTTATCGGCGTGGGGCTTTTGGTTTTTGCCGCAACAGATTTGGTTGCATATCTTCAGGTAAAAGAAGTTGCAAACGAGGTTCGTTCGCAAATTAAGGATGCCAAAGATGAAAACGGCTCAATTGAGGTCGATTTTAAAGAGGTTGATGATTAACGCTTCATTCAGCTGATAAAAAACACTGATATAAATCGAAACTGCCGATGTTGAAGCATCGGCGTTTTTTTGTGCCCGATAATTAAAATTTGCACGAAAAATAAACCGATTTCACATTTACGGAGCAAATCAGGCAGGCTTTTTTGTTTATTTCTTAAAAAATGCGGTTTGTCGGTTGTGCGTTGTTTTTTGCTGTGATATAATATTTTCGTTAATTTTTAAATATATAAGGCAAGGGAAGTTCAAACCCGATATGCCAAATCGGCGTGCGTTTTTTTTATTTTGCCGTCGGCATGCCTTAACGGAGGATAAAATGGATTATAAAGAAAAATACGGCGAATGGCTCACTTTTGCGGACGAGGAAACCAAAGCGGAATTGGTTGCCGCAGCAAGCGACGAAAAAGATATTGAGGACAGGTTTTATAAAGATCTGGCATTCGGCACGGGCGGTCTCAGGGGTGTTATGGGCGCAGGCTCAAATCGCATGAATAAATATACCGTCGGCAGGGCAACTCTCGGTCTTGCCGCATATGTGCAAAATAAATTCAATTCAAATCATTCCGTTGCCATAGCTTACGATACGCGAAACAATTCCGCCGCTTTTGCCGGTGCGGTTGCCAAAATTCTTGCGGCAAGGGGAATCAAGGTTTACAAATATTCTTATTGCGTTCCGGTTCCCGTGCTGTCCTTCACAACAAGGCTGCTCGGTTGTTCGGCAGGCGTTATGATAACAGCTTCGCACAACCCTAAAGAATATAACGGCTATAAGGTTTATGACGAAACAGGTTGCCAAATCTGCACGGAAGCCGCCGCTGAGGTGCTTACATATATTGAGGGCACAAACTGTGAGGAAGCCGCTCAAATTCTCGCCGGAGAAAGCGTAAATCCCGAACTGATAAACGAAATCGGCGATAAAGAGCTCGGTGCATTTTATGATGCCGTTTCAAAACAATCGCTTTATACGGAAAAATCCGATTTGAAAATAGTATATACGCCTTTGCACGGCACGGGCAATATCCCGGTGCGCAAAATGCTTGAAAATTTCGATGTTGCCGTTGTTAAAGAGCAGGAACTGCCGGACGGCAATTTCAGCACGGTAAGAAGCCCCAATCCGGAGGAAAAGGACGCACTTAACCTTGCAATCGAAAAGGCAAAGACAATCGGTGCGGACATCGTGCTCGGTACAGACCCGGATTGCGACAGAGTGGGCATTGCCGTTCACGGCGAAAACGACGAATATATTCTTTTCACGGGCAATCAAACAGGTGCGTTGCTTGTTAAATTTGTACTTGATATGAAAAAAGCTTCGCTTAACGAAAAATCTACTCTTGTTAAAACAATCGTAACCTCCGAGCTCGGCGCGGATATCGCAAGAAAGCGTGGGCTTCATATTGACGAAACCTTAACCGGATTCAAATATATCGGCGATAAGATAAATCAATACGAAAAAAGCGGCAAGAGAGAATTTGTTATTGGTTACGAGGAATCATACGGCTATCTTGTGGGCACCCACGCAAGGGATAAGGACGGCGTTGTTTCCGCAATGCTTATTTGCCAAATGGCGGCTTGGTATAAGGCACAGGGCAAAACGCTTATTGACGGCTTAAACGATATTTATGCCGAATACGGTTATTATCTTGACGCGCTTGATCCGTTTGTGCTTAAGGGCAAGGACGGAGCGGAAAAAATTCAGCAGCTTATGAGCGAATTTCGCAAAACGGGCAGGTCTCTTTTTAACGGTGTTGAAAAGGTTATCGATTATTCCGAGGGCGTTGACGATTTGCCGATTGAAAATGTGCTCAAATTCGTGTGGAACGACGGCTCTTGGCTTGCTGTTCGCCCGAGCGGTACGGAGCCCAAAATCAAGGTTTATTACAGTGTTCGTGATGAAAGCAGGGAAAACGCTCATGCGCGCCTTGCCGAAATCCGCGAAAAAATCAAAAATATAATTCTCGCTTAATGGTGATTGATATGAAAAGTGTTCAAAATTATGTTGAAACCGTGCTTCAGCCGAAGCTTCAGGGCGACGGCGGCTGGATAGAATTCGTTTCTCTTTCAGGCAATGAACTCACCGTGATTTTTCGCGGCGAATGCTCAAAATGCCTGATTCTTGAAAGATGCGTTGCTTGGGTTGAAGAGCAAATAAAAAAAGATTTAAATAAATCTGTTAAGGTTGTTGCAATTCGCAAAAAGCCTTATTTTCAGGATGTTTAAGGAGGCGCGAATATGGCACATATTAAAGTTGTAAGAAGGTCTATGCGCCCGGAGGAATGGACGGATTTGCGTTTCGGATGGCTTAAAAGGTATATTTATTCTTCAAAATGGGAAATTAAAAATTTAATGATTAAGGATGCGCGCCAAATCTCGGAAAACGAATATGAATTTTATTCCGAGCCGCCGAGACCGCTTAATAAGGGCGATATGTATTTCACCCCGGACGGCACCGCTTTCATCACCGCCGATGTGGATATTCCCTCGGAAATGCGCGGCAAAGAACTTTGGTTTTCGCTTAAAACAGCTGCCGAAATCTGCGTTAAGGTAAACAGAAAATATGTTGGCGGCGTGGACCCGAACCGCGAGCGTATGCTCCTTTCGCCGTATATTGACGATTCTAAAACCCTTCATTTTGAAATGGAGGGCTATAATCGCAGCAAACCGGATGACGAACGCAATCCCGAAAGTCTTTCCGTGCGCGGCTGCCGCCAAATTTTTGAGGGCGCGTATATTTGCACGGTTAATCATGCCGTTCAAAATCTTGTTTATGATTTTGAGCTTTTGCTCGATATTGCTAAAAGCGATTTGTTTTCGGAGGATTATCGCGTATTTTTGAATAAAGAGCTTAATAACGCCATGAATTTGATTGATTTTGAATCGGATATGCTCGGCGGAATCGAAGAAGCTCAAAAATATGTGGATGATGTTATTTATTCAAACGATAATTACAAGGGCTGCGGTGATGTGGCGTTGATTGCACATTCTCACCTTGATATCGCTTATTATTGGCGTAGGATTCATGCCGTTCAGAAGAATTTAAGAACGGTGCTTATTCAGCTTCGCCTTATGGACAGATATCCCGATTTCAAATATACCCACACGCAGCCGTATGTGTATGAAACTCTTGAAAAATATTATCCCGATGTTTTTGCTGAACTTAAGGAAAAGGTTGCCGCAGGGCAGTTTGAACCCGTCGGTGCAATGTATGTCGAGCCGGATTGCAATGTTCCGAGTGCGGAAAGCCTTATCCGACAGTGCCTTTACGGTCAGCAGGCGTATAAGCGTATGTTCGGCAAAACCGTAAATAATGCCTGGCTGCCCGATGTTTTCGGCAACAGCTGGATTTTGCCGCAAATTCTTAAAAAAAGCGGCGTGGATTATTTTGTTTCAAACAAAATGTCCACCTGGAACGATACAAATCGCTTTCCGCATAATAACTTTATTTGGAAGGGGATAGACGGCACCGATATTTATGCCTGCGTTCCGCCCACTCATTTTATTACGTGGAATATGCCGAGCCAAATTCAGGAAAATTGGGACGCTTATATCGATAAGGACAGCGGCGGTCAAACCATGAATATGTTTGGCTATGGCGACGGCGGCTCGGGCTGCACCGAGGAAATGATCGAGCTTATGCATCGCTTCGATAAGCTTTCGGTTATGCCGAAATGCACGCATATGGGCGGTGCGGAATTTCTCGAAAAGAATTTAAAGGGCAACAAAAATCTTGCCATCTGGGACGGCGAATTGTATCTCGAAATGCACCGCGGCACTTTCACCACAAAAAGCAATTTGAAGCGCACAAACCGCCGCCTTGAATTTAAATTCAGAACTGCGGAAATGCTTTCCGTTCTTCGCGGCGAGGATAACACTGAAAAAATTACCGCGCTCTACAAAAAGCTGCTGCTAAATCAGTTTCACGATATTCTGCCCGGCTCTCATATTCATCCCGTTTATGAGGATGCTATGAGCGATTATGCCGAGGTTGAAGCAGGGCTTGATGAAATCATCGGCATGGGCAGAAAATATTTCAACACGCTCAATTTCAGGCGCGATGCGCTCACATTTGTTGAAAATCCGCGCGGCGAATCGGTTCGCTGCGGCAAAAAAGGCAACTGGCTTGTGCCGAATATGCCGGCACTTTCAGGCGCAACCCTCAGAAAAGCATCCGCAAAAGCTGATTGGTTTTCGGTTTGCGGCAATAAAATCGAAACGCCTTATTACACAGCCGATTTGAATGAGGATGGCTCTTTCTCTTCGCTCTACGATAAAAAGCTTTGCCGCGAATGGGTTAAAGGCGAATTTAACAAGCTTAAAATATTCGACGATCGCCCCGGCAATTACGACGCTTGGGATATTTTGCCTAATTATAGGGAAAAAGAAATCAAGCCGGAACTTGTCGAAAAGCTTGAATTTTTGGGCGCAACGGGCGAGTGTGTGGAATTTGCCGTAACCCATAAAACGGAAAAATCCACCTGGCGCAGAATAATCAGATTTTTCAGGCAAAGTGCCGGAATCGAAGTTGAGAATATTGTTGATTGGCACGAAAAGCACAAACTTGCCAAGGCGGAATTTAATTGCAATGTGCTTTCAAGAAAAGCCGTGTGCGACACCTCCGCGGGTTTCATTGAGCGCGATACGCATAAAAACACCTCATGGCAACAGGCAAGGTTTGAAACATGTTGCCATAAATGGTGCGACCTTTCGGAAACGGACGGCGGTGTTGCCGTTGTGAACGACGGTAAATACGGCGTCGGTTTTGATAAAAATCTTATCAGCCTTTCGCTTTTGCGTTCCACCATCCGCCCGGATATAACATCCGATATAGGTGCTCACGATTTTTGTTATATGATTGTGCCGCATGCCGGAAATGCCGTTTCTGCGGATATAAACAGACTTGCTTTTCAATACAATGTGCCGCTTGTTAAAGCTGATGTTGAATGTAAGCTCCCTTCGTTTGAGCCTCTTTATATGCAGGCACTCAAATTCTCCGAAAACGGCAAGATGATTGTTATTCGCCTGTCGGAGCAAAACGGTTCGCGCGGTGTTATCAAACTCGGCAAAAAGGTTAAGCTTCTTAATATGCTTGAGAATGTTGAGGGCGAAGCCGATTCAATTGAGTATTCGCCGTTTGAAATTATAACGATTGGAATTGAAATTTGATGAAGCCTTATCAAATAATAATTATAATCGCGGTTGTTGTTTTGCTCGGCGTTATCGTGCTGCCTCTTTTTAATAGGCAGCAGTTTCGCCATCTGCCTTACGATCAGCAAATCCTTGCCATAATGAAGCAGGCAAATAAACTCGTTTTTTGGAAAAATATTTCATGCGGCAGGTCGGGCAGCCTCTTTTTTGTTAAAAACAAGCGAAAAATCCTTGTTTATCCATGGGTTATAAACGAAAACGGTCAAATGGAAATCACAAAGGAAAATCCGTTTGATAAATGGGATTACCCCGAGGAACAAGAGCCGCTCACCGCAGAGGAAATCGGGCAGGCACGCGATGAGTTATATGCTTATTCCGATAAATCTGCCGTGAAAATCGTTTTTAATGACCCATTTAAAGAGAATGAAGCAAAGTAAAAACCACAGTCCCGAATACGGCAGGCAAATCTGACCCAGCACATTGCCGGGCAAGTCGCTGTAATCCCACACCGCCATGCCGTATTGCAGATTGAAAACGCAGCCGAAAATAAATTCCGTTGCTGTTATGAACACGCTGCCCAGAAGGCATTTTGCAATTATGTGCGCGCTTTTCATTTCGTGTTGCAAATAAACAAGAAAAATGAAAATTATTCCTCCGGCGAAAAACATACTGTAATGCGTGCGTCCGCGCCACAGCATTTCAACAGTGCAATAGCTTTGCCCGCCGAGAAAAAACAGATAAAAATAATAATTAAAATAATTTTTCATAACCGTATTATGCATATAAATGACTAAAATATTATATGCAAATGTTTCCGAGGAGGGATGAGCGTGCAGTTGCCGAATGACGCAAAAATGATTATAAACTGCTTTTTGCAAAGCGGATATGAAGCGTACGCCGTCGGCGGTTGCGTGCGGGATTCGATTCTCAGCAAGCCGTTTGCCGATGTTGATATCACCACATCGGCAGAGCCTTCCGAAATAATCGCTGTGCTTGAAAAAAACAGCATACGCCATATCGAAACCGGCTTGAAGCACGGCACAATCACAGCCATCGTCAATAAAAAGCATTATGAAATTACGGCTTTTCGCAGGGATGGGGATTATAAGGACTCCCGTCACCCTGAAAATGTGGAATTTGTGCGCAGCCTTGAAGAGGATTTGCGCCGCCGAGATTTTACCGTTAATGCAATGGCTTATAATGACGGGTGCGGCACGGTGGATTTATTCGGCGGTAAAGAGGATTTGAAAAACGGAATTATTCGTGCTGTCGGCAATCCCGATAAAAGATTTAAGGAGGATGCGCTTCGCATTATGCGTGCAATGCGTTTTGCCTCCGTACTCGGATTTGAAATAGAAAAAGAAACGCGTGATGCATTGCTTAAAAACGCAGGGCTTTTAAAAAATGTTTCGTCCGAGCGTGTTTGTACCGAGCTTTTTAAGCTTTTGTGCGGAAAAAACGCGCTCAATGTGCTGCGCGATTATGCCGATGTTATCACCGTTGTGATTCCGGAATTGAAGCCGTCCGTGGGCTGTGCTCAAAACACTCCGTGGCATTGCTATGATGTTTACGAGCATATAATCCGTGCCGCTGATTTTGCACCGAATGATTTTGTGTTGCGCCTCGCGGTGCTGCTTCACGATATCGGCAAGCCCTATGTTAAAAAAACTGATTCCTCGGGGCGTGATCATTTTAAAACTCATGCGCCCGTCGGTGCGATCATTGCCGCGCAGGTGCTTAAAAGGCTTAAGGTATCAAATAAAATATTCAACGATGTTACCGCACTTGTGCGTTGGCATCAGTCCGTTGCCGATGTTGACAATATTAAAATCGGTGATTGGTTTGTTTTGCTCGGTCCGAGGCTGACTCTTGATTTGCTTGATGTGCGCGTTGCCGATTTAAAAGCGCATAATCTTGGAAAAACCGCCGATGAATTGCAAAGGCTTTTGCTTGTGCGTGAAAAAGCATTGCAAATGATGAACGGCGGCACACCTTGGCGCGTTTGCGATTTAAAAATAAACGGCGTCGATTTAAAAAAACTCGGCTATTCCGGCAAGGAACTCGGCAATGTGCTTGATGAAATGCTGCTTCTTGCCGCAAACGAAAAAATCGAAAATTCGCGCAGCGTGCTTATCGATTATGCAGTGCACAAAAAAACGCAGGAGCTTTCCGATTGATTTCGGAGCGCCTGCGTTTTTATATTATGTTTGGCATATGCCAAACGCAGCTCTCTTTGCTGCGTTTGTTAAAAAAGATTTAATTATTATGATGTTGACAAATGAAAAAATCGTATTATAATAGTAATTAGCACTCGGTGATAAAGAGTGCTAATTTTAAATAAAAGGGTGAATTATAATGAGAAAAAAGCAATTTAAAGCAGAATCAAAAAAGCTGCTTGATATGATGATCAATTCAATTTACACAAATAAGGAAATTTTTTTAAGAGAGCTTATTTCAAATGCCTCCGACGCCATTGATAAGCTTTATTTCAAATCGCTTACGGACACTTCCGTCGGTATGAACAAGGATGATTTTGAAATCTTTATCTCTGCAGATAAGGATAAGCGCACGCTCACAATTTCCGATAACGGTATCGGAATGACGGCGGAAGAGCTGGAATCAAATCTCGGCACAATCGCAAAATCGGGCTCGCTCAATTTCAAAAACGAAAATGAGGACGCCAAGGAAAAGGATATCGAGGTTATCGGTCAATTCGGCGTCGGCTTCTATTCTTCGTTTATGGTTGCCAAAAAGGTTGAGGTTGTTTCAAAAGCGTTCGGCGAGGATGTTGCGCATAAGTGGATATCCGAGGGCGCAGACGGCTACACTCTTGAAGAATGCGAAAAAGAAAACGCAGGCACGGTTATTACGCTTTATATGAAGGACGACACGGAAACCGAGGATTATTCTCACTTCCTCGAGCAGTTCACAATTACCGAGCTTGTAAAAAAATACAGCGATTATATCCGCTATCCCATTAAAACAGAAACAACCCATTCAGTTCCCGATCCTGAAAAAGAGGGTGAATATAAGGAAGAAACCGCAGTTGAAACTCTTAATTCAATGGTGCCGCTGTGGCGTAAAAACAAAAGCGAAATCAGTGAGGACGAATATAACGAATTTTATAAATCCCGCTTCATGGATTATCAGAATCCGCTTGATGTTATCCACTTTAAATCGGAGGGCACGGCAACTTTTGATTCAATAATTTACATTCCTTCCGCCGCACCTTTTGATTATTATTCAAAGGAATATGAAAAAGGGCTTGCGCTTTATACAAACGGCGTTATGATTATGGAAAAATGCGGCGACCTTGTGCCGGATTATTTCAGTTTTGTTAAGGGCATTGTTGATTCTGCCGATCTTAATCTTAACATCAGCCGCGAAACTTTGCAGCAGGATCACCAGGTAAGAATCATTGCCAAGGCGATAGACAGAAAAATCAAATCCGAACTTAAAAAAATGCTCACGAACGACAGGGAAAAGTACGAAAAATTATTTGATGTTTTCGGCGTTCAAATCAAATGGGGCGTTTATTCAAACTACGGTGCCGAAAAAGACGGTCTTAAAGATTTAATGCTGTTTAAATCCGTTAAAAACAGTAAATATGTAACCCTTAAGGAATATGTTGAAAATATGCCCGAGGGTCAGGAAAAAATTTATTATGCCTGCGGCGAAACACCCGAAAAAATCGCATTGCTGCCGCAAACGGAAGCCGTTACGGCAAAGGGTTTTGATGTGCTTTGCTTTACCGATGATGTGGATGAATTTGCCGTTCAAATGCTTATGGAATATGACGGCAAGCAGTTTGCCAATATCTGTAAGGACGATTTAAACCTCTCAAGCGAAGAGGAAAAGAAAGCACTTACCGAAAAAAACGAAGCTGCAAAGGAAATGCTTGATGAAATGAAGGGTTGGCTCGGCAACGATGTTACCGCCGTTAGGTTTTCAGATCAGCTCGGCACTCACGCCGTTTGCCTTTCTTCCGAGGGTTATGTTTCGCTTGATATGGCAAAAATCCTCAGCCGTATGCCCGGCGGAAACGAGGGTGTAAAGGCTCAGCTTGTGCTTGAAATCAATAAAGACCACAAGGTTGCCGAAAAGCTGTTTGAACTTTTTGCAAGCGATAAAGTAAAACTTGAAAAATACACAAAAATTCTTTATAACGAAGCGCGCCTTGTAAGCGGTCTTGAGGTTGAAAATCCAACCGAATTTGCCGATATGATTGCCGATTTAATGTGATGATATCGCATTTTTCCTCTTGATTTTGGAAATTCAAAATTGTAAAATATTATTATAAACAATCCTCGGGAGGAATCGTTATGAAATATAATATTGTAACCATCAGCCGTGAATTCGGAAGCGGCGGCAGATATATCGGCGAGGAACTCGCAAAAAAGCTCGGCTGGGCTTATTATGATAAAGAACTTATTTCCGAGGTGGCAAAAAAAACCGGCTTTGCCGAGGAATTTGTGGCTCAGGCAGGTGAATATTCGCCGTTTAAAAGTATATTTTCCTACGGATTCATCAGCCGCGACAGCGGCGGCGCTTCAATGGAGGATCAGGTTTATGCCGTTCAGCGCAAGCTGATTTTGGAAATTGTTGAAAAAGGTCCGTGCGTAATCGTGGGCAGATGCGCCGATTATATTTTGGAGGAGCGCTCCGATTGCCTTAATGTGTTTATTTACGGTGATGAAGCCACAAAAGCGCAGCGCGTCATCAAATATCACGAAAGCCAAACGGAAAAGGAAGCCGTTAAGCTTATGCGCGAAACGGATAAACGCCGCCGCATAAATTACAATTATTATACCGACAGGCAATGGGGCAAGTGTCAAAATTACGATCTTTGCTTAAACAGCACCTCAATCGGCACGGATAATTGCGCCGAGCTTATATATGCCGCGGTGAACGAAAAATAAAAAATGTTGCGCATTTCGGCAGGCTGTTTTGCCTGCCCGGTGCGCTGTGCCCGCAACGAAAATTGTGGGCATTTTTTATTTTAAAGATTAAGACCGTGTGCTTGCAAACGGTCTGTATTTTAAATTGCTTTAAACTTCATTTAAGGTTTTGCGGTTATTATTATTTTTAATAAATTTGTATCGGAGCTGATTTTATGCGCCTGCTTTTTGCAGAGGATGAAAAAGAACTTTCAAATGCCGTTTCGGCAATATTGAGGCATAATAATTATTCGGTTGACACCGTTTATAACGGGCTTGACGCAATTGATTACCTTGAATTCGGTGAGTATGACGGTGTCATTCTCGATATAATGATGCCGGGTGCCGACGGCATAACGGTGCTGAAAAAAATACGCGCCTCCGGTAATAATGTGCCTGTGCTTTTGCTCACCGCCAAATCCGAACTGGATGATAAGGTGCTCGGTCTTGATTGCGGCGCAGACGATTATTTAACAAAGCCATTTGCAGCAAAGGAACTGCTTGCAAGAATCAGGGCAATGCTTCGCAGGCGCGAGGGTTCGGCGGCAAGCCTTATAAAAGCAGGCAATGTTTCACTTGATAAAAATTCATTTGAACTTAGCGGTCCGCTCGGTACCGTTAAACTTGCAAACAAGGAATATCAAATGGCAGAAATGTTTATGGAAAATCCCGGCAGAATTATCTCGGCAGAAAGATTTTTGGAAAAAATCTGGGGATTTGATTCCGATGCGGAGCAAAATACGGTTTGGGTTTATATTTCAAATCTGCGCAAAAAGCTTGCCAAAATCGGCTCAAGTGCGCAAATTAAGGTTTCGCGCAATATAGGCTATTTTATGGAGGTTCCGGCGGATGATTAAAAGGCTGCAAAAAAAGATGATTGCCGTTTCAATGCTTTCCATCACCATTGTGCTTGCGGTGATAATCGGCGCAATAAATATAGTGAACTATAATTCCGTTCAAAATAACGCAAACCGACTTATGGCAATTTTGGTTGATAACGGCGGCAATCTGCCTGCCTCGCAGTTTGAACCAGGAAACGAGGAACACACCGAGCCTGCGGAAAACGGCACGGATAAAAAGCCTGCTCCCGAATCGGATGAAAAGGAAAAAAACAAAATCGGTGCTTTTTCTGCGGAAACGCCGTATGAAACGCGTTATTTCACCGTTACTCTTGATGAAAGCGGAAACGCCGTTTCTGCGGATACCGGCTCAATTGCCGCAATTAACGAAACGGAAGCCAGATCACTTGCGCAAAAGCTGTTTGCCTCCGGAAAAACACAGGGCTTCAGCGGTAATTACAAATATAAATTTGTGCAAAACGGATCCGGCACGCTTTGCATTTTCCTTGATTGCACAAGGGATTTAAATTCGTTTTATTCGTTTTTGGTTTCGGGCGCGGCAATCGGTGCGGCAGGCTTGCTGCTTGTGTTTGTTTTGGTGGTGCTTCTTTCAAAAGCCGCCGTCAAGCCCGTTGTCGAAAGCTACGAAAAGCAACGCCGATTCATAACGGACGCCGGGCACGAGCTTAAAACCCCGCTCACGGTAATTGAGGCAAACACCGAGGTTATCGAAATGGAAAGCGGTGAATCGGAATGGACAAAAAGCACTAAAAATCAGGTGGCGCGCCTGAGCAATTTAACCTCGCAGCTTATTATGCTTGCCAAAATGGATGAAGCTTTGCCAAAGGAAAGCCAAACCGAATTTTCGCTTTCCGATGCCGTGCTTCAAACTGCTCAGCCGTTTGAAGCCGTTGCCGTTTCAAGCGGCAAAAGCCTTGATTGCAAGGTTGAAGGCGGTATTGATATTGTGGGCGATAAAAAGGCGGTGTGCACGCTTGTGTCCGTTTTGCTCGATAATGCAATGAAGTATTCTTCACCCGAATCGCGGGTTGAGATTTCACTCAAAAAAATCGATAAAAAGAAAGTGCTTTCCGTTTATAATAAAACCGATTTTGAAATAAAAAAAGATGATTTACCGCGTTTGTTCGACAGGTTTTACCGCCCGGATGCCTCACGCAATTCGCAAACGGGCGGCAGCGGCATTGGGCTTTCCGTTGCAAAGGCGGTTGCTGATTCGCACCGCGCAAAAATTTCGGCGCAAAGCGATGACGGAAAATCGCTGAATATAAAAATTGTTTTTAATTAAATAAGTATATATGTTTTTCACGGCGCAGATTGCTTTGGCTTTCTGCGCCGTGTTTTTTTATGCTTTTTTCAAACTTTTTTGTTTCTTTAAACTTCGCTTAAGGTTTGGCGTGTATGATGCAGTCAGAACAGAAAAGGAGATGGCAAACATGAAAACACCAGATGTTTTTAAACGCTGTGAAATTAAATTCATTATAACGGATTTGCAGCGCACGGCAATTATGAAGCCGCTGCTCCGAAATATGCATCCCGATGAGTTTGGAAAAAGCACAATTCGCAATATTTATTTTGATACTCCGGATTTCAGGCTGATTGTAAATTCGCTTGAGCATCCTTTGTATAAAGAAAAGCTGCGGCTTCGCACCTACGGAAAAGCAAATCAAAGCACGCCTGCTTTTGTTGAAATTAAAAAGAAATACGACGGCATTGTTTATAAACGCCGCGTTCAAATGCCCTTGGCGCAGGCAAATGAGTATTTGGGCGGCGGCGCACCGCCGATTCGCAATCAAATCACAAACGAAATCGATTTCTTTTTGCGCCGTTATGAATTGCTTACCCCTCAGGTGCTGATAACATATAATCGTGAGGCGTTTTTTGCAAACGATGAATCCGATTTAAGAATCACATTTGACAATGATATTCTTTGGCGCGATTACGATGTTTCACTTTGCGGCGGAATTTACGGCAAAAAAATATTGCCCCCGAATATGAGTCTTATGGAGGTTAAAACCTCCGGCGCAATGCCGCTTTGGCTTACGGAATTTTTAAGCCGAAACGGAATTTACAAAACCTCTTTTTCAAAATACGGCTGTGCATATGTGCAAATGCGCAGTGATTTGAATAAAAAAACAAATAATGATTTAAATTTAATTAAAGGAGATTTGCTCTATGCTTGATAATTTATTTACGGGAATTTTTTCCTCAACCGCTTCATCGGATATTACGGTTTCTCAGTTCTTGATTTGCCTTGCGGTTTCGCTTGTAATAGGCGCGCTTCTTTCGCTCGCTTACACCTATAAAACCAAATTTACAAAATCATTTACAATCACGCTCGCCGTGATTCCGGCGGTTGTGTGCGTGATTATTATGATGGTAAACGGCAATTTGGGCGCAGGCGTTGCCGTGGCAGGCGCATTCAGCCTTGTTCGCTTCAGGTCTGCGCCGGGTAGCGCAAAGGAAATCGGCGCAATATTCATCGCCACGGGAGCAGGGCTTATGGCAGGAATGGGATATCTTGCTTATGCGGTATTGTTTTCACTTATTCTCGGCGCAGTTATGCTTGCGGCAACGGCGATTGCCGGCACGGCTTCAGCAAAGAAAAATGCGGCGCGCATTCTAAGAATAACTGTTCCCGAAAATCTTGATTATAATGGACTTTTTGACGAGGTTCTTGCAAAATACACCTCTCAAAGCGAGCTTTTGGCGGTTAAGACAGCCAATATGGGCAGCCTTTATAAGCTCAAATATGATATTGTATTAAAAAATGCAAATTCGGAAAAAGCATTTGCCGATGAATTAAGATGCCGAAACGGCAATCTTGAAATCAGCATTTCCAAAGCGGAGGAGGATAATTATGCGCTTTGATAAAGTTAAAAGAATAATTGCGGTTTTACTCGCTGTTTGCATGCTCTCATTTGCACTTTACGGTTGTTCAAAAGCATCTTCTTCGGGTAATGATTCAACTTCAACCGCAGTGTCGGACGACGATATGTTTACCGACCGCGATTACGATTCCTCATATGATGAATCAACGGCAATTAAAATCACTTTGGCAGACGGAAATATCGCTTGCTCCTCGTCAAATGTTTCAATTGATAACGATGCTGTAACGATAACGGCGGAGGGCACATATATAATATCCGGCAGTCTTTCAAACGGCAAAATCGTCGTGGACGCTGATGATTCGGCAAAAATTCAGCTTGTTTTAAACGGTGTTAACATCAATTGCGAAACAAGTGCCGCACTCTATGTTAAAAATGCCGATAAAGTTTTTGTAACCCTGGCGCAGAACAGTGAAAATACACTTTCAAATTCTGCCGATTTTGTGGCGATAGATGATAATAATATCGATTCCGTTATTTTTTCAAAAAGCGATTTAAGTTTTAACGGCAGCGGCACACTCACCGTAAATGCCGCTTACGGTCACGGTATCGTTTCAAAGGACGACCTTGTTTTCACCGCAGGCACTTATAATATAACAACCGCGGATCACGGGCTTCAGGGTAAGGACAGTATTCGCATTGCAAACGGCACTTTCAATATAAAATGCACAGAGGACGGTCTCCACAGTGAAAACAAAGACGATACTTCAAAAGGCTTTGTCTATATTATCGGCGGCACGCTCAATATAGCGGCTGGGGACGACGGTATTCATTCCGGCACTTCACTCACAGTTAAGGGCGGCGAAATCAATGTTACCGAAAGCTATGAGGGTCTTGAGGGGCAAACGATAGATATTTCGGGCGGCACAATAAGTGTTGTTTCAAGTGACGACGGGTTTAACGCGGCTTCGTCAAATTCAAGTTCGTCAAATCAAGATGATCCTATGGCTTCGGACAGCAACTGCAATATAAATATTTCCGGTGGAAAGATAACGATTGACGCAGACGGCGACGGTATTGATTCAAACGGAAACATTACAATAAGCGGCGGCGAGGTTTATATAGCAGGTCCCGAAAGTGGGGGAGACGGCGCACTCGATTATAACGGCACGGGCACAATAACCGGCGGCACAGTGATTATGCTTGGCTCAAGCCAAATGGCTCAGAATTTCGGTTCGGATTCCACGCAGGGCGTAATGCTTGTAACCTTTAATGAAACCACGGGCGAAACATCGCTTGCAAACAGTGACGGCACGGTGCTTGTTTCGTTTTCAAGCAGTAAAAAATATGCAAGCGCAGTTATCAGCACACCCGATGTTGTTAAGGGTGAAACCTACACTGTAACCGCAGGCGGCGAAAGCCAAACCGTTGAAATGACGGACACGGTTTACGGCACCTCAGCACAGCAAGGCGGCAACGGTATGGGGCAAAACCCTCCGGATATGCAGCAGGGCGATAGTTCACAGAGCGGCAACGCTCAGGGCAATCCTCCCGATGGCGCACCCGGCGGTGATTCTTCCGGCGGTCAGCCTCCGGAAAAGCCGAGCGGTTCCGATTCCCGCGGTCCTCAAAGCAATTCATCATCTCAGTCGGCAGCTTCCGAATCGGCATAAAGCCGAATTGCGGTTAATCGGAACTGCTTTAACAAACTTTTATATATAGCGAAAGCGCAGGGCAAATTTGCTCTGCGCTTTTGCTGTTGTTGCCATGTTTTTAATTGAAATACTGTTGTCGAATTTAGCACCGTGTTTGCAAGAAGCGATCCGTGGGTGCGAAGCACACTCTGATGAGCGGGACGGTTAAACCTTTTTTCAACAAAACACAGGTTGTGTTTTGTTTATTTTATGAATTTTTTGTCAACCGATTTCACTATGTATTCATGTTCTGTGTGCGAGGAATAAATCGGCACCGCATTTTTCATATGCGCGGCATTTATTTCAAGTATGTAAAATTCGGTGTTCTTGCTGCGAATGTTGGCTTTGTATTGCAAATATCCTTCGTCGATTATATACTGCACACTGTCGGTCAAATATATTAGTCCGCTCTGCGATTTCAGACCGTGCGTCATTACAGAATCCAAATCTTCAACAGGCAAAAAATGATAAAGCGTATCTGGAGGATTTATCTTTTTCAGCTTTCTGTCAAGATTTTTCGAAAAGCGGTGCTCGAATTTACCCTGCCCGAAAAAATATCTTGCAATGCATTCGGTTAAAATTTCAAAATCATTACTGCTTTTTGATTTGGCAAAGTTTTTCAGTGAATTCTTGAGCGCGCAATAATACGCACCGCCTCTTTTTCGCAGGGTGATACTGTCTTTGAGGCGTGTTTGTCCGCCGCCGCTTTCGGTTTTGTACTTAACAAAAACTGTTGCCATCATGCCGTTCCTCGTCAAAATATATATGCCTTTTTATTCATATTATTATTTTTTTTAAAACAGTCAACTTTTGTGCAGCTGTGTTAAATAAGCCGTTGTTAAAATTGATATTACACATGTTTAGCATTGCCTTGTTCTTACTTTTTATGTGTTGAATATGTCCCATATAACAACAGAAAATTAAATTATATTTTCTTTACACATTTTATTTTCTTTGGGTTGACTTTGTATCGCTGTTGTGTTATAGTCCTATGTGAAAACTGTATTATATGTTGCAGTACAGATGTGTTTTAGTGCGTTGGGCACTGTTTTAATAATGCTCAGTCTGCCGCACATGCGGTCGGCGTGCGGCAAATTTTAGTTGTTATACTGCCTGAAAGGTATGGGGGACTATATGAAAAATGTTCTTACTTTTCTTGAAAAAAATGCGGTTAAATTTAAAGATAAAATCGCTTTTGCGGATTTAAACGATTCCGTTACATACGGCGAGCTTCTTAAAAGGGCTCAAAGCATCGGCACCTCGCTTGCAAAAAAAGGCACAAAAAATAAGCCGATTGCCGTTTATTTTGATAAATGTGTAAATACGGTTTCGGCAATGCTCGGCGTTGCTTACAGCGGCAATTTTTATGTTGTGGTAGACAGTGAAATGCCGCCGGCAAGAATAAACAAAATATTCGGTGCGCTTTCTCCCGTTGCTGTTATAACGGATGATGCTCACCTTGAAAATGCAAAGCAGCTTGAATTTTCAGGCGATATTTACAACCTTGATAAATCGCTTGCGCAGGAAATAGATTCCGAAAAGCTTGCCGAAATTCGCAGCAGGCAAATAGACACCGATCCGCTTTATGCGCTGTTCACCTCGGGTTCCACCGGTGTGCCTAAGGGTGCGGTGGTGAGCCATAAAAGCGTTATCGCCTATTCGGAATGGGTTACAAACACCTTTGATATCACATCCGAAACAGTGTTTGCAAATCAAACTCCGTTTTATTTTTCAATGTCTGTTACGGATGTGTATTCAACACTCAGAAACGGCGCAACGCTTGCAATTGTGCCCAAAATGTATTTTTCGTTTCCGATTAAGCTTGTTGAATTTCTTGATAATTATAAGGCAAACACAATTTATTGGGTGCCCTCTGCAATATCCATGGTTTCAAATTTTAAGGTTTTTGATTTTCAAAAGCCCAAGTATCTTGAAAAGGTGCTTTTTGCAGGCGAGGTTATGCCCACAAAGCAGCTCAATTATTGGATAAAAAATCTGCCGGAGAGCACGCTTTTTGCAAATCTTTACGGTCCCACCGAAACAACGGATATTTGCACATACTATGTTGTGAACCGCAAATTCCGTGATGACGAACCGCTTCCCATCGGCAGGCATTGCGATAACTGCGATGTTATTATTGTCAACGATAAGGGCGAGGAGGCAAAGTCAGGCGAAGAGGGCGAGCTTTATGCGCGCGGTTCTTTCCTTGCAAGCGGTTATTATAACAATCCCGAAAAAACAAAGGCGGCGTTTGTGCAAAATCCGCTTAATGCCGCTTATCCCGAAATTGTTTATAAAACCGGCGATCTTGTGCGCGTTAACGAGTTCGGCGAAATTATGTATATCACGCGAAAAGATTTTCAAATCAAGCATATGGGATATCGCATTGAACTCGGCGAAATTGAAACCGCCGCCGCTTCAATGGAAAAAATGCAGGAATGTGCCTGTGTTTATTGTGATAAAACAGACAGAATTATTCTTTATTACTGTGCAAAGAAAACAGATGACTCTGCAGTGCTTGCATATCTCGGCACAAAGCTGCCGCCTTATCTTATTCCCAATCTTTGCGTTAAATTAAAGCAAATGCCGCATAATCAAAACGGCAAAATAGACCGCGTTCATCTTAAATCCCTTGCTGCGGAGGCAGCTCAAAATAAATAAAAATATTTTAAATGAAAAAGGAGTAATAAAAATGGAAGAACTTATTGAAGTGCTTAAATCGGTTAAACCCGGCTATGATTTTAATGAGGATACAGAGCTTATTAAAAACAAGGTTTTTGATTCGCTTGCAATGATTCAGCTTGTGTCGGAACTTTCCGATGAATTTGATGTTGAAATTACGGCAGAGGATATTGTGCCGGAAAATTTTGAATCCGTTAAATCCATTTACAGTATGATAAAAAGGCTTGAAGACGAGGATTGATTAAATGAGCTATACCTCATTTGTGTTTTTTATTGCCTATTTCGGCATAACATATTTGCTCTACACCGTTGTGCCCAAAAAAGCAAAATGGTGTGTGCTGCTCGTCGGCTCCTGGGCGTTTTATCTTGTTGCCACAAAGGGGCGATTTGAATATATAGTTGCCACCACGCTTACGGTGTGGGGAATGGGGCTTATTATTCAAAAACTGAACGATAAATTCAAAGAAAAGAAAAAAGGTCTTGAAAAATCAGAGCGTAAAAAGCTTAAGGAGCATTATAAGCGCCTTAAAGGGCTTGCTCTCGCCGGCGGCGTTGCCGTTTCAATGGGGCTTTTGATTTTCCTTAAATATTTCAATTTCTTCGGCGGCGCGGCAAATCGTTTTTTGGGCGCGAATATTCCCACGCTTAATTTGGTGCACCCGATGGGAATTTCGTTTTATACCCTCCAGGCGGTTAGCTATCTAACCGATGTTTACCGCGGCAGATTTAAAGCAGAAAAAAATCCGCTTCGCATTTCGCTTTATCTTTCGTTTATGCTCACTGTTGTTGAAGGACCCGTTGCAAGATGGGATCAACTCGGCACTCAGCTTAACAAAGGCGGCGATTTCAGCTTTAAAAATCTTTATTTCGGCGTGCAGCTTGTTATTTGGGGACTTTTCAAAAAAGTTGTTGTTGCAGACAGAGCCGCAATTCTTGTAAATAATGTTTTTAATCACAACGAAAAATACGGCGGCTTGATTGTTGTAGGCGCCGTGCTTTTTTACACATTGCAGCTTTATTGCGAGTTTTCCGGTGTTATGGATGTTGTAAACGGTATGGGGCAAATGATGGGCATTGATATGCCGGCAAACTTTAACCGCCCATTCTTTGCAAAATCAATAAACGAATTTTGGCAAAGGTGGCATATCACGCTCGGTGCTTGGTTGCGCGATTATATCTTTTACCCGATTTCGCTTTCAAAGCCGTTTATGAAGCTTGCAAAATCAGCAAGAAGCAAATTCAGCCCTTATTATGCAAATCTTATTCCCACCGCAATCGCGCTGTTTTTCGTTTGGTTTGCAAACGGCTTTTGGCACGGCTCCGGTTGGAAATATATCGCCTACGGGCTTTATTATTACGCACTTATGATGCTTGGACTTTTCTTTGAACCGCTTTCGGCAAAATTCTGCAAGGTTTGCAAAATAAACAGAAAATCAAAGCCCTTCGGCATTTTCCAAATGTTTCGCACCTTTGTTATCGTAAACGGCGGTATGCTGATTTTCCGCGCACGCGGGCTTAAAAGAGCAATAACAATGTTTGCTTCCGTGTTCACGAAGTTTGATTTAAACGCAATTACTCCCGGCAACAAAAACGGTCTCGGTCTTGATTTGAAGGATTATGCAATCATCGTCATCGGCGTTGTTGTTATATTTATAGTGGGCGTTTTAAATGAAAAGGGAATTTCCGTTCGCGAAAAGGTTGCCAAACTTCCTTTCACGGTTAAATTTGTGCTCTATATGGCGGCAATATTTGTTGTTATCATCTTCGGTGCATACGGTCAGGAATACGGCGTTCAGGATCTTATTTACGCAAACTTCTGATTTAAAATGAAAGGATAAAGTGTTTCTATGGAAAAATCAGAAAAAAAGATATTAACAAAGCCGAATATTATCAGTTTTGTTAAAACCGTATCTTTCGTGCTTGTGTTTATAATTGTGCTTCAATCGCTTTCCGTCGGCGTTTTTTCAAAATCAAAAGCCACAACATATAAAAATAAATTCAATAAGGCTTACAGTTATTTGCTTGAGCCGGATAATTCGCTTGATATAGTCGGCATCGGCAGCAGTAATTTGTATTCGGCGTTCGTACCCACCACTTTATGGGAAAATTACGGCTACACCTCTTGCGTTATCTCAAAGCCGCATCAAACAACGATTGAGTCCTACGGCTTTTTAAAAGAGGTGCTCAAAACACAGAAACCGAAGTTTTTGATTATTGAAACCGATATGCTTTATGAAAATGCCGATAAATTTGACCCAAACGGCAAACAACACGGTAAAATTTATCAAAATGCCGTTAAGGCGCGTAAAAAGCTTGATGATTTTTATAATAATCTTAATGCCGATGAATTTCAGGACGGCGTTATGAGCAAGTTTTCCATCTTTAAATTCCATAACAGGTGGAAAACCCTTAAAGCAAAGGATTTAAAAAACACCAAAAGCAAAAGCGACTATCGGGCGATTGATCACGGCTATAATTTCAACAACAGCGTTAAAGCCGCAAAGACAAACGGAAATATGAAAAAAAGCGATATAATTGAATCTATAAGCAACGAAAATCAGCTTTACTTAAATAAAATGCTTCAGCTTTGCAATGAAAACGACATTACGCCGCTTCTTATCGAAGTGCCAAGCAATGACTCATGGAATTATTACAGGCATAATGCAGTTGCTCGCTTTGCAGAGGAGAATTCCGTTGAATTTATCGATCTCAATTTGCTTTTAAAGCAAATCAATTTTGATATAAAAACCGATTATCGCGACGGAGGTTCGCATTGCAATTATTTCGGCGCCGAAAAGGTTACGAATTATTTGGGCGGCGTTATTAAAAACGATTATTCGTCCGAAATAAGCGATAAAAGAAACGATTCCGATTTTGCTTATTGGCACGAAAGCGTTAGAGCATTTGATAAAAAATACAAGGTTTGATTTTATATTTAAAAATCGTATATGACGAGGCTCGCCTCATCATATACGAATACTTCAACTTCTACAACAATTAACACATTTAAACTAAAACAAAACTGACTCCGCTTAAAAAACGAAGTCAGTTTTGTTGCTTAAAATTTAAATTTCTGCTTTAGGCAGTCTTTTTTGTACTGTCTGCACAATCTGGGGCAGTTTATTTCGCAAACCTCTTTTGTATATATGCAATTATGCTTAATCATCATAAGTGTCAAGAAACGAATGTTCCTCACCGTGAGTTTTATAACCGGGCATGGTGTCCAGGCACACGGAATGAATACTTTTGAAGATACTTTTTTCAATATTCGGATTTGTTTTGCGAAGCTCTGCAAGCAGTTCTTTAATTTCCTGCCGCTTGCTCATTCCGTTTTCGTTGCCGTTTTCTGTGTATGCCTCGGTGAAGCGGCAGGCGCAGCGTATAAATTCAAGCTTGTTGTATCTGCACCACGCCAAAACCGCTTCCTCGTGAATGCAATACATGGGGCGAATAAGTTGCATGCCCTCAAAATTTGTGCTGTGCAGCTTCGGCAGCATAGCTTGAATTTGTGCGCCGTAAAACATGCCTATAAGCGTTGTTTCCACCACATCGCTGAAATGATGACCGAGCGCAATTTTGTTGCAGCCCAGTTCCTTTGCCTTTGAATAAAGAAATCCGCGCCGCATTCTGGCGCAAAGGTAGCAAGGCGAATCACCAACGCTGTTTGCCACATCGAATATGTTGCTTTCAAACACTGTTATCGGAATGTGAAGCAGTTTTGCATTGTCCTCAATTTTTTGGCGGTTTTCTTTGTTGTAGCCCGGGTCCATAACAAGAAAAACAAGCTCAAACGGCACATCGCTGTGCTTTTGAAGCTGCTGCATAAGCTTTGCGCAAAGCATTGAATCTTTTCCGCCCGAAATGCAAATGGCGATTTTGTCGTTTTCCTTGATAAGCTCGTATTTTTTAACGGCAAGAATAAAAGGATTCCAAATTTCTTTGCGAAATCTTTTTATTATGCTGCGTTCGATAAGCTGGTATTCGCTGAGTTCTCTTGCCATTAAAATTTTTCCTTTTTGTATCTCAAAAGTTCTTCTTCGTTAACATAGGCGGAAAGTGCGCCAACCTCCGTTACGGCTTTGCCGCCCGTAATGTTGCCGAATTTTATGCAATCCTTAAACGGAAAATTGTAAAACAGGCCATAGCAAAGCCCTGCAAGAAATGCGTCGCCCGCGCCGGTACTGTCTTTATTCTTAAATTCGTCAACGCTTTTAACAAAGAATTCTTCATCACCGTCTATGCCAATGCAGCCGTCTTTGTCAACCTTAACAACAACCCTGTCAAAATATTTTTTTAGTGCTCTTGCCGCGTCGCGCGGGTCGCTTGTGCCGGTAATGCGCATTGCTTCTTTTTGATTTGGTGTGTAAATATCCGCAACCTCAAGCAAATCACCGTATTTTTCAAGGCTCATATTCTCGTCCCAACTCATATCAAGCACCATCATTGTGCCATCTGATTTAAGGCGTTTGTAAACCTCTAAAAAGCCGCCGGGCTGCATAAGGCAGATTTTCGCGCCCTTTGCAATCGAATAAAATGTTTGCTTTGCCTCGTCGCTTGGTTCAATGCTGCCTTTGCCGTAGGTGATAAAGCTTCTGTCGTTTTCAAGAATTATGGCAGAGGTTATGTTGAGCGGAATACCGCTTCCCTTGTATATATTTACGGGCGTAACTCCGTTTTCGCAGAATTTCTCCCTTGCAAAGGCGGAAAACATATCGTCGCCCAGTTCGGTTGCGATTTTTGTTTCTATTCCAAGCCTGCCCAGATTTATAAGCGTTGCCGGCAATCCGCCGCCCAGCTGAAGCGAGAATTTATCGGTGTAAACTTCCTCGCCGATGTCGGGAATTTTGGGCATATTTTCATAAAGTAAGTCCACATTTGCGGCTCCTGCGCCTGCTATAAATGCCATTGTTTCACGGCCTTTCCGTTTTTCTTAGATATTTGCTTTGGCTTGCCGGGCAAGTCGGCTGCTTTTTCACAGCATATTTATCAGTTTAATAAAAAGCTTAATATCATTCAATAAAAATCTTGCGTTTGTAATAAAATTGTAATTGACTTATGCCGTGCCGTAATATATAATGTTTAAAATGAAAGGTATGGATTTTATGAAATTACTGGTTAAAAATGCCCTCGTTTATTCGGGCGGAAAAATACATAAATCAGATGTTTTTATTGAAAATTCAAGAATTCATAGCCTCGGTAACTCCATTTTATCAAATGGGGCAGATCGTGTTTTTGATTTTAAGAATAAGTGTTTATTGACTCCGGGTTTTGTTGATGTTCATGTTCATCTTCGAGAGCCCGGTTTTTCTTATAAGGAAACGATTAAATCGGGCACCGCCGCCGCCGCAAGGGCGGGTTACAACGCCGTGTGCCCAATGCCGAATTTGAATCCGGTGCCCGACAGCATTGAAAATTTAAAAGCCGAGCTTGATATTATTAAAAAAGACGCGGTTATAGATGTGCTGCCGTTTGCATCAATAACTAAGGGCAGAAAGGGCGGCGGAGAATGTGTTGATTTTGCGGCGCTCAAGGATTATGTTGCCGGCTTTTCTGACGACGGTTGCGGAGTTCAGGATGCCGATGTGATGCGGCAGGCAATGCAAAAATGCGCCGAAATCGACGCCGTTGTATCCGCACACTGCGAGGTAAACGAATTGCTTCACGGCGGCTATATTCACGACGGAGTTTATTGCCACACCCACGGTCATAAGGGCATTTGCAGCGAAAGCGAGTGGGCGCAGATTGAGCGCGATTGCAAGCTTGCCGAGGAAACCGGCTGCCGCTATCATGTGTGCCACATTTCCACAAAGGAAAGCGTAGAAATCATTCGCAGGGCAAAGGCGCGCGGCGTAAATGTAACCTGCGAAACCGCGCCTCATTATTTAACACTGTGCGATAAGGATTTGCAGGAAAACGGCAGATTTAAAATGAATCCGCCTCTCAGATCACACGAGGATATGCAGGCGCTTATAGAGGGTGTTAAGGACGGCACCGTTGATGTGATTGCAACCGACCACGCACCGCACAGCGCAGAGGAAAAATCAAAGGGTCTTGCAGACAGCGCAATGGGCGTTGTGGGGCTTGAAACCGCTTTTCCGGTGCTTTACACAAGGCTGGTTAAGCCGGGTATTATCCCTCTTGAAAAGCTGATTGAGATGATGTCCGTTAAGCCGAGAAAAATTTTTAATATCGAGGGCGGCGAAATCGCACCGGGTATGCCGGCAAACCTTTGCGCAATCGATCTTGAAAAAGAATGGATTGTAGATCCGGATAAATTCGTAACAATGGGCAGAGCCACTCCCTTTGAAGGGGACAGGCTTTGCGGAGAAAATGTTTTAACTGTTTTGAGAGGAGAGATTGTTTATGAAGCCTTATGATAAAAAAATCGTGCTGGAGGACGGTCGTGAGTTTTACGGCTACGGTTTCGGCTGCGATAAAGAAGCCATAAACGAAATAGTTTTCAACACCTCAATGGTTGGTTATCAGGAAATTGTTTCAGATCCGTCCTACACGGATCAAATGGTGTGCATGACTTATCCGCTTATCGGCAACTACGGTATGACGGATGAGGACTACGAAACAAAGGTTTTAACAATGGGCGGTCTCATCGTAAGGGAATACAACGATTTGCCCTCTAATTTCAGATACACAAAAACGCTTTCCGAGGTGCTTGAGGAATATAATATTCCTGCCATCAGCGGCGTGGACACAAGAAAAATCACACGCATTATCCGCGATGAGGGCAGTCAGAAGGTTATGATAACATCAGCGTCAACTCCTCTTGAAGAAGCAATCGAAAAAATCAAGGCGTACGGTATCCCCACGGATATGGTTTCGCGTGTTTCGTGCAAAAAGCGTTGGTATTCACGCACACCCAATCATAAATACGATGTTGTGGCAATTGATTGCGGAATTAAGCTTAATATTGTTCGCAAGCTCAACGAAAAGGGTTGCAATGTAACGGTTGTTCCTTATGATACCACGGCAGAGGAAATTATGAAAATCCACCCGGACGGGCTTTTCCTTTCAAACGGCCCCGGAAATCCGGAGGATGTTATCCCCGTTATCAATGTTGTTAAAGAACTTAAAGGTAAACTTCCGATTTTCGGCATTTGCCTCGGGCACCAAATGATTTCGCTTGCGCTCGGCGCAAAAACCTTTAAAATGAAATTCGGTCACAGGGGCGGCAACCACCCCGTTATGAACCTTGAAACAGGCAAAATCGAAATCACTTCGCAAAACCACTCCTATGCCGTTGACTGCGATTCGCTCGGTGGCACGGAGCTTAAAATGACTCATAAAAACCTGCTTGATAACACGGCAGAGGGTGTTGAAAGCATTGAAAACAAAATCTTTTCGGTGCAATACCATCCCGAAAGCGCACCCGGTCCGCAGGACAGCGAATATCTTTTTGATAAATTCATTTCATTGATGGCAAAGGAGGCTGAGTAATATGCCTAAACGAACAGACATACATAAGGTTCTCGTTATCGGTTCCGGTCCCATTGTTATCGGTCAAGCCGCAGAATTTGACTATTCGGGCACTCAGGCGTGCCTTTCGCTTAAAGAAGAGGGCTACGATGTTGTGCTTATCAACTCCAATCCCGCAACGATTATGACGGATACGCAAATCGCCGATAAGGTGTATATGGAGCCGCTCAATCTTGAATATGTTGCCAGAATAATCCGCCACGAAAGACCTGATGCAATTTTGCCGTCACTCGGCGGTCAAACCGGGCTCAATCTCTGCGTTCAGCTTGCAAAAAAAGGCGTGCTCAAGGAATGCGACGTTGAAATCCTCGGCACGCGATTTGAAGCCATCGAAAGAGCGGAGGACAGAGAACTTTTTAAAGAACTTTGCGAAAAGCTCGGTGAGCCGGTGCTTCCATCCGATATCTGCGATAATCTTGAGGACGGCTTAAAAATCGCCTCCGAAATCGGCTATCCCGTCGTGCTTCGCCCTGCATTCACACTCGGTGGCACGGGCGGCGGCTTTGCCGATGACGAAGAAGAATGCCGCCTTATGCTTAAAAACGCGCTTGCTCTTTCACCCGTTCACCAGGTGCTTGTTGAAAAAAGCATAAAGGGCTATAAGGAAATTGAATACGAAGTAATGCGCGATGCAAACGATACCGCCATCACTATCTGTAATATGGAAAACATTGACCCCGTCGGCATCCACACCGGCGATTCAATTGTTGTTTGCCCCTCGCAAACTCTCACTAATAAGGAATATCAAATGCTGCGTGATTCCGCGCTTCGCATTATTCGAGAACTTCAAATTGAGGGCGGCTGTAATGTTCAGTTTGCGCTTGATCCGCATTCTTTCCAATATTATCTTATTGAAGTAAACCCCCGCGTTTCGCGTTCGTCCGCGCTTGCTTCAAAGGCTTCGGGCTATCCGATTGCAAGGGTTTCGGCAAAAATCGCCGTCGGTATGCACCTTGATGAAATCCCGATTGCAAACACACCGGCTTCGTTTGAACCCACGCTTGATTATGTTGTAACAAAAATCGCACGCTTCCCATTTGATAAATTTGCAGACGCCAATAACAGCCTCAACACCCAGATGAAAGCCACGGGCGAGGTAATGGCAATCGGCAGAACGATGGAGGAAAGCTTGCTTAAGGCAGTGCGCTCGCTTGAAATCGGCGTTTGCCACCTCTATATGAAGAAGTTTGACGATTACACCGCTGCCGAATTGCTCGATTATATCGCAATCGGTACGGATGACAGACTGTATGCAATCGCTCAGCTTCTCAGGCTCAAGGTTGATCCGATTTTGATTTACAACGCCACAAAAATCGATATGCTCTTTATCGATAAATTTAAAAATATCGTTGAATTTGAAGAAACGCTTAAATCAAATGTTAAGAATATCAAAACGCTTAAAGACGCGAAGAAAATGGGCGTTTCAGATAAATATATCGCTATGTGCTGGGATATGGACGAAAAGGATGTGTTCCGCCTTCGCAAGGAAAACGGCATTTTCCCCGTCTATAAAATGATAGATACCTGCGCTTCGGAATTTGATTCCTATGTGCCTTATTTCTATTCATCTTACGAGGATGAAAACGAAAGCATCGTTTCCGATAAAAAGAAAATTATCGTGCTCGGTTCCGGTCCCATCAGAATCGGTCAGGGCGTTGAATTTGATTATTCCACCGTTCATGCCATTTGGTCTATCCGCGACGCCGGCTATGAAGCCATTATTATAAACAATAACCCCGAAACGGTTTCCACGGACTATACAACCTCCGATAAGCTCTATTTTGAACCTCTCACTGTTGAGGACGTTATGAATGTTATTGAACTTGAAAAGCCGCTCGGAATTATCGTTTCCCTCGGCGGTCAAACAGCCATTAACCTTGCGCCTCCGCTCGACGCGCTCGGCGTGCCGATTATAGGCACGGATGTTGAGGCTATTGACAGAGCCGAAAACAGGGATTCCTTTGAAAAGGTTATGAATGATCTCGGCATACCTCAGCCGAAGGGTCTTGCCGTAACGGATATTGAAGAGGGCGTTAAGGTTGCCGAAAGAATAGGCTATCCCGTACTTGTGCGCCCGTCCTTCGTTCTCGGCGGCAGAGCCATGCAAATCGTTGCAAACGAGGAAAGCTTGCGCCACTATCTGCAAACGGCGGTTGAAATAAACACCGAGCAGCCCGTGCTTGTTGATAAATATATTATGGGTCGCGAGCTGGAGGTTGACGCTATTTGTGACGGCGAAGATGTTTTTGTGCCCGGCATTATGGAGCATGTTGAAAGAACCGGCGTTCACAGCGGCGATTCCATTTCAATTTATCCCACATTCTCTGTTTCTCGGACGGTTAAGGATAAAATTATCGATTACACGGTTAAGCTCGGCAAGGCAATCAACATCATCGGTCTTTTCAACATTCAGTTTATTGCTGATGAAAACGACGATGTTTTTGTTATCGAGGTTAATCCCAGGTCTTCAAGAACGGTGCCTTTCCTTTCAAAGGCAACCACAATCCCCATGGCTGATATAGCCACAAGAGTTATTCTCGGTCACAGTCTTAAAGACCAGGGTATAACCGAAGTGTATCCTGCAGAGAAAAAGCGTTGGTATGTTAAAGCACCTGCGTTCTCGTTCTCCAAACTCAAGGGTATGGACACCTACCTTTCACCGGAAATGAAATCCACGGGCGAGGCTATCGGCTATGATAAATCGCTCACACGCGCGCTTTACAAAGCCATTCAGGCAAGCGGAATGAATGTTGCAAACTACGGCACGGTGCTTGTTACCATCGCTGATAACGATAAGCAGGCGGCGTTGCCGCTTATCAAGCGCTTTTATGACCTCGGTTTCAATATCGAAGCAACTGAGGGCACGGCAAAATTCCTTAAAAAGCACGGAATCCGCACCCGCGTTCGTGCCAAACTCACTTTGGACGACAGTGATGAAATCCTTAAAGCACTCAGGCAGGGTCACATTTCGTATGTTATAAACACAATCGATATCAGCCACGGCGACAGCCATTCGGACGGCTCCGAAATCCGCCGTGCCGCAGTTGAAAACAATGTAACCATGTTCACCTCGCTCGATACCGTTAAGGTGCTTCTTGATGTGCTGGAGGAAATCACCCTCGGCGTTTCAACGATAGATGCGGAATAACCAGCCGAGCCACGGAGTTTAAATATGTTTAAGCAAAATATATATAAAATTTTATCAAATGAAAAGCTTGTGCCGGGCGTGTTTAAAATGCGCCTTGCAGGCGACACGCAATATATCACCAAGCCGGGTCAGTTTATAAATATCGCGCTTGAGGGTAAATTTTTGCGCCGCCCGATTTCCGTTTGCGACTATGATTGCGATTCAATCACAATTATTTACAAAACGGTGGGTGAGGGCACATTACAACTTTCCGAAATGAAGACGGGTGAAACGCTTGATTGCCTTACCGGGCTCGGAAACGGCTATGATATTTCAAAATCAAAAGAGCCGCTTGTTATCGGCGGCGGAGTCGGAATTCCTCCGCTTTACAATCTCACAAAAAGCCTTGTGGCGGCAGGGCAAATGCCCTCTGTTATACTCGGGTTTAACACTAAGGACGAAATTTTTTACGAAGAGGAATTTAAGGCACTCGGCGTGCCCGTAACTGTTGCCACTGCAGATGGCAGTTATGGTGTGCACGGCTTTGTTACGGATGCGCTTCCCGGCGATTACGATTATTTTTACACCTGCGGACCGATGCCGATGTTCAAGGCGATAGAGGCTAAAATAAAAACATCCGGTCAATACAGCTTTGAGGAGCGTATGGGCTGCGGCTTCGGAGCCTGTATGGGCTGCTCGTGCCAAACAAAATACGGCAATAAGCGAATTTGTAAGGACGGTCCCGTGCTGGAAAGGGAGGAGATTATATGGTAGATCTTTCCGTTGATCTTTGCGGAATGCATATGGATAATCCTGTTGTTCCGGCAAGCGGTACCTTCGGCTTCGGCAACGAGTTTAAGGATTTTTACGATATCAACATACTCGGCTCGTTTTCGTTTAAGGGCACCACAAAGGATGCACGCTTCGGCAATCCCACACCGCGAATAGCGGAATGCAAAAACGGTATGATAAATGCCGTGGGGCTTCAAAATCCGGGCGTTGCGCATGTTGTTAAATTTGAATTGCCGCAAATAAAAGAATATTTTCATAAAAAGGTTATTGCAAACGTAAGCGGCTTTTCCGTTGATGATTATGCTTACACCTGTTCGGTTCTTGATAAAGAAGATCAGGTCGGTATTCTTGAAGTAAATGTAAGTTGCCCCAACGTTCACGGCGGCGGCATGAGTTTCGGCACAGATCCGGAATGTGCAGCAGAGGTTACAAGAGCCGTTAAATCGGTCACCTCAAAGCCTGTGTTTATTAAGCTTTCGCCGAATGTTACAGATATCGTTTCCGTCGCAAAGGCTTGCGAGGAGGCGGGGGCAGACGGTATTTGCCTTATAAACACCTTGCTCGGCATGCGCATAGATATCAAAAAAAGAGCCGCTGTTATAGCAAATAAAATGGGCGGCTTTTCGGGCGACGCTGTGTTTCCCGTTGCCGTGCGAATGGTTTATCAGGTTTCAAAAGCCTGCAATATTCCTGTTATGGGCTGCGGCGGCGTTTCAAGCGCGGCGGATGTTATCGAAATGATGATGGCAGGCGCAACGGCGGTGCAGGTTGGCGCGGCAAATCTTGTTGACCCGTATGCGTGCAAAAAAATCATAGAGCAGCTTCCGATTGAATGTGAAAAGCTCGGAATAACAAAATTAAGCGATATTATAGGAGTAGTTGAATAATGGGTAAGGATGTTATAATCGCCTGCGATTTCAGCAGCGCAAAAGATACTTTTGATTTTCTTGATAAATTCACCGATGAAAAGCCTTTTGTAAAAATCGGTATGGAGCTTTTTTATGCCGAAGGTCCTTCAATTGTGCGCGAAATCAAAAAAAGAGGGCATAAAATTTTTCTTGATTTAAAACTTCACGATATTCCGAACACGGTTAAAAAGGCAATGAGCGTGCTTTCAAATCTTGATGTGGACATGACTAATTTGCACGCTGCCGGCACGGTAGAAATGATGAAAGCCGCCGTTGAAGGTCTCACTAAGCCGGACGGCACAAGACCGCTTCTTATCGCCGTAACGCAGCTCACTTCCACCAGCGAGGAAAGAATGCAAAACGAACTGCTTATTAACGCTTCGATAAACGACACTATCGTTAAATATGCCGAAAATGCAAAGCTTGCCGGGCTTGACGGCGTTGTTTGCTCTCCGCTTGAGGCAGGTATGGTGAAAGACGCCTGCGGCAGTGCTTTTATGACGGTTACTCCAGGCGTCAGATTTGCAGACGGCGAAGTCGGCGATCAGGTTCGTGTAACCACTCCGGCAAAGGCAAAGGAAATCGGTTCGGATTATATCGTTGTAGGCAGACCGATAACTCAGGCAGCGGATCCGGTTGCTGCTTACCGCAGATGTGTTAATGAATTTGTTTGCTGAAAGTCATAACAGGAGATTATAGTGTGAAAATCACACTAATCATAATTATATAGTCCTCAAAATTTGCCGTTGGCATAATTTTGAGATGGCAGAAATCACCATCACGCCTGTTCAGGCAACGCAG